>CAYMVV010000062.1:16166-34703 GCA_964393885.1 uncultured Granulosicoccaceae bacterium | reverse complement strand
AAAACAAACACGAGTAAATCAATGACTGAGGTAACTATCTGGTATCTGCAAATGGACTCACTGAACGATCTTCAGCGAAAGACAGAGTCGCATGGTCTGGTGATCGAAGAGTCCAGAGTAAAGCAGTATCGCGTTAATCGGTTTTTGTATCAGCTTGTTGGTGAAGACTGGCAGTGGCACGACAAACTTGACTGGAGCGCAGATCGGTGGCGTGACTATGCGGAAGACGATAGCCTGCGTACCTGGATCGCAAAATACGAAGGCAGCATAGCCGGTTATTTTGAGTTGAAAAAGCGAGAGGAAGACGTCACTGAGCTCGCATACTTTGGTCTGGCGCCACCGTTTACAGGCAAAGGCATGGGTGGCTATTTGCTGACCGAGGCGGTTTGCCAGGCATGGTTGTGGGCGCCGACCGCAAAAGTCATTGTGAATACCTGTTCGCTGGACCATCCTTCTGCACTATCCAACTATCAGTCGCGCGGTTTTTCAATTTATCGTGAAGAAAAGGTAGAGCAATAGAAACCTGTATGGTGTTATAAATTCGCGCTGCGATAAATTAGTAAACCTGAAACGAGACATGCGGGAAGCGGTGGAAGCTGTGCGCACGAGCTGTGTAAAGGAGCTGTGCGAACGAGTATCGCAGTGGTGCATTGTGAACGCCCTCTGTAAACGAGCAGTGCAGCTAGGAGTACTGCTTTATCAGCTTGTCTATCTCGGCTTTGTAGTGGTCAAATACATGTTTACTGCTTTCAACTGCGCGTCTGGCGGAGTCCCCCATTGCTTTGCGCTGCGCAGGCCTATCAAGAAGGCCTGCACAGACTGTAGCGAGTTCTGTTGCATCACTAACGACACAAACAGCATCGTGATCAGACAGCAGCTGCATTTCTGCAATAAAGTTTTTATGGTGGGGGCCGGTCAGTACCGCTTTACCCTGAACGGCAGGCTCCAGTACATTGTGTCCGCCGCGGTCAATAAGTGATCCTCCGACAAAAACTATGGTGGCGTTGGCGATAAGCCTGTCCATCTCGCCTGTGGTATCTGCCAGATACACCCGGGTATCTGCGGTAACCTCTTCGTTGCGACTGCGGGTGGCAAAAGCAATCTTGCGCGCTTTTAGCATTTGTTGAATTTCACTGCTGCGTTGAATATGCCTTGGGGCGATTACCAGTAGTAAACCGGTTGCACTAAGGGCATCGCAGAGTTGCTGTTCTTCCGGATCGTGAGTCGATGCGGCGAGCAGATAGTTTGAGTTTTCAAGTTCCGGTAGCGCCGTGGCCTGAACGGGATTTCCGCTATAGGTTTTGATGTTTCCCAGTGTTTTAACACGATTGTCGGCAACACCCAGCTTTTTGAAGTTTTCGGCATCTGTGTCAGAGCGTGAGAGCAGCAATGTCACATGCTGTAGAACCTGTTGGTAAATGCCAAGTATAAATCGTGGGGCATTGAGTGTTTTTTCACTGAGTCTGCCATTGATGATAATCAACGGTACCTGATGCCTGTGGGCAGAGGTATAGAGGTTGGGCCAGATTTCGGTTTCGACCACAATGAGCGCAACAGGGTTGAGCTGTTTGAACAGTGCGTTTACTGACTGGTAAAAATCAATGGGGGCGTAGTCACTTGTAACATTGCCAGGTGCCGAGCTTCGCAAAATGCCGAGTGATTCCGGTGTTGTGCACGTGACAACAACTGGAAGCTCCGGCCATGCGCTACCAATATAATGTAGAAGCGGTAGCACAGAATTTACCTCGCCTACCGAAGCCGCATGAAACCACAATCTGCGCGGTGGTAGAACGCTGTTGTCGCCAGACATCGGCTTTGTTGGTGTGTTGCCTTGCTTGTGTGGCTGTTGTTGTGTCGGGTCTTTCGTCTGTGCCCGCTCTTGTAGCAACCGAGCGGGTGTCAGCTTTCTGCGCCAACCTAATCTTGCCGACAGAAATTGCCAGCCTCCCTTGCGCTTGATAGCCTGTACCACGGTGAACGCCAGCAAAACTGGCGACAGCGTGTACAGTAGTGCGTTGTAGATCAGTAGGCGCAAGGAATTCACTAGCCCGGATTATTCAAGAGATGGCGAGCATATCGCGCAGAGATTTGTTTTCACAGTGCCTGTGGTTAAAAAGCAGGTCTTCCTGCGTCGCATAGTATGTTTGATATTTGTAAAAGAAAACGCTATACAATCCGGCGCGGTGGCAGAGCCTCTACCGCGCTGAAACCCTGTTGTCGTATGAAAATTATTCGGGAGAAAGATCATTCCACATTTTAGCTTCGAATACTCGGCCAATATTGAGCGGCAAGTCGATCTGAAGGTTTTGAGTGAGCTTATTCTAAAAACTGCGCTGGATACCGGTTTTTTTGAGATTGGTGCCGTGCGGGTGCGTGGCGTGCGCTGTGAGGTATACACCGTGGCGGATGATCTGGCCGAAAATGCCTTTATCGACTTGTCTCTGCGGCTGGGGGAAGGTCGTAGCCAGGACGACAAGAAAGCCATTGGCGATGCCATATTTACTGCGTTGCAGGAGTTTCTTGTCGAGCAGCTACAGCAACCGCACTTTGCACTGTCATTCGAGATTCGTGAGATAAACGCATCGCTCAGCTGGAAACAAAACGCTATTCACCCGCGGTTGCGCAAGAGTTAGCAGAAGGTAAAAAGGACATCCGTTGCAGGCAGACTACGACAGGTCTGTCAGTGCTTCCGAATCAAATAACAGCCACTCATACGCTTGCAGTACAATGGAATTCAAGACCATCGGATCAGGAAAAGCGCTGTGAGCGAACAACAATTTGTAACCTTCATGCACAAGGGCCAGGTTAAGTATGGTCTGGCGAAACCAGACGGTCTGGTGGACTTGTCTGCACGGTTCCAGAAGCGCTGGGCCAGTCTGAAGGATGTAATTACCGATAACGCTCTGTTGAGTTTGTCTGATGAGGCGGCGTCACTTGCAGCGGATATAGACACGGCTGAAACCGAGTTTCTGCCACCAATCCATTTTCCCGAGAAAATACTGTGTGTGGGGGTCAATTATCCGGCCCGCAACGAAGAGTATAAGGATGGTCAGGAAGCGCCTGCGTATCCGTCGCTGTTTCCACGTTTCGCAAGGTCTTTTGTCGGGCATGAGCAACCCATCATACGCGCACAGGCGTCGACACAATTTGACTACGAAGGTGAGGTGGTGCTGGTTATTGGCAAGGCGGGCAGACATATCACCGAGGATAAGGCGCTCGACCACATTGCCGGTGTCACCCTGTGCAACGAGGCGTGTTTGCGCGACTGGTTGCGCCATGCGAAATTTAACGTGACACAGGGTAAGAACTTTGATTCAAGCGGATCACTTGGCCCCTGGCTAATCCCCTATCGCGATGAAAGCCAGATTGCGGATATACGGCTGACCACCACAGTGAACGGAGAGCTGCGGCAGGATGATCGCACCAGCAGAATGATGTTTAACTTTCGCTTTTTAATTAACTACATTTCGACATTTACCACGCTGATGCCAGGTGATGTCATCGTTACCGGCACACCGACCGGTGCCGGCGCCCGCTTTGATCCACCGAAGTGGCTGGTGGCCGGCGATGTTGTCGAGGTCACGGCCGAGGGTATTGGTACGTTGCGAAACGAGGTTGCTGACGAGGTGCTGCCCGGAGAATCTGTATGACACCCGAGCAGATTGCCGATGCGGCAGAGCGATTGTTTTCGGCCGAGCAGAGCGGAGAGCAAATCGGTTTGTTGTCGTTGCAATTTCCGCAAATGGATATGGACGACGCGTACGCGGTTCAGTCGGCATTGGTAGAGCGCAAGATACAATCAGGTCGGCGTCGGATTGGATGGAAAATCGGGCTTACCTCGCGGGCAATGCAGATGGCTTTGAATATAGATATCCCGGACTCCGGGGTGTTGCTTGATGATATGTGGTTTGATAACGGTGCAACCGTACCAGCTGGCCGGTTTATTCAACCGAGGATCGAGGCAGAAATTGCCTTTGTGTTCAAGGATGATCTGGATGCGCAAAATGTCACCTTGCTCGATGTATTAAATGCCACAGATTACATTTGCCCGGCACTCGAGATTCTGGATACCCGAATACTCAGAGCCGATCCTGCCAGCGGGCAGACGCGCAATGTGAATGACACCATTGCGGATAACGCCGCTAATGCCGGTATCGTTATGGGTGGCAATCCGGTTCGACCTGATGCGGTGGATATGCGTCGCGCCGGAGCGATTGTGTCACGCAACGCACAGGTTGAGGAAACCGGTCTGGGCGCCGGTGTTTTAAATCATCCGGCGCAGGGAATCGTGTGGCTGGCCAATCGATTGGCCACTTATGGAGAGTCGATAAAACGCGGAGAGGTGGTTATTTCAGGTTCGTTTATCAGGCCAATAGAAGCGCCTGGCGGGTCAACAATTTCTGCAGATTTCGGTGATCTTGGAACGGTCAGCGTTTACTTCGAGTAAGTTGCACAATGCCCCTTGTAATGCCCCTTGTAATGCCCGTAATTAACCCGTGATTAACCCGTGTTTAAATAGAGGCGTTGCCGTCGCTTTGAAATATAGATTTAATATCTGCTACTGATTTTTTATACAGCTAAAAGAAAAAGGCCAGCGTTTTGCGCTGGCCTTTTTCGTGGCACGTTTTTATGTTTTTAGTTTTCGTTACTTAAGCTCTATTTATGCGAACGTTCTGTATTGACTGTATAGATTATTGGAAATCTAGAACGTAACTACCGATCTGATGGATTCACCCTTGTGCATCAGGTCAAACGCCGTGTTGATCTCGTCCAATGGCATGACGTGGGTGATGAGTGGATCGATTTGAATTTTGCCATCCATATACCAGTCAACAATCTTCGGAACATCAGTTCTGCCCTTGGCGCCGCCAAAGGCTGTGCCGCGCCAATTTCTGCCTGTCACCAGTTGAAATGGCCGGGTTGATATTTCTGCACCGGCGGGTGCCACGCCAATGATGATAGAGGTGCCCCAGCCTTTGTGGCAGCACTCCAGCGCCTGTCGCATGACATCGACGTTACCGATGCACTCGAAGGAGTAGTCTGCACCACCTTTAGTTAAATCAACCAGGTAGGGTACGAGATCGCCTTCGACTTCCTTTGGATTGACAAAATGCGTCATACCGAATTGTTCGGCCATTTCTTTTCTGGCGGGGTTCAGATCGACACCGACAATAATGTCGGCTCCTGCAAGCCGGGCGCCCTGAATGACGTTAAGTCCGATGCCACCGAGGCCAAAAATGACGACGTTGTCACCGGGTTTTACCTGTGCGGTATTGAGGACGGCGCCGATGCCGGTAGTTACACCGCAACCGATGTAGCAAATTTTTTCAAACGGCGCGTCCTCGCGAACTTTGGCGAGCGCAATTTCAGGCACAACAGTGTAATTCGAGAACGTGGATGTTCCCATGTAGTGAAAAATCTTGTCGTTGCCGCGAGAAAAACGGCTCGTGTTATCCGGCATCAGGCCCCGACCCTGAGTCTCCCGAATTTGCTGGCACAGATTGGTTTTGCCGGAAGTGCAGTAGTCGCATACGCGGCATTCAGGCGTGTAAAGCGGTATGACATGGTCGCCTTTTTTCAGTGAGGTAACGCCCGGGCCGGTCTCGACGACAACCCCGGCGCCTTCATGGCCGAGTACGGCTGGAAAGATTCCCTCCGGGTCAGCGCCGGATAAGGTGAACTCATCGGTGTGGCATACACCGGTGGCCTTGATTTCGACCAGGCATTCACCGGCTTTGGGTCCTTCGATATCGACAGTGCCGACTTCCAGAGGGGCTCCGGCTTTGACCGCAATCGCTGCTCTCGACTCCATTTACACTTTCCTGCCTGAGTTTGTTTTGTAGATTGATTTGCAGCTTGCCGCGGTGGTTGATGCAGCATCATCGGATGCCGCACCACAACAGGCAACAAAAGGCGAATTTGGCGCGCCCCGCAGGATTCGAACCTGCGACCTCGCCCTTAGGAGGGGCACGCTCTATCCAGCTGAGCTAGGGGCGCATTATATTATTCAATAACTTACAAGCCTTGGCTTGGCGCTACTTAATTGAATAATGGGGGAATTCTACAGGAATGTTGTAGATCGGTCACGACCTGGTCACGTTGACGTTAGTCGCCATGCGGTACGGGGTGCAGATCACAGACGATGCGGGAGCTGTCAGAGTTTGATTGTTCCGTCTTCCGTCTGCTGTCTTCTGTCTTCAGAACGGGGAAAATGCAAATGCAACACAATTGGCGCTAAATTGATTTCACATTGTGCCGATACACGCGCTAAACAATAAAAGCTGTAGCGCCCTCAGATGCAATTGGGCAGGTGTGCAGTACACTGGAGAAGACATGGCCGATAACGCCTTGAATAGAAATACCGAACGCCGCGAATATCGAAGGGTGTCCGATGCGATAGCCTTAAATATTGAGGTAGTAGACGGCGAAGCTGCAAACGATTCTGATATTCGGCAGGTAGAACTGCCCGATCATCCCACCCACGTCATCAGTCTAAGCCCGAACGGGTTTAAATGCTTCCATCACGAGGCTTTTGCTGTCGGTGATATGGTGACCCTGACGCTTAAGTTGTTTCCGTCCGGAAACACCCTGGTTGTGGGCGGGCGTATCGTCAATTCAGGTGAAGACAGCCAAAAGGGCGAAAAGGATCGGTTTTTTGCGGGTATCGCATTCAGGAGCCTCAGCGATGAACAGCGAGAGGTTATTCTCGATCACATCGATCGTGTGGCGAGGCAGTCTTTTGGTGGTGCAGTAAAACTGATCTACAAACAGTAGCGAATACCTGCCCGAACCCTTCATCACACCATCGGTATCGCGCTTGCTCTTTGATGCAGCAGCCAGGTTTGCGCGTTGCGGTTGTTAGCGGGGAGCAGAACACTCCGCTATCGGGCACGATCTATAGCGTCCTGAAATCGATGATGGTGAAGGGCGCACAGGTGATCTGTCAGCCAGCTGTGGCCGCGCAAGATACCTGAGCTGCCGATGAATGCAACGTGTCCGCCTCGTGCTGATAATTCAAATGTCACCTGTGCGCTCATTGCATCTGATGACGGAATGCAGACTTTGGTAAAAAACGGGTCATCCTGCGAAAACAACACATGCGTCAATGTGTTTATCAACGGCAAGTCTTTCAATGTACTTGCACTCTCATAATAGTGATCAACGCTCTCAAAGCCATGTAGCGGCACAGTCGCTGCGGCGTCGAACTCGCGAAAGGTCCGTGCACTCTTGTAACTGATTTGGTCGATGCCGAGGTGCGGGTAGCGCTGGTGTTTTTCGTCCAGCGCGTTCTTCAGTTGTCCGACCAACCGGTTTTGATAGATTCTAGACAGCCCGCTTTGCATGCGCTTTGCACCTTCTTCCAATTGTAGCGGGGGCGAAACAGAAATTGCGTGTTGCAGCGGATTGTCCGGCGTGATTGCCAGATATTTAAGCAGCGCGTTTCCACCCAGTGAATACCCGGTGGCCGCCAGTGGGGCATCGGGAAAGCGCTGTCTTATTGAATCTATTACAAAGCTGATGTCCTTTGTGTGTGCGGAGTGATAGGACTCCCTTTTAAGATTGGGCTCACCGCTACAGCCACGAAAGTTCATTGCGACTGATCGATAGCCAAGTCCGTTTAAGCCATGGGCAAGTGCTCTGACATAGGTAGAGTTGCTGGAGCCTGTCAATCCATGAAAAATAATGACAAGCGGTTTGTTTGCAGGCGTTGGTGACGCAGGGTTGAGTCGCAAGCTTTCGTCATCCGCGGGCGCCTGGCCTGGCATTGCTGTCGGCGAGGTTGTTAGCGAGGCTGTTGGTATAGCGTTTGGAATGGTTTTGGGTATCGATCCTTCATCGCTCCAGTCTATATCGACAAAGTCGTTGTCCGGTGTGACCAGTCTTTCGCGATACATCCTCGACGATGGGTGGCGCATGATTTTTGCCGCCACCAGCGTTTGCGCATGTGGATTACGAAGCCACCATGGTGGACGGAATTTACTCTTAATTAACATGGTGTGCGGAGGTGCCCGGCGCCTGTTTTGGTAATATAGATAAAACACAGGGCGCCTGTTTTGCAGGGTGAGCGCTGTGAAAAAAAGCCAGAACTAGAAAAGCAAAACAAGAATAATAAATGAAAATACTGGTCTCGAATGATGATGGTTGGCAATCGGACGGCATTACATCACTTTATCAGGCAATGTGCGAAATTGCTGAAGTAAAACTGGTTGCTCCCGATCGAAATTGCAGTGCTGCCAGTAGCTCACTGACGTTAATGAATCCTGTAAGGGCTACCGAACACAAAGCAGATGTGTATGGTTTGCAGGGGACGCCGGCGGACTGTGTCAACATTGCTTTAAACGGCTTGCTTGACTGGGCGCCTGACCTTGTCGTCAGTGGTATTAACCACGGAGCTAATCTTGGTGATGACGTTCTTTACTCAGGCACGGTAGCGGCGGCGCTGGAAGGCGTGCTGCATGGTGTGCCGGGAATTGCCTTTTCACTCGCGGGTGACAGCACAGATTTTAGTTGTGCGGCTCGAGTGGCGCAGCAGATCGTCAGCGGGTTTATTATGAATAAGAGTTTGCAGGATGTCAGTTTGATCAATGTAAACATTCCACCGGTCGGGTTTGACGAAATTGCGGGCTTTTCTGCGACTCGACTTGGCGCACGCAAACGCGGCCATAACCCGATTATTGAACAGGATCCGCGTGGCAATGATATTTACTGGATAGGGCCAGCTGGTGAGCCGTTTGACACCGCTGCCGGTACTGATTTTCATGCCATTGCACATCAATTCGTTTCGCTAACGCCAATTACCACAGACATGACAGACAGCGCGAAAATAGATCGCCTGGGGCAAATGATAGCGGAGGTGGCGGCATGAATATGGAGGCGCGAATACGCGGTAGCGGTATGACGTCACGGCGAACCAGAGTTCGTCTGGCCGATCGACTCGAAGCCGCGGGCATCACTAACGAGGCAGTTCTGGAGGCGATGGTTGCAACGCCCCGGCACATGTTTGTCGATGAGGCGCTGGAGAGTCGGGCCTACGAGGACTGTTCTTTGCCAATCGGAGAGGGGCAGACTATTTCACAGCCCTATGTGGTCGCTTTGATGACGCAGTGTGTCATGGCCAGCCTGGCCCCCGACAAGCCCGTGCAAAAGGTTCTGGAGATCGGTACCGGTTCCGGCTACCAGGCCGCAGTGCTGGCGGAGTTGGTGGATCAGGTGTACACCAGTGAGAGAATCAGCTCGCTTGCCTGCCGAGCCAGCCAGCGGCTGCGTCGGCTCGGCTACAACAATGTTCGAACATGCTATAGCGACGGGGTTAATGGCTGGACGGAAAAGGCACCGTTCGATGCAGTGATCGTTACCGCAGCGATGGAGGAAATTCCGGTCGGGTTACTGCAACAGGTTCGTGACGGGGGAGTACTGATCGGGCCTGTCGGGGCACAGGATAAGACCCAGCAACTATCCATTGTGCGTTGCTGCTCAGGCCAGCCCGCCAAGGTTGAACGAGTCGAGGGGGTCAGATTCGTGCCGTTCGTGTCAGGGCGTGAAGCGTTAACAGGTTACAAATAAGTAGTATCTTCATTAAGAAGTACTTCCTGTCATCTGTTTTAATTGCAGTTTTTTTTTGAGTGCCGTATAAAGTGAGCATGAGTGAACGGCTGGACGCACATCCCGTTTGTTTATTGAAACGCTACTGTTAGTTCGGGCACCGCAACCCGTTGCACATGGCGACCACGCTTAGGCCGCATTCGATGGCCCAGCGGTCTGCGGTATCCGGTTAACTTGGCACAGCACACACTGCATTTGATAAGGCTGAATATGAACTACAAGAAAATGGGTACCGCTTTCTGTGCCGGTTCCCTGTTGTCACTAAGTGGCTGTGGGATTTTGGAAACCGTTGATATCCCGGAAATACGCTTTGATTCGAACACCTATGTGGTTCAGCCAGGTGACACGCTTGAATCAGTTGCCGATCGCTATGATGTAGCACCGGCTTCGCTGGTTGCGGTAAATGCACTGGAGGTCACGCGTCTCGTGCCGGGGCAGCGGCTCTTGCTGGTCAGGCAGGACGATCCGGCTGCGCGCCTGATTCAATCCGGTGCAAGACCTGAGAGTATTTCGGCTGTGAGCACGAGTGAAGGTATCGTGGTCGAGGCTTCAGAAGAGGAAGTGGTTTCGATCCAGGGCCCTTCTCAGGATCTGTTGCTCGATGATGAGCCTCTGACTGCAGACGATGAGCAGGTTGTGTACATCAAGGATGACAGCGGCCAATTGACAGCCTTGCCACCCGCACCGGTAATCAACGATGTCGTAAGAGTTGATGACGTGGAAAGGCCCGAGGGCGTGGAAACCATTATCGACGACGTCAGAGTGGGTGAGTCACCGACACAAATATCGGTTATCGACAGCGTGGACAGCGTGCCGGTGCCAGTGCCAGCGGTAACCACCGTGGATAACGTGGCTACAGAGGGATGGAACTGGCCAGCCAAAGGGCTGATCACACGCGAATTCAATTTGCAGGAAATCAATCGCCAGGGTCTGGACATTGACGCGGGCGTAGGTGCGAACATCCAGGCAGCTGCAGACGGAGAGGTGGTTTACAGCGGCAGAGATTTGGCAAGTTATGGCAATTTGGTAATTTTACGTCACGAAGATAACTTCCTAACCGCCTATTCAAAAGTGAGTGATATTTTTGTTAAGGAAAATCAGAAAGTTAAAGCAGGTGAGGTGATTGCTGCGGTCGGTACAGACAAGACGGCCGGCACCGAATTGCACTTCGAAATCCGCCGAAATGGCGAGCCAGTAAACCCAGTGGAGTATTTACCACCGTTATAAAGACAAAGTTGGCACGATAATTGCAGTACTAGTTCTCATGTTGTTTGCGAAGCGCCACCCATGTGGCGCTACGCCCAACGGCCACACTGATGAGGCCGAGCGGCGGCAGGCGACTGACAATAACAATAATAATAGAACATTAACGCAAAATTGCGGAGAACTAGAATGGGTCAGAGTCAACTAACAGAGTGGGATTCCAGCAACGATAACGAAGATCGAAACGTTAACGAGGTGCAGGAAGTCGAGGAAACGGAAGCAGAAGTCGAGGATCTGGAATTAGACGACGACGAAGAGACGTTTGCCGCGCAGCTTCGTCGAACCAAGGAAAAATCTCCAAGCAGCAAGGCGCGATCGCGCGACATGGACGCTACACGGCTGTATCTAAAGGAAATTGAACACTCCCCACTGCTTACTGCAGATGAGGAAAAGCACTACACGCGTCTGGCGCAGGCTGGTGACGAGAAATCTCGCGCCAAGATGATCGAGTGCAATCTGCGGCTGGTAGTAAAGATAGCGCGACGCTATCTGAACCGCGGACTTACCCTGCTGGACCTTATTGAAGAAGGCAATCTCGGACTCATTCACTCTGTTGAAAAGTTCGATCCGGAGCGTGGTTTTCGCTTTTCGACCTACGCTACCTGGTGGATTCGCCAGACTATTGAGCGTGCGCTGATGAATCAAACGCGCACCATTCGGCTGCCGATTCATGTAGTAAAAGAGATGAACGTCTACCTGAAGGCGGAGCGACGCCTGCAACAGAAGATGGACAAAGAGCCGACTGCCGAAGATATAGCGGCCGAGTGCGAAAAGCCGGTTGAAGACGTAAAGAAACTACTGGGGTTGCGGGACCGTGTGTCATCGGTGGACGTGTCTCTGGGGCCGGACGGAGATCGGCCTTTGCTGGATATCATTCCTGATGACAACAACCCTGATCCAGCGTGGAAGCTTCAGGATGAGAGTATTCACAAGCAGATGAACAACTGGTTGATGAAGCTCGAAAGCAAGCACCGCGAAGTGGTCGTACGACGTTTTGGTTTGCATGGCTACGAGCGCACTACGCTGGAAGATGTTGGCAAGGAGCTGGGCGTTACTCGCGAACGTGTCAGGCAAATTCAGATGGAAGCACTGAAGAAGCTTCGACGAATACTGGAAGGCTCTGGCTATACGTGGGAAGCACTGCTGGAAGGGAACTAGCAATCAGTCAATTACATGACAAATATTTGGCCAGCAGTGTCAAATAATTGAAACTTTCTGCCAATTCGATGGCGCTTGGCCATCGAATACACGGCACGGCTTTTCCGGTAACACACCGCTGACCGTTCGGTCAGATCCCTGAATTTCAATAGATCGGCCGGTTGCTCTTTTTTGTAATCCTTGCGTGCCCCGCAATCACATTTTTCCGGCTAAAAACTTACACCGGTTCCTACCGGTTTTTCGCGGTAACTCTTACCTTCGACTGGCTAAGTAGTGTCGGAGGAGATGTTCGCTGGCCTACCCCCTACAGGCGGAATAAAGGCCGTGATATCCGGCAAAGGCTGATCCCATTTTTCCAGCTGGACCAGTGTGCTATGCGCTGCCGGACCCTGCGATAATCTGGACGTGCGTCGGTCGTGCGTCAGAACATTCGGGTTGCCGTGTTTATCCATAGGCTGCTCGTTTGTGGATGGATCAAACCAGGCGCCGGTCCACAGAAATATGACATGGTGTCGAACATCTTCCGTTAGTACTGCCCCTGCCAGACAAGCGCCGCGACTGTTATAAATACGAACAATGTCGCCGTCCCCGATGCCACGTTCTTTCGCGTCGGTGGGATGAATCAGGACGGGCTCTCGCCCTTTGATTTTCTTACTGCGGCTGTACTCGCCGTCGTCCCACTGACTGTGCAAGCGGGTTTGTGGCTGGCCCGAAATCAAATGCAGGGGAAAGCTGTCTGCCAGAGGTGACCCCAGCCATTCAGTCGGCGGCAGCCAGCTTGCATGCCCGGGGCAGTCCGCGTAATTAAAACTGTCAATGACGCTGGAAAACAACGCAATCTTTCCGTCAGGCGTGGGCAACGCATTTTTTTCCGGATCGGCGCGAAACTCGGATAAAAAGGTGTGGGTCGGGTTCGGGTTGTCGAACTCGATAATATCTCCCTGTAAAAAAGTGGCGAAGTCGGGTAGTTGCCGGCCTGCGGTCGCGGCGGTAGATTGCATGGTCTGCCACATGGCGTCCAGCCATTGCTGCGATGTTCGATCTTGAGTGAATTCACTTGCGAACCCCATTTTTCGGGCAAGTGCCGTGTAGGTGTCATACTCATCTCTGCTGCCTGCGACTGGTGGTATGGCTGCAGGCATTGGTATCAGTGCGGTATCCTGCGTGCCGGCACCAAAGTCATTGCGCTCAAGTGTTGAAGTTGAAGGTAAAACAATGTCTGCATGTCGCGCTGTGCCGGTCCAGTTTATTTCTCCGACGATGACAGTCTCGGGTTGTTGAAATGCCTTAACCAGCTGATTCAGGTCTTGATGATGATGGAATGGATTGCCGCCTGCCCACCACATCAGTTTTATATCCGGATAGGTGCGATCTTCACCGTTGTATTGATAGGGCTCTCCGGGTTGCATCAGCATATCGGTAATCGCCGCAACCGGGATGTAGTCTTCTATCGGGTTAGTGCCCTGAGGTAGTGAAGGCCACGGCAGCGGGCGATCGGTGGTGCCGATACTGGCGTCTGCCGCGTAACCAATTCCGTAGCCGCAACCCGGCAAGCCAATTTGCCCGAGCATCGATGCAAGGGTTACCGTCATCCACAGAGGTTGCTCTCCGGACTCGGCACGCTGTACACCAGCGGTGGTGCAGATCAGGGTTCTCGACGACGCCATTCGTCTGGCCAGTGTGCGCAGTACGTCGGCTTCTATATTGGAGAGTTTGCTGGCCCATGCGGCGTCCTTCGGCTGTCCGTCATTGCGACCCAGCAGATAGTCCGCAACTTTGTCAAAACCGCTTGTATAGCGCTGTAAAAACGCGGTGTCGTGCAAGTTCTCTGTGAGCAGGGTGTGCGCAATCGCCAGCATCACGGCGGTATCGGAGCCGGGTCTTGGTGCTATCCAGCTGGCATTCAGTTCATCGATTGCATCCGTACGCAACGGACTCAGGTTAATAAATTCGACGCCTGCTTCGCGGCAGGCAATCAGCTCGTGTTTAAGCCGATGTCTGCCCATGCCACCGCCACCGACCTGCGCGCTTCGCAGTGGTAATCCGCCAAACATCACGACCAGTTGCGTATGGTCCTTTACCGTTGCCCAGCGCGTTGCCTGCTTTAGATGCTGTCGGTAGTTGCCTACAATGTGAGGCATCAGCACCAGAGCGGCGTTATAACTGTAGTTGCCCTCACTGCGAACAAAGCCACCGGCACAATTCAAAAATCGCTTCAGCTGACTTTGAGCGTGATGAAAGCGGCCCGCACTGGCCCATCCGTAGGAGCCTGCGAAAATAGCCTGATTGCCGTGTTGTTTAATTGTTTCCTGCAGAGCTGCGACAACCAGATCTTCGGCGGTGTCCCAGGACACTTCAATAAACTGTTCCCGGCCTCGCAGATGCTTCGAGTTGCGCTTGCCTTCCAGGTAGCTGGCTCGAACAGCGGGTTGGCGGACGCGCGCGGGGCCGTCTACCGCATCCAGGTAGTTACGGTTAATGTCGGAGGGGTCCGGGTCATCGCGATGACCTGTGATTGAGTGCAGCTTGTTGTCTGCGACTTCTACTACTGCAGCACCCCAATGGCTCGCGGTGAGCTGCGTTTTATCAGCGCGGGTTTTAGTCGTCACGGAGTCTGCTTTCTTCATTAGGTTGGGCTATCCATCATTGCTCGCTGTATCATAACCAGTTTCATCGAATGGCTTAACGTCAATGCGGGGTTCGCCTCAAAAGGGTTTCGACAGTGGTATCCTAACCCGACAGCCAGTCAAACAATGACCCACACAACCACAGACAGGCTCCGGTGCGACAGGCGAGTCCGGAATTGAACAAGCCAGAGGCAGAATATGACTGAGAAACACATAGCATTGGTAACCGGTGGCGCGCAGGGTATTGGCTATGCCTGTGCCGAGGCCATAGGCGAAGACGGTGCACAAATAGTGCTTGCGGATATCAACGGCGAGGAAGTCAGGAACGCCGCGAGTCGACTGGGTGGTGGTGCAATCGCAATGCAGTGCGATATGAGTAAAACGGACGAGATTGATCAGCTGTTCGAGAAAATTGAAAGCGAGGTCGGTACGGTATCTGTTCTGGTCAACAATGCCGGAATTGCCCAGCCATGTGATTTTCTGGAAACCACCATAGAACAGTTTCGAGAGGTGATTGATCTGAATCTTGTTGGTACGTTCTACGCGTTACAGCGTGCCGCAAAATCCATGGTAAAGCAGGGCGTTAAGGGCAGCATTGTTAATATGTCGTCGGTTAATGCGCAGGTCGCAATTCCGGCAATCGCCGCCTATTGCGCATCCAAGGGGGGTGTTATGCAGGTGACCAAAGCCGCGTCACTGGCGTTGGCGAGCCATGGTATTCGAGTCAATGCTGTCGGGCCGGGCTCAATAGATACTGCAATGATGGCTGGCGTCAATGCAAACCCGGAAGCGATGAAAATGGTGATGTCCCGGACACCGATGGGGAGAGTGGGAGAGCCACGAGAAATCGGTGATGTAGTCGCCTTTCTGGCCAGTGATAAAGCAAGTTATATTACCGGAGAAACTATCTATGTAGATGGTGGACGGTTGGGAATGAACTATACCTGCTAGTCTTTTCAAGCCTCTTCCATACCAGCGTTACTTGCGCGCAATACCGTTGATAGCCTGCTCATTTGTCGTTACCGGAGTTGCCTCTCGCTATTATTCTGTACGTTTTGTGTGCAGAGGTTTTTTGCAGAGTTTTTTCAGAGGGCGCGGTGGACAATTTCAAGTGACCTTGCAATGTGTGGGCGCCATCGCGCCCATAGCAATACTCCCTAGCCTGGATTATTCATGAGGCGATAAGTAAATATTAGCGAAATGCTATGTATACAGTACCAAACCACTTTTTAGGTACCTTTTTCACAATAGCAGTGTGTCTATTCGACGCCAGAAGAAATCTGGCGTCACATCTCGGCTCATCCTCCTCGAAACGTGGCGGGCACGTTTCTCAGACGATCGGCCGACCTGTTTAGCCAGATTTCCTCTGAACGCCGAATCCTCATGAATAATCCAGGCTAGTACCTCAAAGCAAAAGTAAAATTAAAAAGTTACTTCAAACTTGTTTAAGGTAAAAGTGCCTTCGCCCCACCACATCTCTGTACCGATTTCGATGGCTCCCATATAGTAGTCCGGTTCCAGAACATTGATGCGTCTTTCCTCTGCGTTGGCGGCTGTCCAGTCACGCGTCCATTCAACAAAGCGCTTCCAGTTTAAGGTGCCGCTGGTCGTCGGATTCTGCGCCGTGAAAGCAATATAGTGTTTGTTACTGTCTGGCTTGATGTAAACGTTCCAGAGCTGGTTGTCGACCATAACGCCAGTCAGCGCCAGTTTGCCCGGTGTTCGGATTGACGGGTTATTCACCCAGATCATCATTTCATAGACGCGGTTGTCGACTTCATCGCAGGGTCCGCGAATATCATCGGAGTCATGAAAGAATGATTCGAGCGCTACATTGCGTTCTGCATTACCGGTTTCACTGTAGTCGTAGCTGACGACGAATTCCGGCAGGTCCCGAACTTTCTCCGGCAGGCCGGTTTCTTCTTTTGTACCGGAGACATGTGTGCCCAGCTTTGGACCATAGAGCACTTCCGGGTAGGCTTTCACGGCTATCTCGTCACCGTCGAACTGGCCCCGCCAATCATAGGCCCACGCGGGTGTTATGGTGCCATTCGCATTTTCAGTGACATTGATTAGCTGAAACCAGTTGGGATCATTGATCGAACGCGAGTTCCAGCTGTTATTCAAAACCACGTACTTTCCGTAGGCGACTGATGCCCAGCCTTCGCAGCCACCGACGTTTGATTTTATGGGTTGTAAATTTTCAGACAACGGCGTGGTGATTGAATACGATTGAGAGGTCGGCCCTGGTGCGCCGTTTACCGTCGACTCGACATGCCAGCTCAGGTCATTGTCATGGTAGGCGAGGTTGGTCATGGCGCTACAGGTTCCGGTACCGGTCTGACAGTTCGCTGCCATCGGGTCGAGTGCACGGGAATAGCCACTTCCGCCAGCATCTGATACAACGATCTTATATTGCTCTGCATTGGCAACGGCAGGCCACACAAAGGTCGGTTGTGCGGTACTCAGCAGGCCAACAGGCGGGGTTGCACCATCGCTGCCGGTGGTTTCATTGTCCTGCGAATTTGAGGTATCTGTATTGCCGTCATCAGGGGTGGCGCCGCCTTCTGCATCGGAATCCTGCGTATCAGTCTCCTCGGCAGCGGGCTCCTCAGCACTGGTCACCTCGGTATTGGTCACCTCGGTGTTGTCCTCTGCGCCATTGCCACTGCTGCCGTCACTACCGGTTATACCGCCTGCGCTTTCAGCTGCACTGTCGTCAGTATTACCGGTTTCCTCAGCTGCCGGTCCGCTGGCTGTGCTGGTATCTTGATTGGTGCCAGAGACAGTTTCGACGCTGGTGTCCAGTGTCGGAACGGAGCTGGTGCTTCCGCAACCGGCGACGAAAGCGGCGGCAATGGTGGTGGCCAGTAGTCGTTTTTTCACAATAGTTGCTCCGGGGGATGTGAAGTCAGGGAATCGGGGGTGAATGTCTGGGCTTTTTTCAAATCTTGTTGCATGCACGCCCATCGCGACCGGGCATTCGTATACTATTTGCCGCGGTCTGTAACTGTGTCGCCTAATTTAACGTCATGACATTTAAAAAGCAAGTATGGTGCGCTTTTTTGCAATAATCTGCGTCTTTCCTGTCAGCAACCGTTAATGCTTGTCAAATTTGGTTACGATCTACCATAGTGCTTTGCGCAGTGGGCCGATACACTCTCTAATGTCTGACTGGAAAGACGAATTTCCCCAATACAGAGGATAAGTCCATGCGTCGCAGTATCAAACATCTTTCAATTGCTGGCCTGGTCGCATTTTTCACGGCAAGTTGCGCAACTTCGCCCACGGGGCAACGTCAGTTGAGCCTGGTGTCAGACTCGCAGGTAGCATCCATGGGTGTTACTGCCTACAACGACATGAAAAAATCCATTCCGATTTCGCGAGATGTCAGGCAGACAGCGTATGTTCGCTGTATTTCGGACGCCATTACAGCGGAGTTAGAGGACAGCGAGTCCTGGGAAGTAACCCTGTTCGACGATGATCAGGTTAATGCGTTTGCACTACCGGGCGGGAAAATCGGGGTTTATACCGGTTTGCTCAAGGTAGCGGAGACTCCCGATCAGCTGGCAGCTGTCATGGGGCACGAGGTCGCACATGTGCTGGCAAACCACGGCAAGGCACGCCTGTCAGCCAATATCGCCGGACAAGCGGGTCTGCTGGCCGGGCAGATTTTCATCGGTGCATCAGGTTCATCACGCTCGGCAGGTGCGATGGCGGCACTGGGAATCGGCTTGCAGGTCGGGGTGTTGATGCCCTATGGCCGCTCGCACGAGACCGAAGCCGATATCGTCGGGCTTGATCTGCTGGCCAATGCCGGATTTGACCCACGCGCCAGTACTCAACTGTGGCGCAATATGGCAGCGGCGAATCCATCTGCGCCTCC
>CAYMVV010000062.1:0-16066 GCA_964393885.1 uncultured Granulosicoccaceae bacterium | reverse complement strand
GCGCCAGTACTCAACTGTGGCGCAATATGGCAGCGGCGAATCCATCTGCGCCTCCTGAGCTGTTGTCAACTCACCCGGCGCCGACCACGCGGATCAGCAATCTGGAAAAGCGCATGCCGAAAGCACTCGGTCTCTATCAGCAGGCACGCAATAATGGCAGAAATCCGGGCTGCCGATTGCCGGCCTAGGAATCAGAAGACAGAAGACAGAACAATCAGACACTGACCTCCTGCATTGTCTGTCCTCTGTAATCACCTGGCGTTCAAATAGATAAGCCTGTCTGCAGATAGCTGGCGTTCGCCGGTTCAATCTATCGCGTCGAACAGACGCTCTCCTGAATGGTTTGTTGCTGTCAACCAATCGAAAGAACACGCTGCAATATTTCCTTATTAGCTGCTTTATATCCACCGCAAACTGCGCGGGCGACACTGAGTCGGCGGTCGCGGCAGTTGTTGCTCATCGCATTATTTAGTAGTACGTTGCTACTTGAATCAATCACTGGCGGTTGAAACGTCAATAGGGAGATGGCGGCGAAGATACCTGGTCTCCAGCCCGCTGCCCACTCTTGTGCGCTTTCCTATAAAGGTGCGTTCCTATAAAAGGTGCGTTCTTAAATGAAAGGTACGCTCTATACATTCAGTAGCTGGTGATGTTTTATTGCAGGCAGGTAGTTACTGTCTGAATCGTTGTATGGCTGGATGCAACGATTGTAATAGATGCTATTTTGCAGTTGATTCATGAGTGTGGGCATCATTGCAGATGATATGAATGGTTGTACGGGGGACCGTTGATCGCGCGCGTTTCTCGGCGTGGCCCAGGCGATTACCACTGTGGTTGATAGTTCGGGTTGATAGTTCGGGTTGATAGTTCGGGTTGATAGTCCGTGTTTGATAGCCCGCAATTTACATTTCGGAGGAAAAACAATGAGTGATTCACCTGCCACCCAAGCGGTGCAGAACTGGCTGAATGCGCTGGACAAGGCATTACAGGCAAATGATGCAAAGGCCGCCGCAGCCCTTTTTGAAGAGGAAGGGTTTTGGCGTGATCTGGTCAGCTTTACCTGGAATATAAAAACACTCGAAGGTCGGGATGCCATTGAGGCAATGCTCAACGAGACCAATGCACGCGTCAAGCCCGCCGCCTGGGCAATAGAGGAGGAGCCGACCGAAGCAGACGGAATTACCGAGAGCTGGATTACCTTTGAAACCGATGTTGCCCGTGGCAGAGGTCACGTCAGGCTGCGTGATGGAAAAGCATTTACATTGCTGACCACAATGGTGGAGCTCAAAGGCCATGAGGAGCCTAACAGTACTCGACGCCCGATGGGTGTTGAGCATGGCTTTGAACAAGGTCGAAAGAACTGGGCCGAGAAGCGCCAGGAAGAAGCAGAAACACTGGGCTACAAGGAGCAGCCCTATTGTCTGGTTATCGGTGGTGGTCAGGGAGGCATAGTGCTGGGCGCGCGACTAAAAATGCTTAATGTGCCAACCATCATTATTGAAAAGAATGAACGACCGGGTGACAGCTGGCGTAATCGCTACAAATCCCTTTGTCTGCATGACCCGGTCTGGTACGACCATCTCCCCTATATGCCCTTTCCGAAGCACTGGCCGGTGTTTGCACCAAAGGACAAACTGGGCGACTGGCTGGAGATGTATACGCGCATTATGGAATTGAACTACTGGTCCTCTACGACCTGTAAAAGCGCCAGCTATGACGAGGCCGCTGGCAAGTGGACTGTGGTAGTCGAACGCGAAGGCAAGGAAGTTACCCTGAACCCCACCGAACTGGTATTTGCCACCGGTATGTCTGCCAAGCCAAATATTCCCGAGTTGCCGGGTCAGGCCAGTTTCAAAGGCGAGATTCAGCACTCCAGTCAACACCCCGGACCCGATGCGTACCGCGGTAAAAAGTGTGTGGTTATCGGATCGAACAATTCGTCCCACGATATTTGTGCGGCGCTGTATGAGCAGGGTGCGGATGTCACCATGGTGCAACGCTCCAGCACCCATATCGCCAAGTCTGATACCTTGATGGAGCTCGCTCTGGGCGGGTTGTATTCGGAGGAGGCAGTTGCCAATGGCATCGATCATCACAAGGCGGATCTGATCTTTGCATCGGTGCCCTACAAAATCATGGCGGGCTTTCATATTCCGGTATACGAGGAGATGGCCAAGCGTGACAAGGATCTGTATGACCGGCTGGAAAAAGCCGGTTTCATGCTTGACTTTGGCGATGATGGTTCCGGTCTGTTTATGAAGTATCTGCGTCGTGGCTCCGGTTACTATATTGATGTCGGTGCGTCCGAGTTGGTGGCTGACGGCAAAATCAAGTTGAAAAGCGGGGTTGCGGTCAAGGAGGTCAAAGCGAACAGTATCGAGTTTGACGATGGCTCAACGCTTGACGCTGACCTGATCGTGCTGGCTACCGGCTACAACTCGATGAATGGCTGGGCGGCCGATCTCATCGATCAGCAGACCGCTGACAAGGTGGGCAAGTGCTGGGGACTGGGTTCCGAGACAACCAAGGACCCGGGGCCGTGGGAAGGTGAGCTGCGCAATATGTGGAAACCAACCCAGCAGCCCGGGTTGTGGTTCCACGGTGGCAACCTGCATCAGTCGCGGCACTATTCGCAATTCCTCTCCTTGCAGTTAAAGGCACGCATGGAAGGAATCGATACGCCGGTCTATGAGTTACCGGAGCCACATCATTTGTCCTGATGCTGGCCCGGATCTGGCTTGAAAATGGTGTAGCGCACTGTGTGCTCACCATTCGGGTTGCTCACCATTCGGGTTGCTCACCATTTGGGGCGCTCACCAAACTGACTCGCAACTCGCACGGTGCCCTGTAATCAGGCGGGGTAAAAGATTCGATTGCAATAGCACTGGTACCTTCGCAGGCGACGGATAACCGCCCGCTGTGTGATTGATCGGTGCCTGTCTGTCAAATCGCTGCACTGTTGCTTGCATCGACACTGTAACGATGTTGTGTCGAAACATTGGCACACGATGCTTTGGCTGTGAATGATCTAGACAGAAGATCTTCGACAGCGCAGGTGCATCCAGCTGCTGACTTGTAAATTCACATTGGATATCCATTTACACTGTCTCAGTGCCGTGTCAACGACTACAATACACCGCATCTTTTAAACCTTTCACTCTTAAACCGTTGTGTTTATGTCGCTGTGACATCTGTTGCGAAATACTGGCAGGCATTGCCAGGTTTGGCCGTACGGATTGTCGACGTGATGTAGCCCTGCAGTAAACGCAAAAGGACCAGAAAACATCAATGAATATTCATGAATACCAGGCCAAGCAGTTATTGGCGACCTATGGCATTCCGGTAGCGCAGGGTGCACCCGTGCTTAGCGCCGATGATCTTGAGGCGGCGATTGCCTCGTTGCCCGGGCCTGGCTACGTCGTCAAGAGCCAAATCCATGCAGGTGGCCGTGGTAAAGGAAAATTCAAGGAGCTTCCAGCTGACGCAAAAGGCGGTGTGAGACTGGCGTCGGATGCTGATGAGGTTCGCACTCACGTCAAAGAGATGCTGGGCAATACGCTGGTCACCAAACAGACTGGTCCTGCCGGTAAACAGGTTAATCGCCTGTACCTTGAAGATGCTGCTGACATTGCGCGCGAGCTCTACTGTTCGCTATTGGTGAACCGTCAGACAGGTAAAGTATCGTTTGTTGCCTCTACCGAGGGGGGGATGGATATCGAGGCGGTGGCCGAAGAGACACCGGACAAGATTCATACGATCGATATCGATGTAGGCACGGGTGTTGATGACGCTGCCGTGGCAAAACTGATTGCTGCATTTGAGCTGACTGACAAAGGCGCTGACGAAGCCAAAACTCTGTTTCCGGCACTTTATGAAGCCTACAACAGGGAAGACATGAGCTTGCTCGAGATCAATCCGCTTATCGTCATGGGTAACGGCTCACTGCGCGTGCTTGATGCCAAAGTTTCTATCGATGGCAATGCACTGTTTCGTCAGGATGACACCATGAAACTGCGAGACGAAACAGAGGAAGACGAAAAGGAAATCGAAGCGTCCAAATACGATCTGGCCTACATCGCACTGGATGGCGATATCGGTTGTATGGTGAATGGAGCGGGTCTGGCGATGGCAACTATGGATATGATCAAGCTCTATGGTGCCGAACCTGCCAACTTTCTCGACGTCGGGGGCGGGGCGACGACCGAAAAGGTAACGGCGGCATTTAAGATCATCACTTCAGATCCAAACGTCAAGGGCATCCTGGTCAATATCTTTGGTGGCATCATGCGTTGCGATGTTATCGCAGAGGGTGTGGTCGCTGCGGTTGAGGAGGTATCGCTTAAGGTTCCGCTGGTAGTCAGGCTGGAGGGTACCAACGTTAACAAGGGTAAAGAGATCATCAATAATTCGGATCTTGATGTTATCGCGGCAGACGATCTCGACGACGCTGCTCAAAAAATTGTCAAAGCGGTGAAGGGGTAAGCATCAATGTCTATTATGATCAACAAAGACACCAGGATTCTGGTTCAGGGTCTTACCGGTAAGACCGGATCCTTTCACACCAACCAGGCGCTTGCGTATCACGGCACCAAAATGGTCGGCGGTATACACCCGAAAAAAGGTGGTTCAACATGGGATGGCGAGGGTGGTGAAAAACTGCCTGTCTATGCCACCGTCGCTGAAGGTAAAGCAGACACGGGCGCGGACGCTTCGGTGATTTACGTACCCCCCGGTGGGGCAGGCGCTGCCATTATCGAGGCGATTGACGCCGAAATGCCATTGATTATTTGCATCACTGAAGGCATTCCGGTGCTTGATATGGTCAAGGTCAAGGCGCGCCTGAATGAATCAAAGTCGCGTTTGGTTGGACCGAATTGCCCCGGTATCATGACACCGGATGAATGTAAGATCGGCATTATGCCGGGCAACATTTTCAAGAAAGGTAATGTCGGTATCCTCTCTCGTTCCGGCACGCTTACCTATGAAGCGGTATTCCAGACCACCAATGCAGGGCTTGGCCAGACCACGGCTGTTGGCATTGGCGGCGATCCGGTAAAAGGCACCGAGTTTATCGATGTTCTGGATCTTTTTCTGGACGACGATGAAACCGAAAGTATCGTGATGATTGGTGAAATTGGTGGTTCCGCTGAAGAGGAGGCTGCAGAGTGGTTAACCGAGCAGGCAGCCAAAGGTCGTAAAAAGCCGATGGTCGGTTTTATTGCAGGTATCACCGCTCCTCCAGGTCGAACCATGGGTCATGCGGGCGCGGTTATCTCTGGCGGCAAAGGTGGCGCTGAAGACAAGATGGCTGCAATGGAAGCTGCTGGTATCCATGTGTCCCGTTCACCAGCCAAGCTCGGCGAGACTCTACTCAAAGCACTGGGTAAGAGCTAGACAAGAGCCAGACGATTGTCTTGCTAATCACAAGTGGTAAAAAGCTGTCACGCTCGTAGTGGGTGAGACGTGCCTCCATGACTGATCGTTTAACGCAGGGAGCCCCGGAAATTGTTCCGGGGTCCGATCATCGGTAGATGTAAAAAAACCGCCAGTCAGTTTGTGCCCTTTCAGTAGCTTTGCAGCTCTGGTGGCTTTCCATCTCTCCAAACCTGTAACACCTCATAGTCATCATTCAGGTGTACGGCATTTGCCTGTTGTCCCGGCTCCAGCGTGCCGTTTGTTTGAACGCTGCCAAGACAGTTGGCTGGAAAAACGGTTGCCATCCTGATCGCCTCCTCGGGTTCAACGTCACAGGAATCCACCATAAACTTAACGGCGTCGAGCAGGCTGATATCTGCTCCGGCCAGAGTTCCGTCGGATAACTCCAGTCTTCCGCCTTTTCGAAAAACCTGTCTACCGTCGAGTTTGAAGCTATCGATGGTGGTGCCAATGGGAGACATGGCGTCAGAGATTAAAAAAATCGGGTTTTCCCTGTGTTTTGCCTTCAATGCGTGTTTGATCGCGGCCGGATGTACGTGGTGCCCATCTGCAATAAGGCCACAGCTGTTTTTGTTATGTGACAACGCCGCGCCGACCAGACCTGGTTCGCGGTGTGTAAGTGGACTCATCGCGTTGTACAAATGTGTGGCGCATGTGGCCCCCGCGCTGAATGCAGACATGCACTGTTCGTAGCTTGCGTTGCTGTGCCCAAGGCTAACGGTAATGCCGGCTTTAGCCAGTGTCTCTATTTGTTGATCAGTGACTGATTCGGGTGCCACTGTCATCATCAGGCAGTGCAGTTGTTCGCGTGCACTGGTATAAAGCTCCAGATCACTATCGGACATAGGGCGGATCAGGTCTGCATTGTGTGCGCCCTTTTTTTCAACCGACAGGTGTGGACCTTCAAGGTGTATCCCCAGAAACCCGGGTACCTTACGGTGTTGCGCTTCAATTGCAGCCAGTATTGCCTGTTCGGTCACTGTGGCTGACGCGGTAATAAGTGTAGGTAATAACGAGGTTGTACCAAGCTGCGCATGCGCCCGACAAATAGAGGCGATGCCTTGCACGGTTGGATTGTTATTCAACAATACGCCACCGCCGCCGTTGACCTGCAGATCAATCAGGCCGGGTATCAACGTTCCGCCATTGAGGTTCACGATTTCACTATCAGCAGGAATTGCGGAGCGTTCGCAGATTGCACTGACGCGATCATTTGTAATCAATAATGCGTGGTTTTTATAGAGTCGGTGGCCATCGAAAATAGTGGCACCCGTCAATGCGTTGTGGTTTGTGGAGGTGGTGACCATATCGTTGTTTGTGTGTATATCCGTCTTTCTTTTATGCTTGGGGTTCACAGCTCGTGGCGTTGTTAGAGACGCGCACCGCAACTCGATGTGCATTGGCTGGCTAAAAAATATTCTGCGGGGTTGACGCCAGGTTGTATAGTAGCATCTCAATGCTAAATGCCCATCCGTCACTACTTGCTCTTTGCGGACTGCTCTGTGCAGACGATGCTCTTTGCAAACAATGCTCTTTACGAACAATGCTCTGTGCGAACAATCGATAGCAGGTTAAGGTGATGTCAGGATTTCGAATGGGTGTACTGAGCGCTATTGTGGCTCAGGTAATGTGGGGCCTGTTTCCGATCTACTGGAAATTGCTGGCAGACGTTCAGCCACTGGAAGTGCTAAGCCATAGAAATATCTGGTGTGCTGTGTTTCTGGGTGTGTTGGTTGTTGCATCCTCCTGGCGACGTAAAACGGTCTTCGCCGTTCTTTGCAATGGTACGGAGGTTCTTCGACATCTGCTTTCATCCAGTTTGATTGCCGGTAACTGGCTTGTCTACATTTGGGCGGTGGTAAACAATCATGTTATAGATGCGAGCCTGGGATACTTTTTATCTCCGCTTGTCAGTGTCATGCTCGGTTATTTTTTCTTTTCGGAAAGGCCGGACAGGCGGCAATGGTTGGCTGTGGCGCTTGCAGCGTCGGGGGTGGCAATCATGGTTGTTGTCAGTGGGGTGGTGCCGTGGATCGGACTGACTCTGGCCGCTACATTTGGCTTCTACGGAATGCTCCGCAAAAAGGCCTCAACCGGCCCCATCAATGGATTGTTTCTGGAAACGCTGTTATTGGTGCCGCCAACAATCATCGCCCTGGTATGGCTAAGCGCTAATGGTTCACTGAGCTATGTCCAGCCGCTTGGCAGGAACGAGATATTACTGGCGCTTGGCGGACTTGTAACAGCCGTACCATTGGTACTGTACGCTCAGGGGGCCAGAGCGTTGCCACTCGGTTTGAGTGGACTATTGGTGTACGTTACACCCACTATCCAGTTCCTTGTGGGTTGGTTGTTCTATAACGAATCTATCAGCCTGACAAGCTGGTTCGGTTTTGTCTGTATCTGGGTGGCACTGTTGATCTACGGTATGGGTGTGGCGAGGGCGCAGAACTAAAGCAGCAGCGATGCAGATCCTTGTCTGTTGTTTGCCCATGATTTGGTGCTGAATATAAACAGTAGATAGCAGTTGTAAGAAAACACCTTTGTGAGAAAACACCTTTGTAAGAACATACTGTTGTCAATGGCCGTAGTGTTTTACCGCCAGAGTAATCGCGCCAGAGACTGCATCGCCTTTTGGTTTAAGCAGCCGGTTTTGGAATGGGACTGAAAGGTGTTCTGCGTAACGAGTACCCAGGCTTCCCAGTAAACACAGAGGCAAGTCGAGAGTGCTATTCATTTTGTGTAGTATCAACTCCACATCAAGAACGGCACTTGCAACGATTCTTTGCGCCATTGGATCCTGATCGGCGGCGCTATCCATTACTGGTTTGGCAAAGCGTGCGAATTCTGCGGGCGTCGCATCTTTTGCAAAGGTAACGATTGACTCGGCGCTATGATTAAACTGTACCATTGTGTCTCTGTAAAGTTGGCCTTCGGGATAGATGCCGTCAAAGCACAAGAGCACATCGTGCAGTAACCGTTTGCCCAGCCAAACGCCACTCGCCTGATCTCCAACGACATGACCCCAGCCGCCAATAGTTCTGGTCTTGCCAGCCTGTTGAATGACGAAGATCGAGCCTGTGCCGATCGATGCGACGATACCGTCGTCAGCCCCGAGTGCACCGTGCAATGCAATGGCACTATCGTTTACGATGAGGCAGTCGGTAAACGGTAATTCGTCTGCCAGTCGTTTGCCATGGTCGCCGACATTCGCTCCCGCAACGCCTATAACGCAGTTGATGCTGTCGAGGCCGGTGTTTAGCGGACTGGCATCGATTACGGCGGCTTTAGCTACCTGCACAATATTCTCACGCGCGCCGTCAAAGTCAGTCATGATGTTTGCGGGGCCGCCGGTCGCTCGCCCCAATACAAAACCGTGTTCGTCGGCAAGCACAGCGCGACAAGCTGTACCACCGCCATCGATGCCGAGCAGGAAGTTAGTCATCGAGAAAGTCTAGCAGGATAGCGGCTATGGTTGATATTTTATCCAGTCAGGATATCGGATACACAGTGATGGCAAGACAGAACACAGAGGATCGACAAACCGATTCTATTGCTTATAAAAATCAGACCCCGGCGCAGATGCTGGAATTGATGTTAACGGCGCAGCTGGACGCCGCACGCTGTGTGGCCGCGTGTATGTCACAGATCGAGCAAGGCGCGCATCTTATGGCACAGACTGTCCGCGCAGGTGGTCGGCTGTTCTATTGTGGTGCCGGGTCGTCCGGCCTGATGGCCATGGCTGATTCACTTGAGCTACCGGGTACCTTTGGTATCGATGCAGGGCAGATTCAGGTATTGCTGGCGGGTGGGACCGACACACTGTCCCGACTCTCCGGGGCGCCGGACGACGATGTTGAGTCCGCGGACGCGGCGGTGCACAAAGTTGAACCGGGGGCAGACGATTGCCTGATTTGTGTTTCGGCCAGTGGATCGACTGCCTACACACTGCGAGTACAACATTTGGCCCGGGATCGAAAGACACCGACAATCTCGCTGGCGAGCAATCCTGAATCAGCCCTGTTGCAAGCTGCCGATGTTCCGATCTTGCTACCAACTCCGCCGGAAGTCGTTGCCGGGTCGACTCGCCTTGGCGCTGGTACTGCACAAAAAATTGCGTTGAACATGATGTCGACGCTGATGGCATCTTTGCTGGGGCATGTTTATGATGGTCACATGGTCAACGTGCGCGTGGACAGCAAAAAATTGCATCACCGTGCGCTGGGCATTGTTACTGATCTTTGCGGATGCAGCGCTGCGCAGGCATCTGAATGCCTGACATTGGCCAATGGAGAAGTGAAGCTTGCTGTATTGCTGGCTTCTGGCTGCAGTAATGTTGACAGCGCTGCCGCCTGTCTGGAGGATAGTCTCGGTGACCTGGGCGGGGCGCTGGCATTGTTGCAGGCAAAGCTCTGAAGCTGTGTGGCACTGAAACCCTGGAACGTGTAAGCATAAACCTGTAAGCACAAACCCGTAAGCATAGAAGCACTGATTCAGCTAAATTGAAAGAATCGTAACGCATATTACCGGAGGAAATAGAGTATGAAGGCACCATTGGAAACAAGCAGCCGCGGCAACCATCTTTTAGTTGCGACCGCCCTGAGCATGGCTATCAGCATAGCTGGCAGCGGGTTCGCCAGTGCAGCGGAACTGACCATTGAGAGTTGGCGAAACGATGATCTGACTATTTGGCAGGATCAAATCATCCCTGCATTCGAGGCTAAACATCCGGATATCAAGGTGACATTTTCACCTTCTGCACCGGCTGAGTACAACGCTGCCCTGAATTCAAAGCTTGAGGCAGGCTCAGCGGGAGACTTAATAACCTGTCGACCGTTTGATGCGTCGCTGGCGTTGTACGACAAAGGGTATCTCGCTTCATTGGCTGATCTGGAAGGTATTAATAACTTTTCAGACGTTGCAAAGTCCGCGTGGATAACCGATGACGGCGAAAATCCTTTCTGCGTACCGATGGCTTCAGTCATACACGGGTTCATTTATAACAAGGATGCGTTTGCAGAGGTGGGTGTGGAAGTACCGGCTACCGAGGAAGCGTTTTTTGCTGCCCTCGATAAAATCAGGGAAGACGGCAACTATGTGCCAATGGCAATGGGCACCAGTGATCAATGGGAAGCCGCCACCATGGGCTATCAAAATATCGGTCCCAACTACTGGAAGGGCGAAGAGGGCCGGCTGGCGCTGATCAGTGGCGAACAAAAACTAACGGACGATGGCTGGGTGGCGCCCTATGCACAACTCGCAAAGTGGAAAGACTATCTTGGCGACGGCTTTGAGGCGCAGACCTACCCGGACAGTCAAAACCTGTTTACACTCGGGCGAGCGGCTATCTACCCCGCCGGGTCCTGGGAAATAACAGGCTTTAATGCGAATGCAGACTTTGAAATGGGGGCCTTTATTCCGCCGGTACCAAAGGAGGGCGACGACTGTTATATCTCGGACCACACTGACATCGGTCTTGGTATGAATGCAAAGTCTGAAAACAGTGACGCGGCAAAGGCATTTTTGAACTGGGTTGCGTCGGCGGAATTTGCAACCCTGTATGCCAATGCCTTACCGGGCTTCTTTCCGCTGTCGAACGAACCGGTCGCACTGGAAGACTCGCTGGCGCAGGAGTTTATCTCGTGGCGTGAAAAGTGTCAGTCAACCATTCGATCGACCTACCAGATTTTGTCTCGCGGTGAGCCCAACCTTGAAAATGACACCTGGAATGCGTCAGCTAATGTTATCAAGGGTACAGAAACAGCTGAAGCAGCAGCGGCAAGACTGCAGGAAGGCTTGAACAGTTGGTACAAGCCCTGATCTGATTGTCTGCGTAGCGTAGCAAGCAGACAAATGCTGCGGCTGCCTGAGTACAGGTGGCTGCAGCACTTCTCTTATGGTCGACAAACCAAGCCAGAATTCTCAGCCTGCACGGCGAGCCGGAATCAGGCTTCATGTGCTTATATTCCTCGCACCAGCGGTACTGGTCTATACAGCAGTGATGATACTGCCGTTGTTTGGCACACTGCAGTTGTCACTGTTTCAGGATATCGACAACAGTCGTGTCTTTGTTGGTCTGGACAATTTTCGTCGGCTGCTCGGCGACCCGCGACTGTCAGCAACTTTCTGGAACGCACTGTCTAACAATGCATGGTTTTTTCTCATACACATGCTTGTGCAAAATCCAGTAGGTATTCTTCTGGCTGCTATTTTGTCGAACCCGCGTCTGCGTTTTCGCAGTGTTTATCGTACCGCGATCTTCGTTCCAGCCATTCTGTCTTTTGTTATCGTCGGTTTTGTCTGGAAATTGATTCTGTCACCGCTGTGGGGTGTCGCCCCTGATCTGCTTGAGCTGGTCGGCTTGAAATCCCTGTTTAAACCATGGCTGGGCAAGGAGGCCTATGCGCTCACGACACTGAGTCTGATATCTGTCTGGCAGTTTATCGGTATACCGATGATGTTGATCTATGCTGCGTTGATTTCTATACCAGAGGAAATACTCGAGGCTGCAGAATGCGATGGTATCACTGGTGCTCGTCAGTTCTGGAAAATCAAACTACCGCTTGTGCTGCCGTCTATCGGGATAATTTCAGTATTAACTTTTGTCGGGAATTTTAACGCCTTTGATTTAATCTATGTTTCGCAGGGAGCGTTGGCCGGGCCGGACTTCTCGACGGATATTCTGGGTACATTTTTGTATCGCACCTTTTTTGGTTTTCAACTTCAGCTGGGTGATCCACATCTGGGTGCCACCATTGCATCGATGATGTTTTTAATTATTCTGACAGGCGTATGTATTTACCTTTTCGGTATACAGCGTCGGCTGCGTCGCTATGAGTTTTAGTACCCTGGTGTGCAGTTTATGGGCGTAGCCACTCGATCTGTCAGTCGATCGCTGGCATCGCATGCGATTTTGCTCACCTATGCCACTATTGCACTGGTTCCTGTCATCCTGATATTGATTAACTCGGTTAAATCACGCAAGGCTATTTTTCGCTCGCCTTTGAGCCTTCCCAATGCCGATACGTTTTCGCTGATCGGTTATGAAACTGTGATGAAGCAGGGTGATTTTTTACTTTATTTTCAAAACAGTTTGATAGTGACAGTCACCTCTTTATTTTGCGTTTTACTGTTTGGTGCTATGGCGGCATTCGCTTTATCCGAATACCGGTTCCGTGGCAATTCGTTGATGGGGTTGTACCTCGCACTGGGCATCATGATTCCGATCAGACTGGGTACTGTCGCGATTTTGCAGCTGATGGTAGCCAGTGGTCTTGTTAATACACTAACAGCCTTAATTTTGGTGTATACCGCGCAAGGCTTGCCACTGGCAGTTTTTATACTGTCCGAGTTTATGAAGCAGGTCTCCAGTGATCTTAAGAACGCAGGTCGCATTGACGGGTTGAGTGAATACCGTATTTTTTTCAGGCTGGTGGTACCGTTGGTAAGGCCGGCACTGGCAACGGTTGCCATCTTTACGATGATACCAATCTGGAATGATCTGTGGTTTCCGCTGATACTGGCACCCGCCGAGGAAACAAAAACAGTGACTTTGGGCGCGCAGGTTTTTATTGGTCAGTTTGTCACCAACTGGAATGCTGTATTGGCCGCGTTGTCTTTATCGATGGTGCCAGTGCTGGTTCTATATCTGATTTTTTCCCGTCAGTTGATTAGCGGACTTACCGCAGGAGCCGTCAAGTGAGTAAGCAAGCCACGACAGCTGTTAGAGTTTTGGTGGCCGGACTGGGTAATATGGGGATCAGCCATGCCAGTGCGTATCAGGCAAACCCCGGTTTTGAGATTGCCGGTTTGGTTAATCGATCTTCAGTTACCTTGCCTCAGGTGCTGGCGGGTCGACAGGTAGAACCTGACTTTTATAGCAGTCTGCACGAGCACAAGCCGGAGCTGGTGTCGGTTAATACTTACTCTGACACACATGCAGAATATGCCATCGCTGCAATGGAGGCTGGTGCTCATGTATTTGTAGAAAAGCCGCTTGCCACCAACCTTGCTGATGCGCGCAATGTGGTGGCCTGTGCCAAAGCCAACCAACGCAAGCTGGTGGTGGGCTATATACTTCGGCATCATCCGTCGTGGATGCGTTTGATTACCGAAGCCAGACAACTGGGTGGGCCGTTTGTTTTTCGCATGAACCTGAATCAGCAATCCAGTGGACCGACCTGGCATACACACAGGCAGTTAATGGATACCACGCCACCGATCGTCGATTGTGGTGTTCACTATGTCGATGTCATGTGCCAGATAACCGATGCGAAGGCCACGCAGGTTCGAGGCATGGGAGTGCGGCTGACGCAAGAGATCGCAGCGGACATGTATAACTATGGGCACTTTCAGGTGTTGTTTGACGATGGCTCCGTAGGTTGGTATGAGGCGGGCTGGGGTCCGATGATGTCCGAAACGGCGTTTTTTGTGAAAGACGTGATCTCGCCTAATGGTTGCGTATCAATTGTTATGAGTGACGATGCCAGATCCGACGACGTCGATACCCACACAAAAACCAATCTGTTGCGTGTGCATTCGTCAGCCATGCGACCTGACGGGCGTTTCGCCAGTGCAGACAATGAAATATCGATGCAGGATGAGCCGGGTCATGATGAGCTGTGCGCAAGAGAGCAAGCCTATGTGTTAAAGGCCATTAGAGAAGACCTTGATCTGGAGCGACATATGGACGATGCCGTGCAATCTTTGCAGATCTGTCTGGCCGCTGATGAGAGTGTTCGCTCCGGTCTCGCGGTTTCGTTGTAATGGGTTCGCTTTCACTGCAGGGAATACACAAATCCTTTGGTACCGTTGAGGTGCTGAAGGGGATTGATCTGGAGGTAAGCGATGGAGAGTTTGTGGTATTTGTCGGACCTTCTGGTTGTGGCAAATCTACGCTGCTAAGAATTATTGCCGGTCTTGAAGATCCATCCTCCGGGTCGGTTGTCATCAATCAACAGGACGTAACAGTTGTGCCGCCGGCCAGGCGTGGTATTGCGATGGTGTTCCAGACTTACGCCTTGTATCCCCACCTGAATGTCAAAGATAACATGGGGCTGGGGCTAAAGCAGACGCGCACCTCTCGCGACATCATCGACCAACGGGTGTTAAAAGCATCTGCTTTATTGTCGCTTGATGACCTGTTGAAACGACACCCGGCCGATCTGTCTGGCGGGCAGCGGCAGCGAGTGGCCATTGGACGCGCTATCGTCAGAGAGCCCGAAGTGTTTTTGTTTGATGAACCGCTGTCCAATCTTGATGCGGCGCTGCGTGTGCAAACCCGACTGGAAATCGCCCGCCTGCACAATGAATTGAAAAGCAGTATTGTTTATGTAACGCATGATCAGGTTGAGGCGATGACACTTGCCGATCGTATCGTAGTAATGAACGACGGGGTTGTGCAGCAAGTCGGATCACCGATGCAGTTGTATAACAATCCGCAGAATTTGTTTGTTGCAGGGTTTATCGGATCGCCGCAAATGAATTTCATCGAAGGCAGTGCGTTGAACATGCTCGATGTTAAGACGGTTGGGGTAAGACCTGAGCATATCCGATTGCAGTTAGCTGATCGCGAGACCAGCGCTACCGAAGAATCAGTTTCTGTCGACGCAACAGACAGAGTGTTGTTAAACGGCAGCGTCCGACACGTGGAGCATTTGGGTGCAGATACCAATGTGTATTTACAATGCGATAGCGCCGGTCTGGTGATAGTCAGAATTTTTGGTGAACAACACTTCGAGCGTGGCGCGCGTTACTCGGTATCGTTTGATAGATCTTACCTCTATTGCTTCGATGATCGTGGCGAGCGGTTCAAGCAGTAGCTGTTGCCTGCGTCATTTGCCCCGGTCTTCGTGGTGGACACTTGCCTTGGACAATTACCTCAATTGATCGATATATCCAGCCCGGGAACTCACACCCTCGCTTGCGAAGCCTGTTCCCGGTCAGTGTCCTGATGGCCTTGATTACACAGTGTATCGCCTTGCAATCCAGAGTAAAAACAGGTTCGGATTAACCCGAACGGGTGTTGAATTGGAGTAAAGCGAGTGATTCACTGTTAATGAGGTATGTGTCTATCGAATCGGTGGTAGTAGCTTTTGTCGACAGGGATACCTCGATCTAAATAAACAGGGAGAGTGATTTATGTTCAGGAATTATTGTCTGGTGGTTTCAGTGTTAGCTATCGCCTACGGTGTTGGCTACACGCTCATGCCGAGTGTAATTGCAAGTCTGTATTTCGAGTCACCCGGTAGTCAGGTTTCTGCGATGGCGCGCTATTTTGGTCTGACATTACTGGGTAACGGCGTAATGCTTTGGCTACTAAAAGATGTGGCTGATATTGCTGTCAGAAATGCGGTGGTTAGCGGTTTTCTTGTATCCGGTGTCGTTGGGCTGGTGACTTCTGTCGTGCTTGTACTCAATGGAACCATGCAAGTATTTGGCTGGTCAGCTGCGATTATCTATCTGATCATTGCGGTTTGGAGCCTGTTGGTCAGAAAGTCTGTGACAACTGCGTAACAAGAACGAGACCTTTTGGGTCGGAGCAATCGCAGCCAACGGATACAGCGATTCAGCTGTACAGCCAATTTGCTGTTTTGACTGGCTCCAGCATCTGCTTTGGGGGGACGCGCCG
>CAYMVV010000061.1:0-35482 GCA_964393885.1 uncultured Granulosicoccaceae bacterium | reverse complement strand
TCCTTTAGCGTACAAGCGTGAATTTACCTCACAAAGGAATTCTTGCCCAGTCTCGGTGCGAAGCGCACCAGTTCATAATCGTTTGAAGATTTTAGATAAAAAGCAGACACTACTAACTTCGTTCGATGACACTACAATTGCGAACGCACTGTGGCAGTGCGTTTTTATCGATAGTTTGCGTTACATATAAATCACTGTACGCTGCAGTTGATCGTACCTTAAATATCGAACACAGTGACCTCACGGTGACATGTTCTGGTTACGCGAACTTCAACCGCGCAGATTCTCAGACTATTATATCCGACTTACCTGTAGTAACTATGCTAGTTGCGGACGCTTTCTTTCCTGCGGCTTTTCCGCCGCTGAGGCAGCTTTGTTGTTATTGACAACCGTAGCTACCTCTTTTGTTGCCTGAGGCTCTACCGTAACCTCATCTACTTGCGGAACCACCGCACTCAAGTACTGATTGTTAGGCAATACCAGCGCAGCGTTATCCTTGCCGTCTTTGCGTGTTCTCTGACAGGCTTCCCTGCAGCGATTTAACAGGCTGTTCTGGTCCACAACCTCTTCTTTCTCGATCCTTACTATACCCGCATGAGTCACTAGAGCCATATTGCTAAGATACGGCACCATTTTGGGAATAAGCTGCAGCACCTTTCGTGTTAACACCAATGCATCCTGGTACTTTGATGTTGTTAGCAACAGAATAAACTTTCCATCCTCGGTACACGCTTGTGCCTTTTGTTTTGGGTACAGTTTAAGTAAGGAACGGGCAACGAGTTTTTGCATTGGCGCACTGTTGCCAAGCATCATTCGGTCTCCGGTAGCTGCGACAACTTCAATGTCGAGCATTAATACACTGTACTGAACCGCAGAATTTCGATTTTCCAATTGCGCCAGTAACTCGGACACCGGAACCCGTACTTCCAGCTCTGCTGCGTTTACTTTTGGCTTATCAGATGGGTGCTTTGCTTTACTGCTATGCTCCTGCCATTGTGCTGTGCTGGACGCTATCGTTTTTGTGAGCGCAGGGTTTATAACCCTGGGGGTTGAACTGGTCGGAAACTCTTTCTTTCCTTGCTGGCCATCAAGGCCATTAGCAGCCGTCGCAATCACACCTTGTAGTGGTGCCGCTGCATTGCCAGTTTTTTTAGCAAGCCCGGGGGTAATCACCACTTTCTCTGTTTGTCCTTGCGCCTGAACCACGACACGGGCAGTGCCGGCTCCTTTAATGCTACGAGTGGGCTTTTCACTGACCTGCCGAGTGGCCAGTTCGACAGCCTCTTTTTGTTCAGCTCCCTTTACTTGCTGTATAGCTGGCTGCAGCCGGGTTTGAGTCGCTGTATGCAGTGATGCTGTCAGGTTTTCGTTAACAACAACTGGCTCAGTAACACCGGCGTTGTTTTTATTTGGCTGGCGCTCCAACAGTTTTTCAGATTGTAGTTTTACCTGTTGTTGCGACATCTGTCGGGATTGGCGGCGAAGCGTTCTGGTCAGTGCGTCTATTCTGGCAAACAGCAACTCTGTCGACTCATTTTTGTAGAGACAGGACGCTGCCCCGACAGCGAGTGCGCGCTTGACAATATTGTCCGAATACTTGGCAGTCAGCACCACACAGACTGGTTTGTACTCCACCTGGGAATCCTGCAGGTGCTGACACAATGCTTCACCTGACTCATCGCGTAAAAAGAAATCGGTTACAACGACATCAAATACGTTTTTCCCAATTTGCTCCCTCGCCTCGGCTACTGAACTTACTACGGTAACCTCGTAACCCGACGACTCCAGTTTTCCACGCAGGCTTTCGCATATCGACGATGTGTTATCAACCAGCAACAGTGAAAAACTGGTGCTGTAGTCTGACACTCGAAATTGCGATTGCGCCTGAGATTGCGATTGTGGCTGCGGCTGCGGCTGTGGCTGTGCTGGTTCCTGTCCACGATCTTGTTTTTGTTCTGGTGCTATTCCCGGGCCATGCACGACAGGCGCTGCTGCATGTTGGGAGGGTAGCGCTTGAGTGGAAGCAGCGAACACAGTTTGGGCAGCTTTCTTTTTTGGCCTGGGGAGTGCTGTGAGGTCAATTACTTCAGACGCATGCTGGTACTCACTCCACAGGAATGCTCGCGTCTTTGGTCTGCGTTTCACCAACGCCTTTACAGCGGCGTTCATTTCCTGGGTGATAATAATCAAAGGCAGTGCATCATGATCACTTGAGCTGAGCTTTTGCAGCAAGTCATTGAAGAGGTTCACCCGGCCTTCAGGCCAGCCGAGCAAGACGCCACGATAGTCAAAAGCAAAGTTCTGAAATCGCTGGTCAAGGCGTTCGCACGCGTCTGCGGGATCGGAAAAATGATCAGCGTCGTAGCCATGCCTGGAGGTGAAGTTTTTCAACACGTGAAGCATGGCAGTAGAACTATCGACCACTAATAGCTTGCCAGATTGATTTGAAGTCGTCATTTTCAGTAATTCGCTGTGCAATTTATATTTTTCTACAGCGCTACTCACAAGCAGTACATGGTAGCTAACCCGGATTATTCATAAACGGCGAACAATTCTGTAGAGATTTGTTTTCACAGTGCCCGTGGTTAGATAGCAGGTCTTCATGCGTTGAATACTTACTGATATCTGCAAACGAAAACACTCTACAAACCACGGGGCTGTCGAATCAAAGATCCCGTGAGATGCCGTCGATTTTGTGAACAATGCGGGCTAAGCCCCTCGTGTAATGCAAGGCTCGAACACACGTAGCAATGTCGCTGTACGTCATCGACCAGATTTCCACCCGGCGTACCAGTGAGTATAGACACAGATTTCGAAGTGTCATTTTTTGAGCAATCGGAATCAATGTATAGTCGCGCCCGGGAGTCCGCGCAGCAAGGCGTTATCGAGATCGAACAGTGGCGTTAACGCCCGGTCTGGCGTTCAAGCGCTTGCAGATAGTTCAGGGCATGGGTTCTGGAGTCACCACACATCTCCTGACCGGGTTGGAGCGACCGACAGAACTCCGGCCGCCGCGGGTCGTTGAAAAGTGCGCAGCTGTTATCCTGATTCAGCTGAACACACCGCACACCTGCGGGCTTGCCGTTCGGCATCCCGGGAATTGGCGAAGAAATGGACGGAGCGATACAGCACGCGCCGCAGCCGGGTCTGCAACGTGTAGTCACACAAGCTCTGCCGGACAGCTCTGCCGGAAAAGGCGACTTCGGGCCAACGAGGCAACCCACTGCTGATGCAGAGCCATTTCAAACCAAACCATGAAATGGCTCTATTTGCACGATATCTCCAGGCTCGACACCATCCTTATCTGCATCGATAACAATGAGACAGTTGGCCATGCACATCGAACTGAGCCGTCCGGCACCCTGCTTGCCGGTTGATCGGACAGTGGTATGGCCATCAGCTCCGGTTGCAAATATACCTCGCTGATATTCTATGCGCCCGGGAGACTTTCTCAATTTGCTTTCGCATCGGGCTGCAAAACGAGGAGCAGTCAACTTACTGCAGCCCTGCATTCTTCTAATCGATGGCTGTACAAACTCGTAGAAGGCAACCATCACCGCCACCGGATTGCCAGGTAACCCGAAAAAGTGTGCATCGCCCACTTTTCCACAGGCCAGCGGACGCCCGGGGCGCATTGCCAGCTTCCAGAATGTGACGTCACCCAATTCTGCCAGGGTTGAGCTGACATAATCCGCCTGCCCGGCTGAAACGCCCCCTGAAGATATCATCAGATCAGCCTGTCTGGCACCCGTGCTGAATGCCTCGCGCGTTGCTTCAGGGGTATCCGCCACGACCCCCAGATCTATTGTCTCAACACCCAGTCGTTGCAGCATGGCAAACAGCGTGTGTCGGTTACTATCAAACAGTTCCCCGGGCCCAAGAGATTTTCCGGCATGCGATTCAAGCGCACGTAATTCATCACCTGTGCTGAAAAACGCGACTTTCAGTTGCCTGAATACAGTTACCTGATCGATACCCAGCGACGCCATTAATCCAATGTGAGCAGGATCCACTTGTGTGCCAGTTTCAATAATCAACTCACCCGCAGTGATGTCTTCTCCTGCCATCCGAACATTCTTGCCTGGTGCGGTACTGCCATCTATCAGCACGTCATTGCCATTCATGGAAGCGTGCTCCTGAATGACAACGGTATCGGTGCCAGCCGGCATCATTCCGCCAGTCATAATGCGCACTGCCTGTCCGGTCCCAACCTCGACGTTCAGCGGTTTTCCAGCCCAGGCTGTACCCAGCAACCTGAGCGACTTCTCGCCGCTTGACGGCAAGTCATCGCTGCTAATGGCAAAGCCGTCCATCGCGCTGTTGGTATAGGCAGGCACGTCGATCGGGGACACCACGGGGGCGGCGACGATGCGTCCCAACGATTGTCGCAATGGCATAGTAATCGTCTCCGTTACCGGATTAATTTGTGCCGCCATTCTTTTAATAGCTTCACTGACCGGTAACAACTCGGGTTCGAATACATCGTCACAGGAAGCTTGCTTGTCGATAGCCACTTAATTTTTAACCTGTATCAGGAGTCCATGTGACCGTTGATTTTTAACCGGTCTTCCAGACGAGACTTTTCCTCGTCTGTATTAACGTTAACAAAACTGTCTGCGTACCCGCTGCAATCTATCGTCGTCATTCTATGCTGAGCAAACCATCTGTCTATTTTACGCTCACCGGATTGCAGGTAATCGCGCAAATTAGCCAGCAGACTGGTGTGCAGCAGACTAAACACGGGTTGCGTGCGCACACCGTCACTGGCCAGGCCAATTCGTATGCTTGCATCGTCGACGAGTCGCGCCTGCATTTGATCCCACATATGAGGCAACAGTTCAGTGGAATGCAGTGGTGAATCACACGGACAGGTAAAAAGCCAGGGTGTTTTGGCCGCGGACATACCCGCCTCAATACCGGCAAGCGGGCCCTGATAGCCCTCGATACTATCGGCAATCACCCGGGCACCGTAACTGGCATAAGCCTGTTCATTTCGATTGGCGTTCACGATTACCTCGGCAACATTAGCTTTTAGCGCATCAATTACGTACGACACCATCTCCTGGCCATTCAAACGCACCAGACCTTTGTCAGAGCCCTGCATGCGGCGCCCCATACCACCCGCCAGGACCAGCCCGGTTACGTCTTGTTGTATTGTCTCGATACTCATGGTCCTGGCCTGCGAAGGTGCCTGGGCAACCCGGAAACTTAACGGCAGATCAATGGCCGGCGCGTTAGCACGGGCCATATTCAATGACTTTGACAGTCTACCCGCGGTGCCTGAATTCGGTACATCTTACTTCCGATTCAACTGATGGCGAACCCTAACTGTTGCCAACCGGCTGTTTATTGCCATGTTTGGCATTCAGTCGATTGCTCACAATAGCTGGTTTCATTGCAGGTTCGATGTGTCCAGTTGAGAAAAATACTGCTGCAGGAATTCGTCAAAGGACAGCTTGTCCCCCTGCTCAATTTGCTGTTGCCGCAGCAGTGACTCCTGCGCGGTTTCTATGAACTGCTTCTGCAATGACTCGGATACCGGATTATTGTCAAACCAGTCTCGATGCTCCAGAGACTTACGTTGGCCAAAGTCAAAAAAATCTTCTTCATTTTCACGCAACTCTCGCAACATATTTCCAGACGGCGTTATCTGCGGGTCATACAATTTAGCCAACTGCTGACTGAGCGAGTTGCAATATAACTTCGGCTTCCCCTCGGTATCGAGTAAATCACACATCTCACCGACCACATCAAGTATTTCCGAGCCCCATTGCCGCAACGGGATCTGCTTGCCAGTACGACTTAAATTCAAGTCAGGATCTCGTCCCCGGTGCGCCACGGCCAACAGATTGGAGTTGATTTCCTTTTGCTCCTCCACACTGATGGGCGGGCTCTCACAAAGCATACAAAAAAGCATAAATGATTCAACAAACCTGAGCTGCTCATCGTTTACCCCCAGTGGATCATAGGCGTTGACATCAAGCGACCTCAATTCAACATACTTTACCCCGCGCTGCGTTAAGGCAATAGAGGGCATTTCGTTCGGACGCGTAATCTGTTTGGGTCGAATCGAACTGTAGTACTCGTTTTCAATCTGCAATATATTAGTGTTTAGCTGTTGATACTCTCCGTCAGCATCAAGCAAACCCAGATCATCGTAACGCGTCGAAGGACTGCTAATCGCACGCTGCAAAAATCCGACATACCCATCAAGACTATTGTAGTCAGCGTCTACACGACCGGACTCTTCGCGATTATTTTGATAGCCTATATCTCCCATTCTTAGCGATGTTGCGTAGGGCTCATAGAGTGTCTTGCGACCGAGTTTCAGCATGCGCTCAGGTGGGCAACTACTGCCAAAAAAAGACTCGCACACTGCGGGAGATGCCCCAAACAAATAGGGTATCAACCATCCAAAACGCAGAATGTTACGCACCAGTGCGAAATACTGATCAGATATATAGTCGCGACTTGCAGCAGGTTGCCCGTCTATTTCCGCCATCAACGCCCAAAAAGAATCGGGGTAAGAATAGTTATAGTGAACACCGGCTATCGTTTGCATCTTACGGCCATAGCGTAAGCCCAGTCCACGTCGATAAACGTTTTTCATTCTACCGATGTTAGACTTACCATAACGCCCGATTGGTATATCGCTGTCGAGGGCAAGACCACAGGGCATACTCGTCGCCCACAAGAACTCGCCTTTTGGCAATCCTGCATAGACTGCGCTCTGGTTCTGCGACAAACATTCCAGTGTGTCAGCCATGTCGGTAAAAGGAGGGGTAACAATTTCCAGCAGTGCTTCAGAAAAATCTGTGGTGATGGATGGATGAGTGAGCGCCGCACCCAACGCAGTGGGATGCCCGAGCGTCGACAACGTACCATTCTCTGCGACGCGCAAACACTCTTTCTCGACGCCCACCATGCGGCCTCGAAGCGGTTTTTCGCTGCTATTCTTGTAAATCGATTCGAGTCGACTTCTGGCAGTAGCGTACAAGGAAAACATCCTCTAATTATTAGCCGGTGACGTATCTTCTGAAAGTTCAGACCTTAACCCGTTAGCAAACAGGCAGGTGTCACAACTGTGTGACGATAACGGCATGCTTTTGTTTTTCAAAAACCACAGCCCGGACAATTCGCCGGGTGGTCATCTTAGCAACCTGCGCTGGGGTATTATACCCGCTCACAATTCACCGTATTTCCTCATCGTTCTTCCAGCTGGTGCTATTCACCAGATTATCTGACAAATTCGGAATTCCCTGAAAATGACAGCTACAGAAAATCCGGTCACCCTGCATACACAGCAATTTGGAGAAGGACCGTCATTGGTGATCTTGCATGGCCTGTTCGGCAGTTGGGAAAACTGGCGCTCGCATGCGCAACAACTGGCCAGCCAGTTCCACGTAACACTAATGGATCTGCGTAATCATGGTCAATCAGAGCATCGCCACGACATGAACTACCGCGAAATGGCGGCAGATGTAGCGTTCACTTGCCATCAACTCGGTATCGAGCACTCGCATGTGCTTGGCCATTCGATGGGCGGTAAGACCGCCATGCAACTGGCCCTTGATCATCCGAATGTGCTTGATCGTCTCATCATCGTCGACATCGGCCCGGGGCAATATCCGGCACACCATAAAAAAATATTGCAAGGCATGGGCATTTTGGCACAACAAGCAATAAATTCGCGCAAACAAGCGGATGGGATATTGAGCGAATTCGTTGCCGAACAGGGTATCAGATCATTTTTGTTGAAAAACCTCATCAGAACCGATGAAGGTCAGTACAGGCTAAGGCTCAACCTGGATGCAATTGTTAAACAATACGATGCGCTTGCAGCGGCGATCACCACTGAGGGTGTTGCAGCGTCAATGACAACAAAACCGGTGTTGTTTATCAAAGGGGGAGATTCCGACTACTTGCAGGAAAAAGACAGGGACACAATACTCGAGCTTTTTCCATCTGCACGGGTAAAAGTTGTCGCTGGCACGGGTCACTGGTTGCATAGCGAAAAACCGGAGCTGGTACAGAAAATTATTAGCGATTTTCTCACCGGCTGAATCTCCCTGCCAGTATCAATCCAGAATCACCCGGTGCCGCGTAATCGGGCCAGCGCCTGTCGATGTAACTCCGGTGTCGCGGCAGCGACAATTTGACCTCCAGCTCTTGCGCTCTCGCCTTGCCAGTTACTTATGACACCACCTGCACCAGTAACGATAGGGATAAGCGCCTGTATATCGTAAGGCTGCAGCTCGGCTTCGACCACCAAATCAACAAAACCGCGCGCAAGCATACAGTATGCGTAGCAGTCCCCGCCAAATCGATGCATTCGAACCGCGGCAGCAAGCCGATAAAAACAAGATTGCTCGTCTTTGCTTTTGAACATATCAGGACTTGTTGTCATCATTACGGCATCATTCAAATCCGTGCAGTCGCGCGTTTTCAACACCTGCTTTGAGCCGACGCTCTTCTCATCGAGGTCAACCCGATGCGCAGAATTTCGCGACTCAACACAGTGTGCTGAATTGACGGTGCCAATGTATCTCTCACCCAGAAACGGCTGATCCATTACACCTAACACAGGTTCAACACCATCAAAAAGTGCAATCAGACAACCCCACATAGGCAAACCGGTTATGAAGGCACGAGTGCCATCAATGGGATCAAGTACCCATGTCAGGCCACATTCCCCAACGTGCAGTCCACACTCTTCCCCTAAAATTCCATGATCCGGAAAGGAGTCGCGAATCTTTGTTCGCATTACCATTTCCGCGTTTTTGTCGGCAATCGTTACCGGATCAAATGCACTGACGGGCGGTTTTGTCGAATCGGGGACTGTCACATCAGGAAACTGCGAATCAGACATTGACGCCCGAGAATGTCCTTTATTCTCGACATCTACACCCGTTCTGAAATAAGGTAAGATCTGTATCGCGGCCAGGCTGGCAAGTTCACAGGCGAAATCGGTATACGCTTTGAGCTGTCCGGCCTCCATGTGCACCCGGTCAACAGACACAATTTGCTCTATCATCAATACAGGAAATACGGTTAGCGGAAATTATTACGTTGCCACACCCGGCTAACACAATGCAACCTCGACTATAATGTCCACGCTATTGATCGATTTCGCACTTGCGACAGAGTAAGGAATCGATTGCTAATCCTCTTACTTTCGAATTGCAGGTATCTTAACAGGCATGTTAACAACCAGAACAATCAGCGCCGCCGGCTTCCTGCTAGCGGTGGTTTCAATGGTATTTGCAGTGGGCTATCTGCAAATAATTAAACAGCTCGAACCCTGCCCGTTGTGCATTCTAGACCGAGGGATAGTCATTGCACTGGGCATCGTATTTCTGATCGCGCTGGTGCACAATTCGTATGGCACGGGAAATCGAGTGTACGGTACGCTGGGTCTGTTGCTTTCAGCCACGGGTGTCGCAGTTTGTGCCCGGCATATCTGGCTGCAGAATTTGCCACCGGATCAGGTACCGGACTGTGGCGCAGGCTTCTGGTACATGCTCGATGCCCTGCCAATGACCCAGTTTTTAGATACAATACTGAACGGATCTGGCGAATGTGCTGATATTCAATGGCAATTTTTAGGTTTTACCTTGCCGGAAGTAACGCTGGGGCTGTTTGTTGTTTTTGCGCTATTGGCACTGACGCTGATTTTTGCAAACACCCAAAAATCCTAATGCTCCGAGGAGCTGGAAACCCGATTTATCAAGATGTATATCGAACAAAATACTTTTTTGCAGAAGGAAAACCGACGCTGGATTGCACAATCCAATGTAACCACATTTGTAACCACAATTGCGGCCGCATTCGTAGCAATGTTTTCAGTGTCGAAGGATAGAGATCATGGCTGATTCGCTACGCGATCAATTGATCGCTGCCGGCTTCGATGCTCCAAAAAAAGAGGCTCGCAAGAAACCAAAATCTGGTGCCGGCGCGGGCTCCAACAAGCGCCCCGGGAATAAACCATCTGGAAGTAACAAGCGTCAAGCATCTGGTAAGCCTCACAGAGGACCTGCGACAAAAAAAAGCGCGAGCCGCAGCGCAACTGGCGGTGGCCCGCAAAACAGCTCGGGCAACCGCAATAAAACGAATTCGGACAACGAAGCAAAGGACAATGAAGCAAAGATAGAGGAAAGAAAAAAGCTAAAGGCTAAAATCAAAATTCTCATCGACGACAACAAAACAGAAACCTGGAAAGGCGAAATAGTTTATCGATATTTGGTAGATAAAAAAATACGCGAACTCTATGTTTCTGAAGAACTACATCCAAAGCTTACAGCGCGTGAAGTTGCGATCACGCGCTACAACGGCGAAACCTATATAGTACCCAGAGAAACCGGCAAGGAAATAAAGGATATTAATCCGCAGTGGAGTGTCTTCAATCTGGAAAAAGATGAAACCACGACTGAATCTGAGAAGCTGGAAGGGGACTACGCAGAGTTTCAGGTGCCCGATGACCTTCAGTGGTAATTCATGCAACCCAAGACGTTCCTGTGGCATGACTATGAGACCTTCGGTCGCGATCCGGCCAGAGAGCGCCCCGTTCAATTTGCCGCAATTAGAACTGATAACGATCTAAATCAACTAGACGAGCTAATGATCTACTGTCGTCAGACAGCGGATTATCTACCTGACCCGGAATCCTGCCTTGTACACGGCGTACTGCCGCAAGTCGCTAATGAACAAGGGCTATGCGAACACGACTTTGCCACCGCTATTCAGCAGCAAATGTCTCAGCCCGGTACCTGTGTCGCTGGCTACAACAACATTCGTTTCGATGACGAGTTTACTCGGCAGCTTTTATTCAGAAATCTGTTTGACCCCTACTCTCGTGAGTGGAAAAACGGGAACTCGCGATGGGATGTTATTGATGTTGTCAGGTTGACTCGCGCGTTGCGACCTGAAGGGATCAATTGGCCCTGTGACGAGGAGGGAAACCCGACCAACAGACTGGATCAACTTACCCTGGCTAATAACATACCCCACGGCGATGCTCACGATGCACTGGCCGATGTCAGGGCGACAATTGCGATAGCAAAATTAATCAAACAGAAACAACCCCGGCTTTTTGATTATGCCCTGCGCATGCGAACAAAAAGAAACGTTGCGCAAGCGCTGGATTTAATCAACAACAAGCCTGTTCTGCATGTATCTGGCATGTACACCGGGAGCAATCTCAACTTATCTATTATCGCCCCGCTATGTCCACACCCAACCAATTCAAACGGTATCCTGGTCTATGACTTGCGCAAAGACCCATCAGAACTGATTAAACTGGATGCCGAATCTATAGCAGAGAGGCTCTTCACCAGAGCAGAGCAAATGCCCGACAACACGGAACGCCCGGGTATAAAAACTATCCATCTCAATCGATGCCCGGCGATTGCGCCACTGTCAACACTGACGGACGAACATCGGTCGAGGTTATCCCTGGACATACCACTAGCTATGCGCCACCACGACACGCTTATCGCTAACATGGAAGCGGTTATCTCAAAGCTGGCGACGGTATTCACTCGCCACAAGCCAGCAATGCCAGAGGATCCGGAGCTCACTCTTTACTCGGGCAGCTTTGCCAGCGACGGTGATCGGAAACTCATGGAAAGGGTTCAGCATCAATTCGCACAAGGCACACCCGTCGCAGACGACATTGTCTTTGAGGATGCAAGGCTTAACGAGTTGCTTCTTCGTGTACGCGCGCGCAACCGCGCGGACACACTGAACAGCACAGAAGTCCAATACTGGAAATCTCTATGCAATCACAGAGTACATCAGGGCCACGAGGGTTTTCGATCCATAATTGAGTTCGAGAACATCCTCAGCAACATGCAAGTAAAATACAGTGACCAAAAAACCGTTGATATGGTCGCAGCGCTGCGAGAGTATGGACAGGGTATTGCCAGCTATAGCCAGAATTTTGACGACTACTCCAAAAACACAAGCTGAATCGAAGTACGCAATGGTATAAAGCACACATTACGCGAATTGACCACTGGTAATGCAAAACAATTTTTTGTAGTTTGATGCCCTAGATACCATCTGCGCGACCCAAGTTATGCAACACAATTCGCAAATAGTCCTTTTCCAATCGCCGCCGGAGCCTTGTAGTTATCTGCGGCACCAAATTGCCCGTAACGTCTACGCAGACCCTTTCCGCGCGCCCACCATGGATCTCTACAATCTCCTGATTCAGAAAGGCTTCAGACGCTCAGGACACCACATTTACCGACCACACTGCGATGGATGCACCAAATGTATCTCTATGCGCATTCCAGTTAAAAACTTCACACCAAACAGATCACAGCGTCGGGCGAAAAAAGCCAACAGCGATCTGACAATACATATTGCAGAGTCTCGCTACAGTGACGAATACTTTGATCTTTACACGCGCTATTTGGCATCTCGCCACAAGAACGCTGGTATGGACAATCCGGAACGAGAAGATTTTGAGCGTTTTCTTATCAGTGATTGGTGCGATACACTTTTTTGCGAGCTACGAATGCAGGGAGAACTGGTAGCAGTCGCTGTCACAGACAAGGTCAGCACAGGCCTGTCTGCGGTGTACACCTTTTTCAACCCGGAGCTTTCGCAAAGAAGTCTGGGGACGGTTGCTGTATTGAACCAGATTGAGCTCGCTGCCAACCTCAAACTGCCGTTTGTGTACCTGGGCTACTGGATTGACGGTTGCGGCAAAATGAATTACAAATCAAATTTTTGCCCTCAGGAACGGTTTATAAAGGAACGATGGATCAGTTTTTACTGATCGGGCCTCCCCGCAATGTGACACCGCTATGTAGCACCGCAATGTGACACCGCAATGTGACGGTTCCCGACTCCTGTAGGCGGCAGTTCCTCTACAAATCCCATAGTGCGCATAGTGCGCATAGTGCGAAAGAATGCCAGGCTGTCGAGATCGCTTATCTGGTGGGCCGTTCGGAAAGTTCGACAAAACGTCTCGAAGCCACTGTTGCCATAGCAGCTTTTATTGCCATAGCTGCTTTGAATGCCATAGCTGCGTTGAAATTTCAACGCGGCCTCTGCTACTCCTCTATGCCGCATTTTCGCCTTGCTCTGACAACTCTCGCTCTGACAACTCTTGCTCTTACAATCTCTTGCTCTTACAACTATGGCTGCGAAAGTCTGTTACTGAACTTCCCTCACGGCCCACCAGTGTGAAACACTGCGCACTCCGGCTTCCTACACAAAACTCTCTTACCTATCGCTGCATACAAACTGAAGGGTTCGCTGGTCCGCGATCGAGCCCTGTTTCTTACGATGCCAGGAGATTATCGCCGGGACTGTTGCTTTCTTGAGAAACCGATCACCTATTTTCAAATACTTACTGTATTTGTTTCAGCACGCTAGTGGGCCGTTTGGAAAGCTCGGTAACAATTTTCTTCGCCACAGTCGCCATAGCTGCGTTAACTTGCTGTCCAAAGCACGGGTTCGACGTAGGCCCTGCTATGCCTGCATTTTTTCGCCTTGCTCTGACAACTGTGGCTGTGAAAAGTCTGTTACCGAACTTTCCGCACAACCCACTAGGTTGTCACAGTAAAACTCGGTGGGATTAGGTAATATCAGTGCTGATTGCGGCGGGTGTTCCGGCTGCAACAGCTTACGCTTTGGCTGGGGGTTCCATTGTCATATTTTGTCCTTCTACCGTGTCTTCTTTTTGTTTACACCACTGTTAAAAGACAGGGGTATGCAGGAGGCTTTTTCGCTTCTGGCACTTTGGTACTCTCACTGATTATTACCAATACTGGTCTGATGGCACCAGGCGCCGACGTATTGCTAGCCACCAGCCTTGCCATGTGTGGCTTTTACATGGCCTTATGGTACTGGGGGCCTGCCAGAGAAACTGACAGCGAAGAAGCTGAAAATACTGAAGTAATCGAAGCAAAGCCGTTTTGTTCACAACGAACACACGACTTTGCCGTGCAGTCATCGGACACCGACTTTGCTGTTGATTTGCTCAGGGCTGAAAAATGGCAGGAGCTGGCCGACTCGCTGGCAACACTTGGTAATGCAGAACGCCAGGGCTTCTACGCTAATTTTGATTACAGTAAAATAGTGTCACACGGTTCAGCACAGCAGAATCTTGCTCGTGACGAAGTTGCTGAAGATCAAGAAGCGGACAACGATTTCAATTCATCTGCAACCACAAACTGCCTGATTAAATTCACAAACGCACAACCACATAATGCTGATGCTCATCTGTTGTATGGGCACTACCAACTGTGCGAAGCCAAACGTTTGGGTCTGACCCCCGGGGCAATTCAAAATGCGGAAAGTGCCGGGGCACTGGCAAACGCGTTTCGGCATTTTCGACTCGCGCTGCGTCTAAGTCCTGACAACCCTGAAGCATTATGCGGGCTTATTTTGGCAAAAGGATTTACCGGGCTTAGTGATGAGCACATTGAAAAAAGCCTTCAGCGGTTGCTCAGCGTGGATGCATTACATTTTCACGGGTTGATAGCCGCAGCTTGTTTCCTGGTTACTTCCACGGCTGGGGCTAATCGTTTTGTGTCTATCGTTGAGCGTACCGCCGGCGAGAACAACGTGACCTCCGCGTTTGCCCGAATTGTTGCACACGTCGAGTGCATGGTCGGTGTTAATGCAAAACCATTACCGCACACGAATATGATCGCGGATCTGCATGCACAACTGCGCGTGTATCACAAAGAATCAGCATCGCTCGGGCAATGGCAACAAGACATCGGCAACAATATTGTCGCGTATGCTTTCGAAAAAATCGGCGATGATAATGAAAGGGCCGTGTACCTTGATAAGACCAGAGGATTGCTAAGCCCTTACCCGTGGCGTCGGGCAAACGCCAGTGAAGCCGCATCAAGTTCCCGATCCTCTTAAGCTGGCTTATAAATCTCCTGATAATCGATTATCGACAGCTTGATGCCTGCCTGAACAACACCGACACCCGGGTCTATAGATTAGGCCCGGGTATATATCTGCCTGGAGGTTTCCAGTCTCTTCAGACCTTTCTCTTCAGACCTTTTTCTTCAGACCTTGGCAGCGCCCTTGAATACAATCGCACTGACTTCCTCAAAAGTTGATGCAAAATGAACCTGCAGCCCTTTGGTGATCGCCGGTGCGAGCTCGCCGTGATCTCGCTGGTTGTCTATAGGAAGGATAACTGTCTTAATTCCCAGTCTTTTGGCTGCAATCAGCTTTTCCTTGATACCACCAACTGGCAACACCTGGCCGGTCAGGGTTAACTCACCGGTCATTGCGACAGATGGGTTCACCGGTTTGTTCAGAGCCAGCGACAGCAATGATGTTGCCATGGTAATACCGGCACTCGGTCCGTCTTTTGGTGTCGCACCTTCGGGTACATGCAGGTGCACAAACGCCTTATCGTTCAGGTTTCTTTTGATCTTGTAGTTGTCAAGTGTGGAGGTTACATAGCTATAGGCAATTTGAGCTGACTCTTTCATTACATCACCAAGGTTACCGGTGAGTTTAAATCCATTCTTAGTATCGTGGACAATAGACGACTCAATTGGCAAAGTCGCACCACCCATCGCAGTCCAGGCCAAACCGGTGACTACGCCGACACCTTTGAGTTGACGCTCCTTTCGAAAGATGGGAGGCCCAACAAAGTCTGTTAGGGTCTGGTTATTAATCGTTACTTTCTTATCCCCACTCAACAGCTTTACAACAGATTTGCGTAAAATTTTGGCGAGTAGTTTTTCCAGGTTACGTACGCCGGCCTCTCTGGCATAGCCCTCTATTAATAATTTGATTGCTGAACTCGACAGGCTCACAGCGCTCTTTTTAACATTGTTGCGTTTAAGTAGCCGGGGCCAAAGATGTTTAGTGGCGATCTCGAGTTTTTCATCTGGCAAGTAACCAGCGAGTCGAATATCGTCCATGCGGTCAAGCAATGGTCGAGGGATAGTATCCATCTGGTTTGCTGTGCAAACAAAAAGCACACGCGACAGGTCTACACGCAAATCAAGGTAATGATCCAGAAACTCACTGTTTTGTTCCGGATCTAATACCTCGAGCAACGCAGATGCAGGGTCACCCTGAAAAGATGCGCCAATTTTATCGACCTCATCAAGCATGATTACCGGGTTTTCGACTTCAACTTCTTTAAGCGCCTGTACGAGTTTGCCCGGCATCGCTCCAATATAGGTGCGTCTATGGCCTTTGATTTCCGCTTCATCGCGCATGCCGCCGAGGCTAAAGCGATAGAATTTTCGGCCCAGTGAGTCGGCGATAGAACGACCAATAGATGTCTTGCCCACACCGGGCGGTCCAACCAGCAGCAGGATCGAACCGGATATCTCGCCGCGATACGCCCCAAGAGCAAGAAATTCCAGGATGCGGTCCTTGACGTCCTCAAGCCCTGCATGATCCTGATTGAGAATTTTTCGCGCTTGTTTCAGTTCAAGCTTATCCTCAGAACGAACACCCCAGGGTACAGCGCTCACCCAGTCGAGATAGTTTCTGGTCACACCATATTCTGGCGATCCGGTTTCAAGGACAGATAGTTTGCGCACTTCTTCATCGAAACGGTTTTTCACCTGTTCCGGTGGCACACGTTTCTCCATACGTTGCTTAAATTCTTCAATATCGGCTGTGCGATCATCCTTTGCAATGCCAAGTTCACGCTGAATAACCTTGAGTTGTTCACGAAGGAAAAAATCGCGTTGGTTTTTGTGAATCTTGCTTTCGACTTCCTCTCGAATTTCTCCCTGCAAGCGCGCCATCTCAATTTCCTTGCGCAACAGCAGGAGTACTTTCTCCATACGCTGCAGTATAGGAATAGTATCGAGCACTTCCTGCAGTTCATTACCGGGTGCGGTGGTTATTGCTGCCGCGAAATCAGCCAGTGGTGATGGTTCATTCAGATTGAAGTGATTGAGGAAGTTTTTGAGTTCCTCGTTATATAACGGATTCAGTGGTATCAATTCCTTGATCGCCTGAATGAGCGCCATGGCGTAGGATTTAACCTCATCGCGTTTCTCATCTGGTTCTTCGGGATACTCAACTGAACCGACAAACGGCGGGTTTTTCCGTAGCCATTTTTTAACAGTGAATCGCTGCAAGCCCTGTGCGATAAACTGAATATTGGATTCCTGCTCAACAACGTTGTGCATTCTGACAACGCAACCAGTCATTGAAAACTCATGAGTTCCTGGAATTTCTTCAGCACCATCATCGACATGCACCAGTCCGACGATATGTTGTTTGGACTCCCGCAGGTGATCAAAGGTGCTTTGCCAATGATCTCTGTCCACAACCAGAGGCTGAATTTGAGCAGGAAAAAACGGCCTTTCGTAAACCGGCAGTATCAGAAGCTTTCCAGGTAAAGCCTGGCCCGGAAGTATCAGCCCGGTACTATTAGCTTCTTTCTTTTTAATTACTTGTGGATCGTCTTTGGTCATCGCAACTGAGTGTCCGGTTCTCTGATTTAAGGATAGCTTATGCAGCACGTCCTTTTAGAATTGATTGGCGAGCAGCAGAAAATTTCGGAAGGTATCGACAAGGGTAGCGCGAACAGTCGATGTGTACTATGTATGCCGGAATGGGTTAAATTCAAGTTACATCACAGGCAGCTCAAATTGGGCGATCAGCGGGGTTGATAAATATAATTACCGCGCAGGCTACCGTTCGATACTGGTTTGCGAGAACAACAAGTGTGCCGTCAGAATACAAAACGAGGGGCCTGTCCAAATGGCGAGCATATCGCGCAGAGATTGGTTTTCACAGTGCATTTTCCTGCGCTAAATACTTACTGATATTTACAAAAGTAAAAAAATGTACTGTGGAATCAAAGATCGAGTGAGATGCCGTCGATTTCATAAATAAACCGGGCTAGATCGACAGCGCTATTGTAACAGCGGCAGCAGCTACGATGTCGTCGACGGTTGCGCCCCGTGACAGATCGCAAATCGGCTTGGCAAAACCCTGTAGCACCGGACCTGTGGCGAGTGCCCCGCCACAGTACTGCACAAGTTTGTACGCGATGTTGCCGGCGTTCAGGTCAGGGAAGACAAGCACATTGGCGCGTCCGGCAACCTGCCCCAAATCCCCGAGTTTGGTTTCGGCGACACGTGGAGACAGAGCAGTATCGACCTGCAGCTCTCCTTCGATATAAATCTCCGGGGCTATTTCTCGCACAATGCTGACAGCCTCTGCCACTTTGGTCACCGAATGATGGCTGGCGCTGCCGTGAGTTGAAAACGACAACATAGCGACACGTGGCTCGGTGTTAAACAATCGTCTGGCGCTGTCCGCTGACGTGATGGCGATTTCAGCCAGTTGCCCGGCATCGGGCTCAATATTGATTGCGCAATCCGCAAATAACAAGTCGTTTGAGACCTGTTCGAGCGGACTTTGCAAAGTCATAAGAAAAAAACTTGATAGCGTCTTTATTCCTGGTTTAGGCCCGACAGCAAATGCCGCTTCGATAACTTTGGCAGTTGGCAATACAGCGCCAGCGACCATCGCGTCCACATCTTCGTTATTGAGCAGTGCGGCACCACGATAGGCTGGTAATGCAAGGTATTCAGAGACATTTTCGCGGGTTATTTTACGTCGTTTCCCAATCAGGGCATTCTCCAGTGCCACAGCAGGTGCAGTAGCCACATCGAGTATCTCGATTTTCGTAAGCTCGGGATTGTTACTTCTGATTGCTTGTTCGTCTCCAAGCAATACAGGCGTGGCGATGGATTTTTCCTGAATCTCCAAAGCAGCAGCCTGGACTCTCGAATCTTCACCTTCGGGAAGTATCAATTGTCTCGATGCCCGGCGGGCAGTCTCAATGCACTGAGAAATTAAGTTGTTCATTCGTTTGTCTGTATGGTTTACGGGCAAGTCACTATAATGCACGAGAAATGGTCTAACCGCTCCAGCACAATCAGATGAAAATAGTAAACCACTGGCTGTTCGAAGCTAATCATTGCCACTCACCCAATCAGGATGAACGGCCCGCTGATACGGTTATTGACAGCATTGTTATTCACAATATTAGCCTGCCACCGGGGGATTTCGGAGGTGGTCATGTTGCGGAGCTGTTTTGCAACAATCTGGATACTACAGCACACCCGTATTTCCACGAAATTGGCCATTTACAGGTATCCGCTCATGTGTTGATTGAACGCAATGGTGATTGCACACAATTCGTCGGTTTTAATCAGCGCGCCTGGCACGCCGGGCAATCATGCTATCAGGGACGTCAACGCTATAACGATTTTTCTATTGGCATAGAATTGGAAGGCACGGATGACGTCAACTACGAGACCGTCCAGTACAACACGCTGGCGAAGATAACAAATGCATTGATGGCTGAGTATCCTGCCATCTCTATTGAAAACATCATTGGCCACGAGACCATATCCCCGGGTCGTAAAACAGATCCAGGACCTGCCTTTGACTGGCAACGTTACAGACAAGCATTACCAGGTGCTGACCATGCCTGATCCGGTGTACACAGTGTCACCGATTCATATACAACGGAAACGATCGATAAACAGCTCAGTCAGGGTGCGTTCGCATTGGTTCAACTGGTTTCGGACAGGCTCCCGGTAGTCCATCGCAACACATAGCAACACGCACAGCAACGCGCATGGCGCTGTCAATGTTAAGGCGCCACTTGTTTGCACGACGTTTGCAAGTATCAGGTGTGAAGTGAGTCACATTGATTGCAAATCGCTTCGTAATTGATTAACTGAAGCAGTCGAGCGTACGTTCATTTGGGAAACCTGACGATAAATACAGCAAAGCATTGGCTAGCAAGTGCTTTTTTGCTGGCGATCATGCTAAGTATCGTCGCGCTACTGACGGGGGTCGCATCCTTTGGCTTTGACAGCAAAGGTTTAACCAGTGTCGCCGGGGATTTTTCACTGAGCTATCGATTTGATCTGGATCAGATCAGTGAGTTGTGGAATGCATCCACCACAAACAAGGTACTCGCATTTGCGTTGCCGGCTCTTTGTCTGGTGGTGCCTCGTTTTGCACCAATCATTGCCTCTTTGGTGATTTTTGCATTCGTAGCACTGGTTCTATCTGCAAAGCATTTGGGTTTTGTCAGCAGCCTCAACGACACCGACATCATTACCGTTCTTGTTTGCATTCTGGTCGCCTACCTGATTATCCACTTTGTTACCGTTGCGTTTACAAGACGCAAAGTTGACTTGTTCTTTCGCCAGTACGTACCCTCAAAATTATCCAATCACTATATGCGCAACCCTGGCGAGATTGGTTTGGGCGGAGAGCTTCGCGATATCACAATTATGTTCTGCGATATCAAACGATTCACGGCAATATCAGAGACGCTTGATCCCGATCTTTTGCCACAGTGGCTAAATCAGTTTTTTGATGTAGTCAGTGAAATTATTGTCAAGCACAACGGCACGATAGACAAGTATATTGGTGACAGCGTAATGGCCATTTGGGGCGCACCAGGTCACGATGTTAATCACGCTTCCAACGGCCTGCAAGCAGCTATCGAAATCCTGGAAGCCGTGCAGAATCTCTCCGAACGATTCAAAGCGAAAGGACGCCCGGCAATAGAAGTGGGTATCGGTGTCTCCACCGGAAAGGCCCATGTTGGCCATCTTGGCTCGTCGCACAGTATTAGCTACACAGCAGTTGGCGATGCTGTTAACACGGCAGAAAGACTTGAAAAGTGCACAGGTTTTTATGATCTCCCATTGATCGTCAATGACGCCACGATGGAAGCGGTTGGCGATTTTCTTTTCCGCGAACTCGATACGGTGCATGTAAAAGGCAGACAGCGCTTTATTCGTATTTATCAACCGGTTTGTCATCAGACTAAAGCCGGTCCAAACATCCACCGGCGACTGCAGCAACACCGAAAAGCGATGCAGTTTTATCGGCGAGGTATGTGGAAAGATGCAGAGCAGCTATTCAGGAAGCTCAGTAGTGAAAGCGGGGAACCTGATTTTTACAGCATGTATATCAAGCGACTGGTTGATATTCGTCAATCACAGCAGGACAACGGTGGTACACATGTGGTCGATTTCACCCAAAAGATTGGCTAGCAATATCCACCACCGTCGAACTTAGAGCTGCTTTCGTAATAGACAATTACAATTCCAGTGGTATCAACTATATGGCCGAAGCTATCGGGTAGCTGCAACCGGCCAAACCCCGCGGCCGGTGCTGCCACACGTATCCCGCATTGCCGCGCTGGTCTTCCCTAAGAAACCGTTCGTGATCTAACTCGCTGTCAGAACAGGGGCTGCAGATACGCCTCTACTCCCAAAATTCAATCCATTTCTGTAAAGATGATAAATTGCAAACTGCACCCCGAATATCAACGACGCGAACCACAAGTGCAGCGGCTGTGCAAACGCAGGGATGTGCAAACGATCCATGGTCACACCCAACAGGATTGTCGCCACCAGTAACCATGCAAGCGTGACTGCAAATTTTCTAATGATGTGCCCTGCCGGTAGTACAGACCACAACTTCCAGACCAGCCACAAGTTGGTGAAGAGAATGATTGAGGAGAAGGAACGATGCACGTAAAAGATCAGATCCAGCCGCTCAATCCATAACTCCCTCGACTCATTGGACATTGCCCTGGCTATGATGTCCACTGATTCACGAACTTGTGTGCCCATTACCATCTGCAACAAAATCATTCCCATAGCCACTAGCAGTACCTTGTGGAATATTGCCGGTAGTTGATCGAGCCCCGCCCCATCGGCAATGGCACGCTGAGAGCGAACTATTGCGTATATCAGCATTGCTACGATCACCTGAGCCATTAACATGTGCACGGTAATCATTCCGGGCTCCAAATTGCTCGCGACCACTCGCGAGCCGAGCCAGCCCTGAAAAGCCACCGCAAAAAAAGCGGCAATGCAAACCTTGGTCACCACTGGATCCGGTTTCCAGTATCTTCGCGAGGCAATCATCGTCAAAAATATGGCGAATCCAATACTCACGCCCAGCAATCGATTTAAATATTCGATCCAGGTCTTTTTGACATTAAAACGGGTATCGGCATATCCACGATCGGCATAGATTTGCTGATAGTTCTCGGGTAGCTGCTGTTCACTGGTCGGTGGCACAAAACGCCCAAAGCAGGTTGGCCAGTCTGGACAACCCATTCCGGAACCGGTCGCTCGCACTGCGCCGCCGACAAGAATTAGCAGATACACCGCTAAAATTGTCGCGACTCCCAACGTGCGAAATTTGCCTACAGACGTGTTTTTCATTGAAACAGTGTGTCCCTGAGGGAGATTATGTGTGAATACAGGCTTCGCTTTGCAATCGTCAGATTCGCATGCAAAGCGAGTCAATAAAATGACGTCGCGAATCGTGAACTCTTATCTTCGCAGGCATTGCAAAGTCATCCCGGACGCAATGGGACGCAAAAAATAGCCTATAGTAGTAATATAGCATCAGGGCTGACGGCAGCATGCTCGTCTGTACTACCCGACTGCGTGTCCATAACTTGCAAACCAAGAAAAATATGAAATCCAGCAAAGCCAGCACTAAGCCCTCATTGCATCCAGAAGCACTTATGCGTGTGCGGATGGCTATGCCATCCTTAACGCTGGCAGACTCTCTCCCGCTACCTGAAAACCAGACCGGTACAGCACAAGTCTATATCGAACAACTGCTGGGCCTCGGCTTCATCTACTCCCACGAAATTCTGATCGATAATCCGATCGGCAAGCAAGAAGGCGAGATGTCGAGTGTTTTCGTTTACATGAATGTCGACCAGAACATATACGCACTCCTGACCGATTTGTTTCACCAGGATGCCTGGGTTTATTTTACCAACTACTACACACAGGGCCAACGCATCGTCACCACGAGCCAACCCGGTTCACTGCAACTTGAACCACTGCAAAACAATACAGATTTCGACGATGTGTTTATTCAGAATGCCAGCTCAGGCTCGCTCGCCTCGCAATGGAAGCGACATCGACGACTAGCAGCCACCTGGCTGCCAAATGAAAATCCGTTGGTATTGCAGCCAGCACAACATCTGTCAATTGAGCGTGGCTTCTACCTGCGCTATGTGCAACACCTCATGCATAGCAACATACTGCGACAATCAGATACACAAACTTTCAGATTTACGCGCTCGGGCGCGCGTGCTTTCCACGTAGCGATAACATCCCGATCGGCACGTCGTCCACAACCAAAAGTTGAGGACTGGATTGGCCATCGTGGCAAATTACCTCTGCAATCTCTGCTGCCCAATCGCAAGACAATGGTCGGAGCAGCGGTAGCCGCTGCGATAGCCGGAGCTGTTGCAATACTGCCGCAACAGCTATCAAACCCGATGCACCAATCTAATTACTCAAACCCGGATATCTCGGATACAGTCGTCTCGAATACGGACATCTCGAGCAAAATTGAGCCTCTCAATCCAGGTGACCAGGCATCCAGCATCGATAACATGGCGGCCAGCGGCAACAATCAGGAAGCTCTGGATGATGTTTCACTGGCAGCTGTTACGGCAACCGTCACAACAGCGGACCCCGTGGTCCCAACTACCGATGACATTGAGGATGACACCAAAACTGTGTTGTCCGGACTGCCGGCCACAACAAACACGCAGGAAACTGCTCCCGCCCCCACACCTGAAAATGCCCAAACCGTGCAGCTGATTGCTGCATCGACAGAAGATGAGATGTGGCGAATAGCAGTAGAAAACGCAGAATTCTATCTAATGTCCAATGACGGTGACCCTGCACCCTGGATTCGAACTGCGCGCAAAATAGCCGCCGGATTTCGAAGCAATGACGAACGCCTTGCCAGAACCTATTTTCTTGCTGCATTACTTGAATCAGATTATAGAATCGCAGAACAGCAGTACAACCGCGCTTTGAGCATTCAAACCAAATCCCTTGGACTATATCACCCGGAGACAGCACAGACGCTGGAAGCACTGGCATGGATTGCAGAACGCAATAAAGACGCCCTTGAGGAAGCCATTACGCATCAGAAACTGGCGCTTAATATCTATCGCGACATTTACGGTGCCGATGCCGAAGACACAAAGGCTGCGAAGTGGAAACTCGAATATTTCGAGGATCGGCTCGCCGGCAAGAAACCTCGAATCGACGAAAACAGACGCTTGCTACCGGCTCTCGCCCGCTTCGGAAACTAGCGGCAACCCGATAGATTGCCCAGACGAGCGGTACGCTGCGGCGCAGCAAAAACGAAGCAAAAACGAAGAGTGGTGGTTTCCTAAACGTGGACTCCGGGCACTAGATACAACCCGGCAGTACACCTGCACTGCCGACAATCCCTCATCGCTGCGACCTGCTTTTCTAAAAGCGTTAACCTTCACTCTTTTTAGAAATAAACTGCTCGAGTGCTTCGACGCTAAGTGGCCCCGGGTTATTACCTACCAGCTCACCGTCAGGGTTGAACAGCAGATAGGTAGGAGTTCCACGCAGGTTTTCCTCAGTTAGCACCAAATAGTGCGACGCCACAATCGCAATCTCTCCGACGTAATTCGGAAACGATGGCTTGTGATCTTCAAGATAGCTTTTTACCTCGTCCACCGCTCCCATGCCATCCAGCGCTATCCCCAGCACTTCGGCATCGGTATCCTTGTGCTTATCGTGAAATCGGGACATCTCGGGCTTTTGCTGCTTACAGATATGGCAGTCGGTGGCCCACAACATCACCAGCAACCATTTGCCTCCACCTACACGCTCCTCCAGCCGAACGATGTCGCCATCAAGCTCCTGAATTTCCATTGAGGCGTAGCCAATGCCCGGGGTCATTACTGGTGCTAATAAAAGTAGGGCCAGTAACATCGCAGGGATACGACCTGCTGTTAACCGATTGGCCACCGTGAACGGGAATTTAGCTAAGAACATCGCGCATATCACCTTTGGTACGAATTTTGAGTTAGACGTCAGGATACAAAAGAAAAACGCAGCACCTCAGACCGTTTCTGGTCAATGACAATCGACGCCTGCATTTCGAAATGGACTATTTCATTGGCAACAACAAGGAGACCGTGCTGACGCAAAAATAATTTCATTTAAATTTCAAATTCACTGAAATTCACAATATTCACACAACTTTGAATGCAAGCCTCAAAAAATATACCTGCCTGCCTCGAACTTGCCGACTACATATTGGCAACAAATTAGCCGGTATTGTCGTCACCCTTGCAATACTCTTGCTAGTTTCGGCAGCACCTACATTTTCCAGACCAAATTTCCCACCAAAATTGCACATTTCTATTACCGGTGTCAACGCAGCACTGGAAAAGCAGATCAGGGCATACATCGACGATCCTGATCTCGACGATCTCGACAATTTACCAATCTATCAAGAAGGACTGGAGCACAGTATTAGCAACAGCTTACAAGCCGTTGGATTTTACCACCCAAACATAGAGTTCACTACTACAGCTCGGCATAACAATACAACGATAGAAGTAAGCATCGAGACTGGAAATCCGGTTCGAGTCAATACGCTCGATTTAAAACTGTCCGGACCCGCATCCACAAATTCAGAGTTTATGGAGCAAGTTGCCCGCTTGCCCCTCGCCAGAGGTGATATTTTTAATCATCAGAAATACGAGCAAACCAAAAACCTGCTCATGAGCACCGCACGCAACCTGGGCTATTTCGCAGCCAGCTTTACACGAGCACAGGTATTGGTTACACAAAAAAACAGGCAAGCAGATGTTTTCCTGCACTTCAGTTCTGGTCAGCGCTACCGAATAAGCGCTGTCGACTACAAAAGCACACTATTTACAGCAGATTTCTTGCAACGCTGGCAACCGTTTCAAGGCGTAGTTCCGTACAGAACCTCCTATGTAAGCGATCTGACCAGAAATCTGCAAAACAGCGGATACTTCAAATATGTACGGGTGACACCACAGCTGGAAAAATCTGTCGACAACCACGTACCACTTTTAGTCGAACTGGAGTCATCGAGCGAGAACGTCGTAAGCGTTGGCGCGGGCTACGCGACTGACAGTGGCCCACGCGTTAAAGGCAACTGGCTACGCCCTCATCACAACAAGGCAGGGCATGCTCTGGAAGCAAGCACCAGTATCTCCAGGCTAAGACAACAGCTATCCGCAGGCTATCGTATTCCCCACAAGCACCACCCTGAAACTGGCAACTACTCCTTTGATCTGGGTATATCGAATCACCGAACCGACGACACCTTCTCCCAACTACGGACATTCGATCTCAGCGATCACAGGCAACTGAAAACAGGCTGGCATCGCGATCTGTTTCTACGCGGAGAGTACGAGACATTTAGCGTTGGTAGTCTGAAAAATCGAATAAACCTGCTGCTACCGGGCGTAAGCTTCTCCAAAACAAATTCTACAGGCGGTTTATATCCAGAGCATGGAAGCTACCTGTCGTTCCGATTACTGGGCGGGAGCCGCAAGCTGCTATCGGACATCGATTTAGTTAGAGCGACAGCATCGGCTAAACATCTGCGCTCCTGGGGCAACAAGCACTTTCTGATTTCACGGGCAGAACTGGGGGGGCTCTACAGTAACCGATTCAGCCAGGTTCCTGCGTCACATCGCTTTTTCGCCGGTGGGGACGCCAGTGTAAGAGGCTTTGCCTACCAGTCTATCTCGCCAGTTAATGCAAACAGTGAACGTATAGGCGGCCGGTTTCTGACCACCGCCTCTCTTGAATATAACTATACAATCAGAGAACAGTGGGCACTGGCAACGTTCATCGATGCAGGGCGTGCTTATATAGACTCATCTGATCCATACCGGGTAGGAATCGGGTTTGGTCTACGCTGGCTATCACCTGTCGGACCACTACGAGTCGATGTTGGTTATGGTGTCAGCGAGGACAATCACCCGGTTCGATTGCACCTGTCAATTGGGCCACGACTGTGACGCCAACATCACGAAAGTTCTCATTGCAGTGTATAGGAGTTTTACTAACTTTTATCACACTGCTAATTTCCTGGATGTTTTTCACAACATCTGGCAGCAGCTCAACATTAAACATATTGAGTGGCAAGCTCAGCAACCTGGAGTATGAGTACAAATCAGGCACACTCGCAACCGGGCTGTATCTCGAACAGGTCAAATGGCAACTCGAGAATAAAACAGTCATTAGCGCACCGAGCGTAAAGTTCAACTGGAACCCGAAATGCTGGAATGCAAAAGAAGTTTGTATTTCCCAGATGGCGGTAGATCAGTTGGTTGTTGACATCGCCGACAGTAATGAGGAAGCCGATGTAATAAGCCTATCCCCAATTGATCTGCCTGTCTCCATCATTGCAGACACGTTGATTATCGATGAAGTCCTCATCAACAAAGGCGGAGATAGCCCGATGATTTTCAACGATGTCAATTTCGTCGGTAGACTCGAAGGTTCAATGTTAGAGATAACTCGACTGAAACTCGATTGGCTTTGGCTGCAGGCAGATTTTCGCGGCACAATGAGGCTGAACAAAGACTACCCGGTCACAGCAAAGGGTACACTGATCAGTACAGACCCAAGCATGTCACTGCCAATACAAAGTAGTTGGCGCCTCGGCGGAGATCTACTTGGCATGCAACTCGACGCTGACTTTACTGCTCCCTATGGCGCAGAGCTGTCCGGTACTTACTCAATGCTGCGCGCTGGCCTGCCGGCTGATATAAAGATTAGCTGGCCAACAGCTCCCTGGCCAAGACAGGACGATGAACCACAGATATTTGTAGACAACGGAGAGCTATTAATTACCGGTACCGGCCCTGACTACAAAACAAACGCTACTGCCGTTATATATGGCGATAGTATACCCACCTCCGACCTCACACTCGACGGCAAGATAAACTCGCGTAAGGCGACATTTTTTCCTATGACTTTTCATACATTGGGAGGAAGCCTCAACGCAGCAGGGGTATTCAAGTGGCACAATGGCTTGTCGTGGAATGCAAGCCTCGAGGCGAAGGAGCTTTGGCCTGATTTGTATTGGCCACAGGTAAAAGGACTGTTCAATGGTACTGCGCTCTTTAGCGGGCGCTCACATAATGACCAAACCCGACTTACTCTAAAGTCCATAAAATCGACTGGCACATTGCACGGCCACGAATTTACTCTAACCGGTGATGCAACTAAAGACCCTTACGGGGTGTGGCATCTGTCCTCAATGCAAGCGCTAAACAATGACAGTCAGATTTACGCGAACGGTACGATCGGCAGTGAAAGTGATTTAAAACTTCTATTTAATTCGCAGTCTATCCACAAATATTTTGACGACGTATTTGGGGATGTGCATGGCGACGTGTCCATAAATGGCGACTTGCGTAAACCAGACATATCGGGTGCTGTAAGTTCAGCAAACCTGAAAATTGGTGAAATCAAGCTGCGCAACATAAAAAGCCAGGGAAAAATAACCAGAGCGGGTTTAGAAAAAAGTAAAGTCACCACGGTTGCTGAACGTATAACAGCAAACTCAGAAGAATTTCACAACGTTAAAATCAATCTCGATGGCAGCCTGGCAGATCACATGATAAGGCTTGCCTTCGATCATCAGAGGGGTGCAGCCAATCAGGTTCTGGTAGAGGGACAATTGGAAGATTCGACGAACTGGCGAGGACAGGTAAAGAGTGCAAGCGGCCTGCTGTCTGATCGCCCGTTTGCACTCAGAAAATCTTTCGGTACACGCTGGGTACACGAGAATCGTTCACTGGAACTAGAACCTCATTGCTGGACAATGGATCTCGCCGAGGGTTGTATCACCGATAAAGCAATGATTGGAGAGAACGGACGGATCAACTTCAGTATCAACTCACTGAATCTGGGCGAATTGAAATCACTTCAGTCCGGACCTCTGACAATCAGTGGAATACTTAACTCCAAAGGCGAACTCAGTTGGGGTGACACAGAGATGCCATCTGTCTCGCTGACTGGCAAGATAAACAACGCCCATGCTTCAGTAACAGATGCTGACAACAATGAGAAGGTAAACCTGGCGCTCGACACAGCCAGGATTGATGTGACGACGAATCAAAACCTGATTGAAACCAATTTACGGGTAAAAGCGAATGAATTTGGCGCGGTCAATGTTCAATTCAATATAGATACCGCTTCTCCTGCCTATCTGGTCAATGGCTCGCTCGCACTGTCGAACAGCAATGTAAGCTGGTTGCGGGCCTACTTGCCCGACAACACCTCGCTGGCAGGACATATATCGGCTGACGGTATTATCTCCGGCAACCTTGAGGCCCCTTTGATCAATGGCGTAGTCAGGTTTGATAGCGGCTCAGTCGCGTCACCATCATTACCCCTGGACCTTGAAGACATCGCACTGGATATCGAGTTCAGTAATAAAGAATCCCGAATTGTTGGCAGTGCTCAATCCGGCGGCACTCCAGTCACCATAACCGGCACAGCCGCTCAGGTCTCAGACAGCTGGTCTTCCAATATTAACGTCCAGGCAGACAACCTCAAAATAGATACCGACTTTTTTCGCAATGCGATCGTCTCTCCCGATCTTGACATTAAGGTCGCAGACACAGAAGTACGCATTGATGGTGATCTGGTCGTTCACAAAGCAAATATTGTTGTTAATGATCTGGGAGCCGGGGGTATCGCCACATCCAGCGATGTAGTTATCGTCGATGCAAGTGATAACAAAGACCAGCGTTTAACACCTACTGAACAAAACTTCGCCAGTAAGATCGATGTCTCCCTCGGCCGACGAGTCAGGTTTAACGGCTATGGCTTAAAGGCAGATTTAAGCGGCGATTTTCACCTGGCTCTGGACGACCACCGGCCGCCGGAACTGCTCGGTGAAATTGAGGTCGATAATGGCACCTATCGCTCCTACGGGCAGAACTTGTTGATCAGAGATGGCCGCATCACTTTTATCGGCCCATTGGAACAAACTGCTGTCACCGTCGAAGCCGTGCGAGAGGTCGACAACGTACTCGCTGGATTGAGGGTCGATGGATCGTTGAAAAACCCGACTACCACTCTCTTCTCCGAGCCTGCATTGCCAACGGAGGAAATACTATCTTACGTTGTACTGGGGCGCAGTCTTGAGTTTGGTTCTACCGACGATTCTCAAATACTGACCAACGCCGCACTCTTTTTGGGCATCTCCAACGGCCGGAGTTTCTCACAGAATATTGCAGAGAGTTTGGGAATAGAAGATTTTTATTTAACCGCCACTGGCACCGGTGATGAAACTCAAGTCTTGCTAAGCGGCAGATTAAACAATCGTCTGCTGGTCCGCTATGGCGTGGGGGTATTTAACGCCGTCAGCACACTGTTCCTTCGCTACGATCTTGCGGAACAGTTATATATTGAAACAACTCAGGGCCTTGAGAAGGCGATTGACATTTTCTACTCGTTCGAATTCTGACACCGGTGGCCATACATTAACCGGGTTAAATTACCTGCGATGATTTCAATTGCTCAATTTGATCTGTATCCATGCCCAGCACATCACGCAGAATTTCTTCATTATGAGCACCTAAATCCGGACCACCGCTATCCGTGCGGCCCGGGGTATCAGAAAGTTTAGGATGAATCGCAGGCACCACCAACTTGCCTTCGACATGATCTATTTCTTCAAAAAGCCCTCTTTCCTGATAATGCGGATCGTCAAACATATCCACCACACTGTAGATCGGACCACTGGGTACATCTGCTTGCCGCAATGCCTGTAACACCTCGGCTTCGGTCAATTCAGAGGTCCATGCAGATATTGCATCATCTATCTCATCTTCGTGCTCAACTCTGCCCGAGTTACCAGCCAACCGACTGTCGTTTGCAAGGTCTTCGCGCCCCGCACAACACATCAGTCTTTTGAAAATCGAGTCACCGTTACCGCCGATGACGACGTATTTATCGTCACTGCACAAATAAGTGTTCGTCGGCACAATGCCAGTAATAGTTGATCCGGATGGCTCTCGCACAAGTCCATTGCCCGAGTACTCTGGCACAACCCCTTCCATCATATTAAATACTGATTCGAAGATAGAAACATCGACCACCTGACCGTTACCCGAATGTTGCCGACCCAGCAGCGCAAGCAGGATACCGATAACCGCATGGGTCGCCGCAAGCGTATCACCAAGACTTAGATTGGGTCGTACGGGCGGGCGATCCGCAAAACCATTTACATAGCGAAACCCCCCGTAGGCCTCACACGCTGATGCATACCCGGGGCGTGACGACATTGGCCCTGTCTGCCCGTACCCGCTTACTCTGGTAAATATCAGGGATGGATTGGATTGCTTGAACTGATCCGGGCCAAGCCCCCATTTTTCGAGTGTGCCCGGTCTGAAATTCTCGAGCACCACATCGACCTTGTTGATCAGGTCATGTACAAGCTGACGTCCACCGTCAGTCTTCAAGTCAACCGTTATTGATTTCTTGTTGCGCGCAACACTGTGCCACCAGTAAGAGGTTCCGGTACTGTCGAGTTCACGCCAGCCACGAATAGGATCACCCGTGTTGCGTGGCTCAACTTTTATCACTTCTGCACCATAGTAGGCCAGCATGGAGCCAGCATGCGGACCCGCGATCAATTGTCCAAGTTCAAGCACTTTGATGCCGTCCAACGGCCTCTTGTTTTTCATTGCGAGTCTCACTGTTTGACGGTAGTGTTTTAGTTTTAGATCAGAACCCGGAGTATCCCTTAACTGGGGGTAGAATAATGAAACATGGCCAACCCGACCATCTATTCAAACCATCTCGATAAATCCGCAGCCAACTACACCCCGTTATCTCCGCTTAGCTTTATCGATCGAGCGGCGGATGTCTACCCCGAGCACACAGCAATAATACATGGCGATCTGATTCAATCCTGGTCCGAAACACGTGATCGATGCGTGAAGCTCGCGTCTGCACTAACTGCGATCGGTATCACAACTGGTGACACAGTGGCCATCATTGCGCCAAATATACCGGCTTTGTATGAAGCGCATTTCGGTGTACCCATGTGTGGCGCTGTGCTCAACGCGATCAACACTCGTCTTGACGCAGCAACGATAGGCTTCATCCTGGAGCACGGGGAGGCAAAGGTGTTACTGACTGATACTGAGTACTATCAAGTCGTCAGTAAGGCGATCGCTGCAATGGAACATCCGCCCATAGTCATTGATATCGATGATCCAATGGTCAATGACACCCGGCGACTCGGCACAATTGAATACGAAGATTTTCTACAAACGGGAAGCCATGACTTCAACTGGACACTGCCGGCTGATGAATGGGACGCCATCAGCCTGAACTACACCTCTGGCACAACCGGTAATCCCAAAGGCGTGGTCTACCACCACCGAGGGGCCTACCTCAACGCGATGAGCAATATCACTGGCTGGCAAATGACCGGTCAGCCTCGCTATCTTTGGACACTGCCGATGTTCCATTGCAACGGGTGGTGTTTTCCATGGACGCTGGCAGCCATCGCCGGAATCGGCATATGTACTCGGGTGGTGTCGGGGCCAGTCATTCATCAGGCGATTGCCGAGCATCAGGTGACCCACATGTGCGGTGCACCAATCGTCCTCGGCATGATCATCAACACGCCGGCAAATCAGCAATGCAAGGTCGACTACCCTATACACGTGATGACCGCCGCGGCACCGCCGCCAGCACCCATTTTACAGTCGATGGAAAAAATGGGATTCCATATGACCCATGTCTATGGCCTGACCGAGACTTACGGACCAGCGGTGATGTGCGCCTGGAAAGCAGACTGGGACAACGAAAGCGGCGAAGAAAGAGCCAGGCTTAAAGCGCGTCAGGGGGTGCGCTACCAGGTTCTTGAAGGACTGGAAGTAATGGATCCGCAGAAAATGATACCGGTGACACGTGACGGCACAACCGTCGGTGAAATCATGTTCCGCGGAAACATAGTAATGCGTGGATATTTAAAGAACCCACAAGAAACACAGAAGGCTTTCACGGATGGCTGGTTTCACTCCGGTGATCTGGCCGTCATGGATAGCGATGGTTACCTGCGTATTACAGACCGCTCGAAGGATGTCATTATCTCGGGCGGCGAGAACATCTCATCGATAGAAATCGAGGATGTCTTATATCGCCACGAAGCCGTGCTGGAGGCTGCGGTGGTGGCCATGATGGATGACAAATGGGGAGAGACACCATGCGCCTTTGTCACGCTCAGAGAGGGCCTCGTGGCAGATGAGCAGACTTTAATACAATGGTGTCGCGACAATATGGCGCACTTCAAGTGTCCGTCGCGTATTGTGTTTTCCGATCTACCCAAAACCTCGACCGGAAAAATACAGAAATTCGTCTTGCGTGAGCAAGCAAATAAAATTGCCCGATCATGCTTTCCAAACCAAAAAAGGTAAGCAGCTCTCACTTTCAACGTTACCATTTCGAATGGAGGCATAGTGCCCGGCTGGCTACTGTATCGATTTTAAATTGGCAATCTCCGCTTCAGTTATTTCGCTGGTATCGAACGAAATTGCTGTGAAACCGAAAAAAAACGCACCGTTTTAAGCCATAGCGTCGTCGCATGGCATTGAATCAGACGAGAAAACTGTTACTATTTCGCCACCTCGTAGTGACAAGACGGTTACATTAACGGGTATTTGAGTCATTTTTATGACGCCTTGCGAAGATTGCACCCGGCTTGATAGTTTAAAGTGCACCGGGTGCCGTGTGACTGATGATGAATTTTTACGCACGTTTATGCTTTATGGTCCACCGCGTTTGTGCAGAAACAAGCGGGTGTGATCCCGAATTCGGAATACACAAATGAATGCTATTCACAATCGAGAAAGGGGGACTGTGAAAACAAACAGCGCGTCCGGGGACCGCTTGTCTGTCGATCGCAAAACACTCTTTCTCGATCTGAGTGGCAGACAAGGCTCCATAGCAGATGCAATCTCTGCAGCTCAATGGCAAGTCGTTACTTCATCATCGTTGGAGCATGCAGACTCCGCACTTTATGGAAGTGCATTTGAAGTAGGCGTTTTCACACTCCGACAATCAGACTTGCCCGCTATAGAAGAGCTCGAAAATCTTCTGAACAGACACCCGCTGTACTGGGTAGCCATAGTCGACCCTGAAGTCGTTGAGGTGGAGAGAGCCGCGAGCCTGATCTCGGACCACTGTCACGACTACTACTCCCTGCCCTGTGATCCCACCCAGCTAATCAGTACGCTGGGTCACGCTTATGGTATGTCGGTTCTTAGACCGAAGCCTGCAGTCGCGTCGGTCAATTCGAACGCCACCAGCTTTATGGTTGGCAACAGCGAAGTAATGAAAAACCTTTTCGCTACCGTTGGTAAGTCCGCTCGTGTGGACGCCCCGGTAATGATTACCGGACAAACCGGCACTGGCAAAGAACTGGTTGGACGTGCATTACACGATCAATCCCCACGCAGCAATCAACCATTTGTCACGCTGAGTTGCGCCACCATACCGGCATCAATCATTGGATCAGAACTTTTTGGTTCCTCCGAAAACGGTCCAGGACGCATTGAGCAAGCCAACGGTGGATCATTGTTTCTTGACTCGATCACTGACTTGCCAGCGGAACAACAAATGTTATTGCTTCGCTTTATGCAATCCGGCGCAGTGGAGCGTGGTGGCAGTCAGCCTATACCGGTAGATGTAAGAATAATTACCGGGTGCTCTAACAACATTGATGACGCGGTGAAGTCCGGAGCATTCAGGGAGGATCTCTACTACCGACTCAACATTCTGCATATAGAAATTCCACCGTTACGCGATCGCATTGGTGATGTCGATTCCCTCGCGCAATACTTTTTTGAAAAGCACGTCGAAGAATCGCCGGGCCGCATCAAAGGTTTTTCGCAACAGGCCAAAATTGCTATGCACCAGCACGACTGGCCCGGTAACGTGCGCGAACTCCTGAACCGCGTTCGACAGGCTATTGTCATGTGTGAGAGCAGTCTGATTCAGCCCGTTGACCTCGGACTGGGTGCTGGCACTGCGGCCGACCAGGAATCGGATGAGCCAACCAATCTCGATGAAGTACGTGCCAAGGCCGAAGGTGAATTTATTCGCAATGCACTGGAACGCAACTACAACAATGTCACAGAGACAGCTTCTCAGCTTGGCGTATCCAGAGTAACTCTTTACAGACTAATGAAGAAATACGGGGTTAATATCGCTGGCAGTGGCAGACGCAGCGTCTCTAGATAGTCTCTTAAAACTCTGACACAACCCGGGGAGATTAGAACTCTCCGGTTTGCTCTCCCTGCTTTAAACTTATCTCTCATCCTTTGAGTAGCAGCTTGCTTTAGAGAAGTAATCTGTTTAGACAGCAGCTTGCTTTGCGCCGCCCTATTGACCGCCAGGCAATCGGGCGTTATGCAGGCGCTGCAGCACTCGATCAATAATTTTATCCACGTGTAACTCGGCATTGAGCCCTATTTTTTCTGCCACGCTTTTTTTGGACTCATACTTTACACTGTAAACATCAGCCTGCTCGCAGCAGTTAACGATGTACTCATCGCTCGTAATAACCTCATCGACTAACTTCATCG
>CAYMVV010000060.1:0-35819 GCA_964393885.1 uncultured Granulosicoccaceae bacterium | reverse complement strand
AGCCATACTAGCACCTTGTCCCAAATCGAAGCCGCACGTTTCTACCAGAATCTCGTTCAAATGGCAAATATTGTGTTGTTTTTCTGTGATCTCCAAATCAACTGGCGGCATTTATGTAGACTCGGTCTGGCGGAGATTAGTCAACCAATTTACTAAATTTTGTAACAAATTTACCCTTCGCAACACGGATCTGTACCGGCTGGTCCGGTTTGAGTGTCGACGCGTCTCGAATGACCTGTCCGGTCTGATCCTGCGCGATAGCATACCCGCGTTCCAGTGTCTGCAGCGGGCTGATGGCACGCAGTGCTCTGCTACTGCCCTCCAGCCTTAATTGCTGCCGACTGGTTAGGGCCTTTGCAGTGGCTTTTAGCCGACTGCCCAGATTCGCCAGCGTTTGATAGCGGCGCTGCAGCTGGCGATCCGGGGACAGGCTTTGCAGACGCTTACGCAGCGACAAAAATCGGCTGTTGCGGCCATTGATCTGCCCTTTCAAAGCCCTTAACAGACGCATCTCCAGCTCGTCGCATCGTTGTGATCTTTGCCGTAGTCGGTTGCTGGGGTGCTGGGCCGACAGTCTTTTCAACAGCCTGGTGCTACTCAGTTGGAGCGTCCCGTGTCGCTGCGCAAATGCGCGGCTCAGTCGCAGCCTGTGTTGCGAGACCAGCAGTTCCAGCGCGGATTGGTCGGGGCTGCACAACTCCGCTGCGGCTGAGGGTGTAGGCGCTCGCATATCGGCAACCAGGTCGGCGATGGTGTAGTCGATTTCATGTCCGACGCCGGAGATTATCGGTATTGATGATGCGTACACTGCACGGGCTACCACCTCCTCGTTAAATGCCCACAGATCTTCAAGAGAACCCCCACCTCTGACCAGCAGTACAACGTCGCACTCCGCTCGATGGTTGGCTCGAGCTAGCATTTTAACGATTGATGGTGCTGCTTCCCGACCCTGTACCGTTGCCGGATAGACGATGACCGACGCGCGCGGGTAGCGGCGTTGCAGGACCTTGATTACATCCTGCACTGCGGCGCCAGTTGGCGATGTGACTATGCCTATGCTGTCGGGGTACACAGGCAGCTGTTGCTTGTGTTCCTGATCAAACAGGCCCTGTTCGTATAATTTTTTTTTCGTCAATTCGAATTGACGCTGAAGATCACCGGTGCCGGTTTCCATCATCCGATCGACAATCAGTTGATAGTCTCCACGTGCTTCGTACAGGCCGAGGCGTCCTCGACAAAGTACTTTTTGTCCATCTTTTGGTTCGAAATCGAGCCGGCGATTATCGTTGCGAAACATGGCGCAGCGCAGTTGTGACCGCTTGTCTTTGAGGGAAAAGTAAAGGTGACCGGTGCGGGCGCGCATCGCGTTAGATAATTCGCCCTCTACCCAGACAGAGCCAAAGGTCTCGTCGAGTAGCAATTTCACCTCGCTATTGAGCTCACTAACCGAGTACACCTGGTCCAGAGGCATAGACATCTGCTGCATTGGCTCCGGGCTCGCTTGTTGTTGATCGATAATGGTGGGAGGCGTGAAAGAAAATCAGCCCAACGAAGGTTAATCAATTTACGCAGTTGCGGTCAATCCGTATAATACGCTGTCCGGTATCCCCTCTCGACTGTCTTACAACGACTGACTTACAACGACATTCGTAAATTGATGGTCCCAATTCGACGGTCGTCATTCGACGGTCTTAATACGATATGTGCCGAACATGAAAATAGTTCAGGAAGCGCTTACCTTTGATGATGTACTGCTGATTCCAGCCCATTCACGCGTATTGCCCGGGGAGATAGATCTTCGCACCAGGCTCACAGCGAACCTGCAATTGAACCTGCCACTGTTGTCGGCGGCAATGGACACAGTGACCGCTGCGCGACTCGCTATTGCGATGGCGCAAGAGGGTGGCATAGGGATTATTCATAAAAATATGCCCGTCGTGGATCAGGCGGCCGAGGTACGAAAAGTCAAACGTTTCGAAAGTGGCGTTGTACTTGACCCCATTACCATCACTCCCGATACCACCATTCGGGAAGTGCGTGAGCTAACGGCCAGGCATGGTATTTCCGGTTTGCCCGTCGTCGATCGAGACGGGCTGGTGGGCATTGTGACGAAGCGTGACATTCGTTTCGATACCCGGGAAGACGAACCTGTTGCCTCAATTATGACGCCCCGCGATCGATTGGTCACGGTACCCGTCAACGCGCCGCGCGAAGATGCTGTAGCCAAGCTGCATCAGCATCGCATTGAAAAGGTATTGGTTGTAAACGACGATTTTGATCTGCGTGGCATGATTACCGTCAAGGACATTCGTCGTGCGCGTGACTATCCGCTGGCCTGTAAAGACAGTCAGCAGAGACTGGTGAGCGGTGCTGCAATCGGAGTGGGTGCTGATACTGATGCAAGAGCTGCAGCCCTGGTCGAGGCGGGCGTCGATGTGCTTGTCGTGGATACTGCGCACGGCCATTCGCAGAGCGTGATTGATCGGGTTGGTAAAACCAGAAAGGATTATCCTGAAATACAGATAATTGCCGGCAACATCGCGACGGCAGATGCTGCCCGGGCGTTGGTCGATGTCGGTGCGGACGGGCTTAAGGTTGGTATCGGTCCGGGTTCTATTTGCACTACCCGGATCGTCGCCGGTGTCGGTGTACCACAAATTTCTGCGATCGATAACGTCGCCGAAGCGGTCGCAAAAGACAATATACCGGTGATAGCCGATGGTGGAATACGATTCTCGGGTGATATCGCAAAAGCTATTGCTGCAGGCGCATCCAGTGTCATGGTGGGCAGCCTGCTCGCCGGCACAGAAGAGGCGCCGGGTGAAGTGGAGTTGTATCAGGGACGCTCCTATAAATCCTATCGTGGTATGGGTTCGGTCGGGGCTATGCAACAGGGATCCAGTGATCGGTATTTTCAGGATCAAGTCAAGTCTGAGAGAAAACTCGTGCCTGAGGGGATTGAAGGGCGTGTACCGTACAAGGGACCGCTGTCTGCGGTAATCCATCAGCTGGTCGGAGGCCTTCGTTCTGGAATGGGCTACTGCGGCTGCGAAGACGTAGAGATGATGCGCAGCAAATCCGGATTTGTACGAGTCAGTTCTGCAGGTATGAGAGAGAGCCATGTACATGATGTGCAGATTACTCGCGAGCCCCCCAACTACCGACTCGACTGAGCGCTAGTCTAAAACGGCACTTGCTGTGTCCTCTGTGCCGTGTTCTAGATGGCCGTTGTGATGGCCGTTGTGACAGCCGTTGTATAGCCGATATGTCAGCCGTCGTGTAGATACCCGTGTGCAATACATGCGTGGCTTTGCATTCCTTTTTTCAATTCACAGTTGCCAGTGTGGCAGCTGTGACAATCAAGTGTATCTATGGCCAATCCTGTTCTAGACATCAAAGAAGATAAAATACTGATCCTTGATTTCGGTTCGCAATTTACGCAATTGATCGCGCGACGAGTCAGGGAGCAGGGCGTTTACTGTGAAATTCACAGTTGCGAAGCAGATGAAACGCTTATCCGGAACTTTGATGCAAATGGCATCATTTTATCGGGAGGACCAGAGTCTGTCGTTGCGGATGAACCTCTGTCGATCCCTGACACAGTATTTGACCTGGGCATTCCCGTGTTCGGTATCTGCTACGGCATGCAGGCCATGGCGGCCTATTTTGGAGGGCAGGTTGCGATAGCCGATAGCAGTGAATTTGGTTATGCCGTTGCACGCGCGCGAGGGCATTCGGAACTGCTGCGAGACATTCAGGATCGCGATAACGACGCAGGCCATGGATTACTGGATGTCTGGATGAGCCATGGAGACAGGGTTGAAACACTACCAGACAATTTCAAACTGATCGCCAGTACCGACAATGCGCCCATTGCGGGTATTGCAGATGAGTCTCGCAAACTCTATGGCTTGCAGTTTCATGTGGAAGTGACGCATACCGCCAGAGGCTGCGATATCCTGCGGCGCTTTGTATTGGATATCTGTGGTTGTAGTGCAAGCTGGCAACCGGGCAGCATCGCCAAGCGTTGTATTCGGGAAATGAGCGAGCAGGCGGGTAGCGACGCGGTATTACTCGGATTGTCTGGCGGCGTTGATTCATCAGTGGTTGCTGCGTTACTGCATAAGGCGATTGGTGACAGGCTGATATGCGTCTTTGTCGATACCGGTTTGCTGAGACTCAATGAGGGGGATCAGGTAATGGAGACCTTCGCGCAATCGCTGGGGGTTAATGTCATCCGTGTTGATGCTGAAGAGGAGTTTCTGGACGCATTGCAAGGTGTGTCTGATCCGGAAAATAAAAGAAAAGTCATCGGCAATCTCTTTGTCGAAATTTTTGAGCGCGAAGCGAGCAAGCTGGAGCAGGTAAGGTGGCTGGCGCAGGGCACGATTTATCCCGATGTAATCGAGTCGGCGGCCAGTGCGAGCGGCAAAGCGCACTTGATAAAATCCCATCACAATGTCGGCGGGCTGCCGGAGAAAATGTCGTTAAAACTGCTGGAGCCTCTGCGTGAACTCTTCAAGGATGAAGTGCGATCCGTGGGCAGAGAGCTTGGTTTGCCGCCACAAATGATTGACAGGCACCCGTTTCCCGGCCCGGGTTTGGGTGTGCGCATACTTGGCGAAGTAACCCGCGATTTCGCAGACACGTTACGCCGGGCGGACCATATCTATATCGAAGAACTGCGCAATTATGGATTGTATGAAAAAGTGTCACAGGCGTTCGCCGTATTCCTGCCTGTGAAATCGGTTGGCGTAACCGGCGATGGCAGGCGTTATGCTCATGTCGTCAGTCTCAGGGCAGTAGAAACCACTGATTTTATGACCGCTGGCTGGGCGCATTTGCCGTATGAGTTTCTCGATGTGGTGTCGCGAAGAATCATTAACGAGATTGACCAAATATCGCGAGTCGTGTATGACATTTCAGGGAAACCGCCTGCCACCATTGAGTGGGAATAGGTGAACGCCTTCCCGATTCGAGGTGATTTACGGCCAATACGATATTACGGAATGCTGCTTGCTTGTACTTTCTTGTTCAATTTTCAAATTGTTCGTCTATAAGAAGTGGTATGCACGCGTTCGTGCGTGATTTCGTATAAGTAACAAGAAGCGGCTAACAGCTTCCCAAAAGGTCACCAGCTGACCGATGGGCGAACAGCTAATAACCAGAAAATCGGGAAACCCAACAATGAAGATTATAAAATCCCTCGTTGCCACGCTCATCGGTACATGCCTATGTGTCCCTGCGTTGGCGCAGCAGGGCGACTTCCACAGAAAGCTTTACATCGGCGGGGCTGGCGGTGTCAGTAAGGTGGAGCCGGAGATTCGAGGCGGCCAGAATCTCGAAGTCACAGACGACGAGAGCGAAGGCGGCAAGGTATACATTGGATGGGATTTTCGTCCCCACATGGCGCTGGAGCTGGGTTATGCCGACCTCGGCGAAGCTGAAATTGGACCGAACAATATAGGTGAAGTCGAGTACGAAGTTGCCGATTTGAGCCTGGTCTATCACTTCTTTAATTTCGGCGGCTACAATCGATTGATCAATCGTCAGGGCCTGGGCGCCTTTTGGAAGCTTGGCGTTGGCGCAATGGAGAATGACAGCAACCTTGATGTCGATCGTCGCAATGACGTACACGCAATGGCCGGACTCGGTGTTGAGTACGGTACCCGCATTGGTTTAGCCGTACGCGGTGAAATTGAAGCATTTGATGAAGATGCGGTACTGGCTTCACTGGGTCTGTTGTGGCGTATCGGTCGCAGCAGCGATGGTGGTGTCAACACTAATCGCGGCATTGGTAGCATCGACAACACCGGCGCCGGCGATAGTACCAACGGTGGACTGTTATCCGGTATCGGTAGTGGTCTTGGCGGAGATGACAGCGACGCTGACGGTGTACCAAACAATCTTGACGATTGTCCCGGCACTGAAACCGGTCAGCCGGTCACTGCTACAGGCTGCGCCATGTTCGGCGGTGTACTGGATGGTGTTAATTTCGCCAGCGGCTCTGATGAATTGACCGATGCATCACAATCTGTACTCAACGATGCAGCTGACGCACTGTTGAAATTTCCAAATATTAATGTGGAAATTCAGGCGCACACTGACAGTCAGGGTGCTGCGGATTTCAATCTTGAGCTGTCAAAGCGACGTGCTCTTGCCACGGTTCGCTACCTTATGCTTCGCGGTGTACCGTCTGAGCAGCTGCAGGCTCGCGCATTTGGCGAATCAAAGCCACTGGAATCAAACGATACTCCGGAAGGTCGTGAAGCCAACCGCCGGGTTGAGTTCCATATGACCGATAAGTAGTAACCGTTCTAACGGCTTACAACTGCCGCGCGCAGTTGATACACTTGAAGCCGCGCTTCGGATTTTCCGAAGCGCGGCTTTTTCATTCTTGAGATCCTAAACGGTGAATACTAATAGAAAACAAATGAGTCCAGCGCGGCGACTCGGCACCGTGGTTACCACACTTGGTTTGCTCAGCATGGTGAGTGCAGGTTGTGCTGTCAATCGAGGTGCCGGTAGCGGCAATGACCCGATAGCGCAAAAAGTGGACAGCTACCTCGTTGAGCCAGGCGTTATCTCTCATGAAATTACCGATGAGAACGTCGCTCGACTATGGCAGGAATCCGAAATATTCCGCCGCAACGGAGACCTCGTTAATGCCAGGGGCAGGTTACATCAGGCAATAGTCATCACGCCCAACGACGCCGTATTGTGGAGTCGGGCTGCAGAAGTGGAGTTGACGCAGGAAGAGCATGTACTCGCGGAAGATTATGCGGTTAAATCAAACACGCTGGCGACAGTAGCCAATCGCCCGTTACGGTTTCGCAACTGGTTGATTATACAAAGAGCACGCGAACGCCGGGGAGACCTGCTCGGTGCCCGTCAAGCGGAAATTGAATCCACTCGGCTAGGGCAATAGCATGCCATCGCCAGATTTACCCAGGTAGCCAATGGGTAAAAATGAAGAGGGGAACCCTGCGGACCCCGTTTCTGATGATGTTATAGAACCGTCGCAAGAGCCAGTAGATTATATTATCGGCGCTACCTCGGCCGAATTGCTCAGTAACAACGGGCCCTTTGTGCAAAGCAAGCCCGGGTTTAGCACGCGACTGGAACAGCAACAGTTGGCGGCTGAGATTGATCGCTGCATTGAGGAGGCGAACATCCTGGTCGGTGAAGCCGGTACTGGCGTTGGTAAAACGTTCGCGTATCTGGTGCCCGCCATTACCTGTGGTAAAAGAGTCATTATTTCGACGGGTACCCGTCATCTGCAGGATCAGTTATTTCACACCGATTTGCCTATCGTCAAGCGCGCACTCGGCCGCAACCCGCGCACCGCTTTGCTGAAAGGGCGTTCCAACTATCTGTGCCAAAGTCGCCTTGACAAAGCACTGCAAAACCCGCTGCTCAGAAACCCGGAGAACACCAAACAACTGTCGCGAATACGCAGTTGGGCCACACAGACCAATACCGGTGATATCTCCGAGGTACTTGAGGTACCGGAGAGCGCCGAGGTGTGGTCGTATGTGACGTCGAGCGATGACTTCTGCTCTGATCATTCTGCGGAGGAGCAGGCGGGGTGTTTTGTAAATCGGGCACGAAAAAATGCCATGGATGCCACCTTGATCGTGGTTAATCACCATTTGTTTTGTGCCGACCTTGCTCTTAAAGAGGGAGACTTTGGCGAGATCCTGCCCGACACAGAAGTCGTGGTGATCGATGAGGCACACCAGTTGCCGGACACGGCGGCAGTTTTTTTCGGGCGTCGTCTAAGTAGTCGGCAGCTATTGGATCTCGCCCGTGATTCACTGTCGGAGGCTTTGTCAGAGGCGCCGGATGTAGCTGAAATCAGAGATCGGTCAGCCCGGCTTGAGAAAGCCGTAAGGGATTTTCGCCTGTCGCTTGGTGTCGAGGCGAGGCGCGATGCATGGGCAGTTGTTGAGGGGCAGGCGGTTGTGCAGTCGGCACTGGATCACTTGCGTGACTCTCTGGAGAGTTTGTTTGAGCCACTCGATGTGGCTTCGGTGCGTGGCAAGGGGCTGGAAAGTTGCCGCAGACGTTGCCTTGAACAGATGGAAGTGCTGGAGTCGTATACCGATCTGAGAGATCAGGAATACATCCACTGGTTCGAAACCTATCGCACGGGTTTCAGCCTTAATCTGACACCGCAAACAGTTGCCCGACCTTTTTCCGCGGCACTGGGGCAGCTGAAATGTGCGTGGGTTTTTACATCTGCAACACTGGCTGTTAATGGCAGTTTTGAGCACTTCAAGTCGCAACTCGGCATAGACGACGCAAATGAGATCTTGCTGGATAGCCCGTTTGACTACAAGAAGAATGCGATGTTGTTTCTGCCCGCAAATATGCCTCAACCGCAGGAACCGGCATTTAATGATTCGGTGCTGGAAGTTGCCAGGCAGGTGATTGCAGCCAGCAGCGGGCGTTGCTTTGTGCTGTTTACCAGTCATCGTGCACTGGCCTATGTAGCTGCAGAACTAAAGAACCACTGTGACTACCCGATTCTTGTGCAGGGACAGATGCCGAAGCGCGAGTTAGTCGATGCGTTTCAATCGATGGGTAATGCGGTACTACTTGGCACCAGCAGTTTTTGGGAAGGTGTTGATGTGCGAGGACATGCGTTATCAGCGGTTATTATAGACCGGTTGCCATTTGCGTCGCCCGGCGATCCGGTGTTGCAGGCGCGTATCAATCATCTGCAAAACAATGGCGTGAATGCCTTTGCGGAATTTCAGTTACCCAAGGCAATTCTGACACTAAAACAGGGAATCGGCAGACTGATTCGCGATGTAGAAGATCGGGGTGTGTTGGTTATATGCGACCCGCGGTTGCAGACGCGCGATTATGGCAGTACTTTTTTAAACAGTCTGCCGAGCATGAGAATCGTACAAAATCCATTGAGCGTTGAGAATTTTTTTACTGCAGGGGGCTCGCAGCAGTCCGATCCGCAGCCGCAATCAGCTAGCCCCGACCTATAAAAGCCAGTACAAGAATAGCCAGTACAGGTTTAGAATAGTCAACACTAAAACTCATCTCGTCACACTCTTCTCGTCTCGGCGATAATCACTCTCGGACGAGCTCCTGGACTGCAACCACATTGACATTAGACTCTGCGATAGATAAAGACTCTGTACTAAAGATAGCTGCTATAGACACGTCGACAGAGGCCTGCTCGGCGGCCATATACTGCAATGGAGAGGTCAGGTTTCGCTACACCGTTGAGCCACGAATGCATGCCAAAGCATTGTTGCCAATGCTTGACGAATTGATGCTGGAAGCCGGCATCAAACCACTTGAGCTTGATGCGATCGCATTTGGCCGAGGGCCAGGTGCTTTTACCGGTGTGCGAATTGCCACTGCTGCCGCGCAGGCCATCGCGTTGGCAGCGAGTATCGACACCGTCCCGGTATCTACACTTGCAGCAATAGCGCGGCGTTGCTATCGCGACCACGGCTGTGAGCGGGTAGCTGTTGCCATTGACGCGCGCATGGGTGAAGTATACTGGGGAGCTTATCGAAACCTGCAGGACGAACCCGAGCTGGTTGGTGAAGAACTGGTCTGCCCGCCGGGTTCCGTGCCAGTGCTTGATAGCAGCTGGACGTGCGCCGGAACCGGATGGCAGAGTTATGCTGATAGCCTTGCTCACAACGTAGCGGCCAGACTCCCCAACGTTGAGTCATTTCCCCATGCTGTTGATATTCTGGCTCTGGGTATCGATCAGTTCGTTAAGGGTAATGCGGTCAGTCCGGATGATGCAAAGCCGGTATATTTGCGAAACAACGTGGCGAAGACCGAAGCGCAGCGTTTATCAGAAAAGCTGTCGGCCGAATAAGCTTTGGTTCAGGATGTGGTTCAGGCCCTGGTTCAAGCTCTGTATCAAACACTGGGTCAAACCTGGAACAGGCAGCTGCCGGTCGAATACCTATGTGCCCGACTCTTATCGTCTGGCCAAATATCGTTTGCGCGTTGTGGGAGTTAGCTTTTCTATCGAGTACCTCAACATGGTACGCGGCATGGAAGTGCTGTGTAGATCCAGAAATTTTAGTAGTCTTTTTTGATCTCTTTTGCCTGCCTCGCGCAACATCCATCCCGTTGCCTTGTGCATTAAATCTTCACGGTCTGTCAGTAATTTTTGTGCGTATCTGTAAGTGTCGTCAAAGTCATTCTGGCGTATGTAATAAAAAGTCGACAGCATGGCGATACGCCTGTTCCACAGGCTCCTGGAATCCAGTAAACCATCGATTATTGAGCGGTCTTTATCGAAGTACCAGCCACCAACAATCTGTGGAGCAGATGAGTCGACGAGATCCCAACCGTTGATATGTTTTTTAAGTTTAAGGTATCTTTTTGTTATCTGACGTTGCGCAGTAGTTGTGGACTGTCCGAAGCTTTTTACCATAGACAGTAGTGCAAAAAGTCTGATCTCATGCCAATCGTTTTGCAGCAAAGCCGATTGATCTGAGAGATCGAGCAGGTTGTCGAAATGCTTAACCTGCTCTCGAATCAATGGCACTCGAATACCCAGAAACCTGTCGTGCTCGGCATATTCACCAGGCCCGGTTTTGTTGAAGCGATTGGATCCTCGTGCGAACTCGGGGTCCGCCAGGCCCTTGAGTGTCGATATGACTTTTTTCGTGTTGGCGGACATAACCGTTGTTGATGCCTTCGATAGTGTCGGAACTACAATCCAAGCACGCTTGTGTAGTCGTCGACGGAAAAACCGATCAGGGATTTCTTTCCTGTGATCAACACCGGACGTTTGACCATGGCTGGATGCTCGGCCAGAAGATCTGCCGCATTGCTTTCATCAGTGCTGGATTTAACAGAATCATCAAGCTTTCGCCAGGTGGTGCCACGTTTGTTGACCACGCTTTCCCATCCATGTTCTTTAATCAGGTTCTGCAACAGTTTTTTATCCACGCCATCGACTCGATAGTCGTGAAACTGATAGTCGATCTCATGCGAATCCAGAAAACGTCGTGCCTTCTTTATGGTGTCGCAGTTTTTGATACCGTACATGGTGATTGTTGTCATGAGTTATTCTGTCTGAAAGGCTGCCACGTGATTTTATGAACATGTGATGCTATGAACATGCGATTTTATGAACATGTGATGCTATGACCCAGGAAAACAACAGCGTTAATGAACGACGTATGGTAGGCAGTCAGAGCAGCCAGTCCTGATGAATCAGGACTGGCCAACACTGTTTGGTTAACAATTCCTGGCCAACTTAATCCGGTCAGCAAAGCTTTGTCAACACAGTTCTGTCAACACAGTTCTGTCAACACAGTTCTGTCAATACAGTTCTGTCAACACGGTCCTGTCAGCAAAGTCCGGTCAACAACGTCTTCTGAAAAACGTCTAGTCAACAACCCGAAGCAGCTCGTTTATACCTACTTTGCTGCGGGTTTTCTCGTCAACTCTTTTAACTATAACAGCACAGTATAAGCTGTACTTGCCATCGGCAGATGGCAGATTGCCAGACACAACAACCGAGCCCGCAGGTATGCGGCCATAGATGATTTCGTCATTTTCACGATCATAGATGCGAGTGCTCTGTCCGATATATACACCCATCGAAATAACGGAGCCTTGTTCAACGATGACGCCTTCAACAACCTCTGATCGAGCGCCAATAAAACAGTTGTCTTCGATAATGGTGGGTGACGCCTGCAATGGCTCGAGTACTCCGCCAATTCCAACACCGCCAGACAAATGCACGTTTTTGCCAATCTGTGCACAGGAGCCGACGGTCGCCCAGCTATCGACCATGGTGCCACTGTCAACGTAGGCCCCAATGTTGACATACGAAGGCATCAGTACTGTGTTTGGCGCAACGTATGAGCCCTTGCGAGCTACAGCAGGCGGCACTACTCGCACTCCGGAACTCGCGAACTGTTCGGCGCTGTAATTGACGAACTTGGTGTCGACCTTATCGTAGAACTGGGTGAAACCGCCGGCACTCATAGGTTCATTGTCGCGTATACGAAAAGATAGCAGAACTGCCTTTTTTAACCATTCATTAACAACCCAGTCACCGACACCTTTTTGCTCCGCAACACGCGCTTCACCTGAATCGATCAGATCAATGGCTTCCTCTATTGCTTTTTTCGTCTCGCTATCGACTGTGCTCGGGGTGATATCGGCACGTTGCTCGAACGCGTCGTTGATGGTTTGCTCTATTGATGACATTGGTATCTCCGGAGTGTATGCGTATCGTGCGGCTCTCGACTTGAGCGCCGCGTCTTAGTGTTTAAGATAATCAGCGATGCGATGGGCCGCATCAGTGCATTCGGCAATCGGTGCAACGAGAGCCAGCCGAACGTGATTGGTACCAGGATTAATTCCCTGTGACTCGCGCGAGAGGTAGCTGCCAGGCAGTACCAATACGTTTTTTTTTGCCAATAGCTCGCGCGTAAATTCGGTATCGTTTCGTTCTAGATCGGGCCATAGAAAAAAACCGGCCTCGGGTTTCGTCAGGTTCAGCGGTTCCGCCAGAATATCCAGTACGGTATCGAACTTGGCCCTGTACAGTGAACGGTTGGCGACGACGTGGGTTTCATCGCTCCATGCGGCAACGCTGGCTGCATCTGTATGACCCGGCATGGCACAACCGTGGTAGGTTCGATAGAGCAAAAAGGATTTGATGATGGCAGCATCGCCGGCGACGAAGCCCGATCTCAGTCCGGGAAGGTTTGATCGTTTGGACAGACTGTTAAAGACGATACAGTTCTTATATGTGTCATTGCCACAGCGGGCAGCTGCTTGCAGCAGACCAGAGGGTGGATTCGTATCGCTGTTGTAGATTTCCGAGTAGCACTCATCTGACACGATAACAAAGTTAAAACGATCAGACAGGTTGATCAGTTTATCCAGCGTTGCCAGTGGTAACACGGCACCTGACGGATTCCCCGGCGTACAAATATAGAGTACCTGACAACGCGCCCACACATCCATTGGTATAGCGTCAAAATCCGGCTGGTACGCCAATGATGCCGGTGTGTTGTAGAACCATGGTTCGGCACCCGCCAGAAGCGCTGCACCCTCATATATTTGATAAAAGGGATTGGGCATAACAATATGCCTGCGAGTTGTATCCTGTGCATCGTAGGCACATTGTGCAATTGCAAACAGCGCTTCGCGGGTGCCGGCGACCGGCAGTACGTTAGCCGCTGGATTCAGTGAACTGTGCGCCAGCGAATACCGGGCTGTTAACCATTCAGTGATTGTTTCTCGCAGCGCCATGCTGCCTGCGGTTGGCGGATATTTCACCACAGCGGGCAGTGCCTGCTGCAGAGTCTCCATCACCAGCGCAGGTGGTGCGTGCTGCGGTTCGCCAATCGATAGCTTAACCGGGCTGAATTTCTCCGCGGGTGTGACACCGGTACACAGTGAGTGTAAGCGCTCGAACGGGTAGGGATGAAGATGCTCCAGCCGCGAGTTCACGAGGTTAGCACCGGACATCCAAACGGATCTGGCGCTGTTTCAGCAGGCGGCCATCTTTAAATTGCCCGGTGTACACATTGGCAACGGGACGTCCCACACCGATGTCTGAAATGTGTATCGACAAGCCGCCCATTTTGTATTGTATTGCGCCCTTGGAAGTGAGCGCAGATTATAAACACAAAGGTTGATGGTTTCTTTGTTTTTACACAGTCCGTTGCATGGACCATAGCATGGGCAGGATAGTGATGGCGTGTCAGCTAATCATCTGCCTGTCCAGGATCAGATGATCTGCATCGCAGGCGGTCTTTTGGCAAGCTGTGCGATCAATATCTTTTCATATCAAGGCTGTTCGCCTTTATTGATCAGAAATATCTGGCTCAACATCTCAAGCCTTCGCTGTTCCCGTGTGGCCCGCTAATGGGCCACACGGGGAGTTCGGTAACAAACTTTTCACGGGCTAACGCAACTCTGGCGACCGTGGCTTCGAGCCGTGTTATCGGCCTGCTAGTAAGTATTGGTCGCCATGGTAATACCGGAACTCGTCATTGCGAGTGCCTGTGCCGCGTCATGCTCTGTCCTGTATCTTTGTAGTTCTGCCATTGAGTGTGCGTCGTGATCGTAAATATCCTCACGAAAGTGGACCTTGCCACTGTTGTCTACCCAGCTGCTCTGATAGGTCAGGTGCACAGGCAGGTTTTTCTTCAGTCGCACGGTTTGTGTATGTTTGCGATCAAACAAAGCGGTTAAATCCGATTCGCTCCAGCCATCAGCTGACAATATAGTGCGTGCCAGTTGTTGCGGGTATTCAACTCTTATACAACCGTGGCTGTAAGCCCGACGGTGCTTGGCGAACAAAGACTTAGCGTTGGTATCGTGCAGGTAAATGCTAAATCGATTCGGCATCATAAACTTTAAATCACCCAGGGCGTTTGATTTACCGGGCAATTGACGCAGCCGGTATTTTTTAACAAAGGCATTGGGACGCAGTTCCTCGCTGGACAGCCTCCAGCGTTCCACCGGTTTATTGTTGGATCGTTCGATAATCTCGAAATTGTTGCGCTCGAGATAGCCAGGATTGGACGCTTCCTTTGGCATGATCTCGCGGGTAATACTTTTTGGTACGTACCAGGATGGATTGACCACAAGATATTCCATCGTGTCCGAGAACATGGGGGTGCGATGTTTGGGTTTGCCTACGACAACGTTCATAGTTAACGCGGTTTGGCCAGACAGGTTCACTTCCATGTCATACCCGGCGGTGTTGACGTTAATATGCGAATGTCCGGGGTCGCGCGGTAGCCAGCGCCATCGATTCAGGTTGACTTCAATCTGAGAGATGCGCTGTTCTGCCGGAATATTTAATTCTGCAACAGTGCGAACTCCGAGCAATGAGTCTGCTTCCAGTCCGTGGCGTTTCTGGAACTCCTTAAGACCTTCTGCAATTGTCCAGTCAAACAGGTCCTCCGCTGGCTGCTCAGTTGTACTGCTACCGTCAACTATTTTTACCGCTGGCAGATCACCTCCCTCAGCCAGCCGTCTGCGCAACAATGCGACGCGAGGATCTATGTCTCCGGACCGCAGGGTTGGCCCGGTCGGGATATGAGTCCAGCCGCCACGTTCAACAACACGCAGGTGTTCCTGCAATGAATCTATCAGAGCGTGGTAGCGATGATGACCGGGTTGCAGGGCGTCTACAGTCTGCGCAAACGATTGTTCTCCGGCAAAAAACGGATCGGTTATCAGGCGCGTATCGATCACTGTTTGTGGCAAATGCCAGCCGCTGCTTTTAGGCGGCGAATCGAGATTGCCGTGGGCCAGATCATCGAAGTAACTGAACAGTGCATCTGTCAGTAGCAACTCCAGATGATAAAGGTTAGCGGGAGCAGCCGTAGTTGCCCAGCTCTGCAGCAGCTGGCTGTAATATTTGTTTGGATCCAGTCCGTAGGAGGCTGATCCAGCCAGTTTTTTGATCACCGCTTGTGTGGTATAGCTTGGTCGTTGGTGCTGATGCCACAGGGGGGTAAATCGGCGGCCTCGATAAATCCGCAATACGTCGTCGACATTACGCAGCTCGACACCATCCGGCAGGTTATTAAGTGCCGCCAGCAGCTGAGATCTTGGGCTGGAATCGAGGTCCTGGATATTGGCAAACGCGGGGGTTGCCGCGTATCCGATAATGCTTGTGGTCAGAGCCAGACGTAAGCTTTGACCCAGTAAATTTCGCCTGCTAACTTTCATCATCATTCTTTTTTTATTATTAATTTCGAACTTAAAAGCGTACGACAGCGTTTTTGAGCTGGGCGGTGTAACGGCAGCAGGTAGTCCGGCTTTGAGCGAACGATGTTGTTTATGTGTGGTTGCTTCCACAAATACGGGCTGAGGCATTGAAAATTCAACACACGGGTGTCCAGCCTCTTGCCGGCTATGATCCGGCTCTTGTGAAATACAGCACAGTTGCCGGAATCTGGCTGGCGCGTCGGGATATTGAGTTTTGTGTTCTGCGGCTTGACCTCGGTACCCGATGGGCCATGGGTAATAAGGTATTCAAGCTCGGGAATAACCTGCGGCAATTGGCTCTGGATGATGTTCGGCGCGTATTGAGCTTCGGTGGGGCCTGGTCAAACCATTTACTTGCGCTTGCGCAAGCCGCGCAAGCCGTCGGCATTGAATCCGTCGGTGTGGTTCGCGGAGAGGAGGGTTTCGACAACAAGATGCTGCGCCGCATGCGATCGCATGGTATGCAGCTGCACTTCATCAGCCGGTCGCAATACCGTCTAAGAAAAGACCTGAGCTTTTGCCAAAGTATGTGTCAGCAGTTGCAGTGTGAGCGCTGGCTGCCGGAAGGTGGTTCAAACGGTCTGGCAGTAACCGGTTGTGAAGAGATAGCGCGCGTCATCAACGATGCATCCAGAGACTTCACGCATGTCGTAACCGCTGTTGGTACTGGTGCAACACTGGCCGGAATAGTCAGAGGTTGTGGTCCGCAGCAGAAAGTCACAGGCATTCCTGTGGTTAACGATTCAGCAGTCAGCGATCAAATAGATCAGTGGGTAGGCAATGGCTCGTCAGTGCCATGGTCGTTGTATCGTGCTCGTGACTGTGGATTATATGCACGGCCTTCCGGGGTGCTGCTGGATTTTATCGTCAACTTTTTTGCGTCTACCGGTATCGCACTTGATCCGGTTTACACAGGACCGGCCATGTTCCAGGCATTGTCGGCAGAGTTTCTCGGCTCATTGGCCAGTGGGGACAGAGTGGTTTTTGTTCATACCGGAGGGTTGGCAGGTGCTGCTGGATTTACCACCCGGTTTACACAGTGTGCTAACCAGATGGATGTGTCGCGGTACTTCGCGCACATCGAAGCACTGCTTAACCCGGTGCCTGTGTGATATGCGCTCGCATCGGCAGCAACAAGAATCAGCAGCAACAATGATCAGGCAATAACGACGTTCACAAAGCTAACAAGCGCCTGAGAAAAAAACGCTCCGGAACTACGCTTTCCAGGGCAAAGCTCTCCGGGACTACGCTCTTCAGAACTATGCTCTACAGAACTATGCTCTCCGGAACAGGCTCACGAGGATTTCTCCTCATCAGTCTTGTTCTTTACATACTGCTCGCGCAGTTGACGATAGGACTCGTAATCATCAGCGTATGATTTGACGCATGGTTCATAAGCGAGTTGCTGATCAGTGGTGTTTTGGCATTCTACGGCGCGCAGGTAGTTGTAGGTCGCTTTGTAAATAACCTGACGGTAGGAAATGTTCTCCGTCACGGCACAGCCATTCAGGAGTGTTCCGGAAACCAGGCAGAAGCAAGCGGTAGTCAACACAGACATGCGTCGCCCGCAAACCTTTATTTTTTTCATTGGTAGCTTGCAGTGGGACAGCCGAGCAGAATAAGTTAATTCAACGCGATACATTATTACAAAATGTTAGTTTAAATGATCGCCAGTTTCGCAACCGATGGCACAAAGAAAGATATTATTCATAACAGTTTGCGGACAGATCCTGCCTGCGGTAACTCATCCGGGCGAGCTACCCGTTTTTTTTCGGAGAAAAATGAACATCCGGGTTACCGGGGATTGTCTGCCTTTGTTTGACAAGCTCAAGCTACTGGTTCTCTGGTGAGAATCAACGCGCTGCTGTATTTATTCTTGTAAATGCCAGGCTATGTTCAAGTCTGATTCGGCTTGCAAACAAAATTTTGCAGTTCAAACCACCGGGTAGCGATAAGCTAGCCTGTTACACAGATTTTGCAATCATCTTACTGGAGTTGGTGTCATGAATAACAATGTGTGTCGCCTGGTGTTGGTACCAGCTTGCCTCGCCATGATGGCGTGCTCTTCCACCTACTACAACGCATGGGAGAAGGCGGGCTATCACAAGCGCGATATTCTGGTAAGCAGGGTGGAGAATACCCGAGATGCCCAGCAGGATGCACAGGAAGAATTTAGAGACGCACTGGAGCAATTCGGGTCGATCATCAGGATTGAAAATACAGATCTGAAACAGGCATACGAAAAGCTGAGTGATGAATACGAGGACAGCACCGATGCAGCCGAGGAAGTGTCCGATCGTATCGGCAAGGTTGAGTCGGTCGCAACCGTGTTGTTCCAGGAGTGGGAAGCGGAGATTGAGCAGTACACCAAACCTGATTTCAAGCGCACCAGCATGCGGCAATTAAACGAAACTCAGTCAAGATACAGCGAAATGCTTGCGAGCATGCGTCGGTCCGAGGCGAGTATGACGCCTGTTTTAAATACTTTTCGCGATAATGTTTTATTTCTAAAGCATAGTTTGAACGCGCAGGCGATTGGGTCCCTTAAGGGTGAGTTCGCCACTCTGGAAAGTGATATCGCGGTCCTGATTGAGCAAATGAATCGTTCTATTGCAGAGTCCGATCGGTTTATCGCCGATTTGAGGGGGTAGTGGCAGGGTTTTTAAGGCTGCCTCGCTATTCGAGAGGTTTCGCGACTGTCACAGAGAGTCTGTCACGAATGGGCGCAAATCTGGCATAACAAGGAATCAGCGTCGGGTGGGGACTGAGGGTTTCAGGTGACCGTCAGTGCTGGATTCGCTACCCTGCGGTCAGATCCGGTCAAACAGGACAGATTTTTGATTAAAACCAGTTATCAAACCAACACGACGTGCAGGTGCCGTAGTTTTTTCAGTGGCACCGTCGCCTTGTTGTCTGCATTTTTATTATCGACTGTAGCAGTGACAGATTCATTCGCGGCCACAATTTTCGGCGTAAAGGTTGGCGCCACTGTCTGGAATCCTGACGTCGACGGGTCAGTAGGGCAGAACACGAACGCATTTGACCTCAGCGGCGAATTTTCCGACTCCAATGCTGATAGCTCGACTGTGTATATTTCGGTCGAGCATTTCCTGCCCCTTGTACCCAATGGCCTGTTAAAACGCACGCCAATAAGCTGGACTGGATCCTCAGACTCGGCATCCGGCACATTGGGCGGTGTGATACCACTCAGTGGTGAAATCGATGCCGAAATCGATCTTGATATGACTGATCTCACTCTCTACTACGAGGTGCTGGACAACTGGGTTAGTATCGATGTTGGCGCTACCGCGCGATTGCTCGATGGATTTATCGCAGCCCAGGAGGTGACCGTAAACAATATAACTGCCACTCCAAACGCCAGTGATCGGATTGATCTTGATGCGGTTATTCCGATGCTGTACGGACATGCAAGATTTGATTTGCCTTTTAGTGGATTGGCAGCAGGGGTTCGAGCAAACGTCATTGGCTTTGACGGTAACAATCTCAGTGATCTGGAAGCCTACGTGCACCTCGAGGTCGATTTTGTGCCGCTGCTCGACTTTGGAATCGAAGGAGGCTTGCGTCGACTGTCGCTTGATATCGATGATCTCGATGACTGGAATTCAGATGCAACCATTGAAGGCGCATTCGTTGGTTTGACAGCCCGCTTTTAGCCCCAACGCCCTCGCTACGAACGCTCGCTACGAACGCTACTGCCGATCAGACTCCCGGCCTTCCGACTTGCTGGCAAGCCGGTTGCCCCGATCGAGTGTAAGACTGAGCAGTAGCACCGGGATGAGCCCTGTCGCTACAATCATCAACGCAGCCAGAGCGCTCTCCTCGAGTAATTCATCGGACGCGAACTGATAGACATAGGTGGCCAGCGTGTCAAAGTTGAACGGCTGCAGAATCAGTGTGGCGGGCAATTCCTTCATACTATCGACGAATACGACCAACAGCGCAGTGACAATGCCGCTTCTCATTAGCGGGATATGCACTCGCCACAGCATGCGGCGCGGCTTGTTGCCCAGCGAACGTGCAGCCATGTCCATGCTGGGGGTAATCTTTTCAAGGCTCGATTCAACCGCCCCCAGTGCGACAGCCATAAAGCGTACCGCATAGGCAAACACCAGGCTGAATATACCACCGGTCAATATTTGCCCGGTGGAAAGTCCGAAGTACTCACGCATCATACTGTCGACCGTGTTTTCGAACAGGGTGAATGGAATGATCACACCGATCGCCAGCACAGCACCCGGCAGCGCGTAACTGCTGCCAGCGAGTCTTTTGCAAACGTTGAGGACCTCGCTTTGGTTTATGCGCGCACTGTAGGACAGGAAAATAGCAACGCAGACGGCGACACAGGCAGCCAGAGTAGAAAGTATCAGGCTATTGGCAGCAATCGAGCGAAACTCGGGTGTCCAGGAAACGTCGAAGTAGCGGATCGAGTAATTGAGCAGCACAGCTGCCGGTATGATAAATCCCAACAGTACCGGCAGCAGACACAATATAAATACCGCCACGTTCGCACCTCCACGCAGGCGGGTTCTTTCGAGTTGACGAAATCTGGTGGCCGATGGCTGATAGAGCTTTTGATGTTTGCGACTAAAGCGCTCCAGAAGAATCAGGAACATAACGAACACCAGGATCAGGCAGGCTATTTGGGCTGCGCCGCCGAGGTTATTCATGCCCAGCCACACATCAAACAGACCGGCTGCCAGGGTCGGGACGGCAAAATAGTCCACCGTGCCATAGTCATTCACGGTTTCCATAAGCGCCATTGCGACGCCAATGGCTATGGCAGGTCGAGCCAGTGGCAGCGACACAGTCAGGAATCCACTCAGACGCGATTGTCCCAGAATTCGTGCAGCTTCAAACAACGATGCGGATTGCTCGACAAACGCGGATCGAGCCAGAAGGTAGACGTACGGATAGAGCACCAGAATCATCATGCAGATCGCACCGCCAAGCGAGCGGATTCTGGGAAAGTAATAGTCGCGCGTGGTTTGCCAGCCGAAGACATCTCTCAGTGCCGACTGCAGTGGTCCGGAAAACTCCAGTAAATCGGTATACACATAGGCAACGACATAGGCCGGTACGGCAAACGGGAGCAACAGCGCCCACACCAGAATAAATCGACCGGTAAACTCGTAGTGGGTAACCATCCAGGCTGTACCAACGCCAATAAGCAGAGTGCCAATGGCCACCCCCACCATAAGTGCCAGTGTATGAAACACATAGTCAGGCAATACCGTCGCCAGCAGATGAGGCCAGATATTCTCCTCTGGAAACAGGGCGAGCCAGACAACCGAAGCCAGTGGCAGGCAAATGGTCAACGCGACAGCGATGCTGGCCAGGACGCTAAATTGCGGGGCTCCACCGATGCTCGTTCGTTGGCTTGAATTAGCCGAACTACGCACGATATGCGATCTTCAACACCGGATTTGAATCATCAGGATGGCCAATTGCAGAGTAGAGGTACTGGACGACTAGAGGATAACGCGAATTATTCTCATTTTCACTGTCATTGCCGATAAACCCGGCTTATTTCACCAGTGTCAGCGAGTTGTGATTCAATATACAGACATATCGTACATAAAATGAAACAATGGCTGCATATTTATTCGATGGGTTGAAAAGCGATGACCAAGCGAGACAATACTGAAAATGCTGATCTGACTTTGGTCCCGGTAAAACACGAAGCCGGTGGTAAATGCTCTAAAGACTACGATGGTGGCTTTTCGCTGCTGGAGAAAACGGAATCTGGCTCAGGCCCTGCGTTGTCACCTAATGTAGTAAGCCGCAAAAGACACGATTTCCAGGATTTTACCTGCAATTAAAGGCGTTTATTACTTTTATTCCTGAAAACAGTAAGCCGGCGTCACGCCGGCTTTCTTATACCCGGGCGTTTTTATGAGGTCACCTGCAGCCCGGGTCGCACTATCGCCGGTAACTATTCTTTCTCGACAATGATAGCCGCAGCAACGTCCCGATCTTCCGATACCAGCAGGTTGTAGGTTCGGCAGGCGGCGGCATTGTCCATGACTTCGAGTTGCAATTTCTTCGCAGCGAGCTGTCGTCGCAGCTCTACGGCTGGAAATTTCTGCCTGCTGCCAGTGCCCAGAATGACGATGTCAGGCTGTTGTTTAATCAACAAATCAAAATGCGCTATGGTTAACTCGGCAACTTCCTGAACCGACCATTGCTCATACAGCGAGTCTGGAAAAACGATCAGGCTCTCAGAGAGCTTCTGCCCGTTGATACTGACGCTGTGCTCGTCGTAATCACTAAAAACCAGTTCGTCGCCTGGACTGTCTTGTGTAAATTTCATTGTTTAGCTTGCTGGCTTGCTTGGTGGGTATAATACATTGCCGCGGACTGGCGACGCAGCATGCCGTGTAAGGCAAAATCGTAGCCGCTCTTAAACGCAAGCTCGTTAAGCGCAAGCTCTTCAAGAACAAGCTCTTTATTCAAAAAAGCGCTTTACTGCAAACAGTGAGACAACTTTGAACCCGGTAAAAATTGGATTCCTTGGCTTTGGCACGGTCGGTCAGGGTGCTGCAGTGGTGCTGGCCAGAAATGCGGTAGAGATAAATCGTCGGGCTGGTCGGGACATCATCGTTAAGTCCGCTGCAGTTCGCGATACCGGCCGCGAGCGTGCGCCGGAACTCAGTGATGTGATCCTGACGACTGATCACGATGACATCGTGAACGACCCTGAAATTGATGTGGTAATCGAAGTGATGGGTGGTGATGAGCCGGCTCGGTCACTGTTGCTCAAGGCGATTAAAAACGGTAAGCACGTCGTTACTGCTAACAAGGCTTTAGTTGCAGTGCATGGCAGCGAAATTTTTGAAGCTGCCAGACAACAGGGTGTCAGTGTTGCGTTTGAAGCGGCAGTCGCCGGAGGTATTCCGGTGATCAAGTCAATCAGAGAGGGCTTGGCGGGAAACAAAATTCAATGGCTTGCCGGGATCATCAACGGCACCAGTAATTACATACTGACCGAAATGCGCGATAAGGGAAGAGACTTCCCCGAAGTGCTGGAAGAAGCTCAGGCATTGGGGTACGCAGAAGCTGACCCGACCTTTGATGTCGAAGGGATAGATGCAGCCCATAAGCTAACAATACTCGCATCAATCGCGTTTGGGGTTCCGCTGCAGTTCGAGGCGGTATACACCGAGGGAATCAGTCATATTACTCAGGAAGATACGGTGTACGCGGAACAACTTGGCTACCGCATCAAACACGTGGGAATGGCGGTTGACACCGGTAATGGAATCGAATTACGAGTGCATCCTACGCTGTTACCGGAGCGGCGGCTCATTGCCAATGTCGACGGGGTGATGAATGCGGTGCTGGTACAGGCTGATGCCGTGGGGCCCACGCTCTACTACGGAGCGGGTGCTGGCGCCGAGCCGACGGGCTCAAGTGTGGTAGCTGATATCATGGATGTAGTCAGAGTAGCCTCTGCAGATGTGCACAATAGAGTGCCTGTGCTGGCGTTTCAACACGATGCACTCAGTGAGAGTCGCACGATCCCCAGTAGTGAATTTCAAACCTCGTACTATCTGAGAATTCTGGCCGAAGATGTGCCCGGCGTGATGGCCGATATCAGTCGCATATTGGCTGATCAGGAAATAAATATTGAAGCAATTATTCAAAAGGAACCTGCCTCCGGTTCAAGCAAATTACCCATCGTTTTATTAACAAAGCGCATTGTCGAAGGTGCTATGGATGCTGCTGTAATGCAAATTGAAAAGCTTGAGTCGGTTGAAGGTGCGGTGGTTCGGATTCGGGTAGAGAGTTTGGGGTAGGAGGAGTTTGCGCTGCCGCGTGTTTTGCGCTTGCGCGCGGCTAGTAGGACGTGCCTTTCAGGCGGAGTCACTTTTCACTCTTTGCCAACACGGGCGAAAAGTAACCAAAAGTGTTTTTGCGGCCAATCAGCTCTGCGAGTGCCTGCGGCATTTTGAGAGTGATCGTGCAGGCGGGCCGCGCAAACAGGCATCCATGCCTGACCAGCGCTCTTTGCGCCTTCCATGGCGCAAAGACCCACCTGCACGATCACTCTCAAAACTGATTAGACGCGGGTAGATCAAGAGCAAGAGCGCTGGTTTGTAGTGTTTAAAGACTTTTCGATACCAGCAAACAGACACTTACAATCTGTTCGATGAAAAATACGTGTTGTGGGTTGCGCTGGTGTGCGGTTAGCAGGCAGTGTTTTGAGGGTGATCGCCTTGGTCAATCAATCGTTGGTTTAGACTATCGTTGGTTTGAGTACGGTGCAGCCTAGTTGAGTTAATTTCTCTTCCAGCTTTGGGTACTGCGCCGGGTCCTGACAGGTGCCGATTATTGCACCGCCGGAGCCGGCATATTTTGCCGATGCTCCGCAGCTTCGCGCTACCTTAACCATCTGTGTATGCGAGGGGTTCAATTTGCAAATGGAATCCCGTAAGTCGAAATTAGCGTCGATTGCGTCGTGCAGGGTCTGATAGTCTCCTTCGAGTATTGCGGCTTTTGCGATAACAGTGAGTTCCGCAAAGCGCGACATGGCGTCGACAACCTGAGCTTCACCAGAATCGTATCGGGCACGCAGATCATTGTGAAACACTTCGGTGGGCTCGCTGCTGGAAGCCTTGTAGGCGATGTATAAGCCCGTCAGTAACGCAGGATCTATTGGTTCGTAGGTGCCGAATGTAAAGCCATGCTTTTCTTTAATGTCGCCGAAGTCCATTGCCACCAGCCCTTCGTAGACCTGAGCGACCCGATCTTGCAATCCACCTTCGATGCCCAGCTCTCGGCGCTCGGCGTCGAGTGCAATACAGGGCTGGATACGTTTGTCGATAGTAATACCATAGAACTCCATGAGCGCTCGCAAGGTGGCAATGATAATAGCGCTGGAGCCCGCCATACCCACTTGCTGAGGAATATTCGATGTATAGCGAATCGCAAAATTCTTATCGTGCAGTTCGTGGTTGTGGGAAAGGCAGTAGTCGACGAACTGTTTGATCGTCGCCTTGATTAGTCTGGTGCCGCCATAGTAACCATGTTGCGTTACCCGGCTATGTAATGAACGTATGCTGTCGTACTGATCAAGGTCGTCGCGTCCGGCAATGATTTCCAGTGTTGGCCATTCATGCAGAGAGACTTCAGCGCGATAGTCCTGCATCGTGAAGGCAATAGTTTTTCCACCATATCCGTCTGATGGATTGCCAATCAAGCCTGCTCTCGCATAGGTTGTCTTGTGTATCATTGCGCCTGGTCTTTATCGAGTATCGCTTTGAGCTGCTGCTTTAAGGCATCACCATGAGTCGGATCGGCGCAGGCAACTTCTACAAACGCTGAAAAATAAGAGTCGAAATTTCCAACGTCAAAACGTTTCTCGTCACTGCGAAGTGGAACACCAATCACTTTGCCTCCCGCTAATATTAGCTCTCGAAGTGCGTCGGTTAGCTGTATTTCTCCACCGACACCTTCTTTGGTGTTACCAAGTAAATTAAATAGCTGGCTCTGACAAACATAGCGCGCAGCAATTGCGTACTGACTGGGTGCGTCTGCTACTGCTGGTTTCTCAACCAAACCAGACACTTCAAACGAGCCTTCGCTATCGATTTCCATGGCCCCGATCTGAGCGACACCATAGCGACTGACCCTGTCCTTTGGTACTTGCTGAAATGCTATTACAGCGTCGGCAGATGTGTTGTTAAACACCCTGTGCAGACGCTGACACAGGCTCGAACTGTTTAAGCCGAACATAGCATCGCCGAGTGCGATGGTAAAAGGCCGGTCGGCTACAATCTCGCGAGCGCACCAGACTGCATGTCCCAGTCCCAGTTGGCTTGATTGTCGCACGTAGTGAATTTGAACGTCGCGGGTTTGTGATTCAAGCTCTGAGAGTTGATCAGTTTTACCTTTTGTGCGTAATTGTCTTTCGAGGTTTTCATCGATCTCAACATGTTTTTTGATGCTGTCTTCCCCGACCCCCGTCACCAGCACTATATGACGTATGCCGGCGGATCTGAGTTCGTCAATGACATGCTGTAACACAGGCTTGCGGCCCAATGGCAGCAGTTCCTTGGGAATCGAGCGGGTCAGTGGTAGCAGGCGGGTGCCCAGGCCTGCTACTGGCACAACAGCGACATCAACGTACATTTTCACTCTGCAATTTTAATGTGGCCCGGTCGGGTCCGCTGTAGATTATACAGTCTGGGACAGATACCTGACTTATTGTAAACGGGCTATTTGTAAATGGTTTCTTTGTAACTGGGTTAATTGTAAAAGGCTCTTTTTAAAAGGGCTTTTGGTAACTGTCATTCAAACAGGCCTTGCGGCCGAGAGTGTTAATATGCATCTGGTTGATGCAGTCATTCAGCAGTAAATAAACAACAGTGCTTGCGGGCGGCATTAATTGTCGCAATGCGCGTCGGGAACAGCAACAAAGATGATCTCACTCAATAACCTCTACTGGATGGCAAATCTTTGGGCGCTTTGCGGGTGGCTGGTACTGCTTTTCTATTTCGTTCTTCCTGTGCGAATGGTGCGTTTCGCCGGCATCTTTATGCCTCTTGGGTTGGCACTTGCCTATCTGTGCGCCGTTTTCTTCGCCTTGCCGTTTTTTAGCGGCGGATTCGGGTCGCTGGAGTCACTGGGTCAATTATATCAGCATCCGATTGCCGTGCTGGTTGGCTGGATTCACTATCTGGCGTTTGATTTGTTTGTAGGTGGTTGGCAGGTACGCCGTGCGCAATCGATTGGTTTGCCCGTGGTGGTCGTTGTACCGTGTTTACTGCTAACGCTTGTATTTGGACCGATCGGATTGCTGGTATTCTACGCGCTGCAGAAGTGGTGGCCGAGTAATGATCAGGTTTCTGACCCCTATGGTGTTGGCGGTTAGCGTCGTTAGTCTTTGGTGTTTTGGTTTTAGAGATCAGGTTTTTTGCACGAGATCCCATAGATTGCCATACAGATCTCTGAATACAGCCACGGTACCATAGGGTTGTTCAACTGGCGGACGTGTAAACTCGATTTTTTGCTCGACCATTCGATGATAGTCGCGCCAGAAATCATCGGTTTGTAAAAACAGGAACACTCGGCCACCGGCCTGGTCGCCTATAAACTTCTCTTGTTGATCGTTGCCTGCCTTTGCCAATAACAACGTCATGCTGGCAGAACCCGGCGGTGCAACAGTTACCCAGCGTTTATCCTGTTCCGGTTGGTAGGTATCCTCGATCAGAGTAAAGTTAAGCTTTTGGGTATAGAACGCTATTGCCTCATCATAGTCGCGAACAAGTAGTGCTACATGGATAATGGATTGTTGCATGACGATTCCCGATGATTTTCCCGATCGACAGGAAGCGGATCATGGCTGAAATGACAAGCAAAGTCCAAGATGCACACCGGAGAATAAATGTCTGCTTCCCTAATAGCGAAAAGCGAGTTTGAGGGTATTGAAAACGTGGTGCACCTGTGCGCTGGTGGTGAGTCGCCAATGCTGTGTTCCCACCAAAAAGCAATTCAACAGTTTATCTCTGATAAGAGCCAGGGCGAACGTGCGCGCGTGTTGCAGGATGAACTGTTGCAGGCAACCCGAAAACAGTGCGCTGATCTATTCTCGGTATCTGTTGATTCCATAAGCCTGACTGCCTCGGCGTCTGAAGGAATTAACATCGTGGCGTACGGCATAGACTGGAAAGCCGGAGATAACGTCGTCATCGCCGATGTGGAATTTGGCTCTGGTGTGTTTCCGTGGTTGCTGCTACAGGAGCGCGGAGTAGAAGTAAGAGTTGTCAGTCATCGTCAATGGCAAATAGACATAGACGATATCGCCAATTTGATTGACGATCGTACGCGTGTTGTATTGATAAGCCATGTCAGTATGTTTACCGGCCAGAGAATCTCACTGACTGCTTTGTCAACGCTGGTGCGAAGCTCCGGTGCAAAGCTGGTTCTGGATGCAACGCATGCGGCCGGCGTGGTGGAGGTCGATGCAAGCCTGGCGGATATTGTCGTTAGCAGTTGTTACAAGTGGCTGTTAGGCGTGCATGGCACCGCAGTTTTCTACTGGAACAGAGAACGCTTTCCAGAATTGAAAACACCTTTTGTTGGCTGGAACAGTGTATCCAGTGCCGGTGGATGGCAACAGCCAACCCGAATGACGTTACGCGAAGATGCGCTCAGGTTTATACCGGGAAACCCGTCATTCATCAGCGTGTATATTCTCAATAATGCACTGACAGCGCTGGCTGCAATCGGCATAAATCAAATAGAGAGCCATGCACTGGCGTTGACGAGTAAGCTTTGGCACGGCATCCATGCAATGAACTGTTGGGAGCTGATGACTCCTGAGTTGTCAGCCGACAGAGCCGGAAATGTTTGTATCATGACAGACCGGGTGGACGAAGTAGCCCGTGCTCTGAGAATGCGTGATGTACTTGTCTGGGGTACCTACGCAGGAGACGAGCGATTGCGGATATCCTGCCATGTCTATAATAGCGCTGGTGATATCGACACATGTCTCGAAGCGCTGGATAGCGTTTGATCGGATTTACCTGTGAGCGAGTACGTGGTTTAAAGCTCCCCGTCAGCTTTGGGTTGTACCCAGGTTGCATTTTTTACAAGTTCACCAGAGTTTGGAATGACCTGCACGCATCGATCATCCCAAAGTTGCAGCATCCTGTAGTCTTTCTGGTTTGTCACTCGAAGGCCACCAAGACCGTGTAGTTCGAGCCATTTTTCGACCGGCGGGATATGATCCGGTACCGAAGCGCGCGCAGTAAATATTCGAACTTCGATATCCATCTTTATCCATCGCTTGACTCGCTCAAGCATCGCGGGAATCGGTGGGCCGATATGTTCATGCCCTTTCCATCCGTCCCACTCGGCTAGTGTGCCGTCAAGATCAACGCCGATCCAGCGGTCGCCGATTCTCTTTTCCCGACTATCTTTTTGCTCTTGCTGCGTAGATTTACTGGTGGCCATCTTATGCTTCCCATGTACCGTGGTACATTTGCTTTTTGTTTTGCGGTTAACTTATCGCGGCAGGGTAGGGTAGGAAGCTAATCAGTGCAAGCCACCCGTGTTCAGTCCTGATCATTCATGACATGCTGGTCATTTCATGACTGCACGCAACTGCCGGCTGGCACTTGTCTTTTTGCGAAGAGCTGTACAAAGAGCTGGACAAGAGAGCTGCACAAAGAGCCAGACAACCGTTTTCGATGTTTGCCACCCGTGTTATTGCTTCAACTTCGCCATTAGCCCAGCACCTTAAGTAACTCAAGGTAGTCGCTGCGTTCAATGCACTGCGCCCCCATACTGTATAGGTGGGGTGTGGGCAATTGACAATCAATCAATTCGAACCTGCCGCAGGCAGCCAGCGATACCAGTGCAACCTTCGACGCATCAGACTCTCTGCTGAACATGGATTCACCAACAAAAATGCGTCCAACGATGACGCCATATAAACCACCGACCAGTGTTTCGCCGTTCCAGACTTCTATGGACTCTGCATCACCACGCCTTGCCAGTTCACAGTAGGAGTCGGCCATATCATCAGTAATCCAGGTGCCATCCGAACCTGGTCTGGGTTTACTGCAATTGGCAATAACATCGCTGAATGCCTGATTGTAGCTAACCCTGTATCTCTGTTTGCGTATCGTTTTACCCAGGCTTCGACTGACCTTCACCTGGTCTGGCCAGATCACACAACGCGGATCCGGAGACCACCATAAAATCGGCTCTCCCTCGGAATACCAGGGAAAGATTCCCTGCCGGTATGCCTGTACGAGACGGGTAGGTTTAAGATTGGAGCCAGCCATTAGCAAGCCGTTGGGGTTGCTCATCGCGTGCTGCGGATGAGGGAAGGGGGTTAGATCATCATCTTCCTGTAAATACATTATTGGCGAGCTATTCATGCAGTAAATAATCGATGATCTGGTCGGCTTCGTGTTAGACAGGCGATTTGTTTACCGGAAATCATAGTACTAAAAGTGCAGGTCGCGCTTTCTCTGCGCGCCATCTTTAAAAGATGTGTCGGCGCGACCGGCCGTTTGACAGAGCTGAGTTTCTATCCGATCGTCTCTTTGTTGTCACTCGTTAACCATCTTCGTTGCGAAAAGGTAGCAGCTGATGCAATTCTTTACAGTGTTTCTCCATAGCCGGCCTCTCCTGCTTAAGAAAGCGTTGCACAGCGTCGGAGAAATCCTGGTTCTCAAGATAGTGCGCAGACCAGGTTGGCGTTGGGACGAAGCCTCTGCCTATTTTATGCTCGCCCTGTGCACCGGGCTCAAACCTTTTTAACCCGTTGGCTATGCAATAGTCGATGCCCTGGTAATAGCAGGCCTCGAAGTGCAGGCTGTGAAACTCTTCCAGACAACCCCAGTAGCGCCCGTACAGTGTGTCAGTGCCTTTTAGCATGACAGAGCAGGCGACACGCTTGCCATCAAAACTTGCGAATACAATAATGACATCGTCACCCATTGACTGGCCGATCTCGCTGAAGAATCCGTGGTTCAGCGTTGGATTGCCCCATTTTCGGCTAAAAGTGTCCAGATAAAACCGCATCACCTGTTGCCAGTCTTTGGAGCCAAGCTCGCGGCCGTGCAACAGTTCCAGTGTGACCCCCTGTTCCTGCACTCGCTTGCGTTCCCGGCGCATGTTTTTGCGCTTCTTGGAAGTACAGCGAGACAGGAAATCGTCGAAGTCCTGATAGTCATCGTTGGACCAGATATATTGCACGCCCATTCGCAACAGGTAGTTTCCCTGTTCCAGTTCCTGTGCCTCCTCATAAGAGGGAAACAGCCAGTGCGCGCTTGAGAAATTCTGTTGCTTGCACAGTGCCACGGCTGCACTCATTAACGCTTCGGTGCACTGCTTGCGGTCTTGTCCCTCGGCTACCAGCAGTCGGGGACCGGTTGCCGGTGTGAAGGGGATTGCACTGATCAGCTTGGGGTAATAGGCCGCACCATGGCGCTCATAGGCCTCTGCCCAGGCCCAGTCGAAAACAAACTCCCCGTAGGAGTGCGTCTTCAAATAGGCAGGTGCTGCCGCGATCAGTGCGTCGCCATCTTTCATCATCAGGTGGCATGGGTGCCAGCCATGCTCGGCATCTACGCACTTGTTGTTCTCAAGTGCGCTCAGAAACTCATAGCGTACAAACGGATTGCTCCCGTCAGTCAGCGCATTCCATGATGCTGCAGTAGCCCTGGTGATGGAATCGCAAACTTCTATTTGCACTGTCAGGCTTGGCTGGTCTGAATGTTCACAGCGGGAGCCAGGTTCAGTGCGTCGAGGTACTTTTCTGCATCGAGCGCTGCCATACAACCGGTGCCGGCTGATGTGATCGCCTGTCGATAAATGTGATCCATCACGTCCCCTGCGGCAAAAATTCCTTCGACGCTGGTTGCAGTGGCGTTGCCGTTGGTGCCACTGTTGACTTTGATGTAGCCACCCGCCATTTCCAGTTGCCCTTCGAATATACCCGTGTTCGGCGTGTGCCCGATGGCAATGAACACGCCGTGCAGATCCACCTCTTCGGAGCTGTCGTCGGTGGTGCTCTTGATGCGCATGCCGGTGACGCCGCTGTCGTCGCCCAGTACCTCATCCAGTGTGTGATTCCACTTGAGATTGACTTTACCGGTCTCTGCCTTCTCGAATAAATGCTTTTGCATGATTTTCTCGGCACGCAATTCGTCACGTCGGTGTACGAGCACCACCTCGGAGGCAATATTGGATAAGTACAGCGCTTCCTCGACTGCCGTGTTGCCTCCACCGATGACGGCGACGCGTCGGTCACGATAGAAAAAGCCGTCGCAGGTTGCACAGGCGGATACCCCCTTGCCCTTATATGCCTCTTCAGATGGCAGACCGAGGTATCTGGCGCTGGCGCCTGTGGAGATGATCAGTGCATCGCATGTGTAGGTTGCACTGTCTCCATTAAGGGTGAAGGGGCGCTCGCTGAAATCAACTGTGTTGATGTGGTCGAACACAATTTCAGTCTCAAAGCGTTCGGCGTGCTTGCGAAACCGCTCCATTAACTCCGGGCCCTGTACACCCTGATCGTCGGCTGGCCAGTTGTCTACATCGGTAGTGGTCATCAGCTGCCCGCCCTGCTCAACACCGGTGACCAGCACTGGTTGCAAATTGGCGCGCGCGGCGTAGACAGCCGCTGAATAGCCTGCGGGGCCCGAGCCCAGAATTAACAGTTTGCAGTGTTTGCTTTCTTCGCTCATGTGTCAGGTGCCTTGTATCTGGTCGTGCTGGTTATCGTAGGGGGCTTAGGGTAGAACTTAAATTTTCGTTATTCATGACAATCCAACCACACCGCTGTTGCAGCGTGTGGATACGGCTTACCATAGAAGGTCAGCTCGGGATTGTACTATGACCGTATGCAATGCATAAGGTGCCGCTCCATCGGGAGAACATTATACCGGGTTATCAGAAAAACAAGCGCTTGCGTTCTTGAATTTGTCTAACTCATGCAGGGAGCCATACGAGGATCCGTGCAAGGAGCCAGGTAGCGAGTTGTCTCGCCGGCGATCAGGTCGCGGGGCTTGGTTTTCCATGTACAGTCAACAGACCAGTGTGATCACTCTTTCTCTAATACCGGATTACTTTTGAATTCCAAAGTCGCTGCCTCCAAAGTTGCCCGCGGGCGAACAACGCGCTCGGGACGCACCTCAACAACCAAGCCTGCCCTGCGCAGCAAAGCGACTGGCAAAGCAGCTGAATCCAGAGCGACAAAAAGCAAGGCGGCAGCAAAGCCCCGCGGATTGAAGAGCGGTGCAAAGACCGGCGCGAAGGGCAAGAGTGTGACCGCAAGGCGTTCGTCACCGGCAGCTAAAATCAGTCAGGATTCCAGCGCGGGTGGCATTGGCTCAATACTGGGCGGGGTTCCGAAATTCGGGCGCAGCGCCAAGACACCAATGGAAGCAGAATTGTCGGCACGAGCGCTGTCACTGGTGCATCGCGGGCTGCGAGAGGTAACCGCAATCCTGGTGGCGGTGGTTGCCATCCTGATGCTTATCGCACTGTCGACTTTTCATGTTAGCGATCCAGGCTGGTCTCACACAGGCGGGTATGGCCAGGTGCGCAATGCCTGTGGAATTTTTGGTGCCTGGTTCGCCGACATCACCATGTTCCTGTTTGGCTACGTCGGCTATCTATTGCCAGTGGCGCTTGCCATCATTGGCTGGAATGCATTCCGCGATAGCAGAGAACTGACCGCGCCGGTTCTGGCATTTGCCCGCCTGGGCGGACTGGTGCTGTTGCTGTTTACCGCCTGCGGTTTGGCAGATTTACACTTCTTTGTGCATCGAGGCGACTTGCCTATCGGCACCAACGGCGGCGGCGTGCTGGGTTCCTGGGTTGCAGGCAATATGGTGCGGGTCATCAACACGCTCGGAACAACACTCATTCTGCTGGCGTTGTTCCTCGGGTCAATCACCTTTATTACCGGAATATCCTGGTTCTCCATTGTTGAAAGAACGGGGCAGTGGACACTGCAAGCGGTCGCCAGATCACGAATCTTCCTGGTGCATTGCTGGCATCGTTTCGGTGACTATCTGACCTACCTTGAGGCCAGAAAACTGAAACGCCAGGTGCGCATCGAACGTGAACTGGCCGCGGCGCGTGAAGTCGACCAGACACTGATCGAGGCTGAGGCCGCAACGCAGGGCAAAGCCGAATTGCCGCCAGCCACGCAGGCACGCCAGGATCCCAAAATTGTTGCACCACCCGTGATTGATGATGAAATCATCACGGCTCCTGCTGCTCCTGCTGCTTCTGCTTCACTGCCTGCACCAGTGCCTGCCGCTAAAGCCAGTTCCGTCGCTGCACCGTCGGCATCGAACGCTGATAAAAAAATCAATATTACCGACCGGCCGGCAACCCCCGATCCGGTTACGCCGCAGGCGGAGCGCGAAAAGCAATTCCAGCTGTTTGAGCGCGAAAGACCCAAGCTCCCCGGCGGCGAAATTCCCCCGGTCAACCTGCTCGATGCGATTCTGGGCATCCGCAAGGGATATTCGAAGGAATCTCTGGAGAGCTTATCTCGTCTGCTGGAGACCAAGCTGGCCGACTTCAATGTCACCATTGAAGTCGTCGAGGTGCATCCCGGTCCGGTTGTCACCCGCTTTGAAGTGCTGCCAGCGCCGGGGCTTAAAGTCAGCAAGGTAACCAACCTGTCGAAAGATATTGCACGCTCGCTGTCAGTGATGAGTGTTCGTGTTGTCGAGGTAATCCCCGGTAAATCAACGATCGGACTGGAAATTCCGAATGAAGATCGCGAAATAGTGCAATTGACCGAGATTTTGCAATCGCGCAAGTATCAACAGACAAAATCGCCACTGGCCATTGCATTGGGCAAGGATATCAGCGGATTGCCGGTGGTGGCGGATCTGGCGAAAATGCCGCATTTACTGGTTGCCGGTACCACGGGCTCGGGTAAGTCAGTTGCGGTTAACTCAATGTTGATTAGCCTGTTGTACAAGGCAACTGCGGATCAGGTGAGGCTAATTCTCATCGACCCGAAGATGCTTGAACTTAACGTTTATGAAGGTATTCCGCATTTGCTCGCACCAGTTGTCACCGATATGAAGGAAGCTGCAAACGCATTGCGTTGGTGTGTCGGCGAGATGGAGCGTCGTTATCGCTTAATGGCGTCGCTGGGGGTAAGAAATATTACCGGTTACAACAACAAGATTATTGCAGCACAGGAAGCAGGCGAGCCACTGTCCGATCCGTTGTACAAGCCCGAAGAGGCTATGGATCCGTCCGCACCGGCACCGCTGCTTGAAACACTGCCGTTTATTGTTGTGGTAGTGGACGAGTTTGCCGACATGATGATGGTGGTCGGCAAAAAGGTGGAAGAACTGATCGCCCGTATCGCACAAAAAGCGCGAGCAGCAGGCATCCATTTGGTGCTGGCGACGCAGCGTCCGTCAGTCGACGTTATTACCGGATTGATCAAGGCAAACATCCCCACTCGTATGGCATTTCAGGTGTCGTCACGTATAGACTCGCGAACCATTATCGATCAGGGTGGTGCGGAAACTTTGCTGGGGCATGGTGATATGCTCTACTTACCACCCGGTACCGCGCAACCGGAACGTGTACACGGCGCATTTGTTGATGATCATGAGGTGCACAGCGTCGTGAGCTGGTTGAAAGAATCCGGTACTGCAGTCTACGTTGACGAAATCCTGCAGGAGTCGACCTTACCGCTGCCCGGTATGGCCAGTGAAGAAGACCCTGACGGCGAAAAAGACGCGCTCTATGATCAGGCGGTCGCCATTGTCACTGAGACGCGCAAGGCATCGATATCCTATGTGCAAAGGCGATTAAAAATAGGTTACAACCGTGCGGCACGAATAGTCGAGGATATGGAAGCCGCCGGGGTTGTCAGTGCGGTACAGCACAATGGCTCTCGTGAAGTAATCGCAGCACCACCAGTCGAACTTTAATCATGATGATAAAAATTTCTAGCCTGTTACGCCTGTCAAAAGCCGGATTATTTATTGGTGTATCGCTGTTGTTCACATCGACAGCAGCGATAGCAAGCAATGCGCTGCTTGACTTCAGTGAAAGCCTGACGTCCTTTCGCGCAAACTTCACACAGACTGTCTACGATTCAGACTCCGTTGTGCTGCAGGAATCTACCGGCATTGTTGAATTGGCAAGACCGGGCCGCTTTAAATGGACTTACGACGCACCGATCAGTCAGGTAATCGTCGCCGATGGATTAACCCTGTGGGTGTACGATGAGGAGATCAAGCAGGTAACCAAACAACCTCAGGCAACCACGCTGGGCAGCGCGCCAATCGGATTGTTAAGTGGCCAGCGGGATATAGAAAGTGAATTCGTCATTGAGGAGCTGGGACTAAAAGATGATCTGGAGTGGTTTCAGTTGCAACCACTGGTCAGTGATACCGACTTTAACGAGATCTTTCTCGCGCTGAACGGTAGCGGCCTGCATGCGATGGAGTTACGAGATAACTTTGGTCAGGCAACGCAGATTGTATTCTCCGATTTTGAAAAAAATGTTTTCCTCGATAGCGAACAATTCAGCTTTGTCG
>CAYMVV010000059.1:15812-37394 GCA_964393885.1 uncultured Granulosicoccaceae bacterium | reverse complement strand
CCATTGGTCGTTTGGCCAGTAACACCCTTGCGGCTGACGCAGTAAATCATGCCTTTTGCGGCTGCAGTGACCTGCGCAATGCGTTCGTCACTGGTATCGGGTGTCAGCAGCCACACTGGCGCAGCTGTCGTTGCGTTCATCGGCTCCATCAGTCGCGCCGCTTCCAGTGGCAGGTCGGGCACGATGATGCCGTGCAATCCACCATTGCTTTTCGATGCTAATTGATCAGCACCATACTGCAGCAGCGGATTGAGGTAGCTCATAATCAAAATACGTGTGTCAGGGTACTGCTTACTCAGTTGGTTGAGATCATCCAGGTACGCATCGAAAGTGGGGGCATTTTCCAGTGCATCATGGCAGGCTGTCGTTATAGTAGGTCCATCTGCCACCGGGTCGCTAAAGGGAAACTGCACTTCGAGCAAGTCGACGCCTTTGTCGAGTAATACTCGCATAAAATCCAGGCTTTTCTCGACGGTTGGATAGCCATAGATGACATGTGTCATCAGTAACAGGGGCTTGCTCTGGCGTCGATCTTTAATAAAACTGTCGAGGTGTGTCACTAGTGATGCCCTCCTGCGCCTGCTTCATTGCTCGCCTGTTCTTCAGTAGCCTGTTCTTCAGTAGCGAGGTACTCACGGAGAAAATCATTGAACGTATTGTCTTTCAATGCGCTCGCTATATTAAAGATGTCTTTGTCGCCGCGGCCGGACACATTGATAACAACGTGCTCATCGGTTTTCATTTTTGGTGCCTCTCGAACAGCGCCCGCTACCGCATGCGATGACTCAAGTGCTGCGATTACGCCTTCGTGTCGCATCAGCATCTGAAACGCGGAGATAACCTCATGGTCTTGCGCTGCGGTCATTCGTACCTGGGCCTTTTCTTCCAAATGAGCAAGTATCGGTGATACCCCGACATAGTCGAGTCCGGCTGATATAGAGTGGGTGTCTTGCAACTGTCCAAACTGGTTTTGCAGAAACTGCGTCGCATAGCCTTGCGCAATACCAAACTGCGCCTGATCGGTATGAAAACGCTTGGCGTGTTCTCCCGGGGCATCGCCTTTGCCACCTGCCTCTACGCCAACCAGTTCAGTCGATGTGCCTACGTAGGGTAGAAAGATGCCACAGGCATTGCTGCCACCACCGACGCAGGCGTAAATTCGGTCTGGTTGTCGGCCAATAATATCAATTGATTGTGTTTTAACTTCCTCTCCAATGATGGACTGGAATCCGGCGACCATTTCCGGGTAGGGCTCGCAGCCGCAACTGGTACCAATCAGATAGTAGGTGTCTGCATAGCTGGCTGACCAATCGCGCAGTGCTTCGTCCAGAGCATCTTTCAACGTGGCTGAACCGGTTGTTACCGGAATCACTTCGGCACCCATTTGTTTCATCCAGAACACGTTCGGGTACTGTCTGGCGATGTCAGTAGCGCCCATATATACCGTGCACTTGAGCCCCAGTCGTGCGGCAACAATGGCGGACGCAAAGCCGTGCTGGCCTGCCCCTGTTTCGGCAATAACACGGGTCTTACCCATGCGTTTGGCCAACAGGCCCTGACCGATCACATTGGTCATTTTGTGTGCGCCACTGTGGTTCAGGTCTTCGCGCTTCAGGTAGATTTGTGCACCGCCCAGTTCACGGCTCAGATTGGCGCAGTGCCCGAGCGGGGTGGGTCGGCCGGAAAACTGTTTTAGCTCGCGACTGATATCAGCGAGGAAACTCTCATCGGCCATTGCCTCGTGATAGCTCTCGAGCAGCTGTTGCTGACTGTTATGCAAAATCTCGGGTATGTAGCTGCCACCGAAACGCCCAAAATGGCCGTCAATGCTTTGAATGGTGTTCATTGCCTGATCTTTTTTAAACTAAACGGTATAGTTAAGATATTATTCCTGTAGAATTCAGTCAAGAGGCTTTTTCACTAATTTGAAAAAATTGGATAGATTATTCGTGGCAGGTAACCCGTGGTTGATAGATAGAGGTTGATAAATTGTGGTTGATAAGCTGTGGTAGATATTTTGTGGCAGAGACTCTGTGGCAGGGCAAGCGTGTTAAACAGATCATGGTAAGTATTTCGTGGTAGCGGGGCGCCCGTCCAAGCAGTTGCAAATACTGCACGCCGCTCGAGAGTTGTTTTCGGATTTTGGCTATCAGGGAACCTCCATAGATTTGGTGGTGCAGCGAGCAGGCGTGTCGAAACCCACGGTGTATAACCATTTCAACACCAAGCAGGAGTTGTTGCAGCAGTTGCTGGAGCAACTATCACAGGAGGCATCACACTATCGGGAAGGATTGTCTTCAAAGTACCAGCACGGTGATATCAATGGATTGTGTGCGTCCTTCAGGTATATCACTGCCACGCCTGCCCATCTGGCCAGCTACAGGATACTGGCCGGTGAGCGGTTTAAATTGTCGAGCAGCCTGGCTGATGACATCGGTCAACTGGACCGGCAGCATATCGATTGGTGCAGACAATGGTTGACACCATCCGTTGATGCTCAAACAATCGAATTACTGATTTCAATCTGTCAAAGTGCGCTAGTGTACCCGGCGCTCATGGGCTCTGATCTGATGTCCGACCATGCACTGCGCAAGCGGTTGCGTGTGCACCTGTAAATGTCATCCGGGGCCATTGCCTGCCGTGGCTGATCCGGTATTCGCGGCGTTTAATTCCAGGTGCTCTCAATAGCGGTTGCCACCAGAGGCTGGCCATATCAACACATGCCCCTGTTGCGCATTATGGGTTGGCACAATATCAATTACCTTTTAAAGTGAGCACACAGCGACGGCAATAGAGAGCTACATTCCAGCTATGACCAAAGTCACTTTCACCGTAAACGGGTCTGTTTCAACGATTGAAGTTGAGACTCGCACGCTGCTGGCCGATGCCCTGCGTGACGAGTTGGGTCTCACCGGTACCCACATTGGTTGCGATACCAGTCAATGCGGCTGTTGCACCGTGCGCATGGATGGCAGTGCGGTAAAGTCCTGCACATTACTCGCAGTGCAGGCAGAGGGTAGCCAGATCGATACAATCGAGGGCCTCGCCGAAACGCAAGCATCCAGCACAGGCCAGGCATCCAGCACAGCCGAAGGGCGGGGAATAGGGTTACATCCGGTGCAGCAGGCTTTTTCAAATTGCCACGCCCTGCAGTGTGGCTTCTGTACACCCGGAATGATCATGGCAGCGGTAGAGCTGCTGGACCAAAATCCGGACCCTACGGATCAGGAAATTCGCGAAGGGCTGTCGGGCAACCTTTGTCGATGCACCGGTTATGTGAATATAGAAAATGCGGTAAAAGAGGCCGCGGCCAGTATTCGCGGTGAACGCATAGCCAGAGGTCGCACTTCAACAGATCACACTTCAACCACTTCAACTGCAAGGCCGGCAGACGCCCGGTCAACCGTGTCCAGTGATTCACCATCCAGAGGCAGACGCTGATGGCATTTTCGCGACATGAAGACAAACGCCTGATTACCGGTGCCGGAAAATTTTCGGCTGACTGGAATCTGCCCGGTCAATTGCATGCCTGCATGGTGCGATCGCCGCACGCTCATGCAAAGGTACTTTCGGTCGATACCAGTGCCGCGCTTGCAAGCGACGGTGTGATCGCCGTGCTCACAGCGGCGGACGTTACCGCGGCACGGATGTCTACACTGCCATCAGGCCCTGATTTGAAAGGTATTGGTGACGCGGGCATCCGCAAGGGGCCGATGCCGATACTGGCGATTGATCGGGTTCGTTTCGTCGGTCAGCCGATAGCCATGGTTGTTGCGAAGTCTGCCAGCCTCGCCAGAGACGCGATTGAGCAGGTTCAGGTTACCTATGAAGAACTACCCGTGGTCGCCAGTGTAGAGAGTGCGCTTGCAGATGATGCCCCGCAGCTGCATCCGAATATCCCGGGTAACGTGAGTCTGCAATTTGAATCGGGTGATGCCGCGGCCACCGAGGCGGCATTTGCCAGTGCTGCAAAAACGACCTCGCTTACGATCAACAGCCAGCGTTTGTATGGAGCACCGCTGGAGCCGCGAGCGCTGGTGGTTAACCATGACAGAGCCAGAGGCGTCACCGTTGTCAGAACACCAACCCAGGGCATGCTCGGTATGCGAGCGTCACTGGCTGCGCTAACCGGGCTTGCGGTCGATGATCTGGAAATTGTTGCACAGGATGTTGGTGGTTCATTCGGCTTGCGCGGTGGGCCGGGGGCCGAACATGCACTGTTGGTTTTGGCTGCAAGACGTCTTGCCAAACCGATTAAATGGGTATCCAGCAGATCTGAGTTGTTCACGGCGGAGTTACATGGCAGGGCACTGGTATTAAAAGGTGAGATAGCCCTGGATGACGATAATCGGATTACTGCTATCCGATTCGAGGATACAGCCGACCTTGGCGCCTATAACTGCTACTTTGGTGGCTTTATCGGTACCAATAATCTTGCGGTAACGATGGGTGGCGCCTATCGCGTACCCGCGTTGTATATGAAATCGACTCTGGTGTTAACGAATCAGTCGCCGGTGTCGGCGTATCGCGGTGCCGGTCGACCTGACATTGCGTTCGCCATCGAGCGCTTAATAGAACACGCGGCGAACGAGTTTGCTATAGATCCGGTCGAATTTCGCAAGCACAACTTTGTACCCGCGGATGCGTTTCCCTATAGCACAGCCAATGGTACAGTCTACGATTGCGGAGACTTTCACACCGTACTCGACAAGGCGCTGTCACTGGCCGACTACAGGAATTTCTCCGGCAGGCGCGAGCAATCGCAAGCCAACGGTAAGCTGCGTGGTATCGGCATTGGCTATTACATCGAAAAATCCGGCGCTGGTGGCGCGCCCAAAGATGAAGTGTCGTGTCGCTTTAACTCAGACGGCACGGTAACCCTGTTTGCTGTGTCTGGTCCGTCAGGTCAGGGTCACGAAACTGCCTATGCGCAAATAGTGGGTGAAGGCCTGGGTATTAAACCTGCGCTGATCCGCTATGTGGCAGGTGACCCCGGGATGACCCTGGTCGGTAACGGCACCGGGGGGTCCCGGTCATTGTATGGCACGGGGTCGGCGTTCAAGAATCTGGTACAGGCGATTATTTCGAAAGCGCTGCCGCTTGCGGCGCAGACGCTGGACGTTAACACAGGTGATGTCGTCTTTGCCGGTGGGCGTTTTCTAGGACGCAACGGTGCAAAAGGTATCGATCTGGTGGACCTTGCCCGGAGACTGTCTCAATTATATGAGTCCGCTGAAGATCATCCATTCAACTGCTCTGCGGAAACCGTAACCGGTGCCAATTTTCCGAATGGCTGTCACATTGCCGAGGTTGAGATCGACACAGATACAGGAGAAACCGAGGTGGTTAAATACAGCGCAATAGATGAACTGGGCAATGTGCTGTCACCCGTGCTGGTGCGTGGACAAGTGCATGGTGGAGTAGTGCAGGGCATTGGACAGGCACTGTTGGAAGAAGTGGTCTACGACGATAGGGGGCAGTTGTTGTCGGGCAGCTTTATGGACTACGCCATGCCAAGAGCCGGTGCCTTGAAAAATGTGCAAAGCGATACCCACTGTGTGCCAACCGAGCTCAATGAACTTGGCTCCAAAGGGGTTGGAGAATCCGGTTGCTCGGGGTCATTGCCGTGTATTGCCAACGCGATGATGTCTGCCTTGCGCAGTGGTGGTTTTGGTCCATTGGATATGCCTTACAGTCCGCACCGGGTTTGGCAACACATGCAAAACTGATACTTCGCTACGATGGATTCATAGCTGACTGCCACAGGGAAATAATATTGAGGTAATTCTTAGCTACCGCATTGATCAACTCATTATCGTCGATGTCTCCGGCCAACCATGCCCGGGCCGGCTGTGTAAAAATTGTACGACCGATGGCGAATCCTCTTGTCGATTTAAGGTTACTAAACGACTTAAAGCTTTCAGCCAGTTGCTCGGCTGGTGCATCGAGTCCGAGTACGACGATACCCTGGCAGTATGGTGTCTGATCTGTCACCAGCTGATCGATGCGCTCAGCCCACGGTCGCTCCATCGAAGGCAATTTCCACCAATCCGGTCGCACACCCATAGCCAGTAGGCGTTCCATGCTATGAAAGACTGACTCACCTGCCTGTGGGGTTTCCTCTGCTGGCGGGATAATTTCAAGCAACAATTGATGTTGGCTTGTGCAACAGGCATCGTACAATTCGACGATTTTCTTATCCTGTGCAGTGCGTATGTCAAGCGGGTCACCGGCGCTGTAGAAAAACAAACATTTTACGATATGCTCCAGTGGCCAGTTTTTCAGGATCGTACCGATGCTGCGACCATCTTCGAATTCAAGTGGTCTGCTGCCTGGTGTTTCAACCGGCCGTGCAATCCACAGATCCTGTCCACTCGCTTCGTTCAAAACATCCTGTCCATACTTGCCGTCACACAGTAGACCTGCACAGCCTTGTATGTGTTGGCCTTCTATTACCCGCTGTGTTGCGGTAAAAAGATGTTGTTTTAGCGTGCTTATTTTTCCATGATCAACGCCGGCTGTATCCGCCATATCCTCAAGCTGTGATCGATGGTCGAAGGCATGGATATATAATGGCATGCGCTTTTGTTTTGCTCGCGCGGCCTGTTTATTTGCGACTGTCAGATACGTGCGATTGTTGATTGTCTGGAACGTCGTTACCCGATGCAGGTAGTTGAGTTCAACATCATTGTCAGGCCGTGGTATGTTATTGCTATTAGCCAGGTAATAGTCAAGCTCATCTTTGGTTGGCATCGCGGGTGTGCAGCCATGTCTGGAAACAACCAGAGCGCCACAAGCGTTCGCGTAACGCAGTGCCTGCTCATAGCCTTCGTCATTGAGCCAGCCGCGCAGGAAGCCGGAGACAAACGCATCACCGGCGCCAAGTACATTGAGTACTTCAACAGTAACTCCTCTGACTGTGATGCCTTCATCCAGTGAGGCGGGAATAGCGCCGTCAAACACAGTGGCACCCATCGGTCCTCGCTTTAACACCAGCACGGCATCGCTCAACTGCCTTATGTTGCGCAGTGCCTGCAAGCTATCCGTATTGCCGCCGGCGATATGAATCTCTTCTTCAGTGCCAACGATTAAATCAAACTTGGGCAGGATGCTTTGCAAATGCTGTGTGACTTGATCGTTGGCAATAAAGCGGGTTTCACCATCGCCTTTCGATGTCAGGCCCCACAATACAGGTCGATAGTCTATGTCGAGGGCAGTTCTGACGCCGGCATTGCGTGCGACATCCAGCGCGTGACACGATGTTTGGTAGATGTGCTCGGTGGAAAAGTGTGTGCCTGTGATCAGCAGTGCTTTCGCACCAGTGATGATGTCCTCATCGATATCGTCCGTGTTAATTGCCATGTCGGCACAGTTTTCGCGATAGAAAATTAACGGAAACGTATCGCTGTCTTTTATACCCAGCACCACCAGCGCAGTGAGTCGTTCCGGGTCGGTCTTAACCATCCTTGTATCAACGCCCTCTCGCTGTAGTTGTTCTCGAATAAACTGTCCCATGTGCTCGTTGCCAACACGGGTGATCAGCGCTGTAGCAAGCCCCATACGAGATGAGCAACAGGCGATGTTGGTAGAAGAGCCACCTATATACTTGGCAAAACTTCCAACATCTTCCAGCCGACTGCCAATCTGATCAGCGTAGAAATCCACACCCGCTCGTCCCAGGCAAACCAGGTCAAGCTTTTCGCTAGCCTGCTCTTTACTGGTATCAGTTTTTGTGTCGGTGGCAGCGTTGTCAGGCATGGCAGAGGATCCTAATTAGTCAGCGAACTATAGGAGAATTGCTGCTTAAGCACAATTGACCCCGGGATCACAATTGACCCGGGGTGAAATAAATAAACGAGCCAGGAAGTCTGCATGGTTGAACTTCGCCCATTTTGGTGATGCGTTGGTAACGTGCAATATTCGGTGAGGCGGCAAGTTCATTAAAGCTCATTGCGCCGAAACATCACCGTGTATCATATAAGTACTTTTTACGATGTCTGATTTTTGCCTGGCTGCTGTAACGCTTTCAGGTTCAGCAGCTCCTTCGTAGATTGTTATTGGCCTGGCTGTTTAATATTATCGTAAGGTATAACTCGAATACCCGCGCCACGCGAAGGCGCAGTTTGGGTAGAGACGCTTGCAGCATACGCAAGTGATGAGAATTTCATTTTCTGGATTTTTTATGGTCAAGCAAATAGCGCTGATTGGTGCCGGGCGTATCGGTAAGGTGCACGCGAAAGCAGTCGATTCTGTTGCCGGAGCGCAGATCAGGTATGTCTGCGATGTGCACAAACCGTCAGCAACAGCGCTTGCAACGCAATGCAACGCAACCGTCACTGACGTAAACCAGGTGTTTGCGGATGACACCCTCGATGCAGTGGTCATCGCCAGTGCCACGGATACCCATGCACCATTGCTGAAGCAATGTGCGGAGCACGGCAAGGCCGTGTTTTGCGAGAAGCCGCTGGATCTCGATCTGGCCAGTGCCCGTGCAGCTGCCTCTGCGATAGAAGAATCAGGTGTGCTCTGCGCGCTTGGATTTAACCGTCGATTTGACCCACAATTCAGCCGGCTGCAACGTCGGGTGGCACGTGGTGATATCGGGGAACTGGAAACCCTGATCATCATCAGTCGTGATCCATCACCACCGCCGCTGGACTACATAAAGGTGTCAGGCGGTTTGTTTCGCGACATGATGATTCATGACTTTGATATGGCTCAATGGATACTAAATGAGCCCGTGGAATCGGTTTTCGCCAGCGGTAGTAATCTGGTCGACCCGGAAATTGGTCAGGCCGGTGATATCGATACCGCTTGCGTCACCCTGAAAACTGCCACTGGCAAAATTGCGATGATTATCAATAGCCGTCGTGCGGTATACGGCTATGACCAGCGCATCGAGGCGTTTGGTTCCAACGGCATGTTGCAGGCGCTCAACAATACCGAAACCAATCTGGTTTTTTCAGGTGAACCCGGAATCGTCAGCGAAACCCCGCTGCACTTCTTTCTCGAACGCTATGAGGATGCCTATCGCCTGGAACTTGAGGATTTCGTAGCCGCCCTTGAGTCAGGTACCCGGCCGCTCGCCAACCACAACGATGGTGTTCTGTCTTTGCAATTGGCTGAAGCTGCTGTCGCCTCGCTGCAGTCGGGGTCAACACAAATCGTCGCCGACTTCTAAACCCTGGTGTTGCATAAAATTCCGGCCCAGAACCGCTGCGCTGCCTCAATAGCAGCATCTAAGACGCTGTACTCATTTTTTCTGAATCTCACTTAGAATGACTAGGCTCAATCCAGTAAAAATTCCGTGCAGCGTCTTATATACCGCTCTATATGCTTCTGAACTCGAAATTTTATTCAACGCATGGCAACGTGTTACACAGACCCTGTTTTCCCACCCGTAGCAGTGCTATAACAATTACTAATTATTTTTATAATTCGATAACCAAATAGACTTTCAAACCACTCTCGTTTGACACAAAAGCGACTTTCCAGCCTACAAATGAACGTCACGGTCAGGCTATGTTGCAATGTCATATTGCAATTTGTGCCTTGAGTTGCTGCAAGCTTTGTATTCGTTTCTCGACTGGTACGCCATTTGCGTCGTATAGAGTTCAGAGTGCTGCCGGTAGATGCTTAATATTTTAGCATTGACGCTTTTATTGTGTATCTGCTTGTGCCGGATAATTTTGTGCTGCTTCCCATTGTTTGGTCGATTGTAGGGGACTAGAGGAAGCAGGAATTCTCTATAATGAGTATATATGGACGTGCGAAATCTTGAGTCAAATATGCCCCACGCTGCCGTCCTGAAATTGATGGGGGTGGGTGGCGGCGGCTGCAACGCCATTAATCATATGATAGCCGCTGATATTCATGGGCTATCTTTCACCTGTGTCAACACAGATGCGCAGGCACTTGCGAATTTCCATCCGGATGATGTTATCCAGCTTGGCAGTGCTCTGACCCGAGGTCTTGGCGCAGGTGCAGATCCACAAGTGGGTCGGCACGCAGCTGAAGAAGACAGAGATCGAATAGCTGCGGCGATAGGTAACGCTGATCTGCTGTTCTTAACCGCCGGTATGGGGGGTGGCACGGGTACGGGCGCGATACCGGTAGTCGCCAGAATTGCACGCGAGCTTGGCGTTCTCACCGTCGCTGTAGTCACCAGGCCTTTTGCATTTGAAGGTGAAAAGCGACGCCTGGTTGCCGATAAAGGTATTAACGAGTTGCGCAAACAGGTTGACTCGTTGATTGTTGTACCCAATGAAAATCTGCTCAAGCACCTTGGACCCAACATTCCGTTAATCGATGCATTTGCAGCATCAAACGACATACTCACCAATGCAGTGCAAAGTATTGCGGAACTGATTACTACCACAGGCTTGATTAATGTAGATTTCGCGGATGTTAAATCTGTGATGACGGAAATGGGTCAGGCTATGATGAGTACCGGTCGAGGTATTGGTGAGTGTCGTGCCCGAGATGCAGCCATTGCTGCAATTGAAAGCCCGCTGCTCGACAATATAGATTTGAGAGAAGCGCGTGGAATACTGGCTAACGTTACGGCCAGCGCTGATTTGTCGATGGGGGAGTTTCAGATTGTCGGCGACATCATAGCCAACATTACCGCTGACGACGCCAATGTGGTAATCGGCACTGTATTTGACCAGCGTATGAAGGACGAAATGCGTGTGACGGTTGTTGCCACAGGGCTGAAGAGCCTTGATCAAAGCGATGCGAAGCCCGTATTAGAGGAGAAGCGTAAAAGAAGCTTCTTTGGCAACAGATCAGGAGACGCCAGCTCTGAAAAAGCCAGTGCCGAAAAAGGCAGAAATGAAAGAACCAAATCTGCAAGCAGCAGTGTGGCAAGCGCTATACCTGCAAAATCCAGATTAGAAGGCAACCCTATTGAGAGGGGCAGGCAGCACATGCCTGCAGCCACAAAGCGACAAAGTGCAGGGGAGGCGACGTTTGCAAAACGTACAGACGCGCCGTCAAAGAAAGAAATTTGCACCCTGTGTGACAACCCGGTGAATGCGCACTCCAGTCAGTGTCCACTGCTGGAACTGTCATCGAGCGCTCCGGCAGGCGCCAAAAGCCACTTTGCTGGTCCGCGTTCTGCTCGTCCTGCCCTGGCTCCGCGTCGCATAGAGAAAGCTCCGATACAAAAGAGCAAGTTTACAACCGGTCAGAAACTAAATATGGCGGGGCTGGCAGCTGGTGTGTTGGCATTAGTGGCTATATTCTATGCAATTACCGGTAATGTAGTGGTGGATGGCTACAATCAGATAGTGGGTAACGAGCCGGACAATTCAACACCTGTCAATACCGGTGGTCAGGATCAAAATAGTGCAATTTCGAGTTTTGAAGACTGATTGTACCGGTAGTTTCAAGCGTACAAACACCACCCCCTAAACTGAACTATTCACCTCACGAGGCTTCACACTTGAGCTTTGATTCCACAGGTACGTGGCTGTAGAGCGTTTTCTTTTGCAAAAACCAGTAAGATAGGTATCGATGCAAGAAGGCCTGTAGTTTTTAACCCCTGTACTTGTTAACGCCTGTACTTATTAACCTGAGTACTTTAAACACGGGCATTATAAAAACAAATCTATTCGCAAACATTCTGTGTCTAATGCGATTAGATAATTGATGGTTCGCTCACATCAGGACCGGCACATCAGGACCGGCACATCAGGACTGGCGCATAGTTATTTTAGCCGAACAAAAATACCTGACCTGGGTTTTGGATCAAAGTAGGTGGATTTCGGTGGCATCAATTGTTCAGCATCCGCGACTCCCATCAGTTGCTTTATGGAAGTAGCAAAGCAGGTAAAGATCACATCCCAGCCCTCGCTGTAAGTTTGCTCGATGGCAGCACTGCCGCCAACGCCTGCCACATAACCAAGACGCGGGTCCTTTCGTGCATCGCTGATACCCAGTATCGGATCAAGAATCAGATTTTGTAGTATGGAAACATCCAGCGAATCGATCGGGTCAGACGGATCGACCCGATCTTGCTTAAGATTTAACTGGTACCAGGTGTCTGCTACATACATACCGAACTCACCGTGACAAGCAGGGGAGAACGGTGTTTTTGATTCCAGTAACACAACTTTAAAATCTTTTTCCAGCATCTGCAGCAATTGATCGAGCGGTAGTCCGTTGAGGTCTTCTACGCAACGGTGAAACGGCAACAGGTTGAGCTGATTGTCCGGGAACAGGGCCACCAGCAGCTGGTTGTATGGCTCATCGCCTGTGTTGCTCTCATTCCTCTCACGCATAATTTCTGCATAGCGACGACCGGATGCAGCCCGATGATGCCCATCTGTCAGATAGGTCTCGTTAATTTGTTCAAACAGGAATTGCAGCTGAGCTTGCAGATGTTTTTCAGTAATACACCAGATGGTCTGCGTTTCGCCATCTTCCGTCTGGAAATCGAGCGCAGGTTTACCCTTGGTGACGCTGTTGACGAAATCATCAATAGCGTCATTCTGTGTATAGGTCAGGCAAATAGGGCTTGACGAGGCGCCGACTACTTCCTGGTACTGTGCCAGCAGGTCTTCCCTGGAGCTTCTTGTGTTTTCATGTTTGCGCAATAATCCCTGTTCATAGGCTTCGACTGCGACTTCGCATACCACACCGGTTTGTATGTGATCGCCCGTGCCTAAGCGATAAACAAACATGCTGGACTCTGTCAGTGTATCGAAAGAGCCGTTTGATAATAGTTGCTGTAAACGCTGCTTGTTTCCTTCCAGAAGTTGCTCATGACTGGGCCGTTGATTAGCCGGAAAGTCCTCGCGCAGGCGCATTGTATTGATAAAGTTGTCGGGATGGGCATCTGCAAACAGACGCCGTTGCTCTGGTGATACCGCATCGTACGCGGGCGATACCACATCGTGCGCCCGTTCCGGGTTCACCAAATATCCGTCAAAAGCTTTAATTACTGGCATAAACTGACCACTTGTTTACGCAGGGTTGTTGTTCTGAAACTCATCCATGAATTGTGTCAGAGCTGCAACGCTGCTTTTCGGCAATGCATTGTAAATACTGGCGCGACATCCACCGACACTTCTATGTCCTTTTAGATTAAGGAACCCTGCAGTGGTAGCTTCGGCAAGAAATTTCTGTTCCAGATCTTCGCCCGGCAGTCGGAATACCACATTCATGTGTGAGCGGCTTGCAGCCTCCACCGGACAATTGAAGTAACCATTGCTATTGTCGATGGTGCTGTACAGGCTGCCTGACTTTTCGGAGGCCGTGCTTTCCATTGCAGCCAATCCCCCCTGAGCTTTCATCCATTTAAGAACCTTGCCAAACATATAAATCGGAAATACGGGTGGTGTGTTAAACATTGAGCCCTTTGATTCATGAATGTCGTAGCGCAGATATCGGCCAATGCTCTTGTTGGTATTTTCAAGGATTGACTTGCGAACAAACACGACCGCCATGCCAGCAGGACCGAGGTTCTTTTGTGCGCCACCATAGACGACATCGAATTTTTCCCATGGTAACGGGCGTGCCATATATTCAGAGGACATATCAGCAATCATGGGTACGTCGACATCTGGCCATTGTGCAAAGCGAATACCGCCAATCGTCTCGTTGGTTGTAATGTGCAGATAACGAGTGTTGTCCTGAAGTGCGATTTCACTCGTCTGTGGCATGCGTGTGTAGTTGTCCGCTTCGCCATCCCATGCGGTATAGATTTCACCGTATTCTTTGGCATCGGTAATGGCACCTTTGGCCCAGCTGCCGGAGTTTACATAGGCACCTTTTTGTCCGCTGTGAAGCAGGTTCATCGGCACCATGGAAAACTGCAGCAGCGCGCCACCTTGCAAAAAAAGCACACTGAAATCATCGGGAACCTGAAATACCTCCATCGACAACGCCATCGCTTCATTCGCTACATCATCAAAGTGCTTGCCTCTGTGGCTCATCTCGATAAGCGACATACCAGCGCCCTGGTAGTCGACGAATTCTGCCTGTGCCTCTTCAAGCACTGACAATGGAAGTGTGCAGGGACCTGCACTGAAATTGTGTTTGCGATTGCTCATTGACTAGAATCCCTGATGTATTTCTGTCAGTTAGTGAACTGGTTTTTGCTTAAATTAGCCGGAAAGCCGCACTGATTTTACCGGTGCGCACTGTCGGTTCTTGCTAACAGCTGCTTAAGCCGCCAATTCTAACAGGCAATGGTCGAGCGCCTGAGGAAAAACACAATTGCCGCAGTGCTGTACTACCAGTGCTGCTGCAAATGCCGCTAGTGCTGCTGCGGGGCCGGGTTAACACAGTTGTGGAAATTCCCTGACGCGTAGGCTGCAATCACCTCCAGCACGCCATCGGCTACCGCAACCTGCGCCTGATCAGTGGAGGCACCTATGTGGTGTGTACCGTACACGTTTGCATGCGAGGCCAGCGCTGAGTGAAATTCTGTGTCGCCGGAGCCCGGCTCGTTGCGATAAACGTCAAGCCCTGCGCGTATACCTTTGTCGTCCATCGCAGCGATCAGCGCGTTTTCGTCTATCAGTTCTCCGCGTGAGGTATTTATCAGCATTGCCCCGGGCTTCATCTTGCCGAGAAAGTCAGTGTCGACCACATTGTTGGTCTCCGCAGTGGCGGGCATGTGAAGCGAGACGATGTCGACTTCAGCGAGCAACTCATCAACAGACTGCAGTTGGGTAATACCGGCGGCGCCAATTCTTCGCTCTGCAGCGACGGATCGGTCAGGTTTTTGTACCGCGTATACCGACATGCCGAAAGCGTGCGCGCGCTCTGCCAGTGCTAAGCCGATTGCACCGAGTCCGAGGATGCCAATTTTCTGACCAAACAATCCACGGGCACTGGCGTACTTTTTCTTGTTCCATACCCCCTGCTTAAGATCAGCTACATTGTCAGGTATGTTGCGATCTATGCAGAGGATCAGCCCCATTGCCAGTTCTGCTACCGCTAGCGCATTTGCGCCGGGTACGTTGCACACGCGAATATTCAGCTCCGTGGCGCTGGGCTTGTCGATCGTGTTGGTGCCGGCGCCGGCACGAATGACCAGTTTCAGATTGTGGCCCGCCTCAAGTGTTGCAGCAGAAACCGCAGTACTGCGCACGATTAATATTTCGTGGTCTTCAATGGCTTCAGTGAGACTATCGCCTTCCAGTGCGGGTTCAATGCTCAGTTGGTGGCCTTCCTGAATCAACATCTGTTGATGTAATTCGGGGAAGCTATCGGCGATCAGTATTTTCATTTTACTGCCTTGGGGGCAAGCTGCTGGCCGCAGGTCGGAGTGACGCTATTGTTATCGATTGCTCGCTTACAGCTTTAGCTCGCTGACGTCACTACTTTGCATTGTGGCTATGAGTGTTATTGCGTTTGCGACGTCAAGTTAGTCGGTGTTTGCACCGCTACCTTGCTACAACCAAGCCAGGACCAGTAATCCGTACGACGTAACCTCTATTACTGTGAACGTGTCCAGCTCGAACACGCCCAGGCTGAACGCACCCGGGCTGAACGCGTCGTGGCAATGCGATTTTTGATTACCAGGAGTAACTACCCGGCGAATGTTGCGCTGTCGCGTAGCGAGCGGGACACTCCCTGCAGGATGATCTCGTTTTGAAAAAGACCAAAAACGAAGCAAATAGTGAAATCAGCTATCAGCAGGTTTGTTATCCCGGCAGCGGTACATGCTCATACCCGAAAAAGTCATCACCACTTCACCGTGCTGGTTGAGTGTTTCGGTGTTACTAAAGACGATGCCGCGGTCGGGCTTGCTGCGCGAACGCCGGGTTTCCTGTACGGTGACACGCAATGTCAGCACATCGCCGGGCCGCACGGGTATAAGCCAGCGGATCGAGTCAAGTCCTGGCGAGCCCATACTGGAGCTATCCTTGATAAAACTCTCATACATCATTCGCATCGTCGTGGATGCAGTTTGCCAGCCACTGGCGATAATCCCGCCGTAAATGGTTTGCGCGGCCGCCGCCGGGTCGGTATGAAACGGTTGCGGATCATACTTGCTGGCAAATTCAAGTATCTCATCCTCCGACAAGCTGATGCCGTCGTGAGTCATAACATCACCGGGTTTAAAATCTTCAAAATAACGCATGGAATGCCACCCTTTACTCGTCTACTTGTCAATGCCGTAAAAAAGGCCGTACAGGGCCCTGCAGGCACTTTGCAATTATTGTAAGCGTTTTTGCGCGTGTCAGTTGTACGCAGACGCGTTTCTATCCTGTCAGACAGTCAGTGAAAGTTAACCGGACTGACACGGGTGCGTCCGAATGTTGCATTGATGGCGTCACTGCTCCGTCCAAATTCATGCATACGTCGTATAACCTGATAATCAACCACAGTACACAAGCCCCATGCACAGCGAACCCGGAAAACTGGTACTAGGCGCATATGGAAGCCTGGCATTTCCGTTGGCTGCTGCCTTTATTGCACTACAGTTATTTGTACCTACGTTCTACGCCGAGACCACCGGCTTAAGCTTGACGGCGATTGGTGTGGTTATGCTGATCGCAAAATTGTGCGATACAGTCACCGACCCAATCGTCGGCTATCTGTCAGACAGGACGCCGACCTCGTGGGGCCGACGCAAACTGTACGTCGTCATTGCCACCCCGTTGATTATTCTATCTACGTATTACCTGTTTAATCCGCCTGCCCAGGTGACGACAATCTACCTGCTGCTGTGGACCATAGCGATTTATATCGCAGGTACCTTATCGATAGTGCCCATGAATGCATGGGGTGCTGAACTGTCAGCCAACTATAATACCCGCAGTCTGGTTGCAGGTACCAGAGTCGCTTTTGGTTTGATCGGGTCACTGGTTGCATTGATGTTTGCCGTATTACTCGCGCGCGAAAACTCTGCCGAACTGGGACCGACGTTGTCCGGTATCACCTGGTTGGTGGTCATTACGCTCATCATTGCAACGCTGCTTGCAGCGTTGCTTGTACCAGACAACAAAGAGACCGAGCTGCCGGAAGATACCGTTGTATCTGCATGGAGAGTGATCAGCCAGCCCACACCATTTCGGCAATTACTGATCAGCTTCTTTCTCAACGCGGTGGGAAACGCCATACCTGCCACCTTATTTGTATTGTTTGTAACCCATGTGATTGATGCCGAAGGCTCGGTTGGCGCGCTATTGTTTTTATACCTGGCCTGTTCTGCCTGCTCTGTACCTTTTTGGGTAGCCGTGTCCAAACGCTTTGGCAAACATCAAACCTGGACGGTAGCCATACTGTTGGCCGCTGCCTTTTTCATTTGGACGCCGTTTCTTGACAGTGGCTCGATGGTGCCGTTTGTCATCATTGTTGTAGCAACCGGCTTTGCAACGGGGGCTGACTTAGTGCTGCCCAGCGCTATTAATGCAGATATTATAGAGTGGGACGAGCTACAAAGTGGCTATAGACGGCCGGGGCTTTTCTTCGCACTCTGGGGTACCGCGACCAAGCTGTCATTTGCGCTGGCTATTGGTCTTGCCTTTCCATTGCTTGATGTGGTTGGTTTTAGTGCAACTGCCGACAATGACGCGAACGCGATACAAGGGTTGGCTGTGCTGTACGGATTGCCGTGTATAGGCTTCAAACTGACCGCATTGTTGTTGATGCGAGGTTATCCGATCACCGAGGAAAAGCACGCAGAGATACAACAGCAGCTGCGCGAAAGAAAACAGGGAGGCCAGGTCACTCCGGTGTCATAGAGGAATTGGTCCATTGTATAGAAGTCTATGCCCGGTAATTCGTGCAACATGCACTTTGGTGTTCCGAAAGTTGATATCATCAGCATGACTGTTCGAAACGGAGCTGGATATACGCATGAAAGAAAATAAGTCAACCGGAGTGGTTTTTTCCCGGCAGGCAAAGGGCTTCTGCAGGTTTACTGGTCAATAACTATGACGCAAGAAATACATCCAGAGCTGCAAGGCCACTTATATCTCGAAGAGGTGATGGGTGACCAGGCGCTTGATAAAGTCAGGTCATGGAATGCACGCTCGCTGCAACGGCTTGAAAGCAATCCGTTGTTCAGCGAGTTATATGCGCAGGCACTGGAGATAGCTAACTCAAAAGACAAGATTCCCTATGTCTCATTTCGCAATGGAGTGGTGCACAATTTTTGGCAGGATGCAGATCATGTTCGAGGAATCTGGCGTAGCGCCACGCTCGAGAGTTATCTGACAGAAAACCCTGAATGGGAAACCATCCTGGACATTGACGCACTGGCTGCATCTGAAGACAGGAACTGGGTATACAGGGGCAACATCGTTCTGGGGCCTGACAATCAATTTTCTATGGTCTGTCTGTCAGATGGTGGTAAGGACGCATCAGTTTATCGCGAGTTCGATATCCACAATCGTTCATTTGTTAAGAATGGCTTTATAACCCGTGAGTCGAAGGGTAGCGTTGTTTGGCTCGATCAGGACCATCTGCTTGTCAGTGTTGATTTTGGGGCAGACGAACAGGGTAACAGCAGTATGACCGAAAGCGGTTATCCGATGATTACCAGGCTATGGCGTCGTGGTACACCCATTGAACAGGCAGTTGAGCTCGGTCGGGGTGTAAAATCTGATGTGAGTTTTGGTGCGGGTGTCGTTGAGCTGGCCAATGGTTCTCGCGAGGTATTGCTGGTGAATTCCTTCAGTTTTTATGATCGCCGGTACTACTGGCTGCCGCTCGAGACGCCGGGTGAAAGTACCGGTATCACGGGAGCGGGGCAGCAAAAAGTACAACTGCCACTGCCATCGAAGATGGGTATTGTTGGCGTATTCAAAGATCAGTTGCTGGTGAGTTTGAATGAAAACTGGCGTTCTTTCCAATCGGGTGATCTGGTCAGTTTTTCCTTTCCGGACTTTATGGCGCAATCTGACATCGTCGATGTACATCTGATCTATAGTCCCGGGCCACGGGCATCAATAAATAACTGTGGCATTACCCGCTCCAGTGTACTGGTGTCGATTTATCAAAATGTGTCGGGCAGCGCTCACATTTTTGACTGGAATGGAGAGGTATGGATATCAGAGAAACTGGATTGTCCAGCGCTCGGATCAGTTTCGGTTGGCTCGACTAACCACAGGGAAGACATCGCTTTTCTCTCCACGGACGGCTTTCTAAACCCGAATACATTGTGGATGGTTGATACAGCTCTTGCTCCACAATTCAGTACTCCGCCATCCAAAACACCGACATCCAATACAGCACCATCCAGTACCGTTAAACGCAGCGCGGTAGCGGTAAAGTCACTGCCCGAGTGGTTTGATTCAAGTTCAATGGTGGCCGAGCAGTTTGAAGTTGCCTCGTCTGATGGCACCTTGATTCCGTACTTTGTTGTACGGCAACAAGGTATTGCGATGGATTCCGCTAACCCCACGCTGTTGTATGGCTACGGCGGCTTTCAGGTGTCTTTGAATCCTGCATACTCAGCGATGCGTGGAAAGTTGTGGATAGAGCGTGGTGGTGTCTATGTACACGCCAACATCCGTGGTGGCGGGGAGTTTGGTCCGGCGTGGCATCAGGCCGGGTTGAAAACAAATCGACAGTGTATCTACGACGACTTCATCGCTATCGCGCAAAATCTGATTGATAATCGCATTACTTCTGCAAAGCACCTCGCCATAGAAGGGGGATCTAACGGCGGGTTGTTGGTCGGGGTGATGGTTACGCAGAGACCGGATCTCTTTTCGGCGGTCGTATGCGCTGTACCATTACTGGATATGATGCGTTATCACCTGTTACTGGCCGGTGCGTCCTGGGTAGGAGAATACGGTCACCCTGATGATCCTGAGGAAGGGGCTTTTTTGCAGTCTATTTCGCCCTACCACAATGTGCAGCCAGACAAGCGCTATCCCGAGGTATTTTTTGTTACGTCGACCAAAGACGATCGAGTGCATCCTGGGCATGCCAGAAAAATGGCCGCACGATTTGAAGACCTGGGCCATGACTTTCTCTACTACGAAAATATAGATGGAGGCCACAGTGCCGCTGCAAATCTGCAGGAAACGGCGCGCCGAGTGGCACTGCAGCATACCTTTTTGTTTGAGAAACTGTCATAGCACCTGGCATAGCGTATGGTCACTGCAGCTTGTTACAGGCAGTGCAGGGTCGGGGCAGGGCAAGTTCAGGGTAAAGCAGGGTTGGTAACTACAATATGCTGTGGTCTCAATATCACGGGCTCAATATCAAGGTCTCAATAACACGGTCCCGGTTCCAGGACAGACGCCCGGATAAAAAAATCTAGACCGCCAGGTAACCACCATCTACTGCCAGTGAAGTGCCCGTGACAAAAGATGCATCGTCACTGGCCAAAAACAGCGCGCATTTGGCGACTTCTTCGGCTTTGCCGAGCCGCCCAAGCGGGTGTAAGGCCACCAGGCTTTCATGCATGCTGGCGTCCTCTCGCAGACTGCCGGTCATTGGTGTTTCGATAAACCCGGGGCACAGGGCATTAACGCGAATATTGTCGGCGGCTCCTGACACGGCAAGGTCGCGAGTCATCTGGAGCACAGCGCCTTTGGAGTGGGTGTAAGGATCCGGAAGTCCGTTGAGTAGCGGTGGTCGGCTTACCTGACCGTAAATAGAACTTAAATTGATAATGGAGCCGCCACGCGAGCCTTTGCGCTGTATGTCCATAACGGCAGCGCTGATCAGCAATGTGCCCTTTACGTTGACGTCCATCACCAACTGCCAGCCGTCCTCCCAACTCAACTCTGGCGGCACATGACGAGAGGTAATGCCGGCGCTATTGACGAGAATATCAATAATTCCGAATTGACTGGCGACAGATTCTGCAGCGCCATTTACTGCTGCCTTGTCGGTTACATCGAGGCGTTGCGAGTAATCCAGTAATGCTTCCTGGGCCGCCAGTCCATCGGTGTTCAGATCCACACCGGCAACTCGCGCACCCTGCGCTTTGAACAGCGCAACACAGGCTGCGCCTATGCCCGAGGCGGCACCTGTGATCAGCGCGTTTTTTCCGGCCAGTCGCATCATTTTTCCTCTTGTCACGACAGTGGTGGTTTCTGGATTATGGTCTGTTTACGGTGTCCAGCGCAACGCAACGCGATGAAACCCGCGCAGTTATGGATGTGGATCATCAACAATTTTGCTACCGTGTTCATCCTGACTGTTCATGAAACTATCGGCATCACACCGGATCTTTGGTTCCACAGACCCTGGTCTGTTGTACTGTGGTCAGTACTGCGGCCTGTACCGTGGGATCTGCGATTTAACCACAGGCTCTGCGAACAGAATTTCTGCGTGTATTGCTTGTCATTTCATGAATAATCCGGGTTTATGTTCAGGTAAAAGTGTCTCGATTGTGGAGGGTATAGTGGCAGATAAAACCATACTGATCGTAGGTACCTACGATACGAAAAACGATGAACTGGAGTATATGGCAGAGCGTATCACTGCTCTTGGTGGTGCGGTACTGACCATGGATATCTCAGTGCTGGGTGATCCATTAAAACCCATCCAATTGTCCAAGCACGAAGTGGCAGAGGCGGGTGGCAGTTCAATACAGGCTGCAATTGACAGCGGTGACGAGAACACCGCAATGCAGATCATGGCCGCCGGTGCCAGCAC
>CAYMVV010000059.1:0-15712 GCA_964393885.1 uncultured Granulosicoccaceae bacterium | reverse complement strand
TTGACAGCGGTGACGAGAACACCGCAATGCAGATCATGGCCGCCGGTGCCAGCACACTCGCTAAACGCTTGCACGAGCAAGGCAAAATAGATGGTGTTGTTATTCTGGGGGGTACGATGGGTACCGACGCGGCGCTCGATGTGTGTCAGGCATTGCCATTGGGCGTGCCAAAATATATTGTGTCCACCGTTTCGTTTTCACCATTGATACCCCCTGATCGACTATCAGCTGATATTCAGATGATATTGTGGGCTGGAGGTCTGTATGGACTGAACTCTGTCTGCAAGGCATCGCTGTCGCAAGCGGCAGGTGCTGTGCTCGGGGCGGCTCGTGCGGTTGAAAAGCCGTCCGGAGACAAACCCACTGTGGGTATGACCTCACTCGGATCATCCTGCCTGAAGTACATGAAGCTGCTAAAGCCGGCACTGGAAGAGCGGGGCTTTGAAGTCGCTATATTCCACGCAACCGGTATGGGAGGCATGGCTTATGAAAGCATTGCTGCCAACAACGGCTTTGTCTGTGTAATGGATTTCGCGCTGCCCGAACTGGGTAATCTGTTGGCGGGCTCGGTGGTACACGGCGGCGAAGACCGAATGTTGAATGCCGGGCGTGCTGGCATACCTCAGCTTGTCGCGCCGGGGTGTCTGGATCTTATTGACTTTGCCGGCTGGCAGGATATCCCCGAGCAGTATCAGGACCGACCGTTTCATGCACACAACCGATTGATAAAATCTTCTGGCCTCAATGGTGAAGAGCGGCGTGAAACCGCACGCGAAATCGCACGCAGGCTGAATCAGTCAGATACACCAGCGCACGTCATTCTGACCAATCAGGGTATAGAGGAGTGGGACAAGCCCGGTGATGTCGCCCACGACCCCGAAGCCTTTGCCGAGTTTTGCGATGAGATGCGCCGGGTGATGACTGATCCCATCGCGTTCACCGAGCTCGATTGCCATATCAATGACCAGGCGTTTGCAGACCAGGTGCTGCAACTCTTTGATGGCTGGGTGGCAGACGGTACTGTTAAGACAGTGGTTACTCCCGGGTAACTACTATGGGCCGCTACGACATACTGTTTGAGCCGGTAAAAATAGGGCCGGTAACTTCGCCCAACCGCTTCTATGCAGTGCCACACGCAACCGGTCATGGTTGGACGCAAGCCGATGGCGCCATAGCGTTACGTGGCATGAAGGCCGAAGGAGGCTGGGGTGTGGTGGCGTCGCAGATGACAGAAGTTGGCCCTGATAGTGACCTTGCCAATCATCCGATGGACCGCATATGGGATGAACGCGACATAGCCTCACATGCAAAGCAGGTTGAAGCCGTACAGGCTCATGGTGCGCTGGCTGCAATCGAACTGGCTCACGGTGGCATGCGCGCCAGGAACTATACCACCGGTATGCCCGTTATCGGCCCCAGTAACCTGCCCATACTAAGACCTGAAATTCCGTTGCAGGCCAGTGCCATGAGTCTGTCTGATATTGCCGATTTTCGTGCTGCGCATAGAGCTGCGGCGCAACGAGCGGTTACAGCTGGTTTCGATATTTTGTATGTCTATGCGGCTCATGATCTTTCTCTGTTGAGCCACTTTTTGTCAAAGCGAACCAATCAGCGGGCAGACGCTTATGGCGGCTCACTTGAAAATCGCTTGCGCTTATTGCGCGAGGTGCTCGAAGACACGTTGGAAGTCGCAGCCGGGACCAGAGCAGTTGCCATCCGTTTCAGTGTGGCAGAACCGGGCCAGTCAATTGGGCTTACCCATGACGGTGAGGGCAGGGATGTCGTCGAAGCCTTAGCGGAATTGCCAGACCTGTGGGACGTCAATATATCCGGTTGGCCGCAGGACAGTACAACGTCGCGTTTTGCCGAAGAAGGCTATCAGCTTGAGTTTACCGATTTCGTAAAATCTGTGACCAGCAAGCCGGTTGTTGGTGTCGGCCGATTTACCTCGCCTGATCTGATGGTGTCTATGATCACCAAAGGTCGGCTTGATTTAATTGGTTGTGCGCGGCCATCCATTGCTGACCCGTTTTTACCACAGAAAATACAGCAAGGTCGAATAGAAGACATTCGCGAGTGCATTGGCTGCAATGTGTGCGTCAGTATGGATGCCTATGGTGTGCCCATTCGCTGCACACAAAACCCGACTATTAGCGAAGAATGGCGTCGTGGATGGCATCCGGAGAAAGTCATCGCCAGCGCAGCACCGAAAAATTATCTCATTGTTGGTGCAGGTGCAGCTGGTCTTGAATGCGCCCGTATACTGCTGATGGCGGGTAACAAAGTCACCATCGCTGACGCCGCGGATGCAGCCGGTGGCAGAGTGAGTCTGGAGTCTGCCTTACCGGGTTTGAGTGCCTGGGCAAGGGTACGTGACTACCGGCTGCAATATATAAAGCAACACAGCAATGCCGAGTTGTTTTTATCGAGTGCGCTTTGCGTTGATGATCTGGTGGAGTTTGGTGCAGATGCCGTGGTCATTGCCACTGGTGCAAAGTGGCGCTCCGATGGTGTCGGTTCAACCTGTCTGCAAGCGCTGGATTTTACTGGCAGCCAGATGAGCAACAAGCTGGTGCTGACGCCGGACGATATAATGCGTAAGGCGGACTTGCCGGTCAGTGGTATGCGTTGCGTGGTTTACGATGATGATCACTACTATATGGCGAGCGTTGTGGCGGAGAAACTGGTAGAAGCGGGTTTGCAGGTTACCTATGTCACACCCTTGCCTGCAGTGTCGACCTGGACGGACTATACACTGGAGCAAGACCGAATTATCAACCGGTTTAATCAACTCGGTATCGACATTCAGGTTAACGTCAGTCTGGGGGATCAGGGGAAATTCACATCTACATTAACCGCTAAGTCGGTGGCAATGGACTACGAGGTGCTGATGCTGGTTGGCGCTCGCCTGCCCAATACCTCACTGTACGAGCAGGCGCTGGCCGACGAGCGTTTAACCAATGTCTATCGCATCGGCGATTGTCACTCACCAGGTACTATTCAGGGCGCTGTGCTTGCGGGTCACATCCTTGCGCGGCAGCTGAGCACTGAGGCGCTTGAACCACAGAGGTTCAAGCGGCAGGGAATCGAGATAGCGTGAGTATTGCGAAAGATCTCACTTCCGGGTCAGGAGCAATAGTTCCTGACGCGGTCTGTCAAACGGTTATCAGCGTGCTTATTCGAGGTGTCTATAAAAAGCCTCGCGACTGTGCCTTGTACTATGCCGGGTCGCTAACGCGGACAAGCCCCTTGTTGCGTCGACCTTTTTGCAATAGATAAATCAGGCCGAACAGCAGAATCGCCGGCAGGTAAAACACTTCTTTTGGCATGCGCTCTGCGGGCTTTTTGATCTCTTTGATTTGCACCGGTTCATCAGCATAGAAATCGAAGAGATTGCCGATGTTTTCAAAGAATGGTGTGCCCTGAAAGGGCTCATCGACGATTGCAACACCGTCCTCAAGCCGCACATCAAGCCCGGCTTGTGCAAGCCGTTGCGATGCATCCGCAGGCTCACCCAGCGGCACCAGCAAGGTTGTCTGGTCCGGTTCGCCTGAATTGAAGTTGAGGCCGGACACAACGATGGTTGCTGTACCATTCGAGGGGACTTCATCGACCAGTTCAAACACTTTCTCAGGCGGCTCACTGGTATAGGGTGGATGAATTCTATCGAGCCAGTAGCCCGGCCGGAACAGGGTAAATGCCACCAGTAGCAGTGCGGCTGACTCCCAGAGCCGATTCTTTACCAGCATCCAGCCCTGTGTTGCAGAGGCAAACAACATCATTGCTATGACCGCCACAACGAAGATAAAGATCGCCTTGTACCAGGTGACATCGATTAACAGCAACTCGGTGTTAAAGATAAACAGAAAGGGTAGTAGCGCTGTTCGGATATCATAGGCGAAACCCTGCACACCGGTTTTGATCGGGTCGCCCTTTGAGATGGCAGCGGCCGCTGTGGCGGCCAGGCCAACCGGTGGTGTGTCATCGGCCAGAATGCCAAAATAGAACACAAACAAATGCACGGCAATCAATGGAACAATTAAACCGCTCTTGGCACCCAGTGCGATAATCACCGGTGCCATTAAACTCGAGACAACAATGTAGTTTGCAGTGGTTGGCAACCCCATACCTAACAATAAGCTCATTACCGCTACGAGTATCAACATAACCATCAGGTTACCACCAGCAAGAAACTCAACGAACTCGCCAATGACCTGGTGCGCACCGGTTAGTGAAATAGTGCCAACGATGACTCCGGCGGCGCCAGTTGCAATGGCGATACCGATCATGTTTCTGGAGCCTGATATCATTCCGTCAACCCACTCGTCAATGCCGCGTGAAATTCCGGGTACAAATGATTTCATATCGCCACGGAACAGCGCTTTTAGCGGGTGCTGTGTCAGGGTGACGATAATCATGGCGATAGTGGCCCAGAACGCAGACAGCGCCGGAGACAGTCGTTCTATAATAATGCACCAAATCAAAATAACGATCGGCAATACGTAGTAGAGACCGGTAATGGCGGTTGCCCCGGCTTTGGGCAGCTCCAGAATGGGAGCGTCGGGTGCGTCGACGACAAGATCAGGGTGTCTGGATGCCAGGTATAGCAGTATCAGATAGGCCACAACACAAAGCCCTGTCACAAACAAAAATGCGTTATCAGGCATGGCGGTTTTTATCCAGCCCAGTCCGTAGTACACCGCTATCCCCAACAGTGCTATACCGATAAAGCCGCTTAAAAATCCAATCAGCTTGTTGGCGAGCGTTCTCGTCGTCGGATGTCTGGGTAAGCCTTTGAGATCCATCTTGCACGCTTCAAGATGGACGATATAAACAAGTGCAATATAGGAAACCAGCGCTGGTACCAGTGCATGTTTGATAATCTCTGTGTAAGTAATTCCGGTAAATTCTGATATGAGAAATGCGGCGGCTCCCATCACCGGCGGTGTAAGCTGCCCATTCGTGGAGGAAGCGACTTCCACAGCACCGGCTTTTTCGGCCGAAAAGCCGGTTCTTTTCATCAACGGGATAGTAAAGGTTCCGGTGGTTACCGTGTTGGCGATAGACGATCCGGAATAGAGCCCGCTCATAGCGGAGGCTACCACTGCGGCTTTTGCGGGCCCGCCGCGCAGATGTCCCAGCAGTGCAAAAGCGATTTTAATAAAGAAGTTGCCGGCACCGGCTTTTTCAAGGATCGATCCAAAAAGCACAAACAAAAATATAAGGGAGGCAGACACACTCAGTGCCACCCCGAAAACACCCTGTCCCTGCATCCAGTAGTGCCACATGGCTTTTCCGTACGAGGCACCTTTCCACTGTACGGTTTCCGGTAGCCACGAGGCATTACCGAAGAAAACATAGAGAACGAAGATAGTGGCGACAATTAACAGTGGTAGCCCGAGCGTGCGGAATACGGCAACGGCCAGGATCAGCATGCCGGTGGTCGCGATGGCCAGATCTGCGGTAGTTGGCAATCCAGCCCGGCTTGACAGATCCTCCTTGAAGTACATCATGTACAAACAACTGATCACACCGAGGATCCCGAGAGCCCAGTCGTACCACGGTATACTATCTCGAGGACTCGATTTAAAAAGCGGGTAGGCAAGGGCAGCGAGCATAAAACCGAATGCCAGATGTATCAAACGAGCTTCGGTGTTGGTTATGACCAGATTGAGTCCTGTGGTCTCAGTCAGCCAAAAGGGAACATTTGAGGCAATATAGAGCTGGAACACAGCCCAGATAAAAGCGAGGGTTAAAACAAACTTACCAGGAAATCCCTGCGGCTTGCGACCTCCTGTGTCAATTTCGGCAACGAAGTTGTCGAGTTCTTCCTGTGTCAGATTTTTCCTGGTCATGGATTCCAGCCTTTTGATGAAAATCAGGTACGCGGTGTATGACCTGTCCTGCTTTGGTAGTACAACGTTGCAGTTACCAGGTTGTTGATACCACGTTGTTAGTACCGCGCTGCTATTGTTTTCACACAGTTAAAAAAAAGGCCCGCGTGAGCGGGCCTTTTTGGTTCGTGCAAAATGCATAAAAGCAGGTACGACTTACATCCAGCCTCGTTCTTTGTAATACTTTACCGCGCCGTCATGCAGTGGAGCGGAAAGCGAGTCGGTAATCATTTCTTCTTCTTTCAGGTTAGCGAATGCCGGGTGGAGTTTCTTGAAGGCATCGATATTGTCGAATATGGCTTTAACAACAACATAAACCACTTCTTCAGGAACATCGGCACTGGAAACAAAGGTGGCACCTACGCCAAACGTGTTTATTTCATCTGCATTGTTGTACATACCAGCGGGTATTGACGCTTTTCTATAGTAAGGGTTGTCGTCAACGAGCTTGTCAATGGCCTCACCGGTAACAGCAACCAGTTGCGCGTCACAGGTTGCTACCGCTTCCTGGATAGCCGCTGAAGGATGGCCGACAACGCCAAAGTATGCATCAATTTTGCCGTCGCAAAGTGCTTGTGAAGTTTCAGCAAACTTTAGCTCGGCAGCCAGCTTCAGATCGCTCCTTTCCCAGCCCACTGCTTCTTCTACCACTTCCCATGTTCCCGCAATACCGGAACCTGGTTCGCCAATATTGAAACGCTTGCCCTTTACATCATCAAGGGATTTTATATCGGCATCGGGTCGAGCCATTACCGTAACCGGTTCCGGATGCACAGAAAATACCGCCCTTAAATTTTCGAAAGCGCCCTGATCCTCAAATTTCGATGTACCGTTGTAGGCGTGATATTGCCAATCGGATTGCGCCACGCCAAATTCAAGCTCACCGGCTCTAACCGTGTTTATGTTGTATACCGACCCGCCGGTTGATTCTGCCGAGCAGCGAATACCGTGTTCTTTACGATCTTTATTGACGAGGCGGCAGATCGCGCCACCTGTAGGGTAGTAGACGCCGGTAACGCCTCCGGTGCCGATAGAAATAAATTGCTGCTGGGCTAGTGTTGGTGTGGAGGTGGCGATGACTGCGGCGAACGCAGTGGCCATCAAAGTGCGGTTGGTAGTCATACGTGATCCTTGTGTTGGGCGATCGGAAGATCGTTACAGCAAGTGAAACATTTTTGCTTCGGGATTGGCAAATAAAGGGTTGCCCTGCGGATGGATTTTACAGTTTTTCACCGTGCATACAGTGGATAAATTTTCAGCGTGTCCGGGGGTAAATTGCTACCAGTCATGCTTGTGATCGGAATTAAATGTTGTAAAACAAGCACGTAGAATTGTCTGTATCATATATTGAACACCAAAATTGCAGGCGTAATCCGGCGTCCTCTGCGAGTGTGACCAGTATCATCTAGCTTTTGGGTTGGCCGTCTTAGTGCGGCGTTTTGGTGAGACGTTTTAGTGAGACGATAATGAGTTAGCAGTGTGTCGCAACTGAGATCCGAATATTGACGGGTAAGATCGCAAGAATAAAGTCCGTCCAACACGACGCGCAGACGCGCAGGGCAATTTCAGCGGATTCTCTACCGCCTGATGGCGGGGCTTTTGTGTTGCTGTTGCCAACCTGCGCATTACCAGATCGAGTGTATCGATTTTTTTATGTTGATTCGGCGCTGTTGTTTTTCAGTGGCTGTCGCTCGCAGTGGGTTTGCAGATGAGGAAGTAGGGCAACATATACGCAGGACAGCGATCATAGAATAGATTGATCGCAGCAAAAGTTTTAAGCGCGCGTTTTTAAGTGCTCTGATGCAGGTCAGCCGACAAATAAACGTGTGCGCTATTTTGTACCTCGAAAAATAAAAAATGCCTGATCTGTGATACCAGATCAGGCATTAGAGTACTCCATGTATACGTGTTCCTGTGTATCCCGGAAATTGTAGTTAAGTGGTTCAACCACTCCGGGTTAGTCCGTTACTATTCTTCCCTGATCATCCGTGTCTAATACTTCCCTCAATTGTCCTGGTGAGTTGCTTCCGACTGATGCTTCTTGCCACCGTTCCTTGCCGATGCTCCTTGCTAGCGTTCCCTGCCAATGCTCCTTGCTAGTGCTCCTTGCCAATGCTCCTTGCTAAATTCCACATGCCAGTGCTCCCTGCCAAATCCGACATGCTCATGCTCCCTGGTTACTGCTCCTTTATCACTGCTCCTTGTATTACTACTCCTTTGCTACCGCTCCCTGGTTGCCTGAATGAAACTACCTCCCTGGTTACTGCTACCGCTCCCAATGTAAACGCCGTCGAATGGTCAAACAACTGGTGGTAAATATAGTCCCTAAAAAGAGATTGGGGCATCCCCCCTATGGGGGATATCCGATAAAAATATGATCTGGTTGGCGCTCATGTTACCCGTGGATGCGAATCAGGCCTCATAGCGAAGGTGCTGCAAGTAATCCTGTCCACATTACACCCTGATCATCCGGTCCAGTTCAATCCTGTTACACCACCCTAGAAAAATGTACTTGGTTTAAGTGTACGGTGGAATCACCTAAATCGGTGATTTGATCTCCGCGCCTGTTTATCCGGGTGGGTGTTGAGAGTGCGGTACAGCGGCAATGATTCCGATCACGTCAAATCGTGACTATGGCTTGTCGCAATGAGGCTTGTCGCAATGAGTTTAGAGCAGTGCGTTGAATGATTTGTTTACCGCCAGTGAATTCAGAGCACCGATTTAGCCCACGTGAGTTTGTCGCCATTCATTTCATGACAGGTTACACAGCACTGGTTACGCAGCACTGGTTACGCAAGGCAGGTTACACAGCACAGCAATGAGGAGATCATTTGCTGGTTCGGTGAACCGCGTCTGTCCTGGAAACCAGATCCGGTAACAAGTCGAGTCCAAGGCCCGGGCCATCCGGAACACTGATCAACCCGTTGCTGACTGGCGGCAGTTGGTCCACAAATTCGTGATACCACCCGTAATAAAAACCCCGGGCTATCTCCTGTTCGCGCACGTTTCTCAGGCTCAGTGCCAGATGGGTAGATACAGTTAGCGTCACCGGACCGGAACAATCATGAAAAGCGACAGGTCTTGAACGCGCCTCCGCCAGAGCGGCAACTTTTTTTGCTGCGGTTATACCGCCAGCCCAGGTGACATCCACAATGGGTGTGGCGATGTTGCCCTCGTTAATAAGTGCCGAAAACTGACCAAGGCTTGCGAGGGTTTCGCCACCGGCAAGAGGGGCATTGGTAAAGCGCGCGAGTTCGGCAATTTCACCCGTACGGTCCATCCAAACCGGGTCCTCGATCCAGTCCATATCAAGCGGCTCAAGCGCGCTGGCGATTTTCTTTGCGGCGTTCAAACTCCACAGTCCATGCAGCTCTGCTTTGAGTCGCATTTTGTCACCGTGGGCTGCGCGAATTTTCTCGAATGGCTCAATGCCTTTTTTTAGATCTGCCGTGCTGATATCCATGCCGTCGGCTGCTCCGGCGGCGAGGTCAATTGGCCAAATTTTCATCGAGTGGATGCCCATCTCCATCAATGACGATGCGAGGTCTTCCGGATGATTCAAAAAGGCGTCAAGGTCTTCATACTGTGAACCGCCTTGTGCTTCATTGCCGAAGTTGTCCGGCCGTACCGCCGAAGTCTTTGAAACATAGTTTGGTCCGGCGCAGGTGTTGTATACCTGAATGCTGTCGCGTGTCCGTCCTCCCAGTACATCGCACAGTGGCAGGTTTGCAGATTTTGCCATTAGATCCCACAGGGCGACATCCACCGCTGCCAGAGCGCGAACTTCTACGCCACTGCCGGTGAAACCGGTATAGGGCTGCATTTTCATATTCATATATTCGATTTTGCGGGCGTCCTCACCGAGGATAATGGGTGCAATTCGGTCGTGAATATCGGCCTCACAGGCACTCGCGCCAAAGTAGGTTTCGCCAAGTCCGGTCAAACCGTTGTCGGCATGTACTCTAACCCACAGCAGATTGGGATGGTCGGTCAGTCTCAGTGTCTCAACGGCGGAAATTTTCATTTATAGTGACTTTCAGTGGCGTTGTTTGTAACTGCAGTATCGCAAAATTGTCGGTAAATGCATTATAAATTGCAGCTCGTGTTGAGCTCTTGACTCTATAAATTCCATACATCGTCACAGGCGTCAATACGGGTGGAATAATTAGAGCGCAGGTTACTGGTAGTGCTTCTTTGCTTTAAGGTAGTATCTCTTCAATAAAGATTGTTGGAGGATCTATGCTGGATTTGGGTTTGAAAGGAAAGGTTGCGATTGTCACGGGTGGCAGTGATGGACTGGGGCGAGCAACCGTTTCACGACTGGCAGCCGAAGGGGCGAAAGTAATTGCATGCGCAAGGCGCGAAGATCACTTACTGCAAACTGTTGAACAGCTAAAGCAGGAAACCAGCGGAGAAATCATTCCGGTAGCAATGGACGTCACCAGTGCCGCGGATTGCGAGCGCGCGGTTAAGGCATCCACCAGCCAGTTCGGGCAACTGGACATCCTGATCAACAATGCAGGCACGTCTGCAGCTGGTGGTTTCGAAAGCGTCACAGATGAAGACTGGATGGCCGATATCGAGCTTAAAGTGATGGGAGCGGTCAGAATGTGCAGACTCTGCATACCGCATATGCGAGCATCGGGTGGCGGCAGCATAGTTAATGCCACCATTGGTGGTGCAAAAGCCCCGGTTGCCAAAGCGCTGCCGACAACAGTGACCAGAGCAGCGGGTATCAATCTGACAAAGTCTCTGGCCAACGAATATGCAGCAGACAATATTCGTGTCAACACCATTTGTATAGGACTCATCAAGAGCGCCCAGTGGGAAAGGCGCGCTGGTGATCAATCGATGGATAAGTTCTATGCAGAAATGGCAGAGCGTATTCCGCTAAAGCGAGTTGGCGAGGCAGAGGAGTATGCAGATTTGGTGGCGTACCTATGTTCCAAAAGTGGCAGCTATATCACCGGTACATCGATCAATCTGGATGGTGGGCTGTGTGCGGTGGATTGATTAGATTAGTCATCTGGCCATTCATCAAATTCTTTACGCTTCTGTGCAAACCACTCTTCCATCGCGCCAGGCTTTTCCATCAACGCTTTCATTTCAGCCATCACTTTCAGGTGGTCGGCGTCTTGCTGTTGAAACATCTCCATGCCGTGTTTTTTGCTCAGTTCTGCCATTTCTTCAAAGGTGGCTGCGGTGAATGTTTCATCGCAGGCGCCACCAAGTTGCTTGCAGGTCATCGTCTTCATGGTTGTTCCTTTTTTTTCCGGTTTCGAGCGACAGACAAGTTTAACGGGAGACTTGTCTACAAAGACAAGTTTAGCCTTGCGAGGTAGATAGTTTTGCCGGCAATCTGTCTTTGTCTCGATTGCGCTGCGCAAGTACCAGGGTATTCACAGACCACAGGTTGCGTGCAAAGTGACGATTATCCAGATCAACAAGCACACCTGTTGCTTTGATTTTTAGTATCGTAAGTTGCATGCTTGTCCGAGAACGAGCTGGGCGGCCGGGTGTGCCCTCTGTAAATCTTCTATTCACCCGAAGGCCCCTGTGGCGCTACGATACGATAGATATTTAAAGGAAAAACGAATGGCGTTGTTGCAATCGCAGGGTGTTCATCACATTACATTGAATGGCGCAGACCGTCAGACGTCGATCGATTTTTGGCAGGGTGTGCTGGGTATGAAATATTTGTTCGACCAACCCAATCTTGATGTGCCGAGCGAAAACCATCTGTACTTTGACACCGGAGATGGTCGCACCACTCTAACTGTGTTTACTGATGAGAATCGAAAGATTGATAAAACGCCCAACCCGAACGGGATCGGCAATGTTCATCATCTGGCATTTAATGTATCGCGCGCAACCTATACAGAAGCTGTCAAGCGTCTCGACGCTGCTGGTATAGCACACAGTGGTGAGAAAGATCGCGGGTTTATGGATTCAATCTATTTTCGTGAACCGCTGGGCCAGTTGATAGAGTTAGCCTGCTATAAGTTTGAACCACCACCCCAATGTACTCATGCACAGATTCTTGCCAAGGCGCATGAATTACGGGTAGCTGCTGGTGATTACAACATTCAGGATTCGCATTTGACTGATGCCATACAATTTTATATGAGTAACTAACCCGCATTATTCATGGGGTTGAAGGATTCACACATGATCTTTGATTCCACAGCCCCGTGATTTGTAGAACGTTTTCTTTTGCAAATATCAAAAAACTGTTCGACGCAAGAAGGACGCAAGAAGGACGCGAGAAGAATACGTAGTCCAATCACGGGCACAGTAAAAGATCTATCGATCCTTCAATTTGATCACGAGGCTTACGTTGACCAGGCGCCTGGCTGGTACCGCTTTGCTGACGAGGCAAAACGCAAGCGCATGACAGAGGCGACTATTATGGCCATGTATGGACCGTCTGCTGACTAATAGGCCAGGAGAATTCGCCCTGGCGAGCGGTTAGGCACTCCTGCTAGTGATAGTGACCGCCGGTCTGGCATTGGATACCCGAAGCTGCGAATCCGAACTTGCAAATCTGTAGTTATACTCCATAATTGCAGAATGATTGCAAGAAGCCAAATAAATCAACTACTTAATGCGATACGTCAAAACCCGGTGACCGCGCTTCTGGGTCCACGACAGGTCGGTAAAACCACACTTGCCCGCAGACAGATCGACGCGGCAACCATCGGTCGTGAATTGGTATACCTTGATCTTGAGAATCCATCTGACCAGGCTCGGCTTGAGAACCCGGTCGGGTATCTTCAGCCTCTGCTGGCCAACAACCATTTTATCGTTATTGATGAAATACAAAGAGCGCCCGGACTCTTTCAGGTACTTCGCAGCCTGGTTGATCAATGCATCCACGATCGTAGTGGTACCGGACACTTTCTATTACTTGGCTCCGCCTCAATTGATCTGCTCAGGCAATCCAGTGAAAGCCTCGCCGGTCGTATTGCCTATCTGGAACTTTGTCCGCTCGATCTGCTTGAGGTTGACCCGGCCAGCACCGATCAGCTTTGGATACGCGGCGGTTTTCCCAAAAGCTATCTCGCCGATACCGACTCCGTAAGCGCCAGCTGGCGCAGCGATTTTATCTCTACTTATCTGGAACGAGACATTCCACAGCTGGGGCCAAGGATACCTGCTGAAACACTGCGCCGTTTCTGGACCATGCTGGCTCATCGACAGGGCGCGCCGTTAAATGCTGCTGACATTGCGAGAAGCCTTAGTGTCGATGGCAAGACCGTGGCCAGCTACCTTGATCTAATGGTCGATCTGCTTTTGGTACGCAGACTCCAGCCGTACCACGCGAATGTTCGCAAACGATTGGTAAAATCCCCCAAGGTGTTTATTCGCGATAGCGGATTGCTGTTTAATCTGCTCGGGCTCGACACGCTTGACGATGTTCTCGGCCACCCGGTAAGCGGCGCCGGTTGGGAAGGGTTTGTTATAGAAAACCTTCTAGGTAATGCGCCGCAAAGAGCAGTGGCTAATTACTACCGAACGGCAACAGGTAATGAAATAGATCTACTGCTGGAGCTGCCCGGCAATAAATGCTGGGCAATTGAAATAAAGCGCTCGGCTGCACCAACCGTGTCCGACGGTTTCTATCGTGCCCTGGAAGACGTTCAGCCTGACAGGTCGTTTATCGTCTACAACGGTGAGGAACGTTATGCAAAAGAAGATGGTGTAGAGGCGATTGGATTAGCGGAACTGGCAGCAATTTTAAAAGGCATGTAGCTACGTACGGACATTTGGCGTATCAGCGGAATGTTGTTGTTCACTGTGAGAACTTTGTTACCTAACTTTCCGCATGGCCCACTAGCGGTTCGTTTTTCCCGATAAATATTCCCGTTTCAATAATCAAGTTGCATTGCCTGCTACACTGTGAGGCCCGCCGACTTACTGCTGTTTCTTCGTTACCGGATAACACATGTTACTGAGCCTTCCTGGATCGGTGCTGCATCCACTGATCAGTATTTTTCTTATGCAATCGGTCATTACGATGGCGATCTATTCGCTGTCAGTGATTATGCCGGTTGCAGCTGCTGACTTGCGTGTCCCACCGGAGTCCGTTGGCTACTATGTTTCAGTAATCTATGCGAGCAGCACGGTGGTCGGATTGTTCTCCGGGCAACTGGTGGCTCGCCATGGTGCGCTAACGCTGTTTCGCTCCATGTTATTGTTAACGGCAGCTGCCGTGTTGTTACTCGTTCTGGTTGCAACACCACTGGCACTGATTACGATGGCTTTTTTTGTCGGTGCAGCGTCAGGTCCGATGAATCCCACCGGCTCACAGGTATTGGCGCGAGTCACACCAGATAGCCAGAGGGCGCTGGTATTCTCTTTAAAACAATGTGCAACGCCCGCGGGTGGTGTGCTGGCAGGTATTGCACTGCCAACGATAATGCTGGCAACTAACTGGCAAGTATCAATGACTGTCGTCATTGGCCTTGCCTTGTTGTTCGCACTGCTCGCGTCGTTTCCCGAGCCAGACTCGGTGACTGTTGGTTCATCTTCTTCGTCGTCGAACCGGTTCAGCCTGCGCAAGACATTTGCTTCTATCACGCAGGTTTGGGAGCAACCTGATCTGCGCAGCCTGACCATAGCGGCTGTCGGCCTCGCTGCAGCTCAAATGGCGCTCACCACCTATCTGGTGGTTTATCTGTGGCGTGAAGTGGGCTTCACCGAAGCGGCAGCAGGGCTGGTGTTTGCCGGGCTCCATATCTCCGGTATTAGCGCACGTGTAGTACTTGGACTTATCGCAGATCGATTGACCTCGGCGCGAACACTCATGGTCTGTTTGTGTGTGGTGCTCGCCGTTGCATTATTACTGGTAAGCCAATTCTCTGAGCACTGGTCATTGGTGGTTGTATACGTTGTGGTATTTGCCGCGGGTGGCAGCGGTAACGGCTGGGTCGGATTGTACTACGCTGAAATAGCGCGATTAACACCGGTGGAGCAAGTGGCGGAAATCACCGGCGCCAGCCAGTTTTTCACCTATATAGGGCTGCTCGTCGGTCCGGTAGTGTTTGCCGCGTTGTTAAGCCTGACAGACAGCTTTCGTGTGACGTTCCTCTTTTTCTCTGCAATGATTTTGTTGGCTGGTCTTGCGCTCGCTCACGCTATGCGGCAGAGTCGGTAGCCTGCTGGACGGGCGATTTGATGGGAGGTCCCGATTGGTGACGCAAGCTTTGCTTATTCGTAAGTGCGTCTCTGGCCTTTGTCGAGCTGAGCGTCGCCGACTCCTGTCTATAGATGGCGGTGGTATCCGCTGCATGATTGCGGTAGGGGTTCTGCCATATGCGCTGATGTACCGAACTACTCGCGAACCGGATCTGCTCGCAGAACCTTTGGCCGCTGTATTACAGGAGCAGAAATAGATTCGTAGGTTGATGACATGAAAGTACATCACTTCCCGTTTGAGCCGAGAATGTTTCGTTATCATCGTATTAATCCTTCATTGTCCGAGCGTGGACTCAGGGAAATTGAGTGCGTGCATATGAAGGGCAGAGAATCTTCATCCGGTGGATTCAGTCAAAGATGTTCATGAGTTTGCGTAGGTTGGGAAGGCGATGGCTTGTCTAGTTAATGATGTGGTGATGGATCGCATCCACTAGGTCGTCCTCAACTTATTACGAGAATGTGCCCTTATCGGCAGTGTATAACACAGTGAAGCCGTTGTAGTTACAGGAAAAATGACATGTTGTGCGGCATGTATAGTACTTGCGGCAACGGAGAAATCAGGAAGAGTATTAAATGGCGGCAGCAGAAAATAATGGTAAACCGGTTGTAAAGATCTTCAT
>CAYMVV010000058.1:35601-38046 GCA_964393885.1 uncultured Granulosicoccaceae bacterium | reverse complement strand
GATATAAAGCCCCCTGTTCAGGGGGCTTTTTTTTGCCTTGTTATTCGTCAAAAAGTGTTTTGTTTAGCGCTCTGGAGTTTCCACGGAATAACGCAATGGTATCGCCGTTTTGATTGACCACTATTGCGTCGTAGACTCCTGATCTGGCGGCGCGATTTACCTCGGTAGCGGTTGCTGTCAGCGTGTCTCCAAGTTGGCCGGGAGCGACAAATGTGATCGAATTTTGTTGTGCAACGGCAACCTGGTTGTAGCTGTTGCAGGCAAACGCGAATGCCGTATCTGCCAGCGTAAATATGTAGCCCCCGTGGCAAATGTTGTGGCCATTCGTGTGGCGCTCTTCCACTGTTAGTGTAAATACGGCACGCCCCGGGGTAACGCTTTTAAACACCAGGCCCAGACTCTTGCTGGCGCTGTCGTTAGCCCACATTGCCTCTGCACTGCGGGTCGCTTTTTCATCGGCAGTCAAGCTACTCATTTGTATTGCCTTCGCTCTTGGTATCGCTCTCGGTATCGCTCTCGGAATGATCGCTTTGTTGCGTGCCGCTCTGGTGAGTAGCGCTCGGTTGCTCAGCCCGCTCCAGGCCTGTGAAGCTGGCTTTACGTTTTTCCAGAAAGGATGTTACTCCTTCTGCGTAGTCGGGCGTTCTGCCGCAGCGTCCCTGAAGTTGAGCTTCGAGTACCAACTGCTGTTCGAAAGAGTTGTCTGCGGCCGATTGAATAGCCAGCTTGGTCAGGCCCAAGCCAATCGTGGCGCCTGCGGCCAGCGCCAAAGCAAGTTCACGTGCGTCTTGCATTAATGAGTCGTCGTCGCACACTTTCCAGATAAGCCCCCACTGCTCAGCGGTTGTCGCATCCAGTGGCATAGCTGTCATCGCCAGTGCTTTTGCGCGTGCCTGTCCCACAAGGTTTGCCAGACTCCAGGTACCGCCCGCGTCCGGAATCAGACCGACTTTGGCAAATGATTGAATGAAGCGTGCGCTGCGGGCGGCAAGCACGATGTCGCAGGCCAGAGCCAGATTGGCACCGGCACCAGCGGCAACGCCATTGACGGCACAGATAACCGGTTTTTCGATACGGCGAATCAAACTGACAGTAGGGTTAAAAAAGCTGGATAAGGTTCGTTGTAAATTTGGCGGGCTGCTGTCGGCTCGCGGGTCTCTTGCCTGTAAGTCCTGACCTGCGCAAAAACCACGTCCGCGGCCGGTTAGCAGAATTGCCCGACAATCCGGATCCACTGCGGCCTGCTCGAGCACCCGTCGTAACTCTATATGCATCTCATCGATGAAGCTGTTGAGTCGGTCCGGGCGATCCAGTGTGACCTCAAGTAGTCCATTAGACTGCTCAATCGAAATACCATTTGGCATAGATCTGTTTCCAGTAAAACGGTTGTTAACCTGTCGATCAATGTTACCTGCAAAGTCTCGTGGATTGTTACGTGCGTAGTTACAGGCGGATTTATATGCGTTGTTACATGCGCGCAGTTATATCTACCAGGTGTTGCAATCTAAAAATCGTTTTTGACTGGCCTGGTCTGTTGTCTTCAGCTGTCCGTTGGGACCGAGCGCGTTTTCATTCATCCATCGCTCGCCGCTATCGAAAAGCTGTCTGTATAACGTGGCGACAAACAGGTGGCAATCTCTGTGCGGCCAGTCTGGCGGGACCAGTTCGGCGGGCACGGGACTGCTGCGCAATAATAACCTGCGCCATTCGTGAATCAACAGGCAGCGGATGGCCAGTGATGTGAGCGGGTCCGTTGGCAGGTTGGATGGTATAGAGTGGAATCGACGCATCAGCAGGTGATAGCGCTGCGCGCACTCGTCTGTGCAAACACTGCGTTTTATCCAGTCCGGAAAGCTGGCTGACCCGTCAGTCAGAATAAGCAGGTCATCAACCTGCAGGTCATTTTCAAGGGCATTCTGCAATACCGGATCGTCGCTTTTAAACAGCACACTGTTGGCATTGATACGAATGCCTTTATCGCGTAGCGATTGCCAGGCATTTGAACTGACCTTCAGCGGGTTTTGAATTAACAAGGTAAATTTGCCAGCCGCTTTGACCGACTGAGATGCAGGTGACGTATCTGGCTCAGCTGTTCGGGTTGGCGGTGCGGTGTAGATTTGTTGACTGGCTTTCCTGAAAGGTGCGTGGCCCATATCTGATAGCCGATAAAAGCTGTTGCGGCCCTGTTTCTGCCGTACGATCCAGCCGTCTTTGGCCAGTCTGGAACAGGCAGTGCGCACAGCACCGGACCCCACCCCCATTACCTCCATAACCGACTGTAGCGTACTGGCGGCGACGATTCCGCCACGGGGTTCTACCGCATCACCAAAAAAAGTGATGATAAGTGACCAGACCTTTAATGAGCCGGACTCTTGCAGTTCCTCAATAAGCTTGAGGGGTGAAGTAGACATCGGTTGTCTCGATCATGGTGTATAAAATCACAGT
>CAYMVV010000058.1:33865-35501 GCA_964393885.1 uncultured Granulosicoccaceae bacterium | reverse complement strand
GTCAAAGAGCGTTCATCGTATGCAATTCATAGCTTGCTACCTGCTCCTGGTTCTGGTTGAACAACAGGACCTGCCAGCGCACTTCACCGTATTCGTCGTTGCGTTTTGTTTTGCGTTTCACGCTAAGCGCCACTGACAGGCTGTCACCAGCGCTTACCGGTTTTTGAAAACTCAAGCCATCAAGGCCGGTATTAGCCAGCACCGGACCCGGATCAGGGTCGACGAAAAGACCGGCAGCGAAAGACAGTAGCAAATAGCCATGCGCAACTCGGCCGGGAAAAAACGGGTTTGCCTTTGCTGCCTCTTCATCCATGTGGGCGTAAAACGTGTCGCCGGTGAAGTGTGCGAAGTGTTCTATATCATCCAGTGTGATAGTGCGTGGGCCCGCGTGCAGTGTCTCGCCAATTTTCAATTCACCGAAGTGCTTGCGGAACGGGTGAGAATCAGATGGGTGTTCAGTGGCGCCATTCACATGCATGCCGGTTATCGCGCGAAGAATGTCCGGGCTGCCCTGCACAGATGTGCGCTGCATATGATGCTTGATGCTGCGTACACCGCCCAGCTCTTCACCGCCGCCTGCTCGACCCGGCCCACCGTGCGTCATATGTGGCAGCGGTGAACCATGTCCAGTTGCTTCTTTTGCTGTTTCTTTATTGTTGAAATAGAGGCGTCCATGATGCGCTGCAGATGCCAGTGTTATGCGGCAGGCGTGGTCGGGATCATCAGTAATAACGGAAGCAACCAGGCTGCCGCCACCCAGGTTGAGCAGTTGCGCAGCATGGTTTAAATCACGATAGGGCATCACGGTAGATACTGGCCCGAACGCTTCACACTGGTGCAGCAGGTTTGCGTCATCTGGGCTGTCGCAGCGGTATAGCATGGGGGAGATAAACGCACCTTCTTTTTCACTGGCACCGTCGACCTCTATCGGGTCGTTGCCAAATACCTTGTTTGCCTGTTGTTCAATAACTGTGGTCGCCTCCAGTACCTGAGTGCGTTGACCGACAGAGACCAGCGCACCCATATCTGTAGACTCAAGCGACGGGTCGCCGATTGTAACTGATGCAAGACGCGCGCTTACTGCATCTATAACTGAATCTATAAGATGCTGTGGGGTGAAAATTCGTCTGATTGCCGTGCACTTTTGACCAGACTTGGATGTCATCTCGTGGCAGACTTCATTGATAAAAACGTTGAATGTATCACTGTCCGGTAGCACATCCGGACAGAGAAGCGAGGCATTCAGACTGTCCTGTTCTGCGTTAAAAGGTACACAGGCCTCCAGCAAGTGTTGATTCGATTTCAGCTGCAGCGCAGTTTCGGCCGAACCGGTAAAGCTGACCATGTCCTGACTTTGTAATTGATTGAGCAGGTTGCCGGTTCCGCCGGTGATCAGCTGCAGGCTGCCAGCCGGGAAAATCCCGCTGTCGACAATAAGTCGAAAACAGGCCTCGGTTACATAGCAGGTGCTGGTGGCTGGTTTGACAATGACGGGCATGCCTGCCAGCAACGCGGGTGCCATTTTCTCCAGCATCCCCCAGACCGGAAAATTAAAGGCGTTGATGTGAATGGCAACCCCCGGTTTGCTGGTATAGATATGCTGGCCCATAAAGGTACCGTTACGAGAGAGCTGCTC
>CAYMVV010000058.1:1298-33765 GCA_964393885.1 uncultured Granulosicoccaceae bacterium | reverse complement strand
TACCGTTACGAGAGAGCTGCTCGATGGGGCCGTCGCAACAGACCACATCGTCGGGGAGTTCGCGTCGGGCTTTCGAGGCATAGACGAACAGGGTGCCGATGCCACCATCGATATCGACTGTAGAGTCCGCGCGAGTGGCACCCGTACTAAACGCCAAGCGGGTCAATGACTCGCTGTGTTCTGACAACAGCGTCGCCAGCGCTTTTAACCGGCGGGCGCGATCATGGAAGCTCAGCTGCCGCATCGCTGGTCCTCCGTCGTCGCGCGCGTGGTCCAGCATCCCTTGTGTATCGAGATCAGAGCGACCCGCTATGGCAATCTGGCTGCCGTCAACGGCGGAGTGGATTAAGCGGGCGTTGGCATCTGGTTTTACCCATTCGCCTTGCGCGAAGCTCTGTACTTCAATCATTGGATGGTCCTGTGTGAAGTTAGGATACCGAGGTTAGAGCGTGCCAGTGCAGCTCATGCTTGACTGATTCGATAATATGTTACAAGATTAAAGATTCTTAGACAAATTCCGTAACATGTGGTGCGGAATCGGTGGCACGAAATCTACTGGCTACTGACATTGGCCGGTGGTTCGGGTTGATAGCATCAAGCGGCTACCGACTGGCAAATAGATTCTGCCTGGAGCAAATCATGTATTCACAAGGTCTGATTGGAGCCAATACGCAAGCTGAGGAGACGCAGGAGTTTCTCGATGCGTTTCAAAAGCGGATTGACGCCGAGGAAAAAATTGAACCGAATGATCCGATGCCCGAGGCCTATCGCCGTACGTTGGTGCGGATGATCAGCCAGCATGCACATTCCGAGATTGTCGGCATGTTGCCAGAGGGAAACTGGATAACTCGCGCACCGTCGCTGCGGCGCAAGGTAGCACTGCTTGCCAAGGTTCAGGACGAGGGCGGACACGGGCTTTATCTCTACTCCGCAGCCGAAACGCTGGGCGTGACGCGTGAGCAGCTCACCGAGGATTTACTGTCGGGTAAGGCCAAGTATTCGTCAATTTTTAATTACCCCACACCTACCTGGGCTGATATCGGTGCAATTGGCTGGCTCGTCGATGGTGCAGCGATCATGAATCAGGTGCCATTGTGTCGTTGCTCTTATGGGCCCTATGCGCGTGCCATGATACGGGTGTGTAAAGAAGAGAGCTTTCATCAGCGCCAGGGCTACGAGTTGATGAAATCGCTCACCGAGGGTTCCGCGGAGCAAAAAGAACTGGCACAGGATGCGCTAAACCGCTGGTGGTGGCCGTCGATCATGATGTTCGGTCCCTCTGACACAGACAGCCTTCATTCTGATCAGTCGATGGCGTGGAAAATCAAGCGCTTCAGCAATGACGAACTGCGGCAGAGTTTTGTTGATGCCACTGTGCCGCAGGCAGAGCTCATCGGTTTGACCATGCCTGATCCGGACCTGAAGTGGAACCCGGACAAGAACAAGGGCAAGGGCGGTTACGACTTTGGGCCAATCGACTGGGATGAATTCTGGCGCGTGGTAAAAGGCCACGGCATGATGAACAAGGATCGGCTCGCGGCTCGTAAAAAAGCCTGGGACGATGGTGCATGGGTAAGGGAGGCTGCAATAGCCTACGCGAAAAAGCACGATGGTAATGATGCGGAGGCGGCTTAATGAGCAAACACCTAAAGAGCAAGGAGCCAAAGAGCAAGGAGCCAAAGAGCAAGGAGCCAAAGAGCAAGGACCCAAAGAGCATTGACCCCGGGAGCGACGAACAGACAAGCAACCAGAGTCTAATGCCTTTGTGGGAAGTGTTTATTCGACCGCGCACCGGTCTCAACCATAAGCATGTCGGTAGTCTGCATGCGTCTGATGAGGTAATGGCCGTGCAGGCCGCGCGCGATGTCTACACGCGTCGCGAAGAGGGCAATTCAATCTGGGTAGTCAAGGCAAGTCATATCGTGGCGTCCGATCCCGATAAGTCGGCGGAAAATTTTGATCCGGCTGCCGACAAAATTTATCGCCACCCGAGTTTTTACGAAATTCCGGATGAAGTGGGGCATATGTAATGGCCGCTGCTACTCGTTCCGCAACTGAGTCGGATGGATCCATCGCACAGGCTGCCCTGGTTTCCAGTTTGTTACAGCTGGCCGACGATCACCTGATACTGGGGCATCGATTATCCGAGTGGTGCGGGCATGCGCCGATGTTGGAGGAGGACCTGTCGTTGCCAAATATGGCGCTTGATCTGATTGGTCAGGCTCGACATCTATATGCCTATGCGGCTGAGAAAGAAGGGTTGAATCGAACTGAAGATGACCTTGCGTACCTGCGTCTTGATCGTCAATACAGAAACTGCCTGCTGGTCGAACGACCCAATAACGATTTTGCGCACACCATGCTGCGCCAGCTGTATTTTGCCGCTTTCATGCAGCCGTTTTGGCGTGAAGCTGCCAACAGCACTGATGAGAACATAGCCGCAATCGCTGGCAAGGCGGTCAAGGAAATCAGCTACCACATCCGACACTCGGGCGAGTGGGTAGTGCGGTTGGGTGACGGCACAGACGAGAGTGCAGCAAGAATGCAGGAAGCCGTGGCGTCGCTGCATTGCTATACCGATGAACTGTTTAGTTGCGACGACGATCGACGTGCCTGTATCGAAGCCGGGGTTATACCGGACAGCGAGGCATTGCGAGCAGACTGGGACGCGACCATCAATGCGGTTTTTGCAAAGGCAACCATTGAACTGCCAGAGGTGCCTTTTTATCAATATGGCGGCAGAGAAGGCAGACACACGGAAGACTTTGGTTTCCTGCTTGCGGAGTTGCAGTATATGCAACGCGCTTACCCGGGAGCGCAGTGGTAATGGTTGCCGCTAATGATCAAGCTGGCAGCAACGGCGAGAGCGATGCGCTCTCAAGTACTGAAACGCAGAGTCTGCTTGCAAAGGCGAGAGCGGTTGCAGGGGCAGTCCCGGATCCGGAGTTGCCATTCGTCAGCGTCGAAGATTTAGGTATCCTACGAGCGGTAAAGATAGATGGCGACACGGTAGTAGCTGAAGTCTCGCCAACTTACTCCGGCTGTCCAGCAGTTGCGGTGATCGAGGAGTCGATCTTGAATGCCCTGCTCGATGCAGGCTTCAACGCCAAAGTAGAGCGCGTGATGTCGCCGGCCTGGACCACGGCCTGGATAACCGAGGCTGGCAGACAAAAACTGCTGCAAAACGGCATCGCCCCGCCTGCAGCAGACGCACCGGCAAAGCCGGCATTGTTCGACAAGCCATCAGTTACCTGTCCGCATTGCGATAGTTCATCGACGACTCGAGTTTCTGAATTCGGGTCAACTCCCTGCAAAGCGCAGTATCGGTGCAATGACTGCCAGGAACCGTTTGACTATTTTAAGTGTCTTTGAACGGTATTTTGAACACGACACCGAATTCATGGCTTGATGAAGGCCCGGGAACTCTCTGACTATGTCCTCCGCTGAATTTCATGAACTCGAGATTGCATCGGTGCGTCCGCAATCGGATGTGGCTGTGTCCTTGAGCTTTTTCGTACCCCGCGAGTTGCAGGCAAACTATCGATTTATTCCGGGCCAGTACCTGACCCTGAGGGCAAGCATCGAGGGGCAGGATGTGCGTCGCTCATACTCAATTTGTTCTGCTGTGCAACAAAGCCCCATGCTGCTTGAAGTGGGTATCAAGGCAGTTCCCGGTGGGCTGTTTTCGAACTACGCGATGAGCCTGGTTGCCGGTGACAAGGTGCGGGTAATGACACCGCAGGGTCGGTTTACCGCTGCAATTGGTGGCCGGCATCGATATCTGTTGTTGGCAGTGGGGTCGGGAATTACCCCCTGCCTGTCCATCGCCAGATCGGTTCTTGAGGGAGAATCGGACAGCCAGATTACTCTGGTCTATGGCAACCGGACGTCGACTGAAATGATGTTCAGGGATGATATCCATGCGCTGAAAGATCACTTTATGGATCGCTTCAGGCTACTCAATATCATGAGTGCCGAGCAACAGGAAGCCACTGTGCTGAATGGCCGAATCGATCAGGAAAAAATAAATGCGTTGATAGACCGTGGATTGCTGATACCTGATCGCTATGACGCTTGCTATATCTGTGGCCCGCAACAAATGATGGAGCAAACATCGGCGGCACTGGAGGCACGGGGCATAGAGAAAGAGCGTATTCACACAGAATTATTTGTCGCCGATGGAGCCGGAGCGGATACAGCGAGAGTGCCGCAGCGCAAGCAATCAAAGACGCCGGGCGCTGAGGATGACACCGGCATCGCGGTCACAGTAATGATTGATGGATCGCAGCGACAAATTACGGTCAATCCGGCTACCGATACGGTGCTATCGGCAGCACAGCGTGCCGGACTCGATCTGCCGTTTTCCTGTGCAGGCGGGATGTGTTGCACCTGTCGCTGCAAAGTAAAGTCGGGAAACACCGCAATGGACATGAACTATTCTTTAGCGGAATGGGAGGTTGAAGCAGGTTACACGCTTGCGTGCCAAACCCGCCCGGTTGATTGTCCGGTCACACTCGATTTTGATGCGACATAATCGTTAAATATTGTAAATGTCCGTCGGCGGGTTTCTGGTCAAATCTGCTCCAGTTCGACCAGTGTGCCGCAAAAATCTTTCGGGTGCAGGAACAACACAGGCTTATCGTGCGCACCAATCTTGATGTCTCCCAACACACGCGCACCCACTGCCACCAGCTTGTCTCTGGCTGCTTCAATATCCTCTACCTCATAGCAGACGTGGTGCATGCCACCAGCCGGATTCTTGTCGAGAAATTTGGCTATAGGCGAATCTGGCCCGAGTGGTTTCAGTAATTCGATTTTGGTATTGGGAAGCTCTACAAACACCGTTGTCACACCGTGTTCCGGGAGGTCTATCGGCGCTGTAACCGCCGCACCCAGTGTGTCGCGGTAGCTTTCAGTCGCACGCTCGAGGTCTGCCACAGCGATAGCGACGTGGTTGAGTTTTCCTATCATTTTCGGTGTGTCCTCGAATAGAATTGGAGTCGGCGCTGTTTACTAAATACTGGCTGTCTGCTCAAATCCGCTTGCTGACAATCAGGATGTGACAGCAACAAAGCCAGCAGAGTAACATGCGAAAAATCATTCGCTCATTTGCTGAAATGCACTGGCACAAATTGATTGTTGTGCTAGATAACAGTGGCTGTGGCATTCTCATTGACCAACTTTGTCTGTTGGTCAATGTTCATTACAATTGGCTTCAGAGCAGAATACCAGTGTTCTGAGGTACCTAATGAAATTGACAGGATGTTAACAGTGGGTAACAATTCGCCATCGAGTCGATTTAACTGCCCAGCGAGGTTGGCACTAGATTGCGTTATTTAGGTTGACAAAGCAAAAAGGCAGCGGTAATCCGGTAAACAAGGCACTGTTCGAAGTATGGTGAAGAACTCGCGTACCAGTCCGCGAGGATCTCGATCCAGAACAGAATAATAAAAACCAGGAACCAAGAAAATGGCAAAAGGGCAGTCGCTACAAGAACCCTTTCTCAACACTCTGCGTAAGGAAAGGGTTCCGGTGTCCATCTATCTCGTGAACGGTATAAAGCTTCAGGGACAAATAGAATCATTCGACCAGTTTGTCGTGTTGCTGAAAAATACCGTGAGTCAAATGGTTTATAAACACGCTATTTCAACGATCGTTCCCGCGCGATCGGTAAAAATGGCCCCTCCCGGAGAGGATCAGGAAACTGCTGAAGGCCAATAACAGTTTTAACGTATCGAGAAGCCGGATCGGACTAGTCTTTGTTTGATCGGCCCGATTTTGGCAACGATTGCGTTGTCGTCAACATCGATATCCCCGGAGAAGAGAATCACCCCGGCGAATTCGCGGAACTGGTGCGCTCTACAGGTGCGAACACGGTTGCATCAGTTGATGTAAAGCTCAACAACCCTCATCCACGCTATCTGCTGGGTACCGGTAAAGCTCAGGAGGTCGCAGACCTGGTGTCTGCCAGCCAGGCTGATCTGGCGATCGTCGATCACTCTTTGTCTCCCAGTCAGGAACGAAATCTTGAATCCCTACTGAAATGCCGTGTGCTTGATCGTGCCGGTTTGATTCTTGACATATTTGCCCAGCGTGCGAGATCTTTTGAGGGCAAGCTGCAGGTAGAACTGGCTCAACTGGCGCATCTGTCCACCCGCCTGGTACGTGGATGGACCCACCTCGAAAGACAAAAGGGCGGTATCGGGCTTCGTGGGCCGGGTGAAACTCAGCTGGAAACCGATCGGCGTTTGATTGCGGTTCGCATCAAGCAGATTCGTAAACGGCTGGACAGAGTGGATGCCAGACGCGACCAGGGGCGGCGCAACCGCAAGAAAAATGAATTGCCGACGGTATCGCTCGTCGGATACACCAACGCGGGTAAATCTACGCTTTTTAATCGGCTGACTGACGCCGAGGTGTATTCGGCCGATCAGCTGTTTGCAACGCTGGATCCGACGATAAGAAAGCTGGAGCTTGAAACCGGAGAGGCGGTCATTGCAGATACGGTGGGCTTCATCAACAAGTTGCCTCACGAACTGGTCGATTCGTTCCGATCTACGCTGCAGGAAACGCGCGAGGCGACGGTGCTGCTGCATGTGATAGACGCCAACGATACCGCGAGCGACGAACGCCGCGAGCAGGTGCAAACCGTGCTGGATGAGATAGGCGCTAAAGCGCCGCAGATACTGGTTTTCAACAAGGTCGACCAACTGGACTCGGTGCAGCGGGAGAGATTATACGAAAGCTTCACCGGCGAAGATGCGCTGGCCGTATCCGCAATAAGTGGCGAGGGAATCGATGCACTCCGAGACCGGATTAGCCGGCGCTTGCGCCCGGAAAGGCGCACTGGCTGGCTTACACTATCGGCTCATCAGGGCAGGGAACGCGCTATGCTGTATGAGCGAGAGGCGGTGCGTCAGGAAGAAATCGGCGATACCGGCGAGTTTATTCTGAAGCTCGAGATAGCAGAACGCGACTGGCAACGATTTGTAAAACAAACGGGAGTTGACGGGGAGCTTGTAAAGCACTCTGTGTGACACTATATCTGCGAGATAAACAGATCTGTTAAACAATTGGTGACTATGTGAGAATAGCGCCAGCGTAAAATTGAGTGGGCCATGTGTCTCGGATCAGCGTAAACAATTTTTACGTGGCTGAAAAAAGCGGTTACCACTGAAGCATCTTCACCAGAATTTAACGACTTGAAAGCAAGCGCAATAGTTTTTCTACATCCTGCTAGACTTATGAATAATTACCTGCTGCCGGATTTAGCCATCCATCAGCACACCTCTTTTGATTCGCGCAGCTGCGTACCTATTTCGCGACACTTCACCTGGAGTATTTGATGGCCTGGAATGAACCGGGGGGCAATAATAACGACCCTTGGGGTAACAAAAAGAACGATAGTGGGCCTCCCGATCTCGACGAGGTGTTTCGCAACCTGCAAAAAAAGCTGGACAGCATGTTCGGTGGTAGCAAGCGAGGCAGTGGCGGACGAGGCGGCGGGGTAAACTTTCCCGGCAAGCTGGGCTCGATAGGGCTTATTGCTGCGGCGGTCGTGCTGGGCGTGCTATGGCTGCTGAGTGGTATCTATATTATTCAGCCTGCTGAGCGCGGTGTGATTTTGCAATTCGGTGAGTATGCGCATACCACTCAACCCGGCCCGCACTGGCATATACCCTGGCCGGTGCAAACACTGGAGCGGGTGAATGTTGACCAAAACAGATCTGTTGAGCTGAAATCGCAGGAGATTCTCACCAAAGACGAGAATATCGTCGAGATCGATCTGGCCGTGCAGTACAATATAAGCGAGGCACCGGATTACCTTTTTAACGTCGTAGATGCCGACACAACGCTGCGACAGGCGGCCGAGAGCGCATTGCGTGAAACGGTTGGTCAAACCGTCATGGACCTGGTAATTACCGAAGGCCGAGATATCATCGCAGACGATACCAAGACCCAGATTCAAAATATTCTCGACGGCTACAATGCCGGTATGCAGGTAAATTCAGTCAACCTGGAAAGTGCGCAACCACCGGAAGAGGTGCAGGCAGCATTTTCTGACGCCATTAAGGCTCGCGAGGATCAGGAGCGCTTCATCAATGAGTCGGAAGCCTATAGAAATGGTCTTTTGCCACAAGCGCGCGGTGACGCGGTCATAGCGCTGGAGGAGGCACGAGCCTACAAAGCCGAGGTAGTGAATGCGGCGCAAGGTGAGGCCAGTCGCTTCGAGTCATTGTTGACGCAATATGAGAAAGCGCCCGAGGTGACCAGAGAGCGTCTGTATATCGAGTCCCTTGAGTCGGTTTTATCCAGTAGCAGCAAGGTGATGGTCGACGTTGAAGGGGGCAATAACCTGATGTACCTGCCACTCGATAAATTAATGGGTGGTGGCAGTGGTGGTGGCACTGCCAATATTATCGAAGAAATCAAAAAGGGTGGACAGCAGTTTAACAGTTCACAAACACCCAACAGTCAGAGCCTGGGCAACAATGGCAGCAACCAAAGTCGCTCACGCTCACGGGAGGCTCGCTAATGTTTAGATTTCTGCTTATCGGAGTGGCCGTACTTGCTTTTCTGATTACTGTAAACAGCACCATCGCACCGTTCTTTGTCGTTGATGAGCGGGAAACTGCGATCAAACTGTTTCTCGGTGAAATCGAAGAGGAAGAGTATGGGCCGGGGTTACACGGCAAGTGGCCGTTTTTTAACACGGTACATAAATTCGATCGGCGGATCATGAATATAGATGCGAAGCCAGAGCGAGTATTGACCAGTGAAAAGAAAAACGTGATCGTTGATTCGTTCGTTAAGTGGCGAATTGAAAATCCGCGTGAGTACTTCAAAGCGACTGGTGGCAACAGTCGCAACGCCGAGCGTCTACTCTCTCAGTTTATCAATAAGGGAATTAAGGATGCGATTGGTAAGCGCACGATGCAAGGCGTAATTGCAGGACAGCGTCAGGAGATAATGGACGAAGTTGCAGTCGCCACCAATGTTCAGGCGCGGCCACTGGGTGTTGAAATTGTTGATGTCCGGGTCAAGAAAGTCGAGCTGCCTGAAGATGTCAGCGACTCCGTCTATCAGCGAATGCAACAGGAGCGTGCCAAGGTTGCGAAAGACTTTCGCTCCAAAGGTCAGGAAAAGGCAAAAGGTATTGTTGCTGATGCGGAACGGCAGCGTTCCGAATTATTGGCGGAGGCATACAATGAGTCGCAAAAGATTCGTGGTGAGGCCGATGCCGAGGCTGCCGAGATTTACGCCAACGCGTATGGCAAAAACCCGGAGTTTTATAGCCTTTACCGAAGCCTGAACGCCTATAAAACCACTTTCAGTGGTAAAAATGACGTGTTGCTGATTAAACCTGATTCGCAGTTTTTCAGGTACTTTAATGGCTCGGTCGAAAACTAGCAGGGAACTGATCGCAGCTGATGGTCAGTGAAATCCTCACAGCGATAGCGCTGGTTATTGTCCTGGAAGGGTTGTTGCCTGCAATCAGCCCTGCCGCCTATCGTAAGGCGGCGGCACAACTCGCCGGCCTGCCAGACAAAAATATTCGTTATACCGGGCTCGGTTTGATGGTTGTAGGAGCGCTGGTACTTCATCTGGTTCACTGATCCGGGTCCCTGATCTGGGTCACGGGGTGCGTCGCAACATTAAACACTCGTTAAACGCTAGCTGACGCCGTGACTATTTAGATTGGCCAGCGATGATGTGGCCGGTTATACTGTGAGGTTGGGAGCCAAGCCGGGTAGATTCGGTGCGCGAGGTATTGCGCGGCAGTGTTGGCGCGGCAGTCTCCCCTCAGTTAAGTCTGCAACTGTGCGCCGCAGGTACAAACGCGCGTCAGCAGCAAACCCATACTTTTTTTAAACTGGATAGCATTGAATTCCTCAAGCACCGAGCGCTGGTTGCTGCCTGAAGGTATCGACGAGTTGCTCCCGGATCAGGCACACTTTCTCGAGCAGCTCAGGCGCAAGATATATGATTTGCATCTGAGTTGGGGCTATCAACCCGTAGCCCCGCCGTTCGTTGAGTATCTTGAATCTCTGCTGTCCATTGCTGGCGCTGACTTTGAGCGGCAGACCTTCAAGATTGCTGATCCGCTGACTGGTCGTATGATGGGGTTACGAGCGGATATGACACCTCAGGTGGCAAGGGTCGATGCACACCGACTCGGCAATGAGGGGATAAACCGGCTGTTTTACCTTGGCACGGTTGTGCGCTCCTATGGAGACAGCGCCGACGGTGGTCGCAGCCCCATTCAACTGGGCGCCGAATTATTTGGTCACAGTGGCAATGGCAGTGATATAGAAGTCATTCGCTTGATGCTTGCAACACTGGATGCTGTAGGCATCGGACATATGCATCTTGACCTCGGCGATGCTGATATTTTTCGTACACTGTGCAAACAGATTGCTTTGAGTAAACCCGATCAGGAGATGCTGTTTACCCTGCTGCAACGCAAGGCGCAGGCAGATGTAGGCGCGTTTTGCAGTGCAAAAGGGGTGTCTTCAGGGCACTGCACAGTGTTGTCCGAGTTGTGCATGTTGCATGGAGATGCGTCGGTACTTGAGCGAGCAAAACAGGTTTTCGAGCCATACGGCGAGGACATACTGGAGACAATCGCACGCCTTGGACTTATCGGCGAGGCGTTGGCCGATGTGTCGGCTTGCACAGTGCACTTTGATTTGGCAGAACTACGCGGATATCAATACCACAATGGTATTGTATTCGCGGCATACGTCGCTGACGTTGGTGTCGAGGTAGCACGCGGAGGCCGTTATGACGGCATTGGCGATGCCTTCGGCAGGAGTCGCGCAGCCACGGGGTACAGCACAGATTTAAAAAACCTGATGCGCATCCTTATGCGCGACGCGGGTGGTGCGGATCGCTCTATACCGAATGCCATTCTGGCGCCGGCTGTTGCTGACCCGGAGCTGGATCAGCTCGTATCCGGGTTGCGAGAAAAGGGTGAAATCGTGATTACAGATTTGGGCGAGCAAAGTCTGGCTGTCTGTGATCGCAAGCTAATTCAACACAATGGTAAGTGGTTACTGGAGAGTCGCTAGGTGGCGTCGAACGTAGTGGTACTAGGCACCCAGTGGGGTGATGAAGGCAAGGGCAAAATTGTAGATTTGCTAACCGATCAGGCGCAAATGGTGGTGCGCTATCAGGGAGGGCACAATGCCGGACACACCCTGGTGATTGATGGCAAAAAGACCGTATTGCATCTTATCCCTTCCGGCATTATGCGACAGGGTGTCGAGTGTTTAATTGGCAACGGGGTTGTGCTTTCTCTCGAGGCGTTGTTCACTGAAATTGATGCGCTTGAAGCTGATGGACTGTCGGTCAGCGATCGCATAAAAATCAGTGATTCAAGTGCTTTGATCCTGCCGTATCACATTGCGCTGGATCAGGCCAGAGAGAAGTCAGCCAATAAAAATGCAATAGGTACCACCGGCAGGGGAATTGGCCCGGCGTACGAAGACAAGGTGGCACGGCGCGCTATTCGAGTTGCCGATTTGCTGCAGCCGGAGGTGCTTGTGCGCAAAGTAGAAACAGCCCTGCAGTTGCACAATTTCGTGCTGGAAGGTTTACACAAGGTAGAGCCCATTGATGCGCAGGTGGTGGTAAATCAGTGTCTGGAATATGCGAAGCGTATTGAAGCCATGGTTGTCGATGGAGCAGAGTACCTTGATGCCAGGCGTCAACAGGGTGTGAAAATTTTACTCGAAGGTGCACAGGGTACGTTGCTTGATGTTGACCATGGCACCTATCCGTTCGTGACTTCATCAACCACCACATCCGGTGCGGCAGCCTCTGGCAGCGGTCTTGGACCGGCAGCTATTGAATACGTTCTCGGGATAACCAAAGCCTACACAACTCGTGTTGGTGCCGGGCCGTTTCCGACCGAGCTCGATGACGCTGCCGGACAACACATGGGAGAGCGTGGTCATGAATTTGGTGCCACTACCGGTCGTCAGCGACGCTGTGGCTGGTTCGATGCGGTGGCAGTGCGTCGGGCATCGATGTTGAACAGTGTTAGCGGGATGTGTCTGACCAAACTCGATGTACTCGACGGTCTGTCAGAACTCAAAATTGCAGTTGCCTACGAGCTTGATGGTGAGAAGGTCACGCATATGCCAACGGGCGCAGAACGACTGAGCCGATGTGTACCCGTGTACGAGACCATGCCCGGCTGGACAGAGAAGACGCAGGGCATCACCGAGTGGGAGTCTTTGCCAGACAATGCCAGAAAGTACGTTGAGCGCCTGGCCGAGCTGACTGGCACAGAGGTACATATTGTGTCGACCGGGCCGGATCGTAAAGAGACGATCGTAATCAAACATCCTTACGGTTAAAGCCGGGCCTGGAAATCAGTGCCTGGCGCCAGAGCATAGAAACAGCAGACCATACCATCCTGGACAATGGATGTTCGGCAGAACCCATGTTGATCGAAGGAGTGGCCAGGCGTTGTGCCACAGTGTCAGGGCTCGCGGTGTTGTACAGCAGTGCTGTTACGCAAACGAGGAGTTCATAATCCTGTTATGCAATGTCGGCAGACTAGTAGTTGGTGTGTAGCTTGGTTTGCACTATATCAGACGGGCTCGCTTGACGGCGCGCGTTGTTCTGATCGCCGGTTCTATCGCATTGTTCTATCCGCATTGTTCTATCGCGTTATTCCATACTGCGCCATACTGAGAAATGCCTGCATTATGGAATGCCAGGGAGTCCTGGTAAAAAACAGATGGTGCCGAGAAGAGGACTTGAACCTCCACGGGGTTACCCCCACTAGCACCTGAAGCTAGCGCGTCTACCAATTCCGCCACCTCGGCAAGGTGGTAAGTAATCATTAACTATAAAAGTACGAACATCCTGTGTCAATGTACAGGTGTCATCAAATTAGGCCGGAAAGAAGTCTGTGCCGCTGAGAAGAATCCGCTAATGGCGAAAAAAAAGAAAAAAACGACGACGAGGTCAGGTGACCGGTCGAATGTAAAAAAACCAGGTTCAAAGAGAAAAGAGCGTTCCAAGAAAGAAAAGCGAGGCAAAAAGCCCGCGGTACCGGCAGCCAGGAAATATGCGTTTGAAATTGCCAGTCGCGAATCGTTGCTGGAAGAAATTGAGCGCGCCGGACAGCCACTCACGCACGAACAATTGGCTGGCGTGCTGAAAATCTATGAGCGCACTGACAAATACGAGGCACTGGGGCGCCGACTGGGTGCGATGGTGCGTGACGGGCAACTGGTGCGTAACCGCCGTGGTGAATTTTTACCTGTCGATGAAGCCAATCTGATTCGTGGCAGAGTGTCGGCGCACCCTGATGGCTTTGGTTTTTTAATCAATGAATATGGCGGCGATGATATTTTTCTTAACGCCAAACAAATGCGTACGGTTCTGCATGGCGACAGAGTGGTGGTGCATATCGTTGGTACTGACAGACGTGGCCGTTCGGAAGGCGCCGTTGTCGAGGTGCTTGAGCGCGCAAATAAAACCATCGTAGGGCGGCTGGTGGTGAATCGTGGTATCGCGGTGCTGCAGCCGGATAACAAACGCATCAGTCACGAGGTGTTGATTAGCGAACCAGGCGCGGCCAAAGACGGACAGATTGTTCTGGCCGAAATTGTTGAGCAGCCGACCAACCGAAACCCGCCCATCGCCGCTGTCATTGAGGTGCTTGGCGAGCATATGTCTCCCGGTATGGAAATCGATATTGCAATTCGTTCCAGGGACATTCCTGATGAATGGCCGGATGAAGTCGTGGCAGAAAGTGCGGCTATTGGCACAGAGGTCGATCCCAGAGTAGTAGCTGAGCGACGTGACATACGCAGCCTGCCGCTGGTCACCATTGATGGTGAAGATGCAAGGGATTTTGACGATGCCGTTTTTGCCGAAGCAAAGCCTTACGGCTGGCGTTTACTGGTAGCGATTGCCGACGTATCTCACTACGTGCACAGTGGCGCACCGCTCGATAGCGAAGCTTATCGCAGAGGCACCTCGGTCTACTTTCCTCAACGTGTTATCCCCATGTTGCCGGAGAGTCTGTCGAATGGTTTGTGTTCGCTCAATCCGGATGTCGATCGTCTGTGTCTGGTATGCGACATGGCGATAGATAGCGACGGTGCAATTAAGCGAGCACGTTTTTATCCGGCAACAATGCGCTCACATGCGCGGCTGACCTATACACAGGTTGGGCAGTTTTTACAGGGAATCGAAACAGCAGAAAATGTACGCCCTTTCCAAAAAGAGTTGCGAGAGCTGCACAAGCTGTATCTGGTTATGCGTGAAGCAAGAGCGCGCCGGGGTGCTATTGAGTTCGAAAGTTCCGAAACCCGGATTGTTTTTAATGAACAAAGAAAAATAGACAAACTGCTTCCGATTGAACGTAATGATGCACACATGTTAATCGAGGAATGCATGATTGCGGCGAACATCAGTGCGGCGCGCTATCTGACCCGCAACTCCCTGCCCGGACTCTATCGTATTCACGAAGGTCCGGGTGCCGACAAGTTAATTGATGTCAGAAAATTTCTTGGTCAGCGGGGGCTATCGTTGGGAGGCGGGGACCAGCCAGACCCGGCAGACTATGCAAGGACGCTGTCGAGTGCAGCCGGGCGCGTGGACTATCTGGTGATTCAAACAGTGATGTTGCGCTCAATGAATCAGGCTGTATACAGCACTCGCAACGCAGGACACTTTGGCCTGGCGCTGGAGGAATACGCACACTTTACATCGCCAATTCGACGCTATCCTGACTTAATGGTGCATCGTGCAATCAAGCACAGACTGGTACACAAGAGTAAAAAAGATTTTGCCTATGACACAGCGCGGGTAACCGGGATTGGTGAGCACTGCTCGGTGGTGGAGCGTCGTGCTGAGGATGCAGTTCGAGATGTCACCGCATGGCTCAAGTGTGAGTACATGCAAGATCAAATTGGACAAACGCATGTCGGCGTTATTTCAGGCATTACCTCCTTTGGTGCGTTTGTAGAGCTTAAAGGCATTCACGTTGAGGGCTTGCTGCATATCACGTCATTGCCTCATGACTACTATGACTTTGATTCCATGCGGCATCGGCTATTAGGTCGACGTTCGGGTCGCGCCTTCGATCTGGGGCAGGAGGTCAGTGTTGTTGTGGCGGCAGTTAATCTTGATGAACGCAAGATCGATTTTCAACTCGACGCGTCAGGGCAAAGTGAGGGCAAGGGTAAAAACAAGGGGCGACGCAAGGGTAAAGGCTCGCACAGCCACGGTGATAAACATCATGGAAAACGCAAGGATAAATCCGCCAAGAGCAGACGTGGACACAGTCACTCGGCAGAGAGTTCGGCCATTCATTCCAGTGCAGAGGTTGCCGATGATTCGAAAGAGCGTCCGAAAGAGCAATCGAAAGTGCGTTCCACTAATCAGGCATTAGAGCCGTTCGAAAAGAAAGTAGAAGTTTCGGCAAGTGCGAAGACAAAAAAGAAGAAACCCAAAGCAAAGAAAAAGGCGAAATCAAAAGTAAAGCTGAAAACCAAACCCAAAACGACGGTCAGGAAAAAGAAGAAAAAATCATCCTCCAAAAGTAAAAGAACAGGCAGCCAGACGTGAATACTCAGCAGGTTCATGGCATACATGTAGTGCAGGCGCTGCTCACTGCGCATCCGAAAAGAGTACAACAGATCAGGCTGCTGGCTGATCGGAAGGATCAAAGAATTGCCGAAATCGAAGCGTTGGCGCGAAAATTTCGAGTGCCGGTTGAGCGATTGTCAAAGAGACCATTCGAGCAGCAGGCGGGTAATGTGCGTCACCAGGGGGTTATTGCTGTTTGTGTGCCGCTTGAGCCGATGTCGGAGCCGGAAATGCTGGGCAAGCTGGCATCTATGGACACGCCGGCGCTGGTGTTGATTCTCGACGGAATTACCGATCCTCACAATCTTGGCGCCATACTAAGGTCCGCAGATGCTGCAGGTGTCAATTGTGTGATTGCCGGACGCGATGGCAGTGTTGGACTGACACCGGCGGTTAGAAAGGTGGCCTCCGGTGCCGCTGAGAATGTGCCTTTTTGCGCGGTGGCCAATCTCAAGCGAACAATGGCTGAACTCAAATCGCTTGGCATCTGGCTCTACGGGGCGGCGGGTGATGGCACGCAAAGCTATACCGCAATTGACTACCGGGGGGCTGCCGGGCTGGTGCTGGGGGCTGAGGGTAAAGGACTGCGTCGGCTGACACGTGATGCCTGCGACGAGTTGGTCCACATTCCAATGACCGGCACTGTGTCCAGCTTGAATGTGTCGGTTGCCGCCGGTGTGTTTATGTTCGAAGCGGTGCGGCAGAGGTCAATAGGCACAACCGACAACAAAAACTAACCCCGTTCTTTGTGTGGAAGTGATACTGCGACGCTCGGCCATGAAGGGTTGTTATGAGCGTTGCCATGGAGCGTTGAAACTGTGCGTTGCTATGGAACGTTACTACGGAGCTTTGCTACCGAGCATGGTGAGGCGTTTGGCTGATCTGCGTTGACAATGCGAGTGTCAGAAAAAGAGCTAGCGACATTGGCGGTATATGGTACAATTAGCGGTTAACTGCAGTAAAAATATCCACTCCTTGTCCAGTATCAATTTTGAATGCGGGCAAAATCCACAGGAGCAATAATGCGACACTACGAAATAGTCTTTCTGGTGCATCCAGATCAGAGCGAGCAGGTCCCGGCGATGGTTGAACGCTATCGCGGCATAATCGAAAACAGTGCCGGAACGGTTCATCGCGAAGAAGACTGGGGCCGACGCCAGCTGGCCTACCCGATCAACAAGGTTTACAAAGCTCACTACATCCTGCTCAACATCGAGTGCTCCTTCGAGTCACTTGAAGAGTTGACCAGTGCGTTTCGCTTTAACGATGCCGTGATTCGTCATCTGGTAATCAAGCGCAAGGCGGCGATCACTGGCGAGTCTCCTCTGCTCAAGCGCGAAGAGGAAGAAACGCGTCGCCCACCCCGTGACGGCGGCGGAAGGGACGGTGGCGGACGTGATGGCGGCGGAAGAGACGGCGGCAGAGATGATCGTCCTCCTCGGGACGACAGCAAGACTGCCGAGCCAGTACCCACGGCCGCTGATGAAGAAGTTGCAGCGCCTACCGCTTCGACAACAGGAGAGTAACCATGGCTCGTTTTTTCAGAAGAAAAAAATACTGTCGTTTTACTGCCGAGAATATAGAGCACATTGACTACAAAGACCTTGAGCTGTTGAAGGCCTATGTCACTGAGACTGGCAAAATTGTACCCAGTCGAATCACTGGTACAAGCGCCCGTTATCAGCGGCAATTGGCAACCGCAGTCAAGCGTGCACGCTATCTGTCACTGCTGCAGTACAGTGATCAACACTGATCGGTTACCAGTTAAAGCCGTTTCAAAACTGACCTGACGATGTTCCAGGCGCTCGCAAACTATGCTGTGCGCGGGCCGGTACAGGCTGCGCTCCTTGCTTCCAGCGTGTTGTTGCTGTCACTGGTGTTGCCGCCCCTGGTGGTAATCAGCAGCGCGCTTGTTGCGCTGATCTGGCTCAGGCAGGGCGCTCGATCAGGTGTGCTTGCGGTGGGCCTTGCGCTGACGGCATCAACGGTAATTGCCGTGATGGCCGGTATGCAGCCACTGGCGCCGACTGCTGTGATCGTGTCCTCGTGGTTGCCAGTCATTGTAATGGCCTATGTGCTGCGATCGACCATCAGACTCGAGTTGGGAATTGCAGCGGGCGCCGCACTGGTGCTTGTCGGTGTACTGGTTGTCTACGCAGTCATCGGTGATCCTGCGGCCAGCTGGCGCGAGGTCATAGCCATTATTGCCGACAGTGCAGAGCTGCGACCGCGTAACCTGCAGGACGCAGAGCCGGAGCAGATCAGGGAGTTGCTCGACAAAACCAGCGAGTTGATGACCGGTTTTTATGCATCCACTCTGTTTGTCATTGCGACATTGAGTTTGTTGCTGGCGAGATCCTGGCAGGCCAAGCTCTTCAATCCTGGCGGGATGAAACGTGAGTTTCACGAGCTTCGATTTGGGCGAGTCGTCAGTGCTGGCGGAGTGCTGTGTTTGCTGTTGGCGCAGGTTACCGGATTTGAAGTGCTCAATAGTGTCGCAATGGTGCTGGCGACTCTGTTTACGATTCAGGGAATGGCAGTGGTGCACTGCGCGGTAGACAGGCTGGGTTTGCGTTCCGCGTGGCTGGTGGCAGCCTATGTTTTGTTGTTGATGTTGGTGCCTTACTCACTAATGATCATCGGTCTGCTTGGTATTTCGGATGCCTGGCTCGACTATCGAAATCGAATTGGAAACAAGCCTCGTCCCGACGACGGGGCCAATTAATCAGGATCAATTGACATGCAAGTTATATTGCTAGAGAAAATCAGTAACGTGGGAAGCCTGGGTGATCTTGTTGAGGTCAAGCCAGGGTTTGCCAGAAACTATCTCTTGCCGTCAGGCAAGGCGCGTATCGCAAACAAGCAAAATATTGAAGAGTTTGAGCAGCGCCGCGCAGAGTATGAAGCGCAGCAATCCGCACTGATGGATAAGGCGAGGCAAAGGGCCGCACAACTGGAAGGCGCTTCGGTGACGGTATTGGCACGCTCAGGTAACGAAGGCAAGCTGTTTGGCTCAGTCGGTACAGAGGAAATCGCCAGGGCATTCGCTGCCAGCAATAATGTGGTTGAAAAGCGGGAGTTACGATTGCCCGAGGGTCCGTTGCGAAATACTGGTGAACACGAAATTGTCGTGCACATTCATCCTGAGGTAGACGTGACCGTTACGGTTAAAGTTGAAGGCGAAGAAGAGTAATAGTTTTAACCGGCCCCGATTGGTGTGCGACCGATCGGGTTTGTGAAAAGACATTCCATTGACTGGTCGCGGCCTAAGGCGGCTGTGGGCGTGCTGTAGCGGGTGGCTTGTATCTCGGCGGTTAATCGCGGAGATCAATCACAAAGGTTAATCGCGGAGGTCAATCGCAGAGAACGCGTCGGTCCCGTCGCCGCGACGCTGTTTTCTGCGTCGCACAGCAATAGCAAATCTGCAATGAAGTTTAGCTACATAAGCTCCACAGACAGCGTATTGTTCGATAAAATAGTTTCCCGAACGCAATAGATTTGGCGGCTTCACTTGGCTACGGCTTTCCCCATCGATAAAGAACCCGCAGCGCTGCGGATGCCACCCCAGGCTGTGGAGGCAGAGCGTTCGGTGCTTGGCGCTCTGATGCTCAGCGAAGATGCGTGGGACAAGGTCGCAGACCGGGTCTCTGAGAACGATTTTTACCGCAACGATCATAAACTGATTTTCAGTGCCATCGGCAGACTGTGCGAGCGCAATGCGCCGCGTGACGGTGTTACGGTTTCCGAAGAACTCGAAAACAATGGTGATCTGCAGGAAACCGGCGGTCTGCCCTATCTGATCGATCTGGTGGAACAAACCCCCAGTGTTTCACACGTGGTGGCCTATGCTGACATTGTTCGACAGCGATCGGTCCTCAGGCAACTGATTTCGACCTGCACCACCATCGCCGACATGGCCTATCAGCCAGAGGGCAGGGATGTCGCCGATATCCTCGATAGCGCCGAATCGAGGATGTTTATGATCGCCGATCAGACCAGCCGATCGGTGGCCGGTCTTACCAGCGTGGGCGAGATCATGCAGTCCACCAAGGAGACGCTGGAAAAACTGGGCGAAAATCAGTCTGCTTTGACTGGCGTGTCTACCGGTTACAAAGATCTCGATGAGCTGACGTCTGGATTGCAAAAGTCAGATCTGATCATAATTGCCGGTCGCCCCTCGATGGGGAAGACCTCGTTCGCAATGAATATTGTTGAAAATGTCGCACTGAGTCAGCAATTGCCGGTCGCCATGTTCAGTATGGAAATGCCCGGGGAGCAGCTGTGTATGCGAATGATTGCATCACTCAGCAAGATCGAGCTCAATCGAGTCAGGAGCGGTCGACTCACGGACGCAGACTGGGCCAGAATCACCTCGGCTACCAATATCCTGCACCAACACAGTCGTATTTATATCGACGAGACACCATCGATGTCACCAACCGAAGTGCGTGCTCGCTGTCGAAGGCTGGCTCGCGAGCAAAAGGGTTTGGGGCTGGTGGTAATCGACTACCTGCAGTTGATGCAAACTGGCGATAAGTCGGAGAATCGTGCAACTGAAATTTCCGAGATCTCGCGTTCCCTGAAAGCACTCGCAAAAGAGCTTTCAGTGCCGGTAATAGCACTGTCACAGTTGAATCGTAGTCTTGAATCAAGGCCGGACAGGCGACCGGTGATGTCAGATCTTCGAGAATCAGGCGCAATCGAGCAGGATGCAGATGTCATTGCATTCGTGTACAGGGATGAGGTGTACAACGAAGATTCACCAGACAAGGGAACTGCTGAAATTATAATCCGCAAGCAAAGAAACGGGCCAACCGGCACAGTTCGTTTGACCTTTAATGGTCAATGGACTCGTTTCGACAACCATGCAGTAGACCATTACGGTTTGGGAGATTTGTGAGCACTTCTGATCGCGTCGACGGACAGGTCACGATCCGAATCGATCTTGCTGCAATCCGACACAATATGGCGCGAGTACGTGCCGTGTCAAAAAGCAAAATTCTGGCGATCGTGCGGGCCGATGCGTTTGGTCATGGTGCGCAAAAAATCCTGCCGGCGCTGGCTGATGCCGATGCACTGGGTGTGTCCAGCGTTAGCGCTGCGGTTGCACTGCGTCACAAAGGCGAACAGCGAACTATCGTAGTCCTTCACGGCTTCAAATCCAGCGGGGAAATTACCGAGTGTTCCAACCATTCTCTGACTCCTGTGATTCACAATCGCGACCAACTCGAGATGGTACAGGGACATGCGCAAACCGGTCTGAAATGCTGGGCACATTTTGACACCGGCTGTGGCTGGACAGGGCTTCGATCCTCGCAGGCAGCGCAGGTCTATCGCAAGCTGGACAATGCAGGTGTCACTGTTGAGTGCATCATGACTAACCTTGAATCCGCTCACCGCTCCAACGATATTTCCACAGATCGCCAGTTACGTATATTCCGCTCGCTTAGATGGAATGCTCCGGTTCATCGTTCTGCAGCAAATTCTGCTGCCTTGCTTACTCGCGTCGATAGCCACTACGACTGGGTCAGACCGGGTCTGATGCTGTATGGCGCAAGTCCGTTTTCAGCAGATGCGGTGGCAGGTTTTAGCACATCCTTCGGCAATGACTCGAGTTCGGCCACTGACAGGCATTTCGGGCTTCAGCCTGCAATGCGTGTGACTGCCCCGGTAGTTGCGATTCGCGATTTTCAAACCAGCGAACGGATCGGTGGCAGCGCTGTCGAACCACTTCGCAAGCCCACACGGGTGGCCTTTGTCAGGGCCGGTTTTGCAGATGGTTATCCGCGTATGCCGCAGGGCCAGGGTAGTGTCATGCTGGGTAACAGACCCTGCGCGATTCTCGGTCAGGTGACCATGGAACTGATCGCAGTAGATGTGACGTCATTGACAGTGCCGCCGCCAATTGATTTTCCGGTGACATTGTGGGGTCATGCCCAGTTGCGGGTAGATGATGTCGCAAATCTGGCTAAAGTAGACCCTCACGAGTTACTGTGCCGGATTCGCGGCACAAGAACGTGGTCTGATGCACCAACTGGTGGTGTGAATGTACGCGACATCGGCAATCATCGCATTGTCTGAAAGTTGTGGGCTTTGGCTGCTGGCGCAGCACGATTTACCACCCTGTGAAGTGCAATAAGCTTCTTATGCCGGTAAAAGATTTACGTTTAACAATTTATTAATAATCAGTCTATTGCAACCGAGATTGCTGATGTACAGTGTATGCATCTCTGATATCGCTGTGTCGGGTCAAAAGGTTTGGTTCATTCAAATTGAATTGGCACAATAGTTCGTATAATTCTTGTTAATCTCATCCCTGTCGGTTGATAATATAAATGAAGTTTGCATTCAACTGCATGGGCGAAGTGCCGATGAACAGTTAGACAACGCAGTCGCCCAAGCGGAAATCGTTAACACCGGAACAGTAATGAAACCAATAAAAAAAGCAGTCTTCCCTGTCGCAGGTATGGGTACAAGATTTTTACCTGCAACAAAGGCAAACCCCAAGGAAATGCTGCCAGTTGTAGACAAGCCGTTGATCCAGTACGCAGCTGAAGAAGCAGTTGCCGCAGGAATCGACACATTGATTTTCGTGACTGGACGGAACAAGCGGTCTATTGAAGACCATTTTGATACGGCTTATGAGCTGGAACGTGAGCTTGAAGAGCGCAACAAAGAAAAGATGTTGCGGATCGTTCGCGAGATTCTCCCCCCCGAAGCCAACTGTGTGTTTATTCGGCAATCAGAAGCATTGGGGCTTGGACACGCAGTGCTGTGTGCCAAACCGGTGGTTGGTGATGAACCTTTTGCGGTTCTGCTGGCTGACGATTTAATTGCCAGTAATACCAAACCGGTACTGAGCCAAATGGTGGATATTTATAATTACCAGCATTGCTCTGTGCTGGGTGTACAGGAAGTTCCGATGGAAGATGTCCATCAGTACGGGGTAGTCGATGCACGTGCTTCCGGAGACAGAACCTTTGAAGTCAGTGGAATGGTCGAAAAACCACCTCAGGCTGATGCGCCCTCGAATCTGGCGGTCGTCGGGCGATACATTTTGACACCGCGTTTGTTTGAGTTGCTGGAAACACAGGAGCGGGGCGCTGGAAATGAAATCCAGCTGACCGATGCTATCGCCCGTTTGCTGGGTTCACAACGTGTGCTGGCCTACAATTTTGACGGCAAGAGATTCGACTGTGGCAGCAAGATCGGGTATCTGCAGGCTCAGGTAGAATTCGCGCTCGAGCATGACGAGGTCGGTGATGAATTTCGCGAGTATCTGGAAAAGCTCAAGCTCTCGAACGTAGCAAATCTGAGAGTTGCTGCGGGTTAGGAGAAACCGGTGTGTGCTGTCGCGCAGATAGCGACAGCAGCAGGGAAGTCTGCGCGGCAAAAAGCCTCACCGTTGTACTGCACCGTTGTACCGCACCGATAGCGACGCGCCCTGCCGGCGCGCGTTTTTAAGTCCTGCGATTTGTTTCAATAATCAGGTTCGCCGCTTGCGACCTGTTTTGATTCAGCCCCGTTTTGTTGTGGCCCCGTTTTGTTGGAGCCCTTTTTGTTGCGGCACTGAGGCGTTACTATGCGCCTCGCATGTTTTCTCTCGGCAGCATAATATTGAATTCGGCACGCAAACGAGCGTCGAGCTCATCATCTATGTGCGATGGAAAGTGCCCCCCCAGAATCTCTTGCACCTTTTTTGTCGCTTCCTGCAGCAGGTCAGGGCGATTCTTTTCGTACCACTCTTTTGGACTATTGCGATCGGCAATATCCGGATACAGATACTCCTTTTGCATGAGTTTCATGGTTTGTTCGTGCCCCAGATAGTGCAGTGGTCCGTCAATGCATACATCTCTCATCGTGTCGATTGACAGCGTTTCATCGTTTACGTCGATACCGCGGACCGTCCTGTTGATAGCGCCGAGCATGTCATTGTCAATAATATAGCTCTCCAGGCACGCACCAAGCAGGCTGGCATGCATGCCTGCAGATTCGTAAACGAGGTTCGTTCCAGAGTGAGCTGCCAGCGTGACGGTATAGCCTTTTTCATAGCCTGATTGTGCGTCCGGCAGCTTTGCGTCAGCCATACCCGCCGCAACACCGGTTGGCAGATTATAAAATCGCCCCATTTGTCCACAGGCAGCCATTAACACAGCTTGTTCACCACTGCCTCCGCTCATGGCGCCGGTGCGCAGATCTGACACAAATGGCCATGTGCCGAAAATTGCCGGGTGTCCCGGTTTAAGCAGGTGCACGTAGACCAGCCCGGCAAGCACTTCCGCGACCGACTGCACCACCGAACCGGCAATGGCGGCAGGGCTGGTGGCACCGGCCTGGCCTGCCGACAGCAACAGGATGGGTATGCCTCCGTGTACGCCCGCTTCCAGGCAGGCACAGGCGTCCTCTGCAAAGCGCAATGGCGGCACTACAAAGCAACAGGACATGGAAACAAACGGTCGCTCACGCCACTTTTGCTCGCTGCCGGCAACGTGATGCAGGAGTTTCAACCCCTCATTCACATGCTCTGGCAGCACCCAGCTGGTGCCCACATGTTTGGTTGTTCCAGAGATACAGGCGTACAGTGTATTCAGGTCGAGGTCTTCCGGTTCGACCATGTCGCGCGCTACAACTGATCGTTGGTAGTAATGAATATGCTCCATCTTGTCGACAATTCGGGCAATGTCATAGAGGTCCTGCAGGGAGGAATCGCGGTATTCTCGGCCGTGTACATCGACGATATGTACAGCCGCTCCGGCCGTGCCAAAATACAACCGTGAGCCACCGACGTCGATATCATGCTGTGGATCCTGCGCATAGAGCGAAAATCCGCGTGCGCAGTTGGCAATAGTGTCTTCGACAAGCGAGCGAGGAAAGTACAGACGACCATCTTTAAAGCTACCACCGCCAGCACAGACTGCATCGATGCAGCTTGGTATGGCCTGGGACAGACCAATATTCTCCAACACGTTCATTACTGCATCGTTGACCTTGACGATGTCACCATCTGACAAAGGTGCAAAACAGCCATTCGTCATACCGGGCAATACCGGTCTTTGGCTAATGTCGAGTGGTGCGTTTCGCTCGGCGCGTTTTGCCGCTCTGGCGCCTCGGCGTGCCCTTTTTTTCTTATCGGTCATATAGCTGAACTAAGTCGGTAAAGTAGATACCGGTATAGCATGCAAATGAACATTGGCGGGATCTGAATCACGACAGATATGACGCATCTGGTGTGAGCAGGCAAACAGAGTTAGCGTAGATGGTGTGTTGCGCGGGAATTTGGATGGAAACCGGAGGCAGAGCATCACAGTGCGCTGTGGTTGCTCTGACGTTCTGGTTGCTCTGAATCGAACAACCATAGCCTCAACTAGAGCCGCGGCCTCAACCACGGCACGGGGCGGTCTGCCCGAGAATGATGATCAGCAGGGAAGCAACATGTGGCCAGCTATCTTACGATCTGGCAAACGCGTTCATTCTCGGACAGATTCCAGATCGTAATTTATTTGATCTCGAGCAACTCCACCTCAAAAATGAGCGTGGCACCCGGACCAATCGCGCCACCGGCGCCGCGCTCACCGTAGGCAAGATCAGACGGAATAACAAATCGGTATTTGCTGCCAGTGTTCATCAGTTGCAGTCCCTCGGTCCATCCGGGAATAACGCCATTCAGGCCGAACTCTGCTGGTTCGCCACGTGCCACTGAGCTGTCAAATTCGGTACCGTCGAGCAATGTGCCCACGTAGTGCACGCTTACGGTGTCCGTGACGGCTGGCTTGGGTCCATCACCTTCGGTAAGGACTTCGTATTGCAAGCCAGAGTCTGTCACCTGCACACCGTCACGTGCTTTATTCTCTGCCTGGTAAGCTTCTCCTTCAGCGGCTGCCATGGCGGCTTTCTCGCCAGCAACCTTCTGTTGAAAGGCTTTTAGAGTTGCGTCGGCTTCTTCGAGCGTTATGGTGGTTTCTTCGCCGCTGTGTTGCGCTTTTAACCCTTCAAGAAGGGCATCGAAGTTAAGGTCGCCAAAGTTTTGGGTGTTTTGCCCGATCAGCATTCCAAGGCTGTAACTGGCCTTGTCTTTCTCGTTGTCCATGTCGGCAGCATTGGCCTGTGTGAGCATCATAGTGCCGGACATTGCGGCCGTAATGGTGGAGGCCAATAGTAGCTTTTTCATAAAAATCTCAGGTTGTGCTCGTGAGGGAAAAAGGTTACCGCGAATTGCGGTAAGTCGAGAGTTATGTGATAGACCATTGTAGCAGCCGACCATTCGCCTGTTCGTGCAATTGGTAATAATAATTGGATGATGTGCAACGTGTTATTTTTGCTTAACGCCAGCCATGTTACGCTCGACACTGGTCACTGGTGTTGATGAAGACACAAACAAATGAAATTTTATGATTGCGCTACTGCGCCAAGTCCACGGCGCGTCAGAATGTTCATTGCGGAGAAAGGGCTGGATATCCCGGTCGTACAGGTTGATCTGGCGGCCCGCGAGCAGCATGAGGCAGAATTCACTGCAATAAATCCGTTTCGCACGGTACCGGTGCTCGAGCTTGATGATGGCACCTGCTTGACGACTTCGACCGGAATCTGCCACTACCTCGAATTTTGTTATCCGGAGCCACCTTTGATGGGGCGAACATCAGCGCACCGAGGGCTCGTGATTGATCTGGACTGGCGGGTGGAGCAGGAGGGTTTTATGGCTGTTGGTGAGGCATTTCGCAACAAAGCCAGGTCATTCGCAAACAATGCCCTGACAGGTCCGCACACTTACAACCAAATCGAGGGGCTGGTTGAGCGAGGTAAAGTCAGAACGGAACATTTCTTTGACTGGCTGAATGAGCGGCTTAAGGCGAATGAATACGTCGCAGGAGATTTTTTCTCCATCGCCGATATTACAGCGCTGGCGACCGTTGATTTTTCAAAATTCATCAAGGTGGAGCCACAGGAGCATCACGTAAACTTACAGCGATGGCATAACTCCGTGTCATCTCGTCCGTCAGCCAGGCTGTGATTTGTTTCGAGGCGTGGTCTCCTGGTTAATAACTGCATAAGTCAGACTGCCCTTGCACAACGGACGCGTTTCGTCGTCGGCAGCAAAGAGCGTGACCTCTCCGAACACCAGACTTCGACCAGCTTTAACCAGGCTACCCAGTGCGACAACATCAGTGTTGATTGCCGGTCTGAAAAAACTGGTGGTTTGATTGACTGTGGCACAGTTGCGGTACTGATTTAGACCCACATAACAAACATATACCATGCAGGTATCAATCAATGACATCAGGGCCTGACCGCAAATCATATCCCCGGCTCGACACAGTCTGTTGTGATACGGCAGCAGCAACTTTACTTCGCCACTTCCGAGCGATGTGACTCGCAAGTCCAGATCCTGTATCCAGGGTGCAAACACTTCACTCAGGCGACGGTTAGCACTTTCAAGTGTGATGGGGGTGTTTTCATCAGTTGTGTGATTGGCGCTTTCTGCCATAAGTCTCTCATTCAGGTTGCACGGGTTGATAGTCTCGGGTGCCCTGGCTGTGAGCCTGTCCAGGAATGAAACGGCTCATTGCAGTTCTTGTAATGAACTCTGGTAATGATATTAGTTATCAACCGGGTGGCTATACTCTCATAATATGCTGTGAACAGCCGATCGCAATACAGGGTATCAGTAATGACAAAGACTTTTAAATACGCCTTGCCAACACTACTGACGATTGTCTGTCTCAGCGCCTGTAGTGGTGGTCGTGAAACACCAGACAAGCAGGTAAGTGAACAGCGACAACCTGTCGCGAAAGGTATATCTCCTATAGGGCAGGTCGACACTGCAATGCCGCTGTTCACCTGGCCGGCGCTTGAGTCCAGCAGTCAATATCAGTTGATCATTGAGGATGAATTTGGCAATAGCTATAAACAGGTTGTGCTCCCTGATGACGCCGGATGTAGTGCCCAATCTTCCAATTGCACAGCGACGCCATCGATAGGCTACTACAACCAGACACTAAGCTGGCGGGTGGATGCAATCGTTGCCGATGAACGGGTCGCTCTGACTGACTCGGAACAGTTCACGACTCCGTCAGATACCACTATACATCCGGTCACAGACAACGCTGCCGTCTGTGATGTCTGGCCAGCTCTGGTCTACGATCGCTTCGCGGTACTTAACAATATCTGGAATGCCGGTACTGTTAAGAGTGATGACTGGCAACAAACTATTGCGGCGGAACAGACCGCAGATAATGCGATCGTCGCAAGCTGGACTTATGACTGGCTGGCGCAGTCGAAAGGAGTACCGTATGCGGTTAAAGCCTATCCGGAGGTTATCTACGGTAACAAGCTGGGTACACTGATCACCGGCACCAGGGCGCAAACCGGTTTGCCCGAACGCATCGATAAGCTTGATGACTTCGCTATCGACTATCGCTATCGCGAAACAGGTAACGCCGAGAGGAATGTAGCTGTCGAATCTTTTTTCCACAGCAGCTGTGAGATAACTGGCCCTTGTCATCACGAAGATAATCGCGCTTATGAAATGATGGTATGGGTTAATAATCCTAAGACGTGGAAACCCGGAGATCTTGCTTTATCAGCTGTAGAAATTGACGGGCTGTTGTGGGATGTCTATATCAAGCCGCGCAGCAATAAAAAATATATCGCCTTTGCCACCACTACGCCGCAAACTGAGGGCAGACTGAACTGGAATCGCTTCGTAGACTGGACGGTAGACTGGACAACAAAAAACGCAACTGAGCTGGGTATAAGCCCGATGACACCCAATCTGTGTATGGGGGCGATTGAATTGGGTACCGAGTTGTGGTCTGGCAGTGGCAGTTTTACTCTGGAGCAGTTTGAAGTTAGCAGAAACCAGGCGTCCGTCGAGGAATAGATGATCTACTCCTGCGCGCGCCTCCGAAGTCTGACTATTTATTAATTGAACTGGTAGCGCATTTGACCGCAGCCTTCAAACTCGATTTCAATGCTGGATGCGGGTACGGCGGCAATCACACCCAGGCAAGTGCCTGTGGATACCCAGTCACCACGCTGCAGGCCTAGATCCTGTTGTCGCAAAGCGTTGTGTGACCACAGCAGGGAATGTAGCGGATTGCCGAGTACTGCAGCACCACTGCCATTGTTAGTCTGCACGCCGTCGGTTTTGGCTGTTACATTAATTGCCGCCAGATCAATTGAATTCCAGTTGTCTATAGAAGGTCCATCCATAAATGCTACATTGGCGCCAAAATCCGCTACTGCTGCGTGTAGCGTTGGCAGTCCTTCGCCCATCGTACGTCGGCCGACAATCTCCACTGCAATGTGGCAGCTTTGAATCAGATCCGGCAGGTCATGCACTGAAAGATCTGTGTCGGTTGGGAAGTCGTCGCCACAATAGAAAGCGAACTCTGCCTCGCCACCCAGTATGCCTGGCAGCAGCTGTATTGTACTGTCAGCCCGGTAGTGTTCGCGTTTAAACATCGGCCCGAAAAAAGGACTATTCGCACCAAACATTTTTTGTACCGCTGCGTTTGTAGCGCCAACCTTGTAGCCGATGCGTGGAGAATCGTATAGATCAATTGCTATCGATTGCGTACTGTAGGCGTCGGCAAGCGACGCTATCGATTCGAACGGCCTGCCATCGATCAGTTGTCTGCTGGCGCGCGCCTCGGCTAGCTTGCGGGCAAGTTGAGAAGCACTCGGTTGCACTGATGTAGACATGCCAATTTGCTCGCTGGTATCAGGGAAGACAGCGGCAAGTGTACTGCAACGCTTTGGCTCTGTGAATTTGCAAACCTGTACGACGCGCAATAATCAGATGGTCAGGTGTGCAGCTACCAGAGGGAGATATAAGCGGCTTGCGACTGGCAGGTTGTTCTCCTGAAAACTGCTGAGATGAAAGCGGGTCGTAAAAGTTTTATCGATGTCTGGCAGTGTGAGACAATGCAAGCCAAAACACATTACGCTCACTGGCGTATTCAGATGTACCATCAACCGGAATGAAAGGCATATGGCGGAAGACTGGGGCTACCAGCTGGACACCGAGGTACTGCACAAGCTAGTCGATGTTCGCGACCGCTTCATTGTCGACATAGGCTGTGGTGCCGGTGAGCTATGCGTCAATCTCGCAAAGCATGGTGCCCGGGTACTCGGGGTAGAGCCAGATCCCGTACAGGCGAAAAAAAACGCAACGGCCAAAACGATTGCCAATGTTGGGTTCGTTCAGGCTGGCGCTGCGGAGATTCCGCTTGAGCCGCTTAGTGTCGATGGAGTGATCTTTTCGAACTCATTGCATCACATACACGCCCCGCACTATGAGCAGGTATTCAGCGAGGTAATGCGGGTGATCAACGATAATGGCTGGTTGTATGTCAAGGAGCCTGTTGCCAATGGAACGCACAACTATGTAATGAGCGTGTTTCATGATGAGACAGAGGTGCGTTTGGCGGCATACAATGCGTTGGTCAGGTATGCGTCACCAAATTTTAGTAAATCACGTGAAATCTACTACGATGTAGATACCACCTATCGTAACTTCGATGAGTTCGCCAGCCGTTACGAAGCCTTGAGCTATAACAGCTATACTAAAGCGTCGGTACGAGACCCGATAGTAAAAAGCCGGTTTGAAGAACAGGAAAACAGTCACGGCTCGTACACATTAACCCAACCGATGAGAGTCAACGTGTACGGTTTGCCGAAATTCTAGCAGGCAGCTCTCATAGCGTAGTATCGGATAAACCTAGCAACCGGGTTTGCAGCTCGGGATTTTCAGCAAAGCAGCGATAGTCGAAATTCTAATGAGTGACAACACAGCCATTGTTCTAGCTGGCGATATCGGTGGAACAAACGCCAGGTTTGTGCTGTTTGTCGACGGCAAATACAGTCCTGAAACCTTTCGCGCTATTCCCGTTGCGCAATATAGCGATCTATGCGACGTCGTTGATGTGTACCAACAAGAGATCGGCCAGCGCGGTATAGATCAGGCGTCGTTTTCTGTAGCCAGCACCGCAGAGTATCGAGATGAAATCACCCTGACCAATGCCGATTTACGGTTTTCTATTTCCGAACTGCGGCGGCGTTTTTCGTTGCGGCGCGCCAAAGTTGTTAACGACTTTACTGCCGCGGCATTGGGTGTAATTTTCTTATCAGATGAATCCCTGGTTCAGTTGCACCGGGGAGACGCCGAGCACAATGGGCCGTGCGCCGTCATTGGGGCGGGTACCGGGTTGGGAGTGTCTGGCCTGTTGCATACAGGCGAGTACTGGCTGCCATTGCAGGGGCAGGGCGGGCATGTATCTATGGGTGCCCAAAACGAACGCGAGCTGTTAATACTGAATCACATGACGAGTGTTTTCGGACACGTATCGGCTGAGCGCTATTTGTCCGGCACAGGTATCGTCAATGTGTATCAGTCAATTTGCGCGGTAGAAAATAGTCCAGTGACTTACCAGCGCGCCGAGCAAATAACAGCAGCTGCCATCGATGGCAGTTGTCCTGTTTGTAGTGAAGTAGTGAGTCTGTTCTGTAAATACCTTGGGGTAGTTAGCGGAGATTTGGCCCTGACGCTGGGTTCAACCGGTGGCATCTATCTGGCTGGCGGTATAGTGCCGAAGCTTGGAGATTTCTTTATCCAATCGAGTTTTCTGGAGAATCTTCACAACAAGGGGCGTTTTAGCGCTTTCGTTGCAAAAATGCCGGTGAGCTTGGTCACGGCAGGTGAGCCTGCACTATACGGGGCGTACCATTGTCTGGCTTCGTACTATGATCAATTCGGCTATGCTGATTCCCAAGGGCGGATTCCCAAGGGCGGATTCCCAAGGGCAGATTCCTCAGTACGAGACAAGTAATACCTGTCACAAGTAATACCTGTCTTCGAGGTTGCGAAAAGCTGGTCGCGCGAGCTGGCAGAACACATGTCCGTCAGCTCGTTCACAACACTATGATGCAAATATCTGGATGCAGTGCACTTGATCGCTGATCTTGATCCATTGCAACCGATTCAACAGCTACTGCTCACCCGCGTTGGACTGCTGTGTTTACTTCGGGCTCAGTATAATCTCAACGCGTCGATTGGCGCTACGGCCTTCTACGGTATCGTTTGCAGCGATTGGGTATTTGTCTCCGAGGCCGGAAGCTGTCAGGTTGTCAGCAGATACACCTGCAGTGCGGTTCAGAAAGCGCAGAGCCGTAGAAGCACGGGCAAAAGACAGTTCGGCGTTGCTGGCAAATTGACCGCCAGTTCCGACAGGAAGATTGTCGGTATGGCCGATAACATTGATATGGGTATCTTTCAACTCAGCCAGCACATCGCCCAATTGCAACAGGACGTTCTGGCCGTTTTCGGTGAGGATGGTTCCCCCGCTGTTGAACAGCCCCGAGTTGCCCACTTCGATTTTGACCTTGTTGTCTTCAGTGGCAGCCACATCAGCGATACCGGAGATCGCCCCGCTGAGTGATTCACTGTTCGTCACGGCCCAGGCGTTACTCGTTGAGGCCACCGGTGCAGACTCACGAGCAGCGTCACGCTCTTCAATTGCCGAGTTGATTTGGGCAAACGCTACTTCAGCCATGCGGTCGAGTTCGGCATCTTTTTCTTCAGATTCAGCGGCGAGTGCCAGGTTTTGTTCCTTCAGATAACTGCGGCCGCGGTTGGCCATCGTCAGGCTCTTCTTCACCCGCGCCAGTTCTTTATCATTTTTGTCAGACTCGGCGGCGAGTGCCAGGTTTTGTTCCTTGAGATAACTGCGGCCGCGGTTGGCCATCGTCAGGCTCTTCTTAACGCGCGCCAGTTCTTTATCATTTTTTTCAGACTCAGCGGCGAGTGCCAGGTTTTGTTCCTTGAGATAACTGCGGCCGCGGTTGGCCATCG
>CAYMVV010000058.1:0-1198 GCA_964393885.1 uncultured Granulosicoccaceae bacterium | reverse complement strand
TCAGGCTCTTCTTAACGCGCGCCAGTTCATTATCGTTTTTCTCAGACTCAGCGGCGAGTGCCAGGTTTTGTTCCTTGAGATAACTGCGGCCTCGGTTGGCCATCGTCAGGCTCTTCTTCAGCCGTGCTAGTTCTTTATCATTTTTTTCAGATTCAGCGGCGAGTGCCAGGTTTTGTTCCTTCAGATAACTACGGCCCCGGTTTGCCATAGCCAGGCTCTTTTTTAATCGCTCCAGTTCGCGATCTTTCGCTGCGGACTCGGCCAGCACCTCGGTTGCACGTTCAGCGAGAAAGTCCCTGCCGACGGTAACTGATTCCAGCTGTTTGCTCAATGAGTCCTCGTTGGCTGCCTGTGCCTCCAAATTCTGAGTCAGTTGGTCGCGCTCAGCCTCGGCTGCATCGGCCCGGTTATTTGCCTCTGTCAACTCGTCGAAGAGGTATTCTCTTCCCTGCATTGTCTCGTCAACAGTGCCCTGCAGATCAGCGATCTTCGCCTGCAATGCTTCGATATCATCTTCCTGTGCGTAAACCGGACCTGCCATTGAGAACAGCATGGCAGGCAACATTGCGAGAGATATCATTGAAGAGGTGATGGGTTTGCCCATTTTTTGTACTCCCCGGAGAAGGTAGCGATGTGGTGGTACTGGCGCCCCGATTGATGTGCTTTTGGTCCAGAGCGGCCGTAATGTTAAATTTTCGTAACACTATTGTAACCATGAGCGGCTGTGATCTCAAACCCTATGAACAGGTGATGATATTCATACACGTCGTTTGATGTGCCGAGCAGCTCCAATCGATGCCTTGAATTGATGCCTTAGCGGCCGGCCCGGAAACAAAAGCGAGAGGGAATCAGCGCTGCTGATTAGCGCTTTTTTACCTGGCGCTCTTTTACTCGGCGCTCTTTTACGTGGAGCCCTTTTACTTCGACCTGCTCTACGCGGCGAGCAGCTCGTCTGTCAGAGTCGATACTCCATCCAAACCCTCTTTTCTGTAGGCGTTCAGCAGTCCGGAGCCAACAATTGCTACATCTGCAATGCCGTGCAGCAAGCGGATGTCATCTGCTGACTGGATACCGAAACCCACCCCCAGCGGTACATCGGTTTTTTTTCTCACTCGATCGATATACTGTTTAACGCCTTCCATGCCATTGGTCGTTTGGCCAGTAACACCCTTGCGGCTGACGCAGTAAATCATGCCTT
>CAYMVV010000057.1:0-38438 GCA_964393885.1 uncultured Granulosicoccaceae bacterium | reverse complement strand
TACAAGCGTGAATTTACCTCACAAAGGAATTCTTGCCCAGTCTCACCACTCAGAGAACCCTACATTTAAAACTGTTTTGGCCGCTTGCGATGTTATCGAGAGCTTCTACCTTGTAGGGTGTTGTGAGGGAAACGAGCCGCACCAGACCTTTAATTCCACGGCGCACCACTGGGTGTGGCGTATTCTCCAGAACTCACTCAACCATGACCTCGTAGCCGACCTCGCCGGACGCACCAGCCGCCAGCGACCCATCAAATCGCCACTGCACATCACCACTATAACCGGCAACATTGTCTGTTGCTGCCGGCACCAGAATGGTACAGGTACTTATGCCATCGGGCAGCGTTGCAGGGCAACTGACCGGTTGCGATAACACACTGTAGGCTGGCGTGTGGTCAGAAATCAGTAACTCGCTTATCGATCCGCCACCGGAATTACTAAAGACAATATTGTAGTCCAGAGCGTGACCTGGCAGTGCCTGGTTACTGGTAGTCGGGGTACCGGCAGTTGACACATTGCGTACCGTTTTCGACAGCACCAGTAACCCTGCTTCAACATTGATAACGCGAGTCAGGTCAGTTATAGATTGCTGAATCACCAACGCATGGCCGGTCGCGGCGCTATCCTCATAGGTCATCGTTGCCTGAACACTGTAGGTATAGGTATCGCCATTACTGACATCGGTTGGTACAAACACTTTGCTGATAACACAGACCAGTGGTGTCGAGGCGACACTGACAGACAGAGAGGCCGGCACAGTTGACTCACCACTGTCTACAGCACCATTGCAGTTGTCGTCGAGAAACAAAACCGTTTGCCACGCTGGATTGACTGGCAAACTGCTTTGCGAGACAACCGAAAATGTCAGCGTTCCGCTACTGTGAGCCGTATAGCGGTGACTATGGTAAACCACCCCGCCCGGTTCTTTTTCCGCGACACTGTCAGCAACCCACACGGGTTTTCGAACGCGGCCGAAATCCAGCTTGTAGCTTGTCGGGTGTGAAAGCAACGGGGTAAAATCTATCAACCCGTCAGTGACACTGCCGGTGTTACCGGGGTCTTCGCGAAAATACTCCGAGATCGCAACATAGCCCTGTGTATCAACAACGCTGCCCGTCACAGCAGTTGAGCCATAGCTTGCAGGAATGGCAATCTGATAGTCGCCATCAGCTGATGTTACCGCGCTGCCTATTAATGATGTACCCGTGTTATCGCGCACTTCCACTGTGACTCCCCCCAGCGCAGTCTCGCCGCTGCCGCGCAAGCCATCGTGCGCAACACCACCTACCCCGTTATCCTCGAACACGACGCCTTCGATCACAATCAGTTGTTCCAGATCGATCAGTGTCGGGCTCTGCTCATCCGGTAAGCCGTCATCGTCGGGGTCGGCATCGACGCCTGCCATCGACAAGTCTGCAACGCCGCCACCGTTCGGATCTTCGCCCAGTGCCTCTACCTGATTTGAATAGCTGCCAATACCCAGACCGACATCAGTGATAGAGATAATAGAGACGGTAAAGCGCACACCAACAGCAGCACCCACTGCCAGCGAGCCACCGTCAAGCGGATCAAACAACAGCGCATTTGCACCGCTGCCGTTGTAACCGCTGGCAAGTGTTACCGTACCCGGATCAGCCACCAGAACCGGCGGGCTGGAAATGACATAGTTACCGGTGCCAAATACGGCATCCAGATCATCGGTTAATGACAGATTATCTACCGTGGTATTACCAAAGTTGCGCACTGTAATTTCAATGGTTGCATCTGTGCCGTTGACGGTGGCCTGTTTAGCGACCCCCAGTGAGGTGTTTTGCAACACCTCAACCGTGGCTGGATCAGGCTGTATGCTGGTACCCGGGTCATCTGACAGGATTGCACTACCCGATAACCCCAGTAACTGAGCCTGATTGCCACTTGGACCTGTCTCATGGTTGTACGGAAAAAACACGTCAAACTGCACATCAGCAGTAGAATTGGCGGCCAGTGTCGCACCGGTAATTGTTAGCTGACCGGTTCCACCATAGGCGTTGACCACTCCGCCCAGTGGATTAACAAGAGAGTCCTCGACAATAGTTAGCGAATCCCCCAGCGTATCCGACAGAGTAAAGCTGACTGCCGAGTCTGTCGGGTTTACTACCGATAGTGTATAGCTAACACTCTGCCCTGGATCGACTGTAGCGCTACTGGCAGACTTGCGCAGGGCGCCACCAAATGTACATGATGCACCGTCTGCTGTAGCAAGACCTGCCAGTGGACTCAGCACGGTGCCATTGCCATTGCTGCTATCCAGTGTATAGAAATTTCCATCGACACCATGCGCTTGTATATCACCCCATGCATTGGCAACCATGCTGCTCAGGGTGGTAGAAACATTGCTGCCAATGACAGAGACACCACCGGTTGTCGAACTGACAGTCATCAATCCCTCGGCAGCAGTATGACTGTACAAAGATCCGTCGGGGTGAGCGACGATATCGTGGAGGTCACGGCCGTGGCGTCGATTGAACAGTACTTGTGGCGGAGCACTGTTGAGGTCGATTTCGAGTATCAGGCCTCGCTCCAATACAGGAATAGATGCACCGGAGTGTGCAGTGGCTTCGGTATCGGTAACCACTATATAGCGGCCATCTTCAGTAAACGTACCGCCACTGAAGCGATCAGACACCACAGGCATGGACATGGTGTTAGGCCCACGCTCAGGCAAACCCAGATTCAGCACAGCGCCCGCACTGTCGATCTGCAGGATCGATCCACGCAGCGGACTACCTGATGCTCCGTCAGTATCGGTCACTATCGCATAGAGGTAGTCATCAATCGGGTTGTAGGCAAGCCCGCTGTAGCTGTATCCGGTTGTGGGCGCATAGGCGGCCGTTACAAACTCCTGTCGCTGGAACGGCTCCACGCTTGCGTCGATATTAAATAGCCGTGTCGACAGGCCGGCGCTTTCAGACTCGACAACAGGGCCACTACACTGATACGCCGCCCCCGCCAGCGGAGGCTCAACGATCAGCGACGCGCCGTTACTGACCACGCCAACAGCCAGCTCGTTACTACCGACACCAGATGTTGTATTGACCAGATCTCCCGGCAGGTTTGCGGTTACCGCGGCTTCAATGGTACAGGTACTACCGGCAACGATATTGCCATCGATCACCTCTAGCTCGGCTGCGCCAGCCACGGTTCCTGCACCAAAGCTGAACCCCGAACATCCCGCTCCAGTGACGACAATAGAACCCGGGTCTGACAGCAGTAACATACCCAAAGGCATATTATCCATTAGCGTAATACCGGTCAGATCGAGATCGCCCTGATAATTAATCTCGATACTCATGGTACTGCTGCCACCCGTGGTAATGGTCGACGGAGAGAAGCTTTTTGTTACCGTTGGTATCGGTACATCGTTCTCTGTAATTGCCACTCCAACCGGATTGGGCTCCTCAATCAAACCAAAGGTGTAGGTATCGATAAAGGCTCTGTCACCGAGTCCTCTGGAGGTAAATGTACCCCAGTTATGATCACCATCATAGATTCCCTCCTGATTAAACGCATCAATAGAGGTATCGTTGAGTACAGTGTGATCATCCCAGTAGAGCGTTGTCGGCAGACTCGCACCATTTGGCTGCGCTCGAAACATTTTCAATCCGGTGCTGCCTGGTCCACCACTGGTCTCCACATCGAAGGCAGTAAAATGAAACTCGCCGGTGCGAACACTCAATTTAGCCGTATAGGCACCCTGCGGAAGCACATCACCGTTGTTGTCCCGACCATTCCAGACCACGTTGTTTAAACCCGGCAGAGCATTGCCTCTGAGAAAGACATCCCCTTGTCCATAGATTCCATCGGGGCCAGTGCCATTGGGGCTATTGGTGTCAACGATAATTTCGTAGACACCGGAAGTCGTCAAATTAGTGGTAAACGAAAACGTACCCGTGTCTTGCACGGTACTGGTACTACCCGGAGAAATACCCGAGTCCACTCCTTCGTCATCGACAAAACTCAGATTCGATATATCAACACCACCAACCGGTTCCGGAAAGCTTTTTGCCGGATAGCCCAGATACATTGGAAACTTCTCAACGATAGTATTATTGGCAGTCGGCACACTCAGGCCGGCGACCACATCTCCGAGGGCGTTAGGACTCGTTACTCCCAAATCATTCGCCCTTAACGAGTACCCGAACCCGGCAAAATTGTTCAGATCAAGTTCCCAGATAAAATAAGTGCCAATAAAACCGCCATCTGCAACAACATACAGATCTGCATCAGTAGATCTCGACTCTGCGAAGGAACCCGCGTTGAATTCCCAAAACAATGACCAGAGACGGCCACCCGCTATCCGGGGATCAATAATATCATTAACCGTGTTTGTCACCGTCACATCGTAGCGCTCGATGTTACGACCATTGTTGTTGGTCAGGTACATCGTGTAGGTACCCGATGACGGTGTTACATACTGATGCGGATTGGTGACTGCCGGGTCCCAGGTTGTATTGAAGTCACTGTCGCAGGAAACGTTAGCATCATCGGTATCGTCATAAACCATGTTTCCGGCGGGATCGAGAATGCGAACGCGAATATTGTTACTGTTTGATGTACCGCAGACATGGACATTAATCACCTCACCCGGGGTAAGTATATCGACTTGTAACACATTGCCACCCGACGCGATGTTGGTTTCGCGCAGCGGCTGCCGATGACTGGTACCTTCGAATAACCCCAACTGCCACGCACCTTCTGCCCGAGTCTCCTGCACTGGAGTCAGCGCTGCTATGATCAGTAGCAACAGCAGAGCGTAAAAGCTTCTACACCTGTATAGAATTTTCACTATTCAATCCGTACACTGAAGGTGAGTACAACTGACGCCCCGGCTATCAACGACGGCAGCGTCGCGACAATATTGCCATAGTCCCCGATAGCCGGTTCAGTGACCGAACAGCCGGCGTGTGCACAGGTAGCACTACCGGTATAGGCGGTAAACGCCGGGGTAGAATCAGCTATATCAACGTTATAGACAGTGGTAGAACCGTCGTTGCTCGCGGTCAGTCGATAGCTCACGCAGTTGTTACCCGGCTCAACAGAAAAACTGGCTACACCGTAGCTACCATCGAGCGTACCATCGCAATTAAGGTCAGGCGCCTGCTCCTTGATGATACTGAGTTCACTCTCGGTGACACGAGTAGCATCCGTCACAACTGCACTGTTTGCTGCATCGTTCCAGCTGACGATGAGCGTGGTGTTATTTACGCTGAGCAACTCTGCACTGGATGGCACGAAAACCCTGACGAATAACGGTATTACCTGCCCCGGCGCTAACTCGGCGATGGTCGTGATCGACGCATCAGCTGCGGACAGATCGCCACTGCCATCGCTATCTTCATACACAACAGAACTCCAGCCTGCCGCGCTGTCCTGAGTTGCCAGCTGCAGGTTGGTGATCGTGACATTGCCCGCTGCCGATAGTGAATGGTTATAGGTAACACTACCGCCTCGATCAGTCTGGCCTGTTTGATCAGCTGCCAGCAGAACCTGCTCAAGATCCAGCACGTTAATCTGGTTGTGAATAATATCCTGTGAGCCTGTGGCTTCGTTGAGAGCGCGAAAGTACAAACTCAACTCACCGCCAATCTCGGCTGGCGGCACAGTCACATCGGCAAGCACCAGTACATGCTCACCCGGATTAATCAAACCCGTGTTGGTCACCTGATCAGCCTCACCATCCAGTCTGAATGCGACTGCCCAGTCGGCTGGCAACTCTATGGTGGAAAAATCATCAACGATACTGGCCTGCAGATCCAGGCTGCCGGGTGTAGGCCCGGTGTTATTGATATAGAGCTCAATGGTGAGAGTCTCACCTGCAGATGCATCGTGCGTTACAACCGGATCGGTCTCCGGGCCGTTGCCGTCACCAAGGCTATCGTCATCTGTTACTACTGCCATATTGGTGATATCTACTGTTGCGGCACTGATTGCCAGCAAGCGGTTGAGCATCGGATTTGACCGGCTCTCATCCACTACGGATGTCGCTATGGTACCAATGCTGAATCCGGCACCGGCGTTGGTGCCGAGCGCATTGGCAGGTGGAATGGCCTGTACAGCCACTTTATAGAACTCACCCGGAAGCAGCGGGCCGCTATCTGGCAGTCCATTGCCACTTGTGTCAATCAACGGCGTTAAGCCGTCCTGCTGTAACACGCGAAACAAGGTACCATCTGGAAACGTACCGGAGCCACTGTCCACCGTGATATCAAACGTGTCTACACCATTGCCTGTGTTCCAGACGTAGTTATTAAAGAACACCGACGTCGCCTGCGCAACTGAAGACACGGTAGACGGTTCGGCAGTCAGGTCGACAGCAACCGTAGCCGAGCCATTCATCACGACACCTGCGTTGTGCAACACGGTAAACACAACGCTATTGCTTTGCTGTCTGGCTTGTGTGCTGCCACCGGTCGTATATTCAAACTCGCCTGTATTAACAAGAGCCTGTGCATCGAGCCCGGCATCAATGTTGACATCAAATGTTATGGTGCCGGCATCTCCCGGTAAAACCGAGGAAATAATAGCGCTGACCTGATTACTGCTATCGCTGTCTATATCGCTGTCGGCTTCCGCGAGTCCTGTGCAACTGGCATCGTATGCACAATAAATAACGGTTGTGCCAGTGCCCTGGGCGTCACCCGGGTTACTGTCACTGAGTACCACGGCACTCGCCCCGCTCCAGCGTGCGGAGCCTGCCACGTAACTCAACCCGTCAGGCAAAGCATCAATTAAGGTGACGTCTGTCGCCGCGGTCGATCCGGTATTTCGGTAGCTGAGTGTGACGGTATAGGGTCCACTCGGCGACAGGCCACTGGTTACACTCAGTGATTTACCCAGCTCAATTACAGCATCGGTCGACAGTGTAGTGGTATCGACAATACTGGCAGATACCGATGTATTGAACTGGCTCTGCGCAATCAGATCCAGCGATCCCGAATCCGCGGCAGCCAGCCCCGGCGGTACGGAGGCGGCCACAACAAAGTGCCATTGTCCCTGTACCGCCACACCGGGCGATTCGGTAAGAGCGGTGAAGTTGTCGGGGAGCCCATCCTGATTGCTGTCATCATAGATGGCCAGATTCGTATAGTCGAAGTCATCTGCGTTCGAGTTTGTAACACTCAATGTATAGCTATCAGCACCATTACCGGTATTCGTCAGACTATGCGAAAAGAAAACCTGCTGGCCTGCTGCTGCGGTGCGGGTTTGTGTTTGCAACAACTCCAGTGCTGCAACCTGCTGAATAAGCGTTTCCACGAGGTTCGACGTGGCCGTACGCATGACCCCGTTACTGTCGCGATAGGATGCACTGGCCTGATTTTTTATGATTGTACCGGCAGGCGTTGCGGCCCATGCAGACGCGGCCCAGGCAGACATCCATAAGGACCCGCTCAACAGCACAAAGGCCGCTAAAAAACGCAGACAAGCCGAGATCGATAAATGCATCAGACCATCCTCTCGCCGCTAGTCCTTTGACGGCTCGAGCACAGCTTGCTGACGACTGGCTAATGTATGACCACTGTTGTCAGACGCGGGTAACTCAGCCCTGTCACTGGTATCGGGCACTTCCCCGATATCCACGTGCTCACCATTTTTTTGCACATGTGTCGATGCCGGCACCACAACGCCAACCCCGTCCACAGGGCAAAACTGCTGGTCGTACTGTGCGTACAGTTCCTGCGTACTGGCGCACGACATCAATCCTGTACCAGTCAGTGCGAGCAACCCGGCCACCAGCACGTCTTTGTGTCTGAAACTGCACGGCCGGCAACGCATCAACATACTTACTGCAACCATTCGAACATGTCCTCATCAAATTTAAATTGCACACCCAACTGCAAGCCGTGCGCGTTGTATTCCTCTTGATCCAGATCTTCATCGCTGAAGCCACCAAAGTTGTAGCTCAGGCCGACACGAGCATTTCTATTGATCAGGTAGTGAACACCGGCACCCGCGGAGAATCGCATCTCTGACGTACCGTCGGTTGCCAGCAACCCGCCACGCAGATCAACATTGAAGCGACGGTTTATATCGAAGTTAAGCCTTGCATCAGCCAACAGCGCAAAGTCAGTAATATCACCACTGTCAAATCTGCTGACCTGATGCTTGCCACCCAGCCTGCCGGACAACAACGCCTTGTTGGACAGTTGCAGGTTTTGATGGGTGGATAACAGGTGCACCGAGCGATCAAAGCCGCTGCCAAGACCACTTTCTTCCTTCCAGTTATATATCAGCAGCATATGGTGGCGATTGTCGAGCTTGGGTCGACGCGACAATCCGGCTACAAACGAATGGCGCAGTGTGTCCTCGGTACCCTCATTCGTCTGCCTGCTCAGGTTTTCTGTAACAACCGCTGTCCAGTCCTCGTTAACCCTTGCTGCATAGCTGGCGCGTACCCCGATATGGTCGGTGGTATCGGACTGTCGTGTTTCCAGCCTGGCCAGTCGCCGGCTGTTGGGATTGCGCGTGTCTACCACACTGATCGAGGCTGCAATCGAGTCTGTTCCCTCATCTATAGATTGAATCATCTCAAACGTCGGTGTTACCCGCAGGTTCCTGCGCACTTCATAGTCACCACGAATACCGGTAGCTGTGGCATGATCGCGCCCGTCGAAGGCACCACGCATGCGATACTCGGAGTACAGGCGCGTTGAGGGCAACACACTGCTTTCAACACCCAGGGTCAGGCTTTCGGCGCGCTGGTCGAAATTCAGCCCCGTTACCCCCAATAAACTGTTGGCCAGTTCATAGTTACTGTAGATACGTACTTGTTCATGTACGTGAACCTTTGCACCGAGCGCTACCCGACGTCGACTTGCGAGTCCGGTATCCTGTTCATATTCAGCCCTGACGCTGCCGCTCTTGCCACCCAGAATAAACTCGCGGTCAGCACCCAGTACCGCGGTCAGAAAGCTGTCATCAGAAGCTGCATCATCGCGCGAGACCTGTCGCAGACCGGCTCGCACCAGCCATTGGCGCAAACGTTTTTCAAGCAGCGCACTGAAGGTGGTGCGCCGCTCATCGGTCACTGTGGATTCACTATTGACAACATCGACCAGCAAGCTGGCGTCGCCGCGTACCTTTTGTTTGTGATTTATACGCGACTCTGTTCTGCCTGCAACAACGCCCGCGCTAAAGTTGTTGAAATCGCGATCCGCATGGTTGTGACTAAAGGTTGTGCGCGCACCGTTTCTCCAGCGGTGCTCAGCGGTAAACCGATAGGCAGTACCATTACCCTGCCGGATCGTATCGCTGCCTGCGATACTGGCAAACAACTCGGTGCCGGTAGCCATCGTATAACTGGCGTAGCCACCTAACACCTGAGAGCCGTCTTCGTCGTTGGTGTCGCGTGTATAGCTGACGCCAAAGCGCAGATGATCACTGGCGCTGCGATCAAACCGAATACCTGACACAGTGTAGTTATCACCGCCATTCTCAACGTCATAGCTGATACGCACAAACACCGGATCCTGACGATCATCAATTGTTGGTATGACGGTTGAGAAACTGACAAAGCCCTCGATCGGATCGATCGTGTAGTCGCCAAAGCGACTCAGCCTGGTGCGCCCTGTAATCAGACCCGGGTTGTCTCGCGAGCGTGTGATGATTTCCACCACTTCACTGTTGGCAACAATTGGAAAAGACTCCAGACGGTAGAGCATTGCACTGCCGTTACCTGGAAATTCCTCATCCACGCGCGGATCATCCTGCATAGCGGCAAATACTCTAAATCGGTTACCGCCCTTTCCTGCAGTACCACTGAATCCGGTCAGCGTGCGTCTTGTGATAGCAAGGTTGCGCTGTTCGGCATCGGCGTCTGTCAGATAGTCACCCCACAGTGCGCTGTCGGTGTTCTCTTCCACTTTCACATACAGCTTGCTGCGGCTTTGCGCTTCATAACCGCGCACGGATGCGTCACCGTGAATCGGATAGTGAACCGACGGATTGATATCCCGCAGCAGTTCACCGTCACTGTCTTTATCAGAGTCATAAGACAGTGTCAGATTGAATTTGTCTTTTACACGGCCTTTGATAAACAACGCTGCGCGTGCATCAATATCGGCTTCGTCACTCAGCAAATCTGAACCACCGGTGGGCGCAACCCCGTTACTGTCAACAGAAGACAGGCTGGCGCCAGCCTCGATAAAACCGGTCGCCAGTAACGGTCTGGACTCACTGATCTGCTGCACTACCGCATCGTCTGAAAACTCGCCGGTACTGGCCCGCAAGGTTACCGGCCCGGTTTGCTCGGAGCTGATAAAGTTCACGGTTCGGCTGCCATTGCTTACACGTATTTGACGGCCCGGCTCAGAGTCCTGAATGTCTTCTTCGAGAAAGGCACCGTCACTGCTTTCCAGCGTAATAAAGTAGACGCCAAGCGCCGGCAGGTTGTTATCGTCAAGCAGTTCTATACGCACCGGCATGGAAGAGCGCCCGCCATCTGCCTGTATGGTTGACTCTGCGGTGGTCAATTTTATTTGCGTCGCTGATGTCGGGCGTTTAAAAACCCCCTCAGCCAATACCCGGTGATTGCCAAACGGATCGGTTCCGGTTACCTCCAGCTTGTTATCTCCGGCGTCGAGTTCAACACCGTACCAGGCAACTATTTGTGCACGTTCGCGACGATTGATAAGGCGCTCACCGATCTGCGTCGTCGCCACCGGTTTGCCGTTCACGTTCAGCGTTGGCTCGACACCTTCGCGTATCACCGTAACAAAGCGCCCGTCTATACTCAGTTCACTCAAAGGCCACAGCCAGGTACCGGCTTTGGCCTGTTGCTGAGTTATCGTGGCAACCCTTTCCTTGGGATCAGGCATCTTCTCCTCGACTGCCTGTTGTTTGCCTGCGCGCTCTTTTAGCACCTGCATAGACAGCAGGCTGTTGAAGTTTTCCTCACTGTCCTGCGGGCCATCTATAATGCCGTGAGATAGATCGCCATCCACCAGATTGGCATCTACCTGCGGATTGCGCTGCGTCTGTTGCTCATCGGCCTGAAACGTCTCTGCAGACCTGAGCAACCAGCTACTGTTGAGAGCACTGTTACGCGCACGAATTTCTGCAAATATAGATTCTACGTCTTCACTCGGACAGTGCGCCGCAAAGTCCACGCGATAAAAATCACCCTCCGCCAGATCCACAAAGCGACTCTGCGGATCAGCCGCCTGATTAGTGTCGAGTAACTTTAAGTCCAGTCCTTCCGGCAGGGACTGACTGTCTACCTTGATCACATGGCTACCCGGCCGCAAGCCATAGAGACTGTAGAGTCCATCTGCATCCGAGATAGTAAACGTTCCGTCCTGCAGATAGAACTTCACACCACCCAGTGGCCACTCCCCGTGGTTCTGGACCCCGTCGCAGTTTTGATCTACATAGATTTTTCCAAACAGTGCTGCCCGGCCAGACAACACGCCGTCGCGTTGTATTGCCACTCTTGCACGACTGACATTCGAGGTGATCCGTGCGTTATCAATATTGGTAGCGAGCGCGTAGGCCGTGTTTATGCCGTCGCCGTCAACTGCACCGGCACTGGCTCGCAATGCGTATCGAAACTCAATGGACTCATCGGCTGCCATATCGCCGACGGTAAAAATCAATCGACCATCATCTGTGATTTGCGGGTCCACAATGGATTCGTCGCCCTGTCGGGTAGAACCGGGAACATAGCGAAATCCAAATGGCGGCCGGTCCTCTACCGTAATAGACCGAAAGCTATCTTCATCAACATTTTTAAGGCTCAACTGGTAGCCCACCGTTTGACCGGGCTCGATGACCGTAAGTGAGGCAGTCTTCTCGACGACCAGTCCCTGCTGCTCAGTTACATTAGAGTCGACAGGGATATCGACGGGATCGGGTATCTCACCTGCTGCCAGACGAAACACACCACTGCCGCTTTCATCATCCGGTGCACCACTGACACCATAGGAACTCGGCATGACATCAAAGCCAGTCAACTCGCTGATGGGTACTGCGGATGGAAACCGGTGAGATGCCGGTGGCTCTACCCGCAGGTAGTAGTCGATATCAGGCTGCAGGCGTGGCAGTGAATACAAGCCATTTGCCCCTGTTGTCGTCTGCAACAATGCCCCGCTTACAAGATCGGTTGCGATTTCATCGGTCGCCGCAAGCACCACGGACACCAGAGCACCCTCGACCGGCAACCGCGTCTGCGCGTTAAACACCATTGCCTGCGGATTGACGATGGCAACGTCGGCAATTGCAACACCCGTGGCATCCACAAAAAGCCCCTGCAACTGATCATCGTTACCGCTGGCGAGCACACAGCTGTCATGAGGTAAATTAAACTCGGGCGCGATAACCGTATTCTCATCCGGCAATCGTGGACAGTGCGCGCCATCTGCTCGTTGCTGCTGTGACTGCTGCTGTGACAAGCGTATCGGCGCAATACTTCTAAATACACCGGTTTGTGCTGTCTCCAACAGCACTACGTTAATGCTGTCTCCAGTCAACTCAGACTTAACAGTACTGACCACATATCGATTACCTGCAGCGTCCAGCAGTATTTGTCCGCCGGTAACTGCAGAGATATCGAGCTCCAGATAGACGCCATCCCTGAATACAACATAGCTTTGCGACTGTGCAAGATCCAGACGGTACTGAACTGCATCGACAAAGTGACTGTCTGTCTGAAAATCAGGAACCGACCCCTGCACACGTATTTCAGCTGCAGGCTCCAGAAACCGCAGTGACACCGACCCGGCTGCCGTTGGCACGGAGAATTGATGACAGGTGTTATTACTTTCAGCCTCTGGCACTGAATCGCCATTGAGATCTACGGTCGCTGCACTTGAATAGAAGTTATCACTGGCATCTACCACCTGCAGTGTGACGGTAAATTCCGCGCTTGCCATTGAATCGAAACTGTCTGCATCAAACCACAAACCAACACTGGCGACTCGAGAGGTACCATTCCATTGATCTGCAGTAATCCACGAATTATCAGCAACTCCCTCAAGCCTGACGACAGGCCTGGCGCCTGTCTCACTGGTACTGATACTCTGTACACCGTTGAATCTGAACTGCTCTGACAGTGCCTGCTCCACCACAAAACCATTGAGCGCCTCACCATCTCTGAACAGACGCGCACCTTTCGGTGCAGAAGAACCAGTGTTCTCAATTTGCACCGTGTGTGTCACCGCATCACCGGGAAACAACAACACTTCGCAGGCAGGAAACGATTCTCTGGAGAGTTCGATGATCGGACCTGTTTCAACTTCTATTTCGTCGGTAACGAATCGACGCCGCGACTCGGAGCCCGCCGACTGCGCGTCAAGAGATTCAGCAAATAACTGAAACGCCAGCGTCGAACCAGCGGTTGCATCAACCGGCACAGTCACCTGTACAACGATATTCAAGGTGTCAGCCGGAGCCAGCACCCGGGTAGTATTCAGCGGCAGATCAGCGGCATCAACAGCACCGTTGCCATTGACATCTTCAAAAATAGAAATATTCTGTACATCTGACGCACCATCACTTTGCAGCATTTCAGGTTGCGCCTGCTCTGCTGATACCTGCTCTGAAGCTAAAGGCTCTGTCGATAGCGGCTCTGTAGATAGCGGCGCGGGTGACAAGGTGTCAGATAACTGTGGATCGGTTGGCAGCTCGGGTTCAATACCAGGTAACCCGGGTGCTGCGAAAAGTCGGTAATGATCAGCGGTGTTACCTGTATTGGTGAGTCGATGCGAGAACTGAACGATATCCCCTGCCTGAGCGCTTTGACGGGAATCCTGCAGCAGAGTCAGATCGAAAAACTGGCCGACCGAGACCTGTGAGAGATTACTTTGAACCGAGACAGGCTGGCCAGTGGCTGCATCAACGTAGGTCAACACAGCGCGGTTTTGAATGCTTGTGCCGGGCGCTGTCTGCGCATATACCTGTACGAAATAACACTGTAAAAATAGCGCGAGCGCAAAACACCGCAGAAAGGCAAACCACTGTTGTGATCGCGATTGAGTGTGAAAGTAGATGCGCATCAATGCAGAACATGACGGTGTATCCCTGTGCAAACCGCACTTCTTCCATGAAAACGCGTCAGGTGAATAACCTGACGCGTTGCCCCACCATACGTCGAGTTCTTTCCTAGTCGACTTTTACAGAAAAGCGAACAGTTGCCTGATCACCTGGAACCAGTGTTCCACCAGTTCCTGTTCCCGGCGCAGAGTCGGCTCCGATATAGAACGTTACGGTACCAGCCGCCTGCTCACCGGCATCATCGCCAGCTGCATCCGAGACTGCTGCCAGAGCACAACCGTTGTTAACGCAGTACATTAAACTGCCATCTTCAAAGGTGGTGAATGGTGGTACCGGGTCAGTGACAACAACCTTGTAGGCATCAGCTGTACCCTGGTTCTGTGCAACAACCTGCCAGATCAGACACTGACCTGGTTCAACCTGAACTGATTGTGATTCAGCAAAAGCAGAGTCTTCAACGCCATCACACTGAGTGTCGACAGCCACCACCTTGGTCAGGCGCACGTTACCTTCAACTATCTGCGACTGATCCTGTACAGTGGATGTATTACCGGACGCGGAGTTGAAAGCAGTTATCGTCAAGGTATCAACATCGTCCACAGCTGCGGAACTGGGAGCAAACACTGTGGCGGCCAGAGGAATTACTGCACCGGGTGGTACGGTCAGCACTGGATTCGCACCGGACAGCGTTACAGTCACCGATACGGTAGTACCGTCCGGCTGTTGCACTGTTATTGCCCCGGCTGCAAGGTTACCTATTTCGGTATCGGCTATTCCATCGCCGGTAGTGTCAATAGACACTGTGTTGTTCCAGCCCGAAAGTGAATTGGATGCAGTCAGCTCAACAACGGCGTCTGCATTGCCGTTGTTTGCCAATGTATGAGGAAAGTCTACAGTACCGCCTACTTCCACCTGTTCACTACCTGAAGGTGACAGAGTCACTGCGTGCACAGTGTCAACATCAACAGCGTGCAACATTACATCTGAAGCACCGGTAGCTGTAGAGGTAATCTCGAAGAAAATCGGGTAGTCACCATCACTATCGCCATTTGCATCGATAGTTTCATCAGCTCCGTCACCATCGTTATCAAACACAAAGTTAAATAGCGCCTGAGTCTGATCTGCCGGAATATTGATTACCGCGAATATCTCAAAGTCGACGGTATTTGCCGGTAGACTCGGTGTACTTGTAATCGGGCTGCCCGTCGGCGCACCTGCCCCGTCAGATAAATAATAATCCACTGTCCAGCCAGCCGGTAAGGCGCCCAGGGTATTGGCAGCATCATCGAAAGATCCGCCAGCACCCAGTTGATATGCAGTGGCAATACCACCTTCGTTATCAATGTACAGAGGCACTGTCAGAACATCACCAACGTTAGCGGCCAGTGTTTCAACAGGCACATAGTCCGGCGTGCCCAACGGGTTCTCATTGTCTGTCAGCGTGCCGCCAGACTCGCTATGAATATCTACCGCCGGGACACTGATTGATTGCAGTCTGGCAGTCATTGAAGCTGATATACCAGAGCCAGATGCAGACGTTACGGTTATGACTGCGTCATAGTCACCCGCACCACTGACCGATGCAGGAAGTGCTGCTCTGACCGTAATAACTTCAGACTGACCTGGAGCAACGACACCCACATCAACACCGAATTGCGCGTTACTGTCGGCTAGTTGTACCGTACCGGTTTCATCCCAAAAGGTAAAAACCGTGCCCGCAGGAAAAGGGGCTCCCGGAGAGTTAGCAATAGAGAGCTCCAGAATATCGTCCGCATTACCGTTGTTGGTAACGATGCCTCTAAAAACTGCGGTTTCACCTGCCGCAACTTGATCAACCAGCTGGATCTGGTTCAGGCCGTCATCGTCCTGACCATCGTTAATCTGGTCTCCTCCGGTATTTTCACCGGTATCTGCTATAGCCACACCGTTTGTGGTATCGATGATGGTAAAGACGGGATTCGTTGATACCGGTGCATCAACCACACCGTCGCTGTCCACATCAGGGAAAGCAAATGCCGTGTTGGAGATAACAGAGCCACCCAGCACGACCAACGGATCATAGGTCACCTTGTAGGTGATGGACAAAGTGGTATTCGGTGGCAATAACAGATCACTGGCTGACAATCCTGATAAACCACTATCCAGTGTGTCACCATTACCGTTGTAGTCAACGTTGTCTGCTGTTTCATCCAGTGTTACCAGCGCAGGTAAGGTGTCACCGTTAGACACGAGCAGACCGGCAGCTGTTGCACTTCCGTCAACGTAGGTGGTGCCAGCCGGAAAAGCGTCGTTTATAGCAACAGTAGATGCCGGTGCATTACCATTGTTTCTAATCGTCAACGTGTAGGTGATTTCGTTTGCAGCAGCATCGTGCACAGCGCTCTTGGTCGCTACCACAACCGCATCGGCACTCACAGTGATCACAGACTCTACCGTGCCATCAGCACCGTCCAGACCTTTACCGGCGGTAATGTCTACCACGCTGTCGGCAACCAGTGCTCCCGTACCTTCCTGAGCCTGGGCTTCCAGTGTGACACCCAGCGTTTGATCTGCCAGTGCAGTTGAAGGCACCTGTACTTCGACGACGATACTCATCGGTGTACCGGCAGCCAACGAGATCGGCCCGGTTATCTCAGGCTCACCTGAAGATGGCTGGCCATCACCGTTGGTATCGTGAAAGATAGTAATCGAATCCGCATCGATATCATCGGCTACAGACGTTCCATCTTCGGCCACCAGTTCAAACGTATCACTGCCGTTACCCGTATTCTCAAGGATATACGACAAGTAGACTGGCTGCCCCGGGGACGCAGTCACCGCGGAGTCACTGCCGATAGTGGCAGAGTACACCTGAGCGACGGTTACGACTGCTTCATTACTCTGTGCCGAATAAACATTGCCGGCAGCATCTTCGTAGGTAACGGTCGCCCTGTTCTTGATTGTCTGACCAGCTTCTGTGGCCGCATATACTGCCGAAGCTGCTCCCGCAGCAAGCAGAGTAAACACAACTGGCAAAAGCCAGAAGTTTCGCCTTATTTTCTTCCGATTCATTGAATATTGACCTGTAGTTTACTTGTCGACGCGAACTCGCCCCAAGACGCTATGACGCAGTGCTGAAACAACCAACCTGATTTATTCATGCAATCGACGGTATTCGTCGAAAAACAAGTCACACAAATAGATCTGATTGTGCTGATGCACTGTCTTATGGTTTTTTGGATCTGCTACTTAACGCGAACACGGTAGCTGTAGAACTGTTTGCCACCGTCGCCTTCAATGGCGCTCGCAGGCACCCACTGAATATGCGTGTATTTTTCCGGCGGGATTATTTGCTCAACCGTTTCGCCATTGTCCTTGACGATGGTGCGCTTGACCGGCTCGGGCTCAAAGGTCTCCCCGCCATCAATACTTACCTGAAGACTGGCCACCTGCTCTGCACTTGCTGAATTCGATAGATAGACAGTGCCTGCTGGCACAGGACCTACTACCTTTAAACCGGAGATAGCAGAATCCCCTTGATTGGTATAGGTCAGCTGGTATTCGACAATCTGATTGGGTTCAACATCTTTGGCCGAGACGAGTTTTTCTTTATCTTTTTCTATCTCGACGACAAACGCCGCCATGGTACCCTGCACCGGTGCATTCGCATGCGTTGCTGTCGCGGCGTACATGGGGAGAACAACTACTAAAGCAGTTATAAGTCTTTTCATCACGCTACTCGAACCTGTTTATCTCAAGAAATTTACGCCCTCCCTGGCCGTCGTAGTCTGTAACGCAGGGGTGCAAGTGATATACCGCAGATATCTGCAAGCAAAGCGGATAGGTTGAAGCAGTTCAAAGGCTCACCAATAAATTTTTCTGTGACACCGCCAACAGTGACTGGTGGTTCACACTCCCCGTGGTTCCCGTTTGCATACACAGGCCTTTGCAAATCACTAAATGAGATGGAAGTCACAGATAAAGCGCGGTAGACTTCGGGAAAAGTGTGATTAATTTTGGCAAGCAGAAAACCTCCAATAATCGTATGGCTCCGGCGCGATCTACGCGTGCAGGACAACCCCGCCCTGCAGTCTGCCAGTGAGTCGAATGCATCTGGAATGGCTTCTGGAACGGCTTCTGTTAAAGCCCCGGTTATCGTGGTGTACATTCACGAAACACAGCAAAGCCACGCCCTCGGTGGCGCTTCATGCTGGTGGCTGCATCACTCACTCAACGCATTCAATAAAAGCCTGAAAGCGGTTGGAAATCGATTGCGGGTTTTTTCCGGTGACGCTATACAGACGCTTCAATCTATCGTTGACGAGACCGGCGCCGACACACTGTTGTGGAACCGACGCTATGAACCGGACAGCATTGAGCGCGATTCCGGTATTAAAAAGCACTTCACCGAGTCGGGGCTCAATGTCAGGTCGTATCCCGGCAACTATTGTCACGAACCATGGCAGGTACGCCGTGAAGGTAAACATCCCTATCGAGTATTTACTGCCTACTGGCGAGCGTCACTGAAGCACGATAGCCTGCAACTGACTGCAAACATCGATAAGCTGACATCACGACGCGCCGCCCTTAAAAACGAGGTATCGATTGATTCGTTGGGCCTGTTACCGAAACTGGATTGGGATAGTCAGTTTAGTAAACACTGGCAACCAGGTGCCACAAACGCACAGCGCCTGCTGGATAACCTGCTTGAGCGGAAAATTAACGACTACGACACCAGCCGCGATATCCCTGAAATCGATGGTACCTCGCGGCTGTCCCCTCATCTGGCATTCGGTGAAATCACGCCACGACAGATTAATGCGGCAATCAAAGCACGCCTGCAAGCCGGCACTTTAGCGGCGGATGACAACACCGAGTCATTCCTGCGAGAAATCGGCTGGAGAGAATTTGCAAACCATCTGCTCTATCACTTCCCGACCACCACCACCGAGCCACTGGACAGCCGTTTCGAAAAATTTCCGTGGCGCAAGGTAAAGCGCGCTGAGCTGAAACGCTGGCAACAGGGCAACACCGGCATACCCCTTGTAGACGCCGGCATGCGTCAACTCTGGCAAACGGGCTGGATGCACAATCGGGTTCGAATGGTGACGGGCTCACTGCTGATCAAAAACCTGGGCTACCACTGGCTTGAGGGGGCTAACTGGTTTTGGGATACATTGGTCGACGCCGATCTGGCCAGCAACACCATGGGTTGGCAGTGGGTCGCCGGAAGCGGTGCTGACGCCGCACCCTATTTCCGCGTATTCAACCCGGTCAGACAGGGAGAGCGTTTCGACAAGCAAGGCGATTACGTCAAACGCTGGGTGCCGGAACTGGCAGGGCTTCCTGCAAAATACATTCATGCGCCATGGACAGCCCCGACAGATGTACTGAGTGCTGCCAACATTGAACTCGGCAAAACCTACCCGAAGCCCATTGTCGACCTCGCCGCCAGTCGTAAAGAGGCGTTAACGCGGTTCGAGAAAATCAAGCAGCCAGCGGCAACCTGAACTACCGACTGACACCCTTAAACACTGCCATTCTAAACACCGATATAGATAAACCACCGGACAGGAAAATAGCCACTGCGTTTACATCAAAGGTGTAAAATCCAGATCGGCAAACCTGCTGCAACCATTAAATGGAGACACTTATTGTGAGCTCGGAACTAATCAGCACCTATACCCCTGGCGACAACGCATTGAAAGATCGGGTTGTGCTGATTACCGGTGCGGCTGGTGGCCTCGGCAGCAGCATCGCCAAAGCAGCCTCCAGACTCGGCTGCGAACTGGTCTTACTTGACAAGCATGAACGCGGCCTCAACTTGCTGCATGATCAAATAGCAGATGACACCGGTGTACAGCCTGGCTTGTATCCACTGGATCTTGCCGGTGCGAATATGTCTGACTATGACACGCTGGCAGAGACAGTTGATAATACGTTTGGCAAACTTCATGGCATCATTCATTGTGCTGCAACACTCGGTCAGGTTACACCCGCAGTACAGATTGACATCAAACACTGGCTAGATACCTTCAATGTCAATCTGCACGGCCCGGTCATGCTGACTCAAGCCTTATTACCTCTGCTGATAAAATCCAGTGACGCCAGTATTACTTTCACATTCGACGACAAGCAAACCGCCTATTGGGGTGCCTACGGTGCCAGCAAGGCAGCTATGCTTTCGTGGGTTAACTCCCTGGCGGACGAGCTTGATGGCATGCGAGATGACAATGGCCACTTACCGGTCAGATGCAATGCAATCAACCCCGGCAGAATGCGAACTACCCTGCGCAGTTCCGCCTTTCCCGGAGAAATACCGGATGAAGTGCCCGCGCCGGAAACGAAGGTAAATGCCTATCTTTACCTGCTTGATGACGTATCGAGTAACATCAACCGACAGCTGTATACCCTACCTGAGTAGCAAGCTGCCTGGGTGACAAGCGCTCGAAGCACTACAGCGATGCTCGATCGATATAGCCATGCGTTCAAGCAATAAGCGTTCAAGCAATAAGGTTTATTTGCCTGCAGAGTTTCTGCAACTGAGCATGCCGCAGACACTTGCGGTAAACTGCCACATAACTGCAAACAGGGGCAACACTCAATGAACATTGCATTGGCAGGTGACAGTGCCGGTGAAGGTCTGGCCGGGCTGCTGGCTGAAGACTTAGGCGGTGATTTCAACGTCACTGACCTGTCTCGGACTGACACAGGCCCTGATAAATTTTATGCAAACCTCGCAGATCGAGTAGCCGCTGCGGTAATAGATGGACAGTTCGATCGTGCCATACTCGTTTGCGGTACCGGCATCGGTGTTTGTATTGCCGCTAACAAGGTACCGGGGGTTCGCGCTGCACTGTGTCACGACACCTACTCCGCCGAGCGTGCAGCCCTGTCAAACAACGCACAGATTATTACCATGGGCGCCCGCGTAATAGGACCGGAGCTGGCGAAGTCGATTGCAAGAGCCTGGCTGGCAGAAAGCTTTGATGAGAACGGCCGCTCGGCCGACAATGTGCAGGCTATTAATGACGTGGATGCAAAGTACAACCAGCGCTGACCAGCCGGCTGTTATCAACTCAACAACAGGGCTTACAATAATTCAAAATCAAAACTGAAGGGATCATCGTAGTCAATCGAGTTGAGTATGGCGAGCGTCAGAGGAATCGATTGCGCTTCTAACTGGCCAGTACTGCACGCATTGCGACAGGCAGAAGACAGGCTGCGCCCCGTATCAACCCCTTCAACGGTAACACCTTGCATAGCGCCACTTTGAATCACCGCCAGACGCTCGCCCTGCCCCAGGTAATTGCCCAGACGGCTGTTTCTGCCACCGCCTACTGTTACGTGCAGATCTCCCATGCCAGCCAAATCAAATGCAACCGGTACCCTGCCCTGTCTGTCGCACTGGATATCGGAACCACTGGCAATCCACTGACTGAGAGTCAGTAACTCATGGACTGCCTGATTGTACAGACCTGCAACCGGATTCTTCGCTGTGCCAGTATCTGTTTCGTAGGCGCTGATCATCGCACTGACACCAATACACAGGAAATTCTTCAGTGCAGCACAGGCTTCTACCGATACGATATCCGGGTCTGTCGTAATGCGATAGTAAGGTGTTGCAAACCTGCTTCGCATCTGCTCGGCTACTGCGACATCCTGTGACGCGAAGGTCACCCGGGTGGGAATCCGCAATGCCAGCTCTCTGGCAATGCAGGGCCCGCCGATACCCACGATATTCATCGCTTTGTCAGCAGACTCATTAACCAGACTCTGCAGTGTATCGGCATAGGTATAGGGTGCTTTGGAATCGTCCCTTGCAACAAGCCCTTTGGTAACCAGTGACAAAATAGCCGGAGCAGCATTTGCGCCTCGAATCTTGTCCACAGCCCACGGTACACCCGGACTGCTTACACCAATAACGATTATATCTGCATCATACAACAGGCTGGCGTCGCTCTCGTTGTCGCCTGTAAACACAATTCCTTCAGGCATTTTCAGATTCAAACCCGGATGGTGTCGTGTTTCATTCACCGAGGCGACAATAGCATCATCGAGCGGAGAGCCAACCACGGTCACCGAGTTACCAGCATCTACAGCGGGTACGGCAAGCGCACTGCCCATCACCCCTGCGCCCAGAATCACTATTTTCTTCATAGCGGAATTTGTCATCATCGGTGGGTTCGGCATTGCTATTTCAGTCCAGGACCGCTTTAGTACTATTGAGTCTGCGTTGCTTACCGGCAAACGCCACCATATCGTGATTCAGGTCGCGCACGGAACCGTACAGTCTTCGGTAAATAGACAGTAGTTCACGATAGCTTTCTGAAACAGACTTATCTGGCTCCACGACGATGGTATGTTCGCCTGCCATCGCTTGCGCCGCCTCAGTGATGCTGTCATACCAGCCGGCACCAAACGCCGCGATCATGCCGGCGCCCAGTGCCGATGCTTCCAGAGTTGTGCTTACATGCACCGGCTTGCCTGATGCATCCGCCAGCATCTGCCGCCACAATGCGCTATTGGCACCACCACCGATGGCCACATAGTGTGTGATTTTTTGATCAACTGCTTTTTCCATATCCTCGGTGGACATCACCTGATCGAGTGTAATCGCTTCTATGAGCGCTCTGTAGATGTGTGCCTCTCCATGGCTTCCACTCAAACCGAGTATCACACCACGCGCTGACATATCCCAGTGCGGGTCCATAACACCTGAAAAATAGGGTTGTACCAGCAGTCCATCCGAACCTATAGGAATGTCACTGGCTTGTGATTCGAGTCGATCAAACACCGATGCATCTGCTTTGCCTCTGGCCACAAACTGATCGACAAACCAGTCAATCAAAAAAGCCCCGGAACGCAGACAGTTCTCCAGTATGTAGCCCTGTCCCTGAGCTGCGAGCTCGGTGCGCCAGGCACTATTGTAGTGATAGTCAGGGGACCAGATACCCGACACAACGGCGGTACCCAGATTAATATAGGCACGATCAGAACTCGTACAGTTGGTGCCCAGTCCGGCGCATTGCCCATCGCCACCTGCTGCATATACCCCAAGATTCGCAGGCAAGCCTGTTTCATTGGCAACGCTCGGCATAACAGAACCCAACAAACTTCCCGGTGCATGGATCACCGGCAATCGGCTTTCATCCAGTTGCAATGCCTGTAGTAATGGCTTCGACCAACTGACCGACTGCATGTCAACAATACCCATTGGGTCCGCGCTTATCGAGCCGGTACGATACTCACCACCACACAGCTTTTTAACCAGGTAAGCCTGTACATCAACAAAGTATGCGGTATTTTTCCAGGCGTCCGGTTCGTTTTTACGCAGCCATTCGTAGCGATACAGACACGGGGTAACATCAACGGGTCGACCACTAATGCGGTGTATCTCTTCAGCACCAAACGCTTCACTGAAACTATTCACTTCTTCCCGGCTGCGCTCGTCAAGCCAGACGATGGCCGGGTAGCTTGCGTCATCGTTGCTGTCGACAAAGGCGAGAGTCTCTCGTTGATTGGAAATCGCGAGCGCCTCTATTGAGTCAGGCGCTATCCCTTTATCTGCTAACTCTGCAACACAACCCTTCAGTGCAGTGACACAGGATTGCCACCAGTCTGTCGGGTTTTGTTCAAAACAATCCAGTCGGGGATTGCTCATCGGGATGGCTGCTCGCCCCTCGGCAACCGCCTCGCCTTGCCGGCTCCATGCTATCGCTTTGGTACTTTGCGTTGAACTATCGAGTCCAATAACAACTCTATCGGCCACCGATGCCTCCCCCGTTTTTTAACCGCTTTATTTAGCTGCCTTGTTTAACTGCTTTATTTAGCTACTTTTATTTGCCGCCTGTTTACCGCCTGGCTAAACTACTTAGCGATCGCTCTGTTTAATCAACACGTCTGCGCCATCATTTGCAGTCCACCGCTTTATCCTGGCTGGCAGATTGCCATACACCATGAATCCCTGCAAGCTGTGACTCGGCAGCGGGCAAGGGTTCATTGACACGTTAGGCTTTGTCGAAAGGGGCGATGGTATAAAGCGGCGCTGGTTGATGTAGGAAAAAGAAAGCAAAGGCGATAACAACAAGCAAAGCAAAAAGCCGGGGCTTGCCTTGAAGTTTTCAGGGTCGAGATTTATTTATGAAGTTTATATATGGATAAAGCGAATAGTCATTGCAGCTCAACCAGTTGATCCTGCCAACTGGCAGAATGTTGTGTCAGTTGCCTGTAAGACAGCAGCGTCAGACAACGCCACGAGCATTCGTACGCAATCGAAAGTTACAACGCTCTATCTCCTCTGCCCTGCGGCTTTCATCCCAACTCAGTAGCGGTGCCGCGATCGATGCGATCTCTGCAACAAGGTCTTCGCTTGCCCTGCCTTCCAGCGCGATTGTAGTGCGTCGAAAGATCAGATCGTCCAGGTGTACGACATGTTCCTGTGTACAGTGGTAGCGGATCTCTCCCAGTAAGTACGAAGGCAATGACTGAAGCGGCGTGGCTCCACCGGCCTCTGCTACCGCCGAGAATACACCCTCATTGCGTCCATAGCGCTCCATCATGCTGCCGACTATAGCTGTCGACAATTTATACTGCTCTGACAATGACTGTATAACAACGTCCGCAGAGTCCTCAGCGGGGAACTCACGACCACCACCGATACCCAACTGGTAAGTGTCAACTGATCGGACCTGTTGAAGTTTATCCATCACCAGGTCAGCGGCCACCTCACCGAAGGCACGAAAAGTTGTCCACTTGCCACCAACAAGAGAGGCCACATCAAAGGGACGTTCTGCAGTTGCTTCATCGACTTCAATGGAATGATCACGCGTGACAGAGCCGACCCCCACGCCGTCATCAAAGGGCAATGGTCGAACACCGGTATAGCTGTACACGATATGCTCGCGGGTAAACGGAATACCAGGCAGCAACTCCGCCATTGCAGCGATCAGATAGTCGATCTCTTCTTCGTCGCACTTGACGCTGTCCGGATCATCAACGCGAATATCAGTCGTGCCAACCAGCACGCGATCGCCAATCGGATAGGCCAGACACAATCGATTGTCACCGGTCTCAAAATACATCATGTGACCGCTCAGACTGGCAAGCATTTGCGGGTGATCGAGAATCAGGTGAGAACCCTTGGACCCGCCAATGTAATGGCTGTCTATACCCATCAGCGCATTGATTGGATCTATCCACGGGCCACCGGCATTAACCACCAGTTTCGGTTGCACTGTTATCTGCTGACCACTTAACTCATCGGCAATGGTGACGACATCACCGCTGGCGGAGACCACGCTTGCATAGTTCAGTGCTGCACAGTGGTGGTTTTGACTGGCTGTGTCGCGCAAGGTATCGGTCACCAGTTCAAGGCAAAGTCGTTCTGGCTGGGTTATCAGCGCGTCGTAATAGGTTGCCGTTGATATCACCGATGGATCAATCCCGGGAAACATCTGCAGCGACTGTTTGGCCCCTCTGACTTCGTGTTTCGGCATGACGCGACGCTTGCGGCCCAACCAGTCATAGATCGACATGCCGATTTTAACCACCAGCCTGCCACGTTTCTTAAAGCCCTTCACTGGCAGTCGAAAGAACTTGAACGCCGAGTTAAACAGGCCACCGAACCAGGAGTAAAAAGGCACTGTACAAGGCAGGGGCTTCACCAGATGCGGGGCGTTGTGTAACAGTCGATTGCGCTCATGTGTAGATTCCGCGACCAGACGAAACTCACCGTTTTCGAGGTACTTGATTCCGCCGTGTATCAGGCGTGACGGGGCAGCGCTGGTGCCGGAACAATAGTCGTGTTTGTCCACCAGCAACACGGAAACCCCGTTCAGTGCCAATTCCCGAAATGTGCTGACACCATTGATGCCTGCACCGATTATCAGCACATCAAACTCCGCGGCTTTTATGCCGTCGATATTCGCTGCTCTTTCGCTGTTGTTCGTCATATTGGTGATATTCTGGTCATCATTGGGGCCGGTCTTACTCTGGTACACAGCGGTGGCTCACCGAGAGCCTCTGCATCAAGGTTTAGGGGCATAAACAATGCCCGCGCGTCGCCATGCTGATAAAGCGCGACAGCACTGTGACCTGACCGACAGCAGAGCCCGTAAAAACCTCATTCCGGACCGGCGAAATCGATCGCGCCCGCATTTGAATGAAGCCTGAAAGAGGCCGAAAGACGACACCCGCTGCAGATCGGCCGCGCGCGAACACACGCCGAGTCAATCTGTCTGCGGGATAAGATCGCATGTGAGCACGATTGGTTTCGTTACAAATTGACCCGGCAGATGGACTATCGCTACTTCGCGCACATTCAATCAGAGTAAGCAAAGCCAACATCACACATCATCACAAGATGATAATTCATCTTAATGTTGATTTCGGACAATACAAGGACAGATGCAACAGCCCGTTGCCAGCACAAAGTTTACGCAAAATCCCCGCAACCGGCGCCAAAAACCAATCGACTCCACTGCGCCGATGGCGCAAATACCACCAAACACACGCGCACAGACATCTTGCGGCACTATTGATATCCCTGATGAAATATAATCCATCGACGGTGCAAAACGGTTACCTCTGTTTCCACTGATGACAACCCTGAGTGTACGCAGGGTTACGAACCTGATGTCGAGCATGACTACAGGTACGGCAAGAGCACGATTAAGAGCGCAGATAACAGCAATGACAAGCAGCTACCACGACATATACAAAGACTGGCAATCCGATCCGATGGCCTTCTGGGCTGAAGCCGCCAAAGCGATCGATTGGTACACGCCCGCCACTGAGGTACTCGCCGAAGATCAGGGCGCCTACGGACGCTGGTTTGCCGGTGCCACTACCAATACCTGCCACAACTGTCTCGACAGACACGTTGCCAATGGCAGAGCCGATCAGCCAGCGATCATCTACGACAGCCCTGTCACCGGCAGTCAACAGACCTATACCTACCGGGAGCTATTGGTTGAGGTTGTGGCGCTTGCTGCCGTGCTGCAGGACACCGGTATTGTCAAGGGCGACCGGGTAATCATTTATATGCCCATGATTGCCGAGTCCGTTATTGCGATGCTGGCCTGTGCCCGGCTCGGTGCTATTCACTCGGTGGTATTCGGCGGCTTCGCAGGCAACGAACTGGCCACGCGCCTGGATGATGCCAGTCCCAAACTGATCATTGCCGCGTCCTGTGGGTTGGAGCCTAATCGAGTCGTACCCTATAAGCCAATGCTCGATGAAGCGATCGAGATTGCCAAACACAAACCACAACACTGTCTGATGTTTCAGCGATCGCAACATGTTGCAGAACTGACAGAGGGCCGAGACATCGACATGGCCGCTGCAATGCAGGTCGCACGCGATGCAAACACCGACATACCGTGTGTCCCTGTCAATGCAACTGATCCGCTGTACATCCTCTACACATCAGGCACGACCGGTCAGCCCAAGGGCGTGGTGCGAGACAACGGCGGACACATGGTGGCACTGAACTGGTCGATGAAAGCGATCTACGACATCGACCCGGGAGAAGTGTTCTGGGCAGCGTCGGATGTTGGCTGGGTTGTCGGCCATTCCTATATTGTCTACGCCCCGTTGTTACACGGCAACACCACTATTGTATTCGAAGGCAAACCTGTCGGAACCCCGGACGCCGGTACCTTTTGGCGGGTAATCTCACAACACAAGGTCGCCTCTTTATTTACCGCACCCACCGCTTTCAGAGCCATTAAAAAGGAAGACCCGAACGGCGATCTGATCGGTCAGCACGATCTATCCGGTTTTCGCACGCTGTTTTTGGCCGGTGAACGCGCTGACCCCGACACCATTGCATGGGCGCGAGCCAAACTCGACGTGCCGGTCATCGACCACTGGTGGCAAACAGAAACTGGCTGGACCATAGCTGGTAACCCGGTAGGACTCGGCATGCTGCCGGTTAAACCCGGGTCTTCAACCGTTGCCATGCCCGGGTATGACATACAGGTTCTGGACGACGCAGGGCACCCGGTTGAGCCGGGCGAACTCGGTAATATCGTGGTCAAATTGCCATTGCCACCGAGCTGTCTGCCAACCCTGTGGAATGCCGAAAAGCGTTTTCACGATGCCTATCTCGAAGAGTTTCCCGGTTACTACAAATCAGCAGACGCAGGATATATAGATGAAGATGGTTACGTGTTCATCATGTCTAGAACAGACGACATCATCAACGTGGCGGGTCATCGCCTGTCCACCGGCGCGATGGAAGAGGTCATAGCCTTTCATCCTGATGTTGCAGAGTGCGCCGTTATTGGCATTGCCGATGATCTGAAAGGCCAGATTCCGGTTGGCTTTTTAGTATTAAACAGTGGCGTACAGCGTACCGAAGCCGAAATCGAAACAGACGTAGTCAAACTGGTTCGCGACCAAATAGGCCCTGTAGCCGCCTTCAAGCTTGCCCTGTCAGTACCTCGATTGCCGAAAACGCGTTCCGGCAAGATCCTGCGTGGCACCATGCAAAAGATCGCTGATGCACAAGCCTGGAAGATGCCGGCAACGATTGATGACCCGGTAATCCTTGACGAGATCACCAGCGCATTGAGTGCACGAGGCCTGGTCCGAAAAACCTGACAGGCCGTTGACTGCCTTTTTGTTCGAGCTATTTAGCGCCGCGGTCAATCACCCATTCAGGGGATGAAACCAGTGCATAAATATGCGATACCCATGCTTACAGACGAGTGTGCCACCACGCTGCACTCTGCGTCTACGCAATACTGGCATATAAGCACTAGGGGTATCAGGTACGACGATGGCAGGAAAACAGGAAAGCGCTCTTATCTCAATCTATAACGCGGCAAACGATTCAGAAGGCTGGAACGATTCACTGGACGCCTGTGTAGACTACGTCGGTGCGCACAGCGCAAATATTATGTTCCAGGAAAACAACAAAAACTCGCACTGGCGTTACTCACTGGGTAGCCAGATGTGGCGCAACTGTACGGTAGAGCAAAAGGCAAAATCCATAGAACTGTTTGAAAAGTTCGATGCCAAAGCCTGGGCATTCGTCCATCAGCACAGCAAGCAAACAATACTTGTCGATACAGATTTTTGGCCAGACACACCGCAACTGGACAAACGCGCAGACTATCGATTTTTCCGTGAACAACTGGGCTTTACCCGAAAAGTCGGCAGCAAACTCAACGACAATCTGTGCTGGACAGACAATATCGCATTTCAGTTTCCCACACATGTCAACACCGTACCCAAAGCGAATCTTGAGAAAATTCGTCATCTGCTGCCGCACGCCGCCAAGTCCATCGAGATGTGGCGAACTTTTTCTATACTGAAATCACAGTACAAAGCAGTGCTGACAGCACTTGATCACGTACAGGTGGGCCTGTGCATTGCCGAACCTGCCGGATCGATTATTGTGGCCAATGAGGAAGCCAATCGAATACTTGGGCAAGGCAGCGCCATTCGGCTGGGTAAAGACAAGCAGTTGCACTGCCGATCCGGCGCACTGGATAACTCGCTCAACCATGCCATTAAATCTGCCTGTGCCACTTCAGGTGGCAGAAACTCGATGGTAGAAAGTTTTGCGCTCATTGGCAGCGAAGGTAAAGATCAGATTTCCATCGAAGTCGCACCACTTCGGGACTCAGGAGCAGAAATAGAAAGTCACTTCAACGGCGCACTGATTACCTTGATCGACCTTTCTGCAGAGTTTGAAATAGACATAACCAAAATTGCCACAGCCTATAAACTGAGCCCTTCTGAAAAAGAAGTTACTGAATTGATTGTCAAAGGTGCAACCATCAACACTATCTCGGAAATGCGCAATGTAGCGGTAGACACGGTAAAATCACAATTAAAATCCAGCTACAGAAAAACGGGCTGCAAGAGTCGTGTAGAATTAGCCAGACTGGCATTCAAGTCTGATCCACCAGTGCGCTAGTCTGCGTGGCGTCAAGCTCATTGCCCGGGCACAATCCCAAAGCATTGGGCAGACGAGACTATTCGAGAACCGCTTAATCAACCATTGCCGAGCCAGTGCCGGTAACCGCTAAACCAGTAATCGCTAAACTAATAGTCGCTAAACTAATAGTCGCTAAACTAATAGTCACGGGGCCAGCAACCAGGGGCCATTGTTCGCTAACACTATCGACCAGTCGACTTCGCAATGAAAATTATTTTGCTCCGGCATGGACCACCTGATTTCATCGCCCGGTCGGTTGGCCCTGATAACCCGCCACCAAAAGCGCTGCACTCATACGAGGCAAGCAGTGTAAAAGAACCACCGCCCGATCATCTGCGCCAACTGCTGCAGAGCGCTAACCTCTGTGTAACCAGTGAACTTGAACGCGCCAGAAACTCCGCAACACTGCTACAGCTTGAACCCGTCGACTCTACAAATCTGTTAAACGAAGCCGGGCTGCCACACCCGAACCAACTCTATGTACATCTACCGTGGCCGGTCTTTTTAACCCTTTTCAGAGTACTGTGGCTTTTTGGATACCGCCGCAACTGCCGTGGTCGGATTGAAGACAGGCAACAAGCCAGGCGCGCGTGCGACTATTTGTGCAAAGCCGCCACTCAACATAAGTCAGTCATTGGGATTGGCCACGGTATTATGAATCGATTGATATGCGCCGAGCTAAAGAAATCAGGATGGTCAGTAGCCAGCAGAAGTGGCACTGGCTACTGGTCATCCATCACACTTCAAAAAATACCATAGTGCCAACAAGGCCATCAGCTGACAGCGTTCAACGTACGCTGAAATTTACATAGACGATTGTTTCATTTAAACGCGATTAACAGCCGACATCAACTCGCAACCCTGGAACTGGATTGACCTCTACATAGCACACCGTTGATCAGCGCAATCGTGATTACCGTCTGCATCTGAATGCAGGTGCAGTCTGTCCTCAGGCACATCAAAAAACACTCGCCTGCTCTCGGCATCAGCCTCGGCACGATGCACTCCGATATCCCTTAACTCTGCATCAGACAGCCTGGATAATGCTTTCCTTTCCCGCTCTATGGCAACATACAGGTTAGCCCGACTAACAGCTCGTCGAATGTAGTCACCTAACAGCCAACGCCAAAAGACCTGGCGACGGTTTCTTGCCTGTGGCAATTCAATCCAGCTTTTTGATAACATGTTCGATAGCCTCCGATCCTGTGATTATCGTCAGAACTACAATAAAATAAGAGCCATGATCCTACTGATATAAGCATTGGCCACATGCCATGTTAGCTATACTGGCGCTTTTACCTACAGTGCTATATCAAAAGTGCTATATCAAAGCTCGTGTTGAGCTATACCATGGTTATCTTCATAACAATTTTCCTGGTCAATAGCCCTATACTGATTCTCGACCATCAAGCGGTAAAGATAAAACGATTGTTTCTTATCGTTCCATAAGAATTTCTTGTGAACGCAATTGCACAAATTTATCGCTCTGGCATTCGATTACGTGATAGCTTGAGACTGCAGCTAACCGTATGACGGTAACGTGTTATGCCGGGTGCTGCGCGTTTGAAACTACAGACACGGTCACTTGCAGCGCAGGGTTATTTTTATGCAACGCAATCGATTGATAAAAACGCACTGGCCGGGCGCGTTCTCGCTACTCGGGTTTATACTGCGCAGACGACTGAAAAATACTCCCTGTCAATCAGCAATAAACGAATTGCGCTCATGAATAGACACAACATTTCCCTTAATGGTTTGCGGGTGTTCGAGGCATCCGCTCGTCACCTGAACTTCACGTCGGCCGCCGATGAACTTCATATCACCCAGGCCGCAGTCAGCCAGCAAATCAGAAGCCTTGAAAGCCAGCTGGGTGCAAAGCTGTTTAACCGACATGCACGCCGCCTTGAGCTGACATTGCCGGGGCAGGAGCTACTCGCTGCCACACGTCCTGCTCTGGACAGCATCAACAGCGCCGTAGAGCGCATCATGGGTGTGGGCACTCAACAGGTGCTCACTGTCACCACGCTGCCTTCCTTTGCCTCGCGGTGGCTGATTCCGCGTCTGGTTTCCTTTCAACAGGCAAACCATGAATTCGAGTTACATGTGCATACTTCCGGCGACAAAACCGACTTGCTGAATGGCAAAGTCGATGCGGCACTTCGACTCGGCGCAACACCGGCCGCCGGCCTGATCCGCGAGTTTCTGGTGCCCGACGCGATCTGTATGGTGGGCACACCTGAACTTGCCAGATCCATTGGGGACCACCTCGAAAACCTGTACAACCAGCCTCTGGCGATGGATGGCGTTCGGTTTTCGGATAACGTCAAGACGGATATCACTGGACAGGAAACCGAAAAATACCTGCAGGCCCTGCCACTGGATAAACGCAATCTCAATATCAGTGAATTTTCTGCCAGTGACAATGTAGTACTCTCTGCACTCACCGGACAAAGCGTGGCGCTGACTCGTTTGTCGTTGTGTGTCGACGACCTGGACGCAGGTCGGCTCGAAATTCTTTTCGACTCCTGTCAACCATTGACCGAGGGCATCTCACTGGTTTACCCGGACTTTCGATCGGAGGATCATCGACTGTTGACCTTCAAAAAATGGTTACAAACCGAAGCGCAGGTATTTAACTCCCGAATGGAAAACTACTATCCCGACGTACAAACCCGCCCGCGCGACGCTGACGACAGTTAATACCATGAGACAAACCGGACACCACTATCTGCAGATCCCCGGCCCCAGTGCTGTACCCGATCGTATTTTGCGCGCGATCGATATGCCCGTCATCGATCATCGCGGCCCTGCATTTGCCGATCTGGGCAAACGTGTTCTGGACGGCTGTAAAACCCTGTTTAAAACCGCGGGCCCGGTGGTCATCTACCCGGCGTCAGGCACAGGTGCCTGGGAGGCGGCGCTGGTCAACACACTCAGCCCCGCAGACCAGGTACTCATGGTCGAGACCGGCCACTTCGCCAGTATGTGGGAGCAACTCGCTCGCAAGTATGACCTTCAACCAACACTGATTGAAACGGACTGGCGTCGTGGCGCCGACCCGGATCTGATCGAGTCCGCTTTGCGGGAAGATACCGGCCACAAGATCAAAGCTGTCTGTGTGGTTCACAATGAAACATCGACCGGGTGTACTACACGTATTGCTGATTGTCGCGCTGCAATAGACGCGGCAAACCACCCTGCACTGCTGATGGTTGATACCATATCCGGTCTCGCCGCCGCTGATTTTCGCTTCGACGAATGGGCTGTCGATGTTGCGATTGCCGGCTCGCAAAAAGGCCTGATGCTGCCACCCGGCCTCTCCTTCAATGCGGTAAGCGACAAGGCGCTGGCCGCTTCTAAAAGCGCCAGATTGCACAAGTCCTATTGGGACTGGGCAGAAATGATAAGCGCTAACGAGCGCGGGTATTTTCCCTATACACCGGCGACTAACCTGCTGTTCGGGCTAGCCGAAGCCATTGACATGTTGCTCGAGGAAGGACTCGACAATGTCTTTGCCCGACACCAGCGTCATGGCGAGGCCACTCGGCTGGCGGTGCGGCACTGGGGTCTGGACGTGCAGTGCACAGTCGATAGCGAATACTCACCGGTTTTAACGGCGGTACGCATGCCTGCCGGGCACGATGCCGACAAACTTCGAAGCACGATACTCGAACACTACAATATGTCGCTCGGCAATGGATTGGCTAAGGTTCAGGGGGTTGTTTTTCGGATCGGCCACCTCGGTGACTTCAATGATCTCATGCTGATGGCGACATTGTCCGGCATTGAAATGGGGCTGCATCTTGCCGAGGTGCCGCATAACACGGGCGGCGCACAGATGGCACTCGACTATCTTAAATCACTGCCTGCTAATATCACCCCATAAACGGTCCAATGGCAGAGCGGCTAAAAAAATTCGTAACAACCTTTATAGCCACCTTGCGGTAATCTGGAATCACGACAATTCGTAACGCTTTCTCTAAAAAAGAAACCGGTCCAGGCAATGCAAATTATCCCCCTCAGCCCGGCACTTGGTGCCGAAGTTACCAACGTCGATACCGCATCTATCAGCGATGACGACTTCCTGAATCTGCGTCGCGCGTGGAATGACGCCGGTGGTGTTCTTGTTATACGCGATCAACAACTCGAACCAGACCAGCAAGTGGCGTTTGCACGTCGATTTGGACAGCTGTTTGGCGAGGCAGATCAGTTCCAGGAATCGGTGCTGAAAAACCTGTTACCCGGACAACCCGCGCTGTATCGGGTTTCTAATAAACGTGACAGCACCGGACAACCGCTTGGTCGTGCCAGAGCCGGCACTTACTGGCATTCAAATGTGTCGTTTCGTCGCCAGCCGGCGCAGGCATCATTGCTCTATGGAATCGAGGTACCCGACTACGGTGGCGACACCCAGTTTGCCAGCCTGACAGCAGCTTACAACGGACTCTCCGATGCCATGCAAACCTTGTTACAGCCGCTTGATGCAGTACATGATTTTCGGGTGGCCGCAGTCTCAAGTGGTACTTATAGCGCAGCGGATTTAGCCTCAGGTGATTTTGATGGTGCAAATCGCTGGACGCATCCGGTTGTCGTTAAACATCCTGAAACAGAAAACCCGACACTCTATATCAACCCGGGTTTTACCTCGCACCTTGAAGGCTTTGAGCGCAGTGAAAGCGACGCTCTGCTGGGCTATCTATACCAGCATTGCCTGCAACCGGAGTTTGTTTACCGGCATCGCTGGAAACCCCGCGATCTTTTGATATGGGACAACCGTTGCACCATGCACTGCGCTATTTCCGATTATACGGCAGATCGCTATTTGCACCGGGCAACAGTCATTGCAAATTCCCCGACTCGCTTTAACCCCTGATGCTAGATGATTAACTTAGCCAGCACTCACAGTTACAGGCCTGGAAAATATGTCCACTGATCAATGCCGTGTCAGCCTGTTCGATAGCTGGCCACATGCATGCGGTGATAGCTACAGCGCGCAATTTCCATCGCTGACAATTGAAAAACTCGATTACACGATGCCCGTAGCTGACGCACTCAGGCATCTGGCTGAAACACAAATCTATCAGATACGATCAACACGATCCGAGCTGCACAAACCACTATGGGCAGACGAGCCGTTATTCAAAAGTTGCCCAAACCTGCTGGCCGTCTCTACCACTGGTTCCGGCTATGACACAGTGAACCTTGAGGCCTGCACCAAAGCCGGTGTGCTCGCGGTCAATCAGGCTGGTGGTAACAAACAGGCAGTCGCCGAACATGCATTTGGCATGATGCTGTGCCTCAGCAAGCAGATCATCCAGTCTGACCGGGCTATGCGTAAGCAGGCAGATGTGAATCGCGAGGACTATACCGGGCGCGACATTCACGGAAAAACACTTGGCATCGTCGGGCTGGGCCAGGTTGGTACTCACGTAGCACAGTTGGCCACTCAACTATTTAATATGCGGGTTCTGGCTTTCGATCCATTTATCAACGCAGAGGATTTTAAAAACCGCGCTGCGGAAAAAACACCGCTCATACCGTTGCTGGAAGCGTCTGACTTTGTCACCGTACACTGTCCTCGCAACCAGAGTTCCGAGCACCTGTTTGACGCAGAGGCATTCAATCGCATGAAACCCGGCGCTTTCTTTATAACAACAGCGCGCGGTGGAGTTCATGATGAGCAGGCACTTGCCAATGCACTAAAGGAGGGATCAATCGCCGGAGCAGGTGTTGATGTCTGGGAACAGGAACCCCCCTCGCCCGACCATCCGCTGCTACAACTCGATAATGTAATAGCAAGCCCTCACAACGCCGGCGTTACACATGAAGCGCGCGAGAACATTGTACGTATCACCATCGATCAACTGGATGTCATAGCACGTGGCGAACGCCCGCAGCGATTGCTGAACCCGGAAGTCTGGGAACACTATCTGGAACGACGGGAAAAGATGTAATAGTGAACCTCGAGATTAATGCAGTCTAACGCGCAGCTACAGCGGCAATTTCCCGCGATAAAGATTCTGGCGATAAAGATTCCGGCGATAAAAGAACTGCGCAAACAGCAGCAACAGTAGTAACGGTAGGGTCGGATCAATGCTGCCAGTCGGAGAAATTGTGCACCCGAAGTTGCCTCCGGTTTCAATCCGGGCACCTGATTCAGCATCAGGTGTTATACCGGAATCGGTTTCGATTACAGATTCTGTTTCGGCTGCAGTTTCTGTTTCGGATACAGTTTCGAGCTCGGATTCCGGTGTCGGCCCCGCATCTGGTCCCGATACTGGATCTGGAACCGTTTCCGATTCTGTTTCAGGCGCAGGTTCCACTTCAGGAGCTGGCTCTGCTTCAGGCGCTGGCTCTGCTTCAGGTGCAGGCTCTGCTTCTGGCGCCGGCTCTGCTTCTGGCGCCGGCTCTGCTTCTGGCGCCGGCTCTGTTTCAGGTGCCGGCTCTGCTTCTGGCGCAGGCTCTGCTTCAGGTGCAGGCTCTGCTTCAGGTGCAGGCTCTGTTTCAGGTGCAGGCTCTGTTTCAGGTGCAGGCTCTGCTTCTGGTGCAGGCTCAGCTTCTGGTGCAGGCTCAGCTTCTGGCTCGTAAAGCAATTCTATATTCCACGTTGCTCCCGTCTCGAAACATCTGTCGCCAGTGTAGTCGCCCAACGCACGCGGAATGCCCGGGCATACTCTTTCGTCAGCTGCGGTATTTTTTGGATCGTGCCCGCATTGCACCGTATTGAAATAGAGTCTGCCGTCTGAACGCCCTGTGCCAAACCTGGCCGTAATGTCCGCGCAAACCTGTGGAACCGATCTCTGTCCGGCGGGCGTGTCTACAAATACCGAATCAAGGTCGTGGTCAAAGTTGGTATCACAGTAACACTGACCGTCAACAGAGTATGAATCACTCCATCCGGTTGGAGAGGTCGGGTCGGGGATGCTGTTTCGATCAGAGGCCACCGCAGCATCTAAAAATTCATCAGCGAAATCATCGATGCTCGCGATTCGACTGGTTCCGATATCCAGAATGTAGAGCAATTGAACCATGCTGGAAATATCAATTTCACCATCAGCGTCGAAATGCGTTAACGCCATACTCCATAGTTCTGCAAAGGTGCTGGAACTTGCCCCGCTAACGAATGCCGCGCTTTTCCCTTTGAGATCTGCCGTGCCGTTAAGCATCTTCCCGTCCGGGATCTGTGTGTAATTCGCATTGGCCCGAACGTAGGATAAGTCACTCTCGTCTCCACTATCTGCAGCGGCATCGAGGTCGTCTCGGTGTTGAACTACAGTTATGCGCTCACGGGTATTCGCGGATGCGTCCAGTTTTTTTACCTCTCGAATCACATCAGCAGAAAAATCGGCATACCTGCCCTCCGCAACATACACATTGCCACCGGCCCGTATGGTCTCAAGCCAACGCGCTGCAGTTGTCGATACCGCGCCGTCCCAGTCCGCGTTGGTGTTTATCCACCCATCGTTCCAGACAGCATCCAATACAGGATCTGGTGAAAAATCGTCAGCTGCCCCGGGACGCTTTGTACCGCCTGCAATCTGTGGTCGTAAGTCGAGCTTTTGACTCACCATCAACCCCGCGACTGCAGCATGTGCATCGGCCGGGGTATTATCGAAATGCAGAGAGATCAGATCAGTGTCGTGCAGGTATGCAGCGTGCACTGTACAGGAGACAAAAAACACGAGTGTTGCGAGGAATCTACGCATTAGGTTACCACTGATATCCGCTTCATGAGGCTATAGACAAATCAACTAAAAGGAAATGAGCAAAACCGGTGCCTGTCGGTTCATGCCAGCAAAAAAGCACGCCCAAAAAGCAAAGTGCTGCACTATAAAGAGTATCTGAGCATGGTTTCTGAGGCACCCGACACAGTGCGTGCTATTCAGCAAACCGATGAGAATATCAGGCTTGCTAACAACAAAGTGCCACGCCCTGTGAGGGGTGCGCTGGGGTGCAGCGAATAGAATCTTTCCTGCCGAGCGCCCAGTGTCGTTGCAAAGACCAAAACCAACACACAAGGTCTTTGGCGGCCAGCCAGAAAATAAGTAGACAATTTGCAAAAGTCGACTTGCGGGCCTGTGTGCCCGAGTGAGTCTGTGTCAGACAGCGCTGTTGGCAGGGGGTGCCGTTCGGGGGGTCCGCACGATGTACCCGACGCTTACTTTCCATGCAATCTGATTGCAGAATCCATACAAAAATATCTGCAAGCGAGGTGATTAGCAACGATAATGTAGTGCTGACGTATCGATTCGCCACTGTGTGTCGGTACTGCTTGTCAGCCCGAGGTTTCAGCACGATTTTTTAGCACTATTTTTCAACACAAGGTTTCAGCACTATTTTTCAGCACAAGGTTTCAGCGCGGTGTTTCACCACGACGCGAAGAAACAAGACCCCGCCAACTACGGACCCGATGTCTTCCGCAGGACTGATATCCCGAGTTGCAGAACCCGCGTACAACCGAGAAAAACGACATGGCAGTATA
>CAYMVV010000056.1:32507-40118 GCA_964393885.1 uncultured Granulosicoccaceae bacterium | reverse complement strand
GCTTTGAGCGGCTCAAAATTTAATCCCCCCGGCTTTGCCGGGGGATATTTAGTGCAGTTCGTGGGCCTGCTGGCTCGAATACCCGGACTGATAAGTTTAACCGAGCAGTTTATAAATCACACGGCGCAGTCATTACGGCGCAAGTGCTTTTAATCCAGAGACGGAGAAACAATATGAAGAACCTTGACGACCTTTCCTTTGACGAGTTTGATGAAGCGTTAAATCCGCGACCTGAAGAAGCGGATTTTGACCGCGTTTTGGATATCGCCCTGTCACGGCGTGATGTGTTCAAAAGTGTCATCGCTTTTGGTAGTGTCGCGGCCCTTGGTAATACGCTGATGCCAGCCGCCGCAGTGGCCGCACCCGACCGCTTTGCCTTTGAAGCCATTGGTATTAGTACAGACGATGATTTCAAGGTTCCTGCGGGTTACAACGCCAGCGTAGTCGTTAGCTGGGGTGATCCACTGTGGTCTGATGCTCCGGAGTTTGATCACGCAACACGCGGGTCCGGCAAAAGCCAGGCAAGATCTATGGGTGACAACATCGACGGCATGGAACTGTATGCGCATGGCGATAAAACCGTGCTTATCGTCAATAACGAATACTGCAATCGGAACATTATCTGGGGTAATCGCGAAGAAGGTAAACCTCAGGAAGATGATGATTACCTCAAGGGCAAGAATGCGCACGGCTTAACAGCTGTTGAGCTTGTGGAGAAAGACGGCCAGTGGTCGATTGTCAAAGACAGCGCTTATAATCGCCGATTTACCCCCGATGAGCCGATGGAAATTACCGGTCCTGCGGCGGGTCATGATCTAATGAAAACTACTGATGACCCTGAAGGAAAAGTGGTTCTGGGTACCTTCAACAACTGTGGCAATGGTTCAACACCGTGGGGAACATACCTGGCTTGTGAAGAGAATTTTAACGGTTACTTTGCTACCGAGAACCAGGAGCACGAAGTCACGCCAGAGATGAAGCGCTATGGCGTGTCTCCCAAGGGGCGTGGTTATGGATGGGACAAAATCGATTCCCGATTCGATATTGTAAAAGAGCCAAATGAGGCAAACCGGCACGGTTACGTCACCGAAGTTGATGCGCTTGACCCAACCAGCACACCTAAAAAGCGCACCGCACTTGGCCGCTTCAAGCACGAGAATGCCGAAGTGGTAGTGAATGGCGACGGGCGCATTGTGGTTTACATGGGTGACGATGAGCGCGGCGAATTTTTGTATCGCTACGTATCAAACGGCGTTTTTGCGACAGGTGGCGAAACCGATAGTCTGCTCGATGACGGCAAACTCTATGTTGCCAGATTCAGTGATGATGCAACCGGCCAGTGGGTTGAGTTAACACCGGAGTCCACCGGCATGGCAAGCATGGCAGAAATCTGCATTCATACCCGAGTTGCGGCGTCCGCTGTGGGTGCCACCACTATGGATCGTCCGGAGTGGGTGGCTGCCAACCCGAAAGCTGCAGAATTGTACTGCTGCCTCACAAACAATAAAAACCGGGGTTTAAAACCTAACCCCGGTGGCGACGAAACACCGGTTGGCGGACCAAACCCGCGTGAAGCAAACAAGTATGGTCAGATTGTTCGCTGGCGTCCCACCGATGCTGATCACACCAGCGACACATTTTCATGGGATCTCTACGTACTTGCCGGCAACCCCGCTGTGCATTCGGATGACAATCGTGGTTCCGACAATGTCAACGAAGGCAATATGTTCAACTCGCCTGATGGCCTGAAATTCGATTCCAACGGATTACTCTGGATTCAGACGGATGGCAACTACTCTAATGAAACGGATTTTGCCGGACATGGTAACAACCAGATGCTCGCTGGTGACCCCGCCACTGGTGAGATCAGACGCTTCCTGACCGGGCCAAAGCAATGCGAGATAACCGGTCTGACGTGGAGCCCCGATAAACTCACGATGTTTGTCGGTGTTCAACACCCTGGTGAACGTGGAGAGGGACACTGGCCCGAAGGTGGTGATGCCGTGCCGCGCTCCGCGGTCGTTGCTATTCGTCGTGACGATGGAGGGCGCGTTGGCTAATAGTTAAGCAGGGCGGTCGTGAACGGCCGCTTCGCAACAGGCATTGATTTCGTGGCTGGACAGGTACCAAACAAGTGGGTTTGGTGATCATTGACACGGCTTTTGCATCCGTTGCCTCATGCAGTTGCACTTATGGTCATCGACACTACGTCGATGACCATATATTCCTACCTGGTAGTGCGGAATCGGCTAATCGGCACAGGCTGATCCGGTCAAAGCACACATCACCATCAATCTCCACGACCCGCTACAGAAGCACAGGCTAATCTGGCAACTGCTGGTTCGTGTTAGCAATGAAATTGCCACCGCCCGTGTCGCGCCAGCTGATCCGTAAACAGCCTGGCAGCGTAACAATAGCCCTTTACCAACCCTAGCCGGAGTAGCTTACTGTTGAAATCCCTGTCACAACCACTGGTCGGACCGCCTCGCGGAGGGCTCCGCCGGGTGATGCAAACGGGCCTAGCAGCCTTGTCGGTGCTCGCGACCACCGCGTGCTCCGTTTTCGGGGTTGAGTCTGTCGAAGAGGCACCACATCGCGTAGTAGAGCAAGACGGTCAGTTTGAGGTTCGCGTATACGAACCAATGGTTGTGGTAGAAACGCGTGTTGATGCCGATTTCAAAACGGCGGGTAACAGCGCGTTTCGCAAGTTATTTGCCTATATTTCGGGAAAAAACACCGGTGATGAAGAAATAGCGATGACCGCTCCGGTTGTGGCAGAAAAGACATCGCAGAAGCAGGGGCAAAAAGTTGCCATGACAGCACCGGTCATCGCTAGTCAGGAGGCAGGCGCATGGCTGTACCGGTTTGTACTACCTGAAGGTTACTCCCTGCAGAGCGCCCCCAGGCCTCTGGACCCTGCGGTCAGCCTGGCAGAGATACCGCAAAAGCGAGTGGCTGCAATCAGATTCTCGGGGCGGTTGACCGACAGCGCTCGCGCCAGCAAGTCAGACGCGTTGAAGCGTTGGATAGATTCAAAGGGGCTGCAGTCAACGTCTGAGCCTCGGTGGGCAGGATACAATGCACCCTGGGCGTTACCACCGTTCCGACGCAACGAAGTGTTGATCGATATCTCCGATGAATAGCTTGAAGGGTATGCGTAGTGCACGGCGGAATTCAACAGCAGTCAGTCGTGCCGGACTGGTTGCACTGGCTATAAGCTGCCTACTGACTTTTCAATCTGCCAGCGCGAGCGAACAGTCGCTGGATGTGAGGCTTTCGATTGGCGGTAGCTGGCAACAACGCAATGATGTGCAAATTCCCAACGACGCGTCCGCAACCCGATTCTCGCTCGACGACGCGGTTGATGCAGGGGCGCTGCCCTTCGTGCGCCTCGAAGCAAAGTGGGCCATCAATGACAGACACGGTGTTCGCGTGATGCTGGCCCCGTTAGAGTACACGGAGTCGGCTAACTTTGATGAGGTGATTCGCTTTGCCGGGGAGAGCTTCGACACGGGTGAACCTGTCGATGCAACCTATCGATTTAACTCTTGGCGCGTGGGTTACTTTTACACGTTGAAAAATACCGGCACAACGGTTTTCAGAATCGGCGGGACACTCAAAGTACGCGACGCGGAAATCCGCCTGTCGCAAGGTGAGACGACCAGCTTTGATGATGACGTGGGTCTGGTGCCGTTGCTGTATCTGGCCGGGGCATATCGCTTGACGGAGCGGTGGACGCTCGGCGCCGATCTCGACGGACTTGCCGGTGGGCCGGGGCGTGCCATCGATGCGGGAGTGACGCTTGACTATAAGCTCGCCAGACGATGGCATATCGGTGTGGAGGCCAGGGTGCTTGACGGTGGTGCAGACGTTGATGATGTCTTCAACTTTGCGACCTTCACCTCCGCTGCACTTAGCGTGCGCACAAGCTTTTGATTGAATGCCGATTGCAGCCGATTGCAGCCGGTTGCAAAGTTAGCGAAAGTTAACCCTGATTAGGCGCGACGCTGCGGGCCTTGCCTGTGCGCTGTATGCCAAGCCTGCGCTCCCTTGCGATGATGATGATACCGGCGGTCACTATCAACGCAACGCCCGCCATCATGATGCCTGTTGGAAGTTCATCGAACACGAAGTACCCGACCAACAGTGCCACCATGATTGAACAGTATTCAAATGGCGCAATGACCGCAACCTCCGCATAGCGATAACTCTCGGTCAGCAGTATCTGCCCAACGCCGCCAAGGATGCCGGCGCTTACCAGTAAAATCGCCTCGAAGGGACCCGGCAGCTTCCAGCCGAATGGAATGGTGAGCAGTGCCAGCACGCTTGACATGATCGAGAAGTAGAAAACAATGGAGCCGGTGGTTTCAGTGGCAACGAGCTTTCTTGCAAATACCTGAGCGAGCGCTGAAAACATGGCACCCATTAACGCTGCGAATGCGCCAATGGTTTGCAGGCGACTGGTGACTTCCTCATCCAGGATAGTCAGCCGCGGTGAAAGCACAAGCAACACGCCGAACATGCCGAGTAACAAGGCGGACAGGCGCACCATTCTGATTTTCTCTCCTAAAAACATTGCCGCTAACATTGTCACCATCAATGGTGCTGCATAGCCAATTGCCACAACCTCGGGCAGCGGCAGGAGCCCCAGCGCCAGAAAACCCGATGCCATTGCAAGGGTTCCCATAAGGCCACGCCACACGTGCCCGATTGGATCCCTGGCTTTCAGCTTTGCAGGAAAGTCGCCACGAATCATCAGCCACAATATCAGCACGGGTATCGCGAATACGGAGCGGAAGAATATCGCCTCACCCGGTGGTATTTCCCCGGAGGTCGCTTTTATCAGACCCATCATCGCGACAAAGATAATCACCGATACAATTTTCAGGGTAATGCCGCGAACAGGGTTCAAGGAGTTGAGATGCCAGGGTTGCGGTCGGAAAAAATAGTCATTTCCGCCATGGTTTGTAAGGATGCAGCAACGAACTGCACTGCTGCTGTGTGCACAGTTGATGTTTAGTGTCTGCCTGTCTCACCTCCGGGTTACCGCCAGTATGTACACGTAAATTGAGTCAGACAGCGTTGTACATGGGGTGCTGCCATTTTGACGCGCTTGTTCGGTATGTGTTGCGGACACCACACAATGTTTCTTCCGATGTGCGTGATGCTTCCTTGGTTGAGCTGATTTATTCAATACTGGCAGGATGATAAAATAAAAACTGTCTCAGAGAGTTGTTCATTCGTACATTTTTTATTGAGAGCCCGTGTTGAGAGCCCGTGTTGAAAGTCAGTGTTGAAAGTCAGTGCAGGGGCGACTCTTGCTTGTTGTAAGTCAAAGTGTCGGTATAGACGCATTACTATAGCAAGTAAAAGGAATCCTCGTTTGTTGAACGTTGGTAACAGAGTATGAATACTACAATGCAGGAACTGGAGCAGGCTCTGGCGAATCGGGAGTTTGAGCTGCAATACCAGCCGAAAGTCAATATTCTGAAAGGGGGCATTTCAGGAGCGGAATGTCTTATTCGCTGGAATCATCCGGATAAGGGTTTTGTATCGCCAGATGAATTTATTCCCCTCGCGGAAAAAACAGGCCTGATTACAGAACTCACTGCTTACATTGTTTTAACCGCAATTAATGCAATTAAAGATTTGAGAGCAGACGGTTTTGGAGGAAGTCTGGCGATCAACACGTCACCGCTGGATTTCAAAACAAATGTTATTGTAGATTTACTTCAGGATGCGCTTGATCAGAACCAAATCGCTCAACATGATCTACAAATTGAATTAACAGAAACGGCGGCTTTAGATGATCAGGATGATATATTGGAACGCCTTCATCATTTGACTGATATGGGTTTGAAATTGGTCATGGATGACTTTGGCACCGGGTATTCATCTATAGATTTGTTGAGTCAATTGCCATTTTCCGCGATAAAGATCGACCAGGGTGTTATTGGTCGCATGGCCGGATCAACGAAAAATCTGAATATTGTAAATATGGTTATTAATATGGCCAGAACGCTGCGGATGGATGTGGTAGCTGAAGGTATTGAAGATAAAAGTGCCTACCATTTTCTGGCTTATGCAGGTTGTCTGGAAGCACAGGGCTATTGGATCAGTAAGCCTTTGTGCTTTGATGCGTTTAAAGAATTCGTGCAAAGCAAACCGCGCTATCCATCCTCGCATTTAGGCATGATCTATCATGCGCATATGAACAACGTTTATTTTCGAAAATCTGTTTTAGATGCAACACTTTATGCGAATTGCAATATTGACCTGGATATGGCGTCAGTTGAAAAACCTGATATTCATTTCGAGCCAAAAGAAACGCGTCTTGGTCAATGGTACTTTGGTATCGGACAAGAGTTATCAGATCGTCCGCACTTTCGGGCAATAGAGGAGCCACATCGACGAATGCATGAGATAGGAGAGGATCTTTATCATTCAGATGTAAAAAATTCGCATGAAAAGATGCTGGCCTTTAATGAGTCATTTGAAAGAGTGAATAAATGCCTTCACCTGCTGGAAGCTGAATTGATAGAAGAAGAGAGTTCAAGGCTTTTGGAGGAGCTAAAGGGATCTGGTTAGTGCAGACCTTAATCAGTGGCGAAACAGTCGAAGTCTGTACTACAACTTTTCATCGCCAATATTCACCATTAACTATTCACCGCTAACTATTCACAACGGCTATGAGTCAGTTAGTACATACTGTCCTTTAAGTCTTGCTGGATTGTGCCGTCGATACGATCGAATTCCTCATCCTTTATCTTTAAATGATAAGTCATCAATTCCGCAAGGGTAGGTACGTCAGCGCTGGACAGCTTGAAATCTGATTCCCATAGTTTCCCTCGAAGAATTGCCTTTGCACAGTGCCCATAGGCCTCCTCAACAGAAACAATCACGACCATCTTTGGTTGCTTGTTGCGAACAACGAACTGGCCCAGTAGCTCCGGGTCACTGCTTATTTGCGCTGTGCCATTTACCCGCACAGTAATCGGTACTCCCGGTATCATGAACAGCAGCGATACCTGAGGATTTTGAAAAATATTGCGCATGGTGTCGTAGCGCCGATTGCCGGGTCGATCGGGAATAAGCAACTGGCCCGGATTGGCAACCTCGATGAATCCGGGGGCATCGCCGCGTGGTGAAATATCGGTTTGCCCCTGGTTGTCACTCGAAGAGATACAGCAATACGGTGAAAGCGCAATGAATTTTCTCATTGGTTCACTGATCGAGTTCGTCGCTTTGGCCCAGATGCTGTCAGTGGTATCACCGAATTGCTCTCGCAGTTGCGCTTCGTTTTTGATCAGATACCGATCTTGTATTTTCAGTTCTGGCATAGCAACCTCTGTTATAGATGCGTCGTGGCTCGTGCAGTAGCCTGTGCGCACGCAGCAATCCGTGTGCGGTGAATACCACTATGACTCCCGCTAGACTCCCACTATGACTCTCACGATGGCTTATAGCGGATGGATGACTGTCTGCCAGGGAATCTCTCGATCAATCAGACGCACAGTTGCTCAAATAAAATAAATTGATTGAGGAACTTATTATAGTGATATTCTTCCAACCTACCAATAGGTAGATACGCAATGAATCGGTTAGTTCCGA
>CAYMVV010000056.1:0-32407 GCA_964393885.1 uncultured Granulosicoccaceae bacterium | reverse complement strand
TGATATTCTTCCAACCTACCAATAGGTAGATACGCAATGAATCGGTTAGTTCCGACGGGTACCTGTTGAACTGTACGCATTGATACCACCGACAACGCAAGTCGCTTAACACAACGGGAGATAGTCCATGAATAACGATGATGCGCTGGCAGGTGCGCTGGTAGCTGATGCTGCCGCTATGGGTCTGCATTGGATGTATGACCAGGAGCAAATTAAAATCATCTCTGGCAGTGGAGATGTCCTGTTTCGCCAGCCAGACGCTGCGAATTTTAAAGATAAAAGGGGCTATTTCGCACATGCTGCACGCCGTGTCGGTGAGTTGTCGCACTATGGAGAGTCGGCGCGTATTGTCGGGCAGCTAGCTGCTGAAGGCCAGTATGACAGGGGTCTGCATCGACAGCGATTTTTTGAAGCGTTCGGTCCTTGCGGGCACTATTCGGGTTATGCAGACAGGCCAACAAAAGAGCTTATAGCGCGTATGATTCAGGACGGAGACGATATCAAAGAGCCGAGCGGCATGGATGATAATCAGATGCCCGCCATAGCGGTTGTGCCCGGGTTATTCGCCAATGGTTATGCACCGGATGTCATTAACGATGCTGCGCAAGTCATATCCACTAATACGGATGTTGTTGCCGGAGCCAACGCAGTGCATCAGTGCCTGCAACTGGTTGCTGAAGGTCAGCCGTTGTCCGAGGCGTTGAGCGTGTCGGCCCGCGCGATGGAAGGAGACGTTGGGCAACTGATGAGAGATGCGTTAGATATCGAATCCTACGAGCCGCTGGAGGTTGCAAAACGCTTTGGGCTTGCCTGTTATATTCATCACTCCATGCCTGTCGTTTGGTACTTACTCAATCACGCTGACGACTTTGAATCAGTTGTTCGAGACAACATACGTTGTGGTGGTGATAACTGCGGCCGCTCCATGGCATTGGGTGCCATCGCGGGGTTGGCGTTCGGTGTTCCCGATTCGCTTGTTGCGCAAATGGCAGGGGGTCGAATTCCGATAACACGCAGAGACTAATGCTCGAAACCGCGAGAACCGTTTTTTGGTCAGTCTTCAAAGTATCCACTGTGGTGGGCTTGAATATAGTCAATGGTGCTGTCCAGTCTGGCCAGGTGGTCTCTTATCGACTGAATGAGTTTTTCTTCATTTTTTGCAACCAGGTGTTTGGCGATAGTGACATGATCATTGTAGACCTGAGTGGCTCCGGTATCGCTGGCCAGCGATAGTATGCAAAGCCTGTCAACTTTAGCCTTGCAATCATTGATGACCTGTATCGCAAATTCACAGTCAGCGATGCGGCAAATGCACTGATGAAATTCACGGTCAAGGGAATTGAAGCCGGCTATATCATTGTTGTCGAGGCAACTGGATTGTCTGTCCAGTTGTCTTTGCAGCTCATCAATCCCATTTGAATTTTTCTGCAGGCAGGCTTTGCGTGCGACTTCAATCTCGACTGCTGCACGTACGAATCTGGCCTGACGAATGGCTGACCGGGATATCGGGCGCACGATGGTGGCTTTTTGCGGGCGAATTTTCAGTAGCGACAGGTTGTCGAGTCTGATAAAGGCTTCGCGAACCGGCTGACGAGACACATCGTATTGCCTGGCAATTTCGGCTTCCGACAATTTGGTGCCCGGCACCAACTGCATTTTGTTGATATCGTTGCGAATTTGCTCAAACAGCTCATCAGCGGCGGTTCGGCGCTGCAGGTTCAGGCTGACTGGATTCTGGCTCATGTTCTTTTCGGTTATTGCTGTTGATTGTCAACTACTGCTGCTGCGTACTGGATTTGCAGGCATTCTAAAGACCTTTTTGGTGCGAATTTTCCAGGTTAGTTCCACACTGCAAAGCGACATGGAAGGGAGAGCCACGCAAGTGCGGTGTGAGGCCTGGTTAAAATCCGCACCCGTAACCGGTCGGTTGGAGTTGGCAACAGGGTCCGCGTTACTGCCACCCGAGTTCCCACCTTACTGTTACCGCCAGTCGAGTGGTTGTGCCCCAATTGCTAATCATAATCTGATGCCACCTCGACAATTCCTCGCTATGCGCGACGTTTACATAAAAAAGCCCTTGCAGCAAAATTGACTTGCTCAAAAGTACCATACTAGTATACCTTTGGCGCTGGGAGTCCTTCTGGTGTTTTTTGCAGTCGAAACCGGCAGAGGGATGTTCTCGTTAACCTAACTTTTGGTCCAATGGGCATCGGAGGATTAATGATCAAAAAATACAAACAGTTTTTAGCATCTGCGGCAATTGCAGGCCTGGCCACCCTGGGTGCGATGACCTCAGTCAATGCGGCAGACCTTACATTGCGCGGCGCAAGTCTGTTCGACAACGAGCATGCTTACACCAAGACACTGATAAAGTTTGCTGAGCTGGTCAATGAACAGGCAGATGAAAAAGTAACCTTTGACCTGCGCGGCAACAGCGAATTAGGTATTGAGCCGGACTACGTCAACTTTTTAACCCAGGGTGTTGCTATTGACTACGCGATCATCGCACCGTCAAACCTGGCTCGATTCGCACCGTCTCTGCCGCTCATGGACATGCCATTCGTGTTTCGTGATCTCGATCACTGGAACGCAGTGCTGTCATCGGATGTATTAAAACCACTGGAAGAAGAGCTGCTTGAGAAAGCGGATCTGGTGATCATCGGTTACGCGGGTGGTGGTACACGAAACCTGATCTCCAATAAAAAGATCTCCAATCTTGATGAACTTGGCGGCCATAAAATGCGTGTCATGGGCGCACCTATTCAGGCTCGGGTTTTCGAGGCGATCACTGCAGCACCGTCCGCAATCGCTTACTCTGAAGTCTACAATGCGATCCAGACCGGTGTGGTTGATGGTTTGGAGAATGAATCGGCCAGTTTACTTCAATACAAGTTTTTCGAAGTAGCGCCACACATTACTCTGACCCAACATTCGATCACAGTTCGACCGATCATCATGAGTGGAAAAACATTCAAAAAGCTTCCTGAAGAACTTCAAGCCGTTGTCCTGAAGGCTGGTAAGGAAGCGGGTGATTATGGTCGTGGTATAGAATCTTCTGAAGATACGCAAAAGCTCGATCAAATGAAAACTGCCGGACAAATTGAAGTTCACGACTTTGCAGATCGAAGCAAGTTGCTTGATCTTGTGACACCGGTGCAGGATGCCTATGCAGCAGAGCTCGGTGCTGAAGATTTGCTCAAAGCCATCCGCTCCAAATAGGTTACAAGCAGGTCTTTACCGGCTTGCCAATCGGTTGTCGGTACCAGTTCTCCGTGATCCAACAGGGATTACGGAGAATCCCTCCAAATGATCACTGGCCTGTCTCACAGCTGGTAAAGCGTTGTTTGATGAAGAGGATACCCCGTTGGAAAAAGTACTTGAAGGTCTCTGTCAGTTACTGCGCATCGCCGTTGGGTGTCTCGTCGGCGCGTTGATAGTTCCTGTAACCATGCAGGTGCTGGCAAGATATACCGGTATCATACCGGTGTACTTATGGACAGAGGAGCTGGCAACCTTCCTGTTTGTATGGATGGTTATGCTCGGTTCGATTATAGCGGTATGGGAAGGCACTCACTTTGATGTACGCGTTATACCGGATGCATCCAGTCGCCTAGGAAAGCTGCTGCAAAACACCGTTGTATTAGTCAGCATGAGTCTGTTTTCAGTACTGTTTGCATATTACGGGATTGGCTATGCCGAGTTTGGAGCGAGGCAGACATCGGTCATGCTGCAGGTCAATATGCTCATCATTTACATCACCGTTCCAATTGCAGGCTTTTGCTGGACAGCCTTTTCCGGTTTCAGATTGTGGCAGGCGATTCAGGAATTCAGGTTCGGTCCTGACAAGGTAGCGCAATGATAATTTCGACCGGAGTTGCCTGCTTCATATTGTTAAGCGGTTTTATCGTGCTGGTGATAGCCCGTGTACCGGTCGCCTTTGCGCTTGGCATAGCAACCATTCCTTTGGTTGCACTCGATCTGCGCCTCACGCCATTCCTGATTATGGATCGCATGCTGAACTCCTATACGTCGTTCATTTTACTGGCAGTCCCATTCTTTCTACTGGCAGCCAACCTCATGAACAGCGGTAAGATCACCGATCGACTGATTGGTCTGGCCACTGTGTTAACCGGCTGGCTACCAGGCGGTCTGGGCCACGTTAATGTAATGGTGTCTATGTTGTTTGCCGGAATTTCAGGATCATCGACGGCAGACGCTGCCGGATGTGGCAAGATACTGATTCCGGCAATGAAAAAGCAGGGCTTCGATGCGCGGTTTTCTGTTGCCATCACCGCTTGTTCTTCCGTTATGGGCGTTATCATACCGCCGAGCATACTGATGATTGTCTGGGGCGGGGTTATGTCCATCTCAGTCGGTGCGCTTTTTCTGGCTGGCGCAATCCCCGGACTCATGATTGCGATTGCACTGATGTGCGCGGTCTATGGCTATGCCATTGTGTATGGCTATCCAACTACCGGCAAGCCTACCTTCGCAGAATTCTGGACAGCCTTTAAGGGCGCAGGGCTGGCCTTATTGACTCCTGTTTTTGTCATAGGCGGTATCGTTGGAGGCATAGTAACGCCGACCGAGAGCGCTATTATTGCTGCGTTTTACTCTTACTTTCTCGGTGTGTTTGTCTACCGAACGATTAAAATAAAAGATACCCCGGGTATCTTGTACGAAACCGGTCGCTTCGCTTCTATATCGTTGTTTGCGATAGGCACGGCATCGGTATTCGGGTGGATGTTGTCCTTTTATAACGTGCCACGACTCATGGTCAGTGTGATGACCAATCTGGAGCTTGGAACCATTGCCACCTCGCTGGTGATCGCCGCGTTTTTTCTTCTTTTCGGGCTATTCATTGATGCAATACCTGCCATCATTATTCTGGGCACCGTGCTGTTTCCGGTCGCATCTGCCGCTGACATCCATCCTGTGGTGTTTGCAATCATTGGCATTGTGTCTCTGGCATTCGGGTTGGTCACGCCACCTTACGGGCTATGCCTGCTGATCTCCGCATCGATAGCAAAGGTCAATGTGGTCACGGTACTCAGAGATGTCGCTATTATACTCGCGCCAATGTTGACGATACTGCTACTCATTATTGTGTTCCCGAACATCGTTCTTTGGTTACCCCGTTTGCTAATGCCGGGGTTTAAATAAGCTGATGATCGGGTCGCATCTGTTCGGCTGGATCAGGCTACCTGATTTACCGAGTGCGAAGTGTTTAACTGCAGTTCCTGTACTACCGGTGCGTCGACCTTGCAGGGTGGTCCGTCAAAGTACCGGAATTGCACCTGGTCCCCTGTGCTGGTTATCTCGGACAGACTCACGGTTCTGGCATCTTCACGATGCATACATACCGATGTCGCTCCGCATTGTGGCTCGTGGCTGGAATGAAAAGCATGATGCCTCAGTGCACGGTCGTCTATACCGTTTTCAAAGCCGTTTACAAGAGCCGGCGCATCCAGCGGGCTTTTTATAGGATCGTTATTCAGAATATTCATCTGAGTTGCGTTTTGCATTCTAGTCGCACACGCTTGCTCGAAGTGCACAGATGAAGAAGTAATAATGCCTTTGACCGGAAGTCGGTACAACATAGTGCCTGTCCAGCGCCACAGTAAAATAGTGTCACTGCCTTCCTGTTGTTCTGCTGGCTTATGCTGTGCGGCGGTGTGTGTCGGGGCAATACACAAGAACGAAAACGGAGCGAATCGGCTCATCGGCAGCTTGTTAAACAGATACGCCACCTGGTCATTGGTCTCACAGTTGAGCGCTTGTTTCACAATAGTGCCGCGTGAAGTTAACTCTCCGGAGGGAATCTGCCCCTGATAGTAGTTAAGCAGTGCATAGGTCCAGCCACTGGAGTTAACACCCAGCCAGGTGCCACCGCCATCCGGATCGGTTGGCATGATCGCCATGCCGTTGTCGGTGCGGATGACTTTGGGTGGTTGCGCAATTGCCCGAGTGCGTTTCTCGTCTCTGTTGAAAAAGAGCGAGTAGCCATTGGGGTGAAAAAACCAGCTTGAGGTGCACATTAAAAGCTCACTTCTTTGTGGCGATAGAGGAGGCGATACAGGAGGCGATTATGAGGCGATTGCAGTCGGAGCGAGCTGCTGTGTTCGCTCAAAAGTGGCGCTGGCAGGGGCCAGTCCAACCGTCTCGTCGATGGATGCTCCGAGCATTTTCGCAATCACTTTAATCAGCGCGAAGTGATGGATGGCATGTGAGCTGATGAATGCCAGCTCCCGAGCCAGATTCGACGGTATCAGTGAATACTGAGTGCTCTCGATACACACCTCGGTCTTAACATCAATAGGCAGGCACAGTGGTGCGACTCTGCGATCAATGTGCTCTCGTATCGAGTGTAATTCATTGATGGCAGATTGCCGTTGAGTCTCTACTGAAGCACCACGGCGCCGGCTGTCGTAGTCAACCACCATCGTGATACCGTGCTCTGTAGTCGCGGAGGCCAGCGCTGGAAGAACAGCCTGATACATGTCGAGTATATGGCGAAAGTGCTGCCCGATTGAGCTGCAGGCATACGTTTCAATGCTGGTAGTGTATTGCTCGTCGGTAAGACTGAGTAACAGGGCGGTACCTTGTTGTAGCACTTCACAGTTTCCCGCGATGATGCAACTGTGGTTCTTGTTTTCTTCGTGCACTGTCTTTACCCGGTTGTCTGAGTGTAGATTCCTTATCCAGATCGATCTCAGCCTTTCACTGAAACCGTCGCTCCGATGATATCTGTGAACGGTAATTTTGCACAAAGTTCGACTCAAGGTGTCACCAAACCGTAACGAAACTGTTAACTTGTTAGGAATAACTTTGTCGAGCAAATGACGATTGGTTCATACTTTTTTATCGGGCCGGCTGCTGGTTGTGGTGCGCCGCTGTTTTTAACTGACAAAGCAGCTCCTGCGATCTCTTTGAACAGGCTGGACATTGGACTGCTTTTGAATGATGGTAAACGTGATGGCTGGCTCAAAAATGATTATCACCCGCTAACCGGGTTTTAACCAAATCGGCTCCAGCTAACTCGGCCAGCTAACACGGTAAGGAGAGCAATATGTCCACAACAGTGGCTGCACTACAGACAAGTCCGCAGAAAACCATGGCAGCGGCTCTGGACGAGACCCTGGTGCTCGCCGCTGAAGCAGTTTCTGCGGGGGCAGTCTTTCTTGGCACGCCCGAGTACTGCGGAGGACTGGTTTCCGATGGACCCGTGCTGGTGCCGCCTCATATGCATGAAGAAAATCACGACTATCTGAATGGAATAAAGCGTTTTTCAGCGGACAATAAGGTCTGGTTTTTAGTCGGGTCTGTTGCCATAACGGCGCCACAGGGCCGAATCTATAATCGTGGTTTTCTGGTCGATGACACTGGCCGCGTGCGCTCGCGCTATACGAAAATCCATATGTTTGATATCCAGTTTACGCAGGCTGATGTGTATCGCGAAAGTGCATCAGTCGAAGCGGGCTCACAAGCGGTGCTGATGGAAACGCCGATCGGCAAGGTGGCACATACGATTTGTTATGATCTGCGATTCCCCCATCTGTACAGAGCGCTTGCGCAAGCCGGCGCGCAGGTGTTGGCGGTGCCTGCGGCGTTTACTAAAAAGACCGGAGAGCTCCATTGGCATGTGCTGAACCGTGCCCGCGCCATCGAAAACGGCGCCTATATATTTGCACCCTGTGCCGTGGGTGATGTGCCCGGTGGCGGTGCGGCATACGGGCATTCACTGATTGTTGATCCGTGGGGTACCGTGGTCGCTGACGGTGGTGAAACACCGGGGGTTGTATTGGCAGAAATTGATGTGAGCATTACCGAACAGGCGCGTGGACGAATACCGTCTCTGTCGCACGATCGGGCCATGACCATTGATCAAGGCCACTCTGCGGATGTTGCATAACGCACCGATTAGCCTTTGCGATCGTCAATCCAATCGGGTAGGTGGCGGACGTGGCCTGTTAATGTGCACTGATCACACCGCCAATCAGGTTATGCGCCCATAGACGATCTTCAAGACTGACTTGATTGGCATGCATCGATTGTGTCATGGATTCCAACTGTTCATGGTGTCGCCTCGCAATGAGCACTGCTTCAGCTGCTGTGCACAGATTAAAATTTACTGTGTCGCCGGTGCGTAACTGTGCGAGTTTGTCCTGGTCAGCAGATATGATGGTGGCGATTTTCGGGTAACCACCAGTGGTTTGATGATCGGCCATCAAACAAATCGGATCGCCGTGTCCGGGTACCTGTATCGACCCTCGGGTAACGGGTGCTGATGGCATATTCAGCTCTGTATTGATTTTCAGGGCAGGGCCACTAAGCCGAATACCCATGCGGTTGTAGTCGGCAGTTAATTGAAAGGGCGCGCTGTGCAGGGCATGAATCGACTCGTCGTTAAAATAGCGATCTTGTGGTCCGGCAACAATGCGGATGGCGTGGTCGGGCTGCAGCGGTGCCGGATCGATAAGCTGTGTGATTTTGCCGCCAGCTCTGGATGGCGCAGTTGTTGTGGCACTGGTATCCAAGTTTATTATGTCGTGTAGTTGCAGCGGTGTTCCACACAGAGTAGTGCCCTGTATCATCGACTGGCTGCCAAGCCATGACGGCGCAACCAGGCTGCCGGCAAATGCCACGTAGCACCAGGAGCCCCAGGGGCCTGGTCGAATACTCACTTTGCTACCCGCCTGCATATCAAAGCGGCTCCACGGCGATATTGACCTACCATCGAGCACGGAGTTGAAGCAACCCCCGGCAATTGCGAGCGTCGCTTCACCTTCAAGGCAATGCAGCGACACGCCCCCAAGCGATACCTCTATTGTTGCTGCCTGTGGTTGATTGCCAACCGCCAGATTGGCGAGTGTGTGGCTCAGGCGATCCATTGGGCCTGCGCCGGTCACCCCGTAGCGCATATAACCCTGACGACCGGCATCCTGAATACTGACGAGTGGTCCGATCTGGTCAACCGAGAACTTTGCAGCCATGTTGATTATTTTTTGCTGTTTATAGCAGGGTTGCCTGCAGGGTCGGTCAGCTGCAGGTCGTTTGGCGTGGAGCCTTTATCGGCATGATCAATAAACTCCTGTTTTGAGATGGCGGTAAACTCCAGCGTATCGCCCACGCTAAACAGAAATGGATGATCACTGCCTGCTTGCAGCGGTGTTTTTGTGGTGCGGCCAATGACCCACCAACCGGATGGCATAACTACCGTGGTGATGAGTGATTGCGGTCCGGCGATCATTACGCTTCCGGTCGGGATGTTCATAACCGGTGCCGCTTTGCGTGGTACATGAATACGCTCGGGTACGCCTCCAAGATAAGCATAACCCGGGGCAAAGCCGTACAGGTAAACCTTGTAAACGCCGGCGGTGTGGTGTGCAATTATCTCGTCTGCTGACAGCTTCAGGGTTGTACATAACTCTGGCAGGTCCGGAGCAAAGTCGAGGTCATAGCAAACGGGTATTTGCCAGTGATGTGGCTGGCGCGTTTTACTGTTGCTGACGTTCAACAGAGTTGAAATATATTGGGTAACGTTTTCATAGTCGGTTATCAGAGGGTCGTAGCCAACAAATAAAGCGCTATAGGCGGGAATCAGTTCAGTGATGCCGTTTAGCGCTTCTGGCTGCAATGCTGTGTCACGAATGGTTGCGTCGTGAATGATTGCGTCATGAACGGTTGCCTCTTGAATAGCGGCGTCCAGATCCAGTACGCGTTGATGAGTGTTGTCATCAATATGATCTGCAAACTCGACCAGCACACCGGTGTCAGCTATCGGTCTGAAGGCAGGGAGGCTGAGTCCGGCAGTCATGCGCTCAATAGCTCAATAACCAGAGTGGCATTGTAAAGACGACAAGCTTTGCCATGCACAAAGGCGGAGTGTAAGCAGCCGTCTTTAACGGTAGCATTGGTAGCCGTTGTAACCGGAAGCGGTTTCATCCCGCGAGCTCTTTGTGCACTGCTCAATCGGTTATAAACGGTTGCAGTGTAAAGCCGGCTTCGATCAATCTGGCTTTGATGGTGTTGGCCATGTCGACAGCGTGCGGATTGTCTCCGTGAATACAAATGGAGTGCGCTTTCAATGAGATCATGCCGCCGTTGACGGTCGGCATTTTGCCGCTGTCAAAGAACTGCAGCAATCTGGCGCTGGCGGTTTCGGCGTCTTCGATCATGGCGCCCGGTTGCGACCTTGGTACCAGGTTGCCATCGTCGGCATAGCCTCGGTCGGCAAATATTTCCGAGTAGGTGTCGAGGCCACACTGTATGGATGCGGTTTCGAGTTCAGTGCCAGAGATGGCCAGTACAGCACAATCTGCATGAGCGCTTTTAATTGAGTGGGCAATAGCACTCGCTACCTCTGCGTTTTCTGCGGCCCAGTTACCCAGAGCGCCGTGTGGTTTTATATAGCGAACAGGTGTATTGGTTAAGCCTGCAATACCCTTAATGGTGCCGACCTGTGCTGCGATCAGTTGCTCGACTTCGATCAGGGTTAGTGGCAGTCTGCGCCTACCAAAACCCTGTCTGTCCTCAAAGCCCGGGTGTGCACCCACGCAAACGCCGTTGCCTGCCGCGAGTGTCAGCGTGTCGAACATCGTTGCAGCGTCTCCGGCGTGCCCTCCGCAGGCAATATTGGCGCTGGATACGATACCGAGCATGGCAGCATCATCGCCCATAGACCACGGTCCGAAGCTTTCTCCGAGGTCGGCATTTAAATCGATTGTGGTCATCGGTCAGATTCTTCTACGGTGGACACTTTCGTGGCCATTTATTTTTGTCGCTATGCGGTGCTTCAATCGTTGTATCTGTAATGATAGCCAATTGGCTATCAGAGGTTCTATCTGTTAATGGTACCGGGTACAGGCAACAGTGCGCAGGCGGTCAGCTTGTGGTTGTTCCCGGGCGGTATCAAATGGTGTCAAATCCCAATGTGCGGCGAAAGCGGTTTTTCACATGCACGCCGTCACGTGGTGGCAATACGCGTGGTTTGTTGGCCCGGTCGACCTTAACGGTCGCAAAGTGCAGCCCCGGCACAGAATAGATGCGGCTGCGTAAGTCTTCAACACCCGCCATATCGCTAACAGTTGACGCTGAATCGAAACCGCAGGCTGCAGCGATTTTGTGCAGCTCGATTCCCTGACCCGCGTGGCTCAGTTGCATGCCAGTCTCGCCATAGTGACCGTTGTCGAGGATTGCAATCGTCAGATTTTCAGGCTTTTTTACTGCAATGGTTGCCAGCGACCCGGTGCCCATCAGCATTTCGCCATCGCCGGTAATCACCAGCACCTTGCGTGTTGGCTGGGCCGATGCGAGACCCAGTCCGACCATCGCCGCACTACCCATTGCCGCCCACAGGTAGTAGTTCTGGTCGTGATCACCAGCCGCCATTGCATCGTAGGAGGGCGAACCGAGCCCTGTCACGACGAGCAGGTTGTCGCGATTCTCCAGCAGTGCCGACACCACCAGGCGTCGATCCAGTCCCTGAGTGTCTGATGTCATTGATTCCACTCCTTTTTGCCAATCAATTGCTGGCCCAGAATGACGGCGCAGGCAGTATCTCCATCGAATGCCATGCTGGCGGCTCCCCTGAGCAATGGCGCAACCTGTTCTGGCTGATCGGCCCGCCAGGTCAACACACCCATCATATTGAGGGCCTTTTCAGTTTGCTGTCCCATTGGATTCTGCCAGGGATTAAACTCGGCCCAGTCGCCGCGCATGGTGACCAGCATCAACAGTGGGAATCGTGCGCAGGCCTGCAGCGCGAGGGTATTGATACAGTTCCCGACACCGCTTGATTGCAACAACAGCGCGCCTCGTTCGCCACCCAGCCAGGCGCCGGCAAGGTAGCCAAGCCCTTCCTCTTCCGTCGTTAACACGACGCTTTGCATCTCTGGGTCAGCGCAGGCCAGCTCGATGGATGTCGCGTGTCCGGCGTCGGGCACGTAGGCGACGTGTTTGATGTCGGCTGCTTTCAGGATGGGATAGATCTGTTCCTGCCACGATGTGGAGCACTCGGCCTTAGCCTGCGTGCGAGGGGGAGATTGAGTCTGCGGCATCGTGTTTTTCGGGTTGAAATCAGAATACAAGTTAATCACAACAGTCGGCGGAAAGAAAACAGACCAGCAGCGTCGCAGTAATGAACGGATTACGCCTGGCACCTGGCCGGTATTGGGTAGTCATCAAAAATGGATTATGCTTAAATTGATGGACTGTCTGACATCCGTTGTCAGACTGGCATTCCTGCCTCATCGTTTGGCCTGGCTGCCCATGATCTCAAGCCAGGCTTTGATCTAAAACTTTGATCTAAAACTTTGATCTCGAATTGTTGATACCGGCTCAACTCGCTAACCGAACTATATAAAGGCTTTTACCGTTTATCGGTTTGCAGTTGTGTGGACCGGGGGGTGGTTAATCTGGCCATCGAAGGTGACCGTGTTTTTGTAGTGCATTGAAATCCTGCAGTGTGTTTATTTGTAGAGTCATGTGTTCGCAGGGTAATCGACTGAACGGTAGAAAATAGCGAGAGACACATGAGCTTTGCATGGATTGATCAGTATCGCTTTCGACAAAACCCGCGCGACCCATCTTTCTATCAGGACCCGTACTCTTTGTACCAAAGGTTGCACGAGCGCGGTGGCCCGGTTTTTTGGGAAGACTATGGCATGTGGTGTTTGACCGGTTTTAAAGAAGTTGACCAATGCTTGCGCGACAAACGGTTTGCCCGACTGCCCCCGCCGGGTCAGGAACGGGCACCGTATCCCTCTCATCTTGCGTCATTTGCGGAAACTGAACAATTTTCATTGTTGGCACTTGAACCGCCACAGCATACCCGCTTGCGAAAGCTGGTTAACCGCGCCTTTGTAACAAGGCAGGTTGAGAAGATGGTTGATGAAATAGAGCAGCTTGCTCATCAGTGTATTGATCGTTTCGAGGCTGATCAGCAAGCCGAGTTGCTGCGGCAATATGCCACGCCGATTCCTGCAGTTGTGATAGCGCGATTGCTCGGGGTGCCGGAGTCTGAAACTGGTGATTTGCTTCGTTGGTCGCACGCAATGGTTAAGGTCTATACGATGACGCAAAGCATTGATGAGGAAATCGAAGCCAATAAAGCGGCCTCGGAGTTTTTACAACGCCTGCGCGAGTTAATAATAGAAAAGCGCCGTCGCCCCGCAAACGATTTGTTGTCTCACCTCATTGAGCAGCAGTGCCGTGACGATGGTCCAACCGATAGAGAGATACTATGCGTCTCGATACTATTGTTAAACGCCGGACATGAGGCGACTGTGCACCAGTTAGGCAATAGCATTGTCAGATTGTTGCAGACGCCGCCGTCAATCACACGATGGTGGATGGATGTCGCTACTGTCGACGCAGTGTTTGCAGAGTGTATGCGTTTCGACGCTCCCCTTCATTTGTTTACCCGCTTTGCACAGGAAAAAGTAGCGTTGGCTGATGATGTAACGATTGATGCAGGGACAGAAATAGCACTTTTACTTGGTGCTGCCAATCGTTGTCCGCATCAGTTTGCCAACGCCGATGTTTTTACTCCTGAAAGGTCTGATTTGAATCACGTGTCATTCGGTGCAGGACTGCACTTTTGCGTTGGTGCGCCGCTGGCCAGGCTGGAGTTGCGTATCGCGCTCTCGGTATTGTTTGATCGCTTGCCAGGCATACAGTTACAAAGCCCGCCACTGTATAGGGACAGTTTTCATTTTCACGGGCTCGAGGCGGTAAATGTTAGTTGGTAGCCGCTTACGTACGGGGTACTGTGTCTGTCTTTTGTTTTGCCAGAAGTTCTATTGGCAGATATACATTCGTCATATGTACATTAGCCAGATGTATATGAAATAGCCGAAGTTCGAGAAGTTGTTCGGCGTCGACTCTATCTTTAGATCAATGCTTATCCGCCTTTACTGTTATCAGAGTGATTGATTATTACCGCGATTGACTGATATTGGCATTAAACGTACGATTGCTCGTTTAGTTTGCCGAACCTGAGTTGTAGTGCTTATGCGTTGTTGGTTCAGGACAACTATTTCTGCATTTCGTGTCAATAATATGGCGTTGCGGAAAGCGGTGAGTTGCTTGTATCGTCTTCAGGTTTGTGTTGTCTCTCTACAGGTTGTCCACGCTGCGGCTTGAGTGAGCTTATGTCACCGCTTTTTGTACAAAGGGTGAGATGCTTCTACCAGGGTGTAGATGGTTCTACAAACGTATAGATGCTTCGATAAGAGTATAGATGCTTCTATAGGCGTATAGATGCTTCTATAAGCGTATAGATGCTTCTTACCGCATAGCGTGAGGTTCAAACTGTTACCACGGTTTTGTAAGCGAAGTATTGCTACCCGGGTGCATCACGGAAAGTAAATTTTTCTGCTTAAAAGGATCAAGGATATATGAGTGATGTTTCCTCATCGTCTGACAGATTTAGTGATGACAGCGAAAGACGCGACGACTCTGTCGACTTGCGTGGTATTTTTATAACTCTGCGCAAGTACAGGTGGCCAATAATTGCCGCCACAGGGATTGTTACAGCTCTCACGGCACTTATCGTGTCGGCAATGACACCGGAATACCGGTCGACGGTGACTCTGCTGTTTGAGGCCAATCGGTCGCAAACCGGCTTCGAAACACCGTGGGCGGAGTTGGAGAACGACAGCGTCAGCTTGCAAACTCAGATAGAGGTGCTGAGATCCCGCACGCTGGCTGAGCGTTTGGTTCGGGAACTGGGCCTGACTGAACATTGGGAGTTTAATCGTAATCTCCCAACGCCCGATGCCTACAAGAAATCCGGACCGCTGGCGTCTGTCGGCAGGCTTTTGGGTTGGTTCGGCCCAGATACGGCCCCCCAGGCTTTGACCGGTGACGATACCGATGGTGCTCGACAACTGTTGATCGAATCAGCGGTAAGAAAGTTGATATCCCAAACATCTGTCACTGCGCTAAAGCAAACGAATCTTGTCAGGGTCAGCGTCGAAGGTGCAGACCGGTTTCTGGCCGCCAGAATAGCTAATGGATATGGTCAGGCGTATAGCCGTTTCTATCTGGAACAATCGACAGAGAGGAACAGTGAGGCAAAGAACTTTTTGCAGCAAAAAGTCGCTGATCTCAAGGGGCGACTGGAGCAGTCTGAACAGCGCTTGCTGCGAGAGCGAAGACGGGTAGGTCTGTCCGGGGATGGTGGCGATATTTCAGGTCAAACGATTGCGCTGTTCAATAGTCGACTGGTTGATGCAAAAACCAAGTACGAAGAGGACAGAATCCAGTGGGAAGAGGTTCGTCGGGTCGGCGGGGAAGGACGCGTTGCATTGTTGCCTGCTGTTCTTAACGATCCATCACTTCAGCTGAGCTACTTAGGGACTGGATATGAGTTGTTACCCGTCGTTGACTCCAGTCCAATGGTGCAACGGCATAAGCAACTGTTGCAGGAAGCACAGCGTACTGTAGAGGAGCTTGACAATCGATACGGTGAGCGTCATCCACGTGTCATCGATGCCAAATCGAATCTGTTTACCACTGCTCGTAATCTGGATCGCCAGATCGGCAATGTTGTCGCCGCTGTGGAAACCCGTTTTGTAGCCGCGCAAAGACAGGTTCGGTCGATCGAAAATGATATAAGCCGGGAAGAAGCGAAGCAGTATAGTTTCAATGAGGGCCGCGTTGTCATAAAAGAAATCGAGTTAACTCGTGACTCCGACAAGCGGTTCTATGAGGAAGCATTGTCCGAGTTTCGTGCCTATCAGGAGAAAGATCTGCAAACTGTACCAATGACTATTTCGGACACGGCAGCAATCCCGGAGGCTCCGGTTAAGCCAAAGAAAACCCTGGTAGTGTTGCTTGGGTTTCTTCTGAGTCTGGGGGGCGCCTCAGCGCTGTTTTTTGTGGTTGAGAGCATGAACGAGAATGTCAAGGGTATTGCAGATGTAGAAAAAAAGCTGGGCATCCCCGTGTTTGGTATCGTACCGGTGATTCGCGCCGGGCTGTTTAGCAAGAAGACGATTCCGCTGGTGCCGGGGGAATTCGAAGACAAGCGTGGTGCCTTCGAGGAGGCAATTCGCACGATAAGAACAAGTGCGACTGTCGCGGATCTGGACCAGCACAATCAGGTGATTATGATTACGTCCTCAGTGCCCGGAGAAGGCAAGTCAACTGTCGCCAGTAATCTGGCCTACTCGATGTCAAAACTGGAGAACACAGTCCTTATTGAGGCGGATATGCGAAGGCCCGGGCTCGGGCGCGCAATCGGTGTAAGATCTCAGGGTCTGTCGGAATTACTGTCTGGCGAAACCTATCTGGAAGACAGCCTGCGGATCAACGCGATTGGCGAACTCGATATCTTACCAGCCGGTCGTATTCCGGATACACATCTCGAGTTGCTGGCTTCCCCCGAGTTTGCCGAGTTGATTGATTTACTGAAAGCGCGCTACGATCGGGTAGTGATTGATTTGGCACCAGTGCAGGCGGTCAGCGATGCGATAGTGGTGGGAAAATACGCCGACTCGGCAATTTACGTCATCAAAGCGGATGGCACGCCGATGCCTGTTGTTAAACGCGGTGTTGAACGCCTGCTTGAGAAGGGGATCAATGTAGCCGGTGCGGTCATCTCACAGGTTGATTTGAGCAAAATTTCCACTTACGGTGGTGATTATTATTATCAGGGTTATTATGATTACTACGGTTATGGAGAGTCTGGAAAATCCGGCAATAAAAAAACACGAGTAACGGTGTCGCAAGTCAATGATAACAATAGCCTGATTGCAGATTTACGTGAAAGCGAGAATAAGCGAGTGGCAAATCGTGTAACAAAGCTAGATGATCGTCGTGATCCTTCTATTGCCGATGTAGACTAGCAGGGCGACATCGACTTGTACGAAATGAGCACCTGTACCAGACTGGCTATGAGGATGTGCGAGAATACGGGTCGCAACACAGGAGGGAGATTGTAATCTCGTCAAAGAGCGACGCAATACCGGGAACGCAATGCCGGGAACACAATGCAGGGAGCGCAATGCCCGGAGCGCAATGCCCGGAACACAAGGCACTTGGTTGCCACCTTATCAGTCAATTGAAAATTGATTGCAGTTGCTCTGCAACATGCTTTGCACAGCGTGTAACAGCCTTTGTAATGGTTGTTGAATAGAATAAACTACAGTTTTTTAACAGGATAAAAATGAGTAATATCGGATTTGTTGGTTTGGGCTTGATGGGTTCGGCGATGGTCAATCGTCTCCAGGACAAGGGCCACACGTTGGCTGTGCTCGGCAATCGCTCACGCCCAAATATTGATGCGGCGGTTGCCCGCGGTGCTACCGAGGTGAAATCGGCGCGCGAGCTTGCATCGCAAGCAGATATTGTCATGCTGTGCGTTGGAACCTCTGACCAGGTAGAGGGACTGATTGAAGGTGATGATGGCGTGATTGCGGGCCTTAAACCCGGCAGTGTCGTGGTGGACTTTGGCACTTCATTACCTGCATCCACTCGAAAACTCGGTGCGGCCATAGAAGCTGCAGGTGGTCAGTTGCTCGATGCACCACTGGGTCGCACACCGGCACATGCGTTTGACGGCTTGTTGAATATTATGTGCGCCGGTAATCAGGACGCATTCAGTTCAGTAGAGCCGGTGCTTAAGGATTTAGGGGAAAATGTTTTTCATCTCGGTGACCTGGGTTCGGGACATACCATTAAGTTAATCAATAACTTCTTTGGTATGACCATAGCCAATGCCATGTCCGAGGCCTTTGCCATGGCTGACGTACAGGGTGTTGATCGCAAAGCGCTTTATGATGTGATGGCTGCAGGGCCATTGCATTGCGGTATGATGGATTTTGTCAAGGGCTACGGTGTTGATGGCGATCCTTCCCAGTTGGCTTTTGCCATTAAAAATGCTGCCAAGGATGTTGGTTACTACTCGGCTATGGCGAAAGATTCCGGAGCAAGCAGTATTATGTCGCAGTCAACCTTGCAGGCACTGACAGAAGCCAATGAAGCAGGGCAGGGCGAAAACATGGTTTCGCAGATGGTAGACTTTTACCAGCAAAAACTGACTTCCTCGTAGTTAGCAGACTGTGTTGCTACCCTGAGTGCTTCGTTCGTTGTCACCAGAGTTCTACTGGCAGATGCAACGAAGCGGGTTTGTAGAAACGGGTTTATAGAAACGGGTTTATAGAAACGGGTTTATAAAGACGGGTTCATAGAGAAAAAGGACTAAACAGTAATGGCTGATCCGGCACTACTTGAAATATTTAACGACTACGTTTGACCCTGGTGTTATCTCAGTACCGTGCGTATTGATCGTATAAAAACCCGGTATAACGTCGACATTAAGTATGTGCATTTCCCGCTGCATCCGGAGACTCCGGATGAAGGAAGAGCGCTCGAAGAATTGTTTCGCTGCGACAAGGCTGAAGTCCTGAACAAGAATGCCAGCATGCTATCGCGAATGGAGGCCGAAGGTCTGCCCTACGGGGTGCGTACACATACCTACAACAGCCGCCTGGCACAAGAGCTTGCCTCCTGGGCGGTAACGCAGGAAGGCGGCGATGCGATCCATAAGGCACTGTTTCAAGTGTATTTTGTCGACACGAAGAATGTTGCTGACAAAGCTGTATTGCTCGATGTGGTCGATACAATCGGACTTGATCGCGCAGAGGCTGAACAAGTGCTGGAGCAACGATCTTTCAAAGAACAGGTCGATGCCGACTGGGAAAAATCCCGCAATTATGGCGTGACCGGTGTGCCAACTTATGTAGCCGGTAAAGCTGGTGTGGTGGGTGCGCAGCCCTACGAGGTTATCGAAAAGCTGATTACTGACGCGGGTGCGTCCGCCCGCTGATTTGACGAATTGGAACACAGCTGTGTTCCAACAGCTGTGACAGTTTGTGTTCTAGGCCAATGTGCCTTTGGCATCCAATTCCATAGATTCTGCTGCCAACTTCGCACGGCCCACTAATGATTGGAACCTGATCGAGAGATTTACATTTTTTGGCGAAGCCACCGCGTTAGTCGTCCGTCTGTAATTGCCAGACCCACAGCAATAAGCGCGAAACCTGCCATGGCATCATAGCCAAGTTTTTCACCGAGGAAGGTAACGCTTAAGCTGACCGCAACGGGTGGTATCAACAGGGTAACCAGCATCAGGTTAGCTGATCCGGCGCGTACCAGGATTTTGAAATAGAGCAGGTAAGCCAGCGCTGTTGACAGCAGGGCTATTGCAATCAGTGATGCCCATACTGTTGTTGACAGGGTCAATTCTGGTACGCCATCAGTCAGCAATGCGATCGGTATCATTAACACGGCAGCGCCCGTTAACATGCCTAACGCATTCATGATCGGTGGATGTCCGGACAAATATCGTTTTCCCCAGACGCTGGCAAACGCATACGACAGCGCTGCACCAAGCACCGCCAGTTGCGCAAGATTTCGTAAATCAAAATGGGTTAATGCGCCAATGCCCATGATCACCGCGACCCCGAGCAGACCAAACACGGCACCAATGATTTTTCGATGGGTGAGAGGCTCATCAATCAGGAAGATGCTGGCAACTACGGCACCGAACACAGCCGTGGTGCCATTGAGAATCGAAGCCAGTCCACTGTCAATGGTTACCTGTCCCCAAAAGATTAATGAAAATGGAATCGCATTGTTAAGCGCGCCCATGACCAGGTAGCAAAGCCAGGTGTTTAGCGAGCGCGGGATGTTGATCTTCTGCCACCACACCACCAGTAGCAGTGCGGGTATTGCCCAAAATACGCGATGCAGTGTAATAGTGAGAGGCGGTACTTCGGTGAGCGCGATTTCGGCAAAAAAGAAAGATCCACCCCACACTGTTGCCAGTCCGAGCAGCAGCAGTGCCGAGGTCAGATCGATTGTTGGAGCTTTATTGGAATTCATATGATGCGTCGCCAGTTGCCCGGCGAAACATAACAGGCTTGTCCGGGACTTACCATCCGTTTTCCTGCGTTGTTCAGGACTGTCTGCGGCATTTCCACCAGTGGCTATGTCAGGTTAGACTCTTTAATCAAAGCAGTCCTTCGGCCTGCTCTGGTGTGGCGGACTTCTGATAGAACATCGTTGTAATGCACCTGGCTTTTTCTATTTTGAGCATTTGGTTGGCAGGTAGTGGGGAAGTAAAAACGCCATGGCGTTGAGACTGTGGGCATCCTGGAACCGTTGTTTTTCCTGGAAAATGATGGCTGACACCCAAAAAACCGGCATTAAAATACGGTATTGCTACTGCCTTCAATACAATGCCGCCTGATCTCGAATACCCTGCTGTCCTTTTTAGAATTCTTGTTATTCAAAGGAGTGGCTCTATGCGCCTGGTCAAGTATGCGGTAATAAGTGGGTTCGTGACAGTGATGGCACTTCCAGGCCTGGTTGTGGCTAACACCGCGGCTGATACAACCGGGGCTGATACAACCGGGGCTGATACAGATGACAGCGTTGCGTGTAACGCTTTAGCACCAGGGCTGACGGAGCAACAGTTGGCTGACCGGACCGGGTCATACTACGAGCTGGAAGCTATCGAACTGGATCACGAAACTATTACAAACGTCAGTAAATTACGAAATCTGGTTAGTGGTCGCTGGAACGGGACAATGTTTCATGAATCGTGTGCAGGGCACTATACGTCACCCGTGAAGAAGCAATTAAGCTATCGGCTCTATGCTGCTGAAGCGGAAACGATACATAATGGAGATATACGCGTGGAAGCCATGGCGGACAGCGCGGATACAACCAGGCTTGCCAAGCTTTTTCTTTCTCCCAACCACAGCTATTCAGTCGAGCAGCTTGATACCAAAACCTGGGTATTTACCGAAAAGTATAGAGCCAGTGGTTTTCCCAACGAGAGTATTCCGCCAACCAATCTGGCGTTGTCCTTAACCGGCAGTACAGGACGGCTGGTGCATGAGGTAAAAAAAGTGCAGCTCGATCAGGACAAAATCATGGTTGACCATGCTGTCTACGTTAACGGTTTTTTTGTATCGCAAGAGGACTGGGTATTAACACGCAGTTAACTTGGCTTGCCAGTAGCAACTAACACGGCCAGGTAATACGGCCGTGTGCGTGGTATCTGGAGAAAAGTTCTAATCTGGAGATAAGTCCTGGACGACAAAGCACCTGTAGTCGGAGGTCATAAATAACGATACCCTTTGCCAGCCGTTAACGCCTGCGGCCGGTATTACAGCAGGTTCAAACGGTGTTGCTGATACTATCCTGTAACCGGTTTAAAATAACCCGGGATTAAGTGGTGATGACGCGGTCAACCCACCATCGATAGTAAATAGCTGGCCGGTGGCAAAGCCTGCCTCGTCAGATGCCAGCCAAACTGCAGCCGATGCAATGTCTGCCGGCTTGCCAAAGCGTCTGACAGGATGCCGTGCCAGTGAATCATGCATAGCTGACTGTGGATTGTTGGCGGTAGCAAAACCTGCTTCCAGCATGCCCGTCTCGATCCAGCCGGGGCAAATGGCATTGCAGCGAATGCTCGGCCCGTGATCAACTGCAATAGACCGGGTCAAGCCATGTACAAAGGATTTCGAAGCGTTGTACAGCGCCATCGCAGGATCGGCAACATTGCCTGAGATAGAACCGATATTGATAATAGAGCCGCCGTCATTCATCTTTGGCAGGAAAGCGCGGCACATGTTAAAAACCCCGCGCGCATTCGTCCCCATCACCAGATCCCAATCATCGTCGGTGCTTTGCGTAACAGTTTTTTCTATCTGCACACCAGCGTTGTTTACAAGTATGTCTACCCGATTAACGGTGGCAGCAAACTCGTTCACAGCATTCGGATCGGATACATCCAGCTGAAAATACTGACTCTCTTCGGGCAGTTCTTTCGGGGGGGAGCTGCGACCGCAGAGTGTAACGCTGGCACCTTCATCGATAAACGCCTCAACAATACCGCGACCAATACCCTGCCTGCCACCTGTAACGATAGCGGTCTTTCCGGAAAGTTTCATCGGGCGCATTGGATGATGTGCAGGAACTGACTGACAGTCTCGGCTTGAATACCTGCCCGGGCAGTCTCCGGGTTGCCAGCAGGCAGGTGAATAATAGATGCGCCGGCTGCTGTCGTATCGGGGTGTATGGTGGCGAGGCGTGTAGTGGCAGGTTCATTCGATGACATCGGCAGGTGCAGGGTTGGTGTGCGCACTGTGCCAGTTGCTGCACAGCTAACAATTGCAGATTCAAACATGATCAAATCCAGAGTTACTTTCGTGGTTTAAAGTTTCATTTGCTGTACCTGGGCTGACAAGCCCCCGTCCAGCACCCACAGTTGCCCACTGGCGTAACGAGCCTCATCCGAGGCCAGCCAGTTAACCAGGTTTGCGATGTCATCAGGAGTGCCATATGTGCGCAGTGGATGTACATCGCGTACGGCCTGCTGCAAGGAATCTATATCGCCACCTTCGCCACCGGACCCTTCACCTGCAAAGAAACTTTGCAACATAGGCGTATCGATATAGCCCGGGCAAATAGCATTGACACGAATACCCTCGGGCCCATGGTCACAGGCCATGGCACGGGTTAGCGCATGTACCGCACCCTTGGTGGCGCAATATGCGGCAAGCCCGGGGTCGGCGATAAAGCCATCGTATGAACCAAAATTTATAATACTCGCCGTAGTGCCGCCAGTTGCTGCCTTGCGTAGCAGAGGAAGACTGTGTTTCGAGGTTAAAAAGGTACCGGTTACATTGACTGCAAAGCTTCGGTTCCATTCCTCGAGCGATGTATGCTCAATGGTCTTCTCTATCTCTATGCCGGCGGCGTTGATCAGAATGTGGAGCTTGCCGTGTTGTTCTTCTATTGTGGTAAAAACGCGCCGGGCACTTTCCTCGCTGCTGACATCCAGTCTGACAAAGTGACTACCGTCGTTGCTGTGTGTTTGCAGTGAGCCCTGTTCGCTCAGATCTGCAGCATAGACGGTCGCACCTTCTTTGATGAGGCGTCTAACCACGGCGCGACCAATGCCGCCACGCCCACCAGTGACCAGTGCTACTTTACCTTCGAGTGTCATGTTTGATTGTCCGTCGGGTTGGCCCTGTTGTAGGTGTCCAGCACCAGCCCGTGAAAATGATGCAGTGCCTGCTCCGATTTTCCTGATCCCGATGGGTCGTGCACGATGCGTCCCTGCTTGAATGCCGGAGTATTCATGCCTCTCTGAACACTTTCGACAAGGTTGATGTCCTCGACCTGCAATACCTCATCAAGATAGCGGATGGCGTCGAGTTCCATTGTATTGGGCTCTGGTGTTTCAAGGAAAAAATCATAGGTTTCGAGCGTGCGATCTGGCCCGAGCGGAATGATGTTGAGCACGATCATACTGGAGCGTCCCGGATATCTCATCAGGCAGGTGGTTGGCCATAGCCACCAGACCGCATGCGTTTTTACAGTGGCCTCTGACACATCATAAGCGGTATTGGGTGTGTTGCCAGCGTCTGCCATGTGGCTTGAGTAAATACCATGGGTGGTTACCTTATAGGTGTCCATGTCTACAAGGTTGCAAAAGTCCTTGTGTGCAACCGGGCAGTGATAGCACTCGAGAAAATTGTCGACGACGTTTTTCCAGTTGGATTTTATATCGTAGGACAGTCGATGACCGAAGGTCAGCTGGTGGACATCTGGTGCCCAATGCAGCAGTTCGGCTTTTAAATCACCGGTTAATGATTCCAGAGACGAAGCCGTTGGGTCGAGGTTTACGAAGACAAAGCCACAAAACTCTTCGATCTGAATCTGATCGAGGCAAATATCCTCGAGGTGAAAATCAATCAGATGCTTTGTATGAGGGGCGCCATGCAGCTGACCGTCGAGCCTGTAGGCCCAGGCATGATAGGGGCACACAATGAGTGAGGTGCTGCCTTCGCCGGTGAGCAAGTGATGCGCCCGGTGTTTACAAACATTGTAAAAGGCCCGTAGCACGCCACTTTTATCGCGCACAATGGCAATTGGCTGACCGGCAATTTCAGCGGTGACGTAGGAGCCCGGATTGCGGGTTTTCTCAACATGACAAACCCACTGCCAGGTTTTAGCAAGAATTTCTCTGCTGTCGGTGTCGAACCATTTCTGTTGAGTATAGGCATCTGCCAGCAACGATAGTGAGCGCGCGGGGTCTTTATCGTAGCCAGTTTCGATTGGAAACCGCTGCACCATGGGTTCTCTCCGGGGGATGGATTGACACTACCGGCAGTTGCCCGGTGAGTCTTGTCCTGATTCGCCATCGAATGTACTGTAAAGGATGCGGTGAAACGAATCGAGAGTTTATCAGGTTGCGCGCAGGCGAGGTTCGTTGCGAGGTTCGTTGCGGAGGATAACCGGCATTAAGCGTATTGCAGGGCGGCACTTTTGCTATGATCGAGCATTTGCGTAACGCAGCCAGTCTGTCGTTCAGGCTGGCCTGTTGCGGTCTACATTGCTGACAATGCTTTTGGATCTCTCGTTTAATGTTCGAACAATATGCGGAATATTTCTGGGTTACACTGTTTGCGGCTCTTGTCATTTACGGGTTATGGCAATCAGTCAGTGCGCCTTTTCTGGTAAAAAGGTTTTACAAAAACATTGACTTTGCAGACAAGGGAAAATCGACGCTTGATGAGGGGCCCTATCAATCGTCCATGTTATTGGAAGAGCTGAATGCATCGCATATCTATTCGGGCTTATACAAGGGTTATCGGGTAGAGCAGTTTTTCGGCTTTCCGGAGACTCGATACACATTCACCTTAAGTCGTGTGCAGCGAAAGCGCAACCAGGCAATGTGGACTATTACTCTGTTGCATGGTGATAAGCCGCTGTTTCCATTTTGTGCGCGTCCGACCAATGTGAAAGAAGCAATGGAGTACGTTCTCGCAGGGGGCAACGTTGATTTTAGCGAGGATGAAGGATTTTCCAAACGGGTTCATGTGATGGCCGAGGATCACGAAAAGTGCAGGGAGGCTCTGACGCCTGAAATTCGTGAACATCTAAAAAGTAATGACCCAATTTCGGTTGAAACCGTTGGGACGATGTTGGTCTACAAATCGCCAAGGCAGCCACATGTCACTGGCGATAAACTGCAATCGGAAATCGACGCGGTGCTCGGGTTATACGAAGAGTTGAACCAGGCCGGTTGAATGCACGGCCGTACTCTCTATCCTGGCTGTTCTACCAGGCGGATTGGCGTCGCCGGGTTGACTGGCACCAATTCCACCTGCGTTAAACGTGATGAGTACCCTGTATTAATATTATAATAAATAGTACGCACTGAGCTGTTATCTCATCCGGTCCAGTTGTTTTATCTGGTAAAAGCAGATTAAGGTAATGGCCATCCTCCGTATGAACACTGGCTGACCATGTCTTGAGATTCAGAATCTTTTTGGAGATTGTAAATAGAATGGACAGCGCTCAACACCACGGTTTTTTTTGCAGTATTTTTATGCTCAGCTCTGGCATTGGCTGGTGTGCATAAATGATATTGGATGCCTTTCAACGATGGTGGCAGCCCGATTCGATTGATCAGGCTACTGTTGCGGATATCGATCAACTGATGCTCGATCATTTACATCGGCGCATGACTCGTGTTCCTGTCTTCGTTATTGTTATTGCGGCGGTCATTGCAATCATTGCCGCCCGGTCGGTGCCTGCCATTTGGGCAACACTGTGGTTTGTTATTGTTGCGGCATTGCAGCTATTCCGTGGCAAGCATATTGTGCGACTGGCTAAAGACCAGACCAGATCCAGCACCAGCCGTCTGCACGACTGTGTAAAGTTGTTTTTTCTGACATCAGGGGCTTTTGCGTTAGCGGTCAGTTTCTTTCCTTTTTCCATGGATCTGTTTCGCTGCATCCTGTCATTGGCTGTGGTTGGCTTGATTGCGGGATCGATAGCCACACTGCATGGTTATCCCCCCATATTTTTTAGTTTCGCTGTCCCCAACAGCCTGGCTATTTCCATTGGCTGGCTACTTTCAACGCCTCATGCTCTACCTTACTGGATTCACGTCGTGCTGGCAGTAATGATGTTGGTATTGCTCGCCTATCTGTTGGTTTTTTCACGTGATACCTATCGTTCGTTTGCGATCAACCATCACACCCAGGCGATGTTGCAGATTGAGCTGGCTAAAGCGCAACGCATTAACGATGCGAAGTCCAGGGTTTTTGCCTCAGCCAGTCACGACTTGAGACAGCCGTTGCAATCCATTACTTTGCTCAGCCATAAATTATCCGATAAAAACATCTCTGAATACGAAAGAACCAGAGTGGCAAACACGATAAGTGTATGCGTAGACCTGTTGTCTGAAGAGCTGGATATGCTGCTGGATATCTCGGATCTTGAGTCAGATATGTCAACCAATAACCCTGAGCTGGTTGATGTGTGCGGGGTGATTGAAAGTCTGGCGGAACTCTATGCACCGGTAGCTATTGCAAATGATGTGGCGTTGAACATCGAGAGAATACAATCGCCTGTAGTAAAGGTAGATCGCGTGCTGCTGGCACGGTTATTAAGAAACCTGATTGACAATGCGTTGAAGTATACGTTTAAAGGCTCTGTGACCATCACTGTTAACCGCAACGAAGATCGTGCAGTGATTGATTTTGTTGATACCGGGGTGGGCATCTCGGCGCAGGATCAATCTCTTATTTTTGACGAATTCTATCAATCTGGCAACCAGGAGCGAGATCGCAGCAAGGGGTTGGGTTTGGGATTATCGGTGGTAAACAGAATCCTGCCGTTAATTGGTGGGGAGTTGTCCGTAAAATCCACGGTAGACGTGGGCAGTCGATTCAGGCTGATGCTCCCTGCGTCAGATGAATCAATCGTGGTGTCAAGCAAGCCTGTGTCCAGAGGTATGAAGCAAGCGTCGACAACCGATGTATCCAAATTCCTGAGTGGCAAGCGCGTGTTGTTGATCGAGGATCATGAACTGGTACAAAAAGCCACTATGTCACTTTTTGAATCAAAAGGTGCGGAAGTAGTTTTAGCCCTGGACTGGCGCGGTGTGTTGAAAACACTGGACACGGCGATGCCCGATCTACTGGTTTCCGATCTGCGATTACCAAAGGAAAGTGGTTTGGAAATAGCAACCCGCTTGAGAGAACAGAATCCGGTTTTGCCAGTATTGTTAATCAGTGGTGATCTGTCATCTGACCTGGCAATCAATGCAGAAACCGCCGGCTATAAGGTGCTCGGTAAGCCGGTAAATATCTCGACGCTGTTTGATGAAATAGAAATGTTGTTTAAATGAACTCAACGTTGTGCCGGGCTGTATGCCTACTTTAAAGGCACGCCCGCAGTCTGCTGACTGCGGGTTTTGATTCCACACGCGCTCTATCAGCGACTGCTGTCAGTAAACCACCAGGATAAAAGACAACCGCCAATAGCCACTGGAAGGAAACCGGCAAATAACCACGGCGATAGTGCTCTGAGCTCGTCATTGGTCGATAAGTCTGAAAAGCCCAGACCATTTGCTATTACCCCTGCCAGTGCTGCGCCCAGTGCAAAGCCAACCTGTTGGGTAACTGGCATGATCGACGATGCGCGGGTTTTATCATCGGCTGGTGCATTTTCAACGACGCGCTTGATGATGTAACCCCACATAGCGCCAAAGCCACCGCAACTGACAATCAGTGCCAGTGCAATCAATGTGACACTGGTTGCCGGGACGGTGAGTGTTTGTGCGGTAATACCGAGTACTACAGCAACGCTGCCGCTGACCATGATTAGCCGCTCCTGGTGGGCCGGTCTGCCGGAGAAAAGTATAGCGAATGTCCCCCAGGACAGCGCCTCAATAATCAGCACAAAGCCTGCACTCAACGGTGTTAATCCGTACAGTCGGATCAGAATGATGGGCCCGTATACAACGAAGGACATTAAGCAGGCAGTCATGCAAAGTGTCAGCGCCAGGCCTGCGCCGACCGGCCGGGTTATTTGTAATGCCCCGTTCGGCAGCATTCTGCCAGTGTTTTGTTGCGCGTCGCGCCAGACAAACAGTGCAAGCAGAGCAATGCCGCTGGTAACCAGTAACGCTGATTTGGTGTATTCCTGTGTGGTGCCCGCAAGGCAAACCAGAAAGATACACACGCTGAGCAACGCCAGGCTAAAAAACGATACGACTGGTTTTGATTCGCTGGCAGTGCTGTTGTCTGTCGGGATCAGGTGTCGGACGATAAAGATCAGCAGAACAGCCTGTGCTGCAAACACAATAAAGGCGTACCGCCAGATACCAAGGGTTGCAAAAACGCCACCTACCATCGGGCCAAAAAACGAGGACACCATCCACACCACCGACATACACGCGACCACTCGGGGGATCAGGCTATCGTGAAAAAAGCGGCTTTGAATGATATATACCAGAGCCACCAGGCCGCCGCCTCCGATGCCCTGAATTGTCCGCCCGATCAGAAACTGGGACATCTGCTGAGACCATCCACAAACCAGACAGCCGACGGAATAGACAGCGGCAGCTGCAAGCATCGTGTTGCGGATGCCCCAACGCGTCGCGAACACACTCATCGACGCACCTACCACGACGCTGCCAAGCAGATAGAGAGAAAATGCCCAGCTTATGAGGTGTATGCCACCGATTTCTACTGCAGCCACCGGTAATGTAGTAGCGGCCAGCATGGTGTTAGTGGCGTGTAGCCACAGTGCCAGTACCATTAACGCGAGCGTTGGCAAATTGTCCTTTGCAAACAGACTCCGCCATTCGGCCGAATCTGCGGCTTGTTCTGAACCAGCGTTCAATAAGTGATTTCCGGGTTGTGTAAAATGCGCGGTATTATAGATGGCGGTTGCGTTCTGCATGGTCTGCAGGTGGCGTATTTAATGACTACAGGTGTTTTACCACTGGCGAAAACTTCCTTCAACTCGCAAGCAGAGAATGCGGATAAACTGCAGAATAAAAAATAGGTAGCCAGTCACTGCCATCTACACCAACACGCAACATGCGATTTTCGGTGCGCTCCGCGCGGATGCAGCCAGTGGGCTGATAGAGAATGATATTTCAACACTAATCGGGTAGATTTACCTGAATACTACCGGAGTTTTTAATGCCTGATATTGACCGTGCTGCAGAACTAATTCGCTCGTATTGGAGTAGTGGTGATGCAATTGACTACATTAAAGGTGATTTGTGGCCTGATACCGTCGAGGAAGGCTACGCCATACAATCGTTGATAGCAAAGCTGCGCGGTGAACCTGTAGTCGGCTGGAAAATTGCGGCCACCGCAATAGCCGGTCGCGATCATATCAATGTCGACCGTCCATTGGCCGGCAGGTTATTTCCATCTATTTGTCATGAAGACGGTGCGGTATTGCCTTTTGGTCGTAATCGGATGGCGGTAGCTGAAGTGGAGTTTGTGTTTAAACTGGGCGCAGATCTGCCACCTAAAAAGCTGCCCTATAGCGAGGATGAAGTGGCGGCCAGCATCCAGTCATTGCATCCGGGGCTGGAGCTCCCCGACTCTCGATTCAGAGATTTTACGCTGCCAGGTACTGCAGGGCTGATTGCAGATAACGCCTGTGCATGCAACTTTGTGCTTGGTGCTGCGACCACACGTGAATTCGACCTGCGCTCACTGGCCGAGCACCCGACAACGCTAACAATCAACGATGAGCAGGTGACCAGCGGGCAGGGTAGCGACGCTCTGGACGGTCCGCTTAACGCGATGGTGTGGATCGCAAATACGCTAAGTGACTTGGGCATCGGACTGACCGCCGGGCAGTTTGTAACCACAGGAGTTACCGGTATGCCGAGTCCAATCAAAGTGGGCGATACCATTAAGGCGGATCTTGGTATCTACGGGTGTGTTAGCGCAACTCTTATGTAGCGGAAATTTTGAAGTTAAGCCTGACGTCAGACAGGTGACTGACAATGGGTCTCATGCAGCCAAAGGAGATCCATATTTATAGAGCTGTATTACAGAGTCGTGTGTACAGAGTTACTTTTATCAAGCGCCCTGTGCATCAAGCCAGTCAACCAGATCGGTAAATACCTTTGCGGCCTCTGGTTCATTAAAAATTTCGTGATAGAAGCCCGGATAGATTTGCAGACTTTTGTCGGTTGACGACACGGTATCGAATAATAGTTGTGATCCTGACGGGTCGGTTATCACATCATCGCCACCATGCATGATGAGTATCGGTCTGGAGATAGCGGATGCATTGGCCCGTGTTTCCTGCATCGCGTTGAACATTTCGCAGATGAACGTCGCCGATAGTTTACCCCTGTTGACCAGTGGGTCTTGCAGATACTGTTCGACAACGCGTTCATCTCTACACAAGCCTTTTATATCAAGCTTGATTAAACCGAGTGTTGGCGCGACCTTCGCAATCAGTCCGGTCAAACCAATCTGCCAATCGGGCGGTTGTTGCGGGCTTTTGATTGCGGCACCAGATAGTAAAATACCAACGAACAGGTCCTGATGATCAGGCATCATATGACTCACGATCAGCCCGCCCATACTATGGCCGAGTATAAATATCGGTGTATCCGGTTGCTGCCTGCGCAAGTCCAGTGTCAGTGCAAGCACTGGTGCATGAAAGTCAACAAAGTCGTCTATGTGTCCGCGCTTGCCAGCTGAAGCACCGTGTCCGGGTAAATCCAGAGATGCTGCTCCGTAGCCAGCTGCGTTGAGTGCTTGTACCATTGGTGCGTAGCGCCCGCTGTGCTCTCCCAGTCCATGGACGATAACCACTGTGGCTTTTTGATTGTCAACGGGCCAGCGCTGTTCAAACTGTTCCGCGTCGGGATTGTCGTCTGTTTGATTATTCATAGGGGAAAAGTATATAGAGAAAAGTGATTGATGGCGGGCCACGCTTCTCAGGCGATCGGGCGACCTGTTTAGCGCTATTGACTCTAGACGCTGAATCCTCACGAATAATGCAGGCTAGCGAATGTCCGATCGCCAGGCATTGCACAACCATCTTCCGATATCCAGCCGTCGATCAAGTTCCAGACCGTTCTCAATCAAGGCGGTTGTAGTCTCCGTGCTAAGCCCTGCAAACTCACAGCAGTGTCTGACTTTTGCCAGGTGTGCGGTTTCATCCATCGGGTTGGCGGGTGACCCGTAGACCTCGGTGATTGAAGCTGACATTTTTTCACCGCTGGTAAGCTTAATGGTTATCTGTTGTGGTTGCAGTGCGTTCGGATCTGCGGTGCCATTGTCTAACACGGTGACGCGACTGGCCAGTTCTGCCGTGTGTTTGTCTTGTAGAGATTCGCTCGAAAAGTCAAACAAACCGACGGTGCCGTGTAACAGGGCAACAGCGCCCGTGTACTGCATACTGAGGCGCGCGGTATTCGCGGCCATACCACTTGAGAAGGGCCTGTTAACCAGTCTTGGTATCAACGGTGGGGCACTCAAGGTGACCGAGTCAATGTCTGTCGCAGTTAATCCGTGCGCTTTCTGCAAGGTCTGTATCGCTTCGATTCCGCCATGTGTAGCACGACCGGTCGGGTAGGGTTTGCAGGAGAGTTCCATCACTCGACGAGTGTCTTCAAGTGCTTCAATCAACGGTGCAATGTGCCCGTCAGGCTCAAACAACTGCAAGTATCCGTATGGTCCGTTAATAACGTCCTCGGGTGCAGATATTCCGGCTTCTACCAGATCGGCGGCAATAACCGCGTTACGTGCGTTGAAACCAATTTGCATTGGCAACACCGCAGACCCTTCCGTATGGGCCTGCATTGTTCCGCACAGCTGACTATACACATGTCCGAAAACCTGAACCGTTTGCTCCACTGTAAAGGACCTCAGCTGTGCGGCAATGGCTGCGGCACCGAACGCACCTGCTGTGGCGGGCCGAAAAAACCACAATCCGCGTGTACCGGATAAACCTACGGCTATGGCGATATCAACTGCCGCGCAAATTGACCGAATAAAGTGCCGGCCCGGTATGCCCGTGTTGTCGGTGCCACCTGACATTCTTTCCACTTCTGCCAGCGCAGTTGCCAATATTCCCGCCATCGGGTGCACAACCGCTCCTTCATGCACGTAATCGAATTCCTGTCCATGTATCTGATAACCATTCAAAAACGCCGTGGTTTGCGCAGGGAAACCGTCACCGCGACCCAGTACCCGACACGGCCCGCCCATTCCCCATGAGGGTGCTAGCCGATGCACGGCATCAGCGTAAGTGGCGTTGGCGCCTGCTATACCCACTGCCAGTGTGTCGAGCAGAATCATCGAGGCGCACTCTGTCGTCTCTTTATCCAGCGACAGCTTTTGCGCATTAACAGCGTGATTGGCGAGGCTCACGACCGGGTTTTTATTCATAGGTATGGTTCACCCATCTATATACACCAAAGGAAGAGACACCAAAGAAAGAGATGCCGAAGGAAGATTTATTGTCTGGTGTTGCCTGTCAGCTTGTTACAAACCGTTGCGAATCCACCGGGGTTTTTCACCGTGTTGTAAAACTG
>CAYMVV010000055.1:6365-40482 GCA_964393885.1 uncultured Granulosicoccaceae bacterium | reverse complement strand
AATACAGCATAAACCTGGAAAAATTAATCATGAAAAAGCATTTGACAAATAAATTGGGCCAAAGGGCTTCACTCGCTCTGTTGTGCGCCGCTCTTGTGGGTTGTGGCGGCGACGGTGACGGCGTCTCCGTTGCCGCACCCGGCGACACTGGAACCGACAGTCCCGGAATCGACTCCACCGGAGGAGACCCGCGCAGTGGCACGCTGGCTGGTGGCCAGCTGGCTGCTGACTTTGCGGCAGCCACGGCTGCGACCACTAATGCGGTTAACGGGGCAATACCCGGCAGTCCGCTTTCGTTTGAAGATGACGACGATGATTTTGCACCGGCTCCACCATCGATTGGTGCAGATATCCCCATCACCTATTTCGGACCCGCGCCGAGCTCAGTTAATCGCAACCTGATCGGACCGTTTCAATTGTTGACGGCCGGTATAGTGGATCTGGATGATGGCGATGATTCAACTGTTACCTTACCGCTGTATCAGGGCAGGCTGGCATCAGGTGGTCCTAATAATGGGGAGGATATCTGGTACATCGTCACAGATACCTCGGATGAGGCAACAGCAGAGGCGCTCGGGTTGAATTTTTCGAGCAAGCTGAACTTTGCAGACTTACCTGTACCTATGCAGGACGAGTTTATGGCCACCAGCGTGCGTCGTGGATTTTACGATGAAGACGGTATTTTGATATACGATGGTGGTCGTGTGGATTTCAGCCCTGAGAGACAGGTGGTTCCTGGTTCAACTGATACTTCTGGAACTAACAATCTGCTGGAGTCTCTGAACTTTCAGCCAGGTGCGGTAGGAACAGATGTCGGGGATCCAGACGGCTTTTACAGCCCGTTAGTGCGCATCACCAACGCCGGTGATCACGTCTATAACGCACCGATGGTCGCTTTTGGAGCGACAGAAGATCAACTCTCTGCATACTGTGATGGTATTCCGGAAGGACAAGAGGAAGCTGCACGTCGGATATTGCACGACAGTGTGTTGCGAATATGCCCCGGAGACGATCCAGGTGAACCCGGTACAGTAACTCTGGAACTTGTGCCAGGGTTCAGCTTCGGCCGACCAGTACTGTATTTGTCAACCGATGCATCTGCAGGCATTGCCGCCAGTCTGGAAGGAGCGGTTTATGCTCCGGCACTGGCCAATGTGCCGGTTGGTCGTGACGATTCTCTGTTCAGTTCAGTTGAGCGAATCTTCGGATGGACCAATGGACCGACCAATGATTTTGGTGAGTCTAATCCGCAGCGCCAGGGTTTCAACAGCGCGATTATCGGTGAAGGCACCCCGCTCAATGTGCTCGGTGGAATCCCGACTATTGCTACAGACTATTCACCGTTATGGGATCTTAACCTTGGCGAGTGGACTCAGGAAGCGGTGGACAACGGGTATCGTTCACGAATGACTGAGGAGTTTGCAATACTCGGTATGGTAGAGCGTGGTTTTCTGACTGGCCCGGGTGGTTCGCCATACGGCTCAGTTGGAATTATCATTAACTGCCCGATTGTACAGAGGCTGCTGTAGTAATTGATAGTTGTCAGTAAGTAGTGCAGGTATGGCGCGTTCTGCGCCATACCTGATATCTCGAAAGTCTATTTGTACCATGCAACATCCCCTCATCTCGGCCTGCTCATAGTTCCCGCTCTCACTGACACAATAGAAAGCGTGTTTACCCTTTCAGGTTATTTAACTCGGTTATATATAAAAAGCATGATGTTCTGAGTGGTGCCAAGCGCACCAGTTCTCAGTGGTTTAAGACATTTCGCTATGAAGGAAATAGACACCGATAAATAGTTAAGTGTCTGACATTTCGTGTTTAAGTAATTTCCTAGCGCTCGAACACCAGCTTGTAGCCGAAGCGCCAGACGGTGGCAATGTACGGGGATGCTATTTTTTGCTGTTTGAGTTTAGTGCGCAGTCTGTTCATATGCGTATAAAGTGTTGGTAGATAGCATTCATCATCATAGCCAAGTACCTGCTTCAGTAGTTCCAGTTTACTGCAAGGTCTGCCTGTGTTGTCTGCCAGGTAAGACAGCAATAAGAGCTCTGTACGGGTTAGGGAGATCGTCGTTCCCGAGATGTCTACTTCTTTGGATTCTCGATGTATCGTGATACTGGCAGCAACTTTCGGTGCGATGGCAGATTTTGCGTCGGGTGTTGTGCGCTGTGTATTGTTGACAATGTGTAGCTCGTTTGATCTCCTCAATGCTGCAGATACTCTAGCCGTGAATTCAATTGGGCTGAATGGGGTCGCAATACAGTCGTCAGCGCCATGCGAGAGCCATTGCGCAATGACGGCGTCGTTGCAATCTTTGGACACGACGATAATCTGACTCAACGGCTTTACTGATCTGGCTGTTGTACATATATCCATTGCCATTGACGCGTTGCTTTCGGGGTTGATTATGAGTAAATCCCAATCATTTGCACGGGTTACAGAAATGGTTTCGTCAGCGCAGGGATAGTCCCGAAAATCAACATAGAGATCACGGCAGCAATGTCTAATCTGAGACGCAGTGTTTTGTGCGCAATCGACAGTCAGAATTCTGTTGTATTTTTGTTTCGACATTTTCTGGACACACTCCGAGCCGTACCATTCTTTGCGTACTATTCGTGGCGTACTATTTGTGGCGTACTATTTGTGGAATGAGGAGCATCGCTGGTAAATTAATCAAGGGACTACTTCACCTGTTACCTCGTGTGGATTAGTTACTGATGTCTACACAAGAGAGCGTTTAAATAACCCCCGTCTTGCGAGCCCCAACGATCAAACCACGAGTGTTATCCCCTATAGCCTCATAAATGAAGGGTTCCGCAGTGTGTGCGTCGATACAAATGCAATCTCCTTCTCGGACCCTGTCGAATGCGCGAAGTTGCGGACTTTGTGTAACTGTTAGATAGTTGTTACAGTTTTGCGGGGTGTTTAATTTACAGAAGCTATTGATGTTAGCCAGGGTTGGAACGGTTCGTTCGCAGCGCTTGCCGATCAACCAGCGAACCGGCATGGCTACTATCGTATCCTGGGTAACTCTTTGTACTGATTCAGCAGTACAGGCTTACTCATTCGCCAGTCGAGGCAACAATAGAAGATGCAATCATAGAATCGAGGCGACCGGGCAGTCACCTCAGCTTCAACAACAATTGAATCAGGATCAGGTTTCTGCCGAGACGGGCGGCAATGAGGCATTTGCTTTTCCTCAATCCTCAAGCTTAACCCAGGCTCCGCCTCTTTTTGATGAGTTAACCGCAGCAGCCACAAAAGCCATTCCGTTTAAACCATCTTCTATGGTAGGAAACAGTGAGTCGTTCGTCGGCTTGCCATCATTTCTGCGGGCGACAATTTCATGAGCGACATCGGTATAGATGTTGGCAAAACCCTCAAGGTAACCTTCAGGGTGACCCGGTGGTATTCGCGACACACTGGTCGCAGCGTCGGTGGCACCGCTTCCGTTTCGGGTGATCAGTCGCTTGGGCTCACCGAGTGGGGTGTACCACAGATAGTTGGGATCTTCCTGCGCCCATTCCAGTCCGCCCTTGGTGCCATAGACTCTTAAGCGCAATGCGTTTTCATTGCCTGGCGCGACCTGGCTTGACCACAACATGCCCTTGGCACCTTCATTAAAGCGCAGCAGTACATGGGCGTTGTCATCAAGCTGTCTGCCATCGACAAAGCTGTCGAGGTCTGCACATAAAGAGGTTAGTCTGAGGCCGGTCACGAAGGTGGCGAGATTCAGAGCGTGTGTGCCGATGTCACCGGTGGAGCCACCGGCGCCTGAGCGTTCCGGGTCTGTTCGCCAGTCGGCCTGTTTTTGGCCGGTTTCCTCGAGCCGGGTCGACAGCCAGTCCTGCGCGTACTCAACCTGTACCACTCTGATGGCACCCAGTTCACCGCCGCGTGTCATTTCACGGGCCTGCCGTATCATGGGATAACCGGTATAGTTGTGAGTCAGTGCAAACAGGGCGCCACTGTCGGCGGCACTTTTGGCGAGCTTTTTTGCATCGGCCATGGTTGAGGTCAAGGGCTTGTCGCAGATTACGTGAATGCCGCGTTTTAAAAACTCACGTGCCACCGGGTAGTGCATGTGATTAGGCGTAACAATCGCCACTGCTTCAATGCCATCTTTAATGCGCGCTTCGCGTTTGGCCATTTCCTTGTAGTCAGCGTAGGCGCGATCATCGGCAATACCGAGGTCTTTGGCCGACGCCAAAGACTTTTCTTCGGTGGAGGAAAAGGCGCCGGCCAGCAATTGGTAGTGATCATCCATGCGAGAGGCAATGCGATGAACCGCACCGATAAATGCATCGCGCCCACCGCCGACCATGCCGAGTTTTATTCGGGGTTCCTTTGCAGCGTCTGTCATATTCCTAGCCCTCTATACCCAGCATCTTGCGATTGGCTGCGTCGTCAGTGCCGCCGTCGGCAAAGTCGTCGAAGGCTTTTTCTGTCACCCGAATAATATGGTCGCTGACAAATTTGGCGCCTTCTCTTGCGCCGTCTTCCGGGTGCTTGAGGCAGCACTCCCATTCTACGACTGCCCAGCCATCGAAGCCGCAGGTAGTAAGCTTTGAGAAGATCGCTTTAAAATCTACCTGCCCGTCACCCAGGCTGCGAAATCTTCCGGCACGCTCTGCCCAGCTTTGATAGCCGGAGTACACGCCCTGTTTGCCAGTCGGGTTTAGCTCGGCATCCTTGACATGAAACATTTTGATTCGATCCTGGTAGATATCGATGTTAGCCAGATAGTCGAGATGCTGTAGCACGTAGTGAGAGGGGTCGTACAACATATTGCAGCGCTTGTGACCGTTCAGTCGCTCAAGAAACATTTCGAAAGTGATGCCGTCGTGCAGGTCTTCACCGGGATGTATTTCGTAACAGACATCGACTCCGCATTCATCCGCCTTGTCGAGAATCGGACGCCAGCGTTTGGCCAGTTCATCGAACGCGGTTTCGATTAAGCCGGCGGGGCGTTGTGGCCACGGATAGACATAGGGCCATGCCAACGCGCCCGAGAAGGTTGCGTGCCCGGTGATGCCCATATGCTTTGAAGCTTGCAATGATTTCATCACCTGATCGACAGCCCACGCTTGGCGTGCTGTCGGATTGCCGCGTACTTCGGGTGCTGCAAATCCATCGAAGGCTTCATCGTAGGCCGGGTGTACTGCCACTAACTGGCCCTGCAAATGCGTCGACAGCTCGGTGACTTCGATGCCGTTGCCGGCGGCGACTCCCTTGAACTCATCGCAGTAGTCTTTCGATGATGCTGCCTTGTCGAGGTCGATCAGGCGGCTGTCCCAGGTTGGCACCTGTACGCCTTTGTAGCCACAGTCGGCCGCCCAGGCGGTGATGGACTCCCATGAGTTGAAGGGAGCGCTGTCATCAGCGAACTGTGCCAAAAATAGCGCCGGGCCTTTAATGCTCTTCATATGCTTCCTCCGAAAATTAGCGTAGAGGTTAAGCGAAAAAGGTCGAATGGACAATGCTCTTGAAGACTCGTTGTTACAGATTTTCTCCGGACACACCACGCCACTGTCGAGTGGCGTGACCAACGTGCGACTTAGCAAGGCGACAATAAGATGCAACAGCTGCTCTTACCCGAGATCACCGCGAGCGGGTCGGGTCAGTTGAGAGAAATGGCGCAGCCAGTACGAATGGATTCTTCCGCAGCAATGCCCATGGCAACCGCCCTGGCACCGTCCTGCATGGTCACTTCAACCGGGTTCGCATGGCGAATGGTGTCGAGAAATTTCTGGTGCTGGAAGAAGGTAGCACCATGATGATCGCCGGCTGCCAGCAGTGCTTCATCAACCACAATGGGCTCGACGATTGGAGGCTGTGGCGCCCTGGGCATAAAGGCAACGTCAGCGTGACGATCCGGTGCATCCGGCCAGAATCGATCAGGACCGGGTATGCGTACCTCGAGCTTTCCCGCATCACCGATTGCCGTTATGGTTTCCTGCGGTTCAGAGCCTTCGGCAAACATACATAAATCCAGAGCGCAACGCATGCCATTACTAAAATCAACAATGGCGTAGGCGTTATCGATGATATCCGGTGTTCGATCGTTATAGCGTTCGTCCTGATGGTTGACGTCAGCAGCACCAGAGCAATAGATTTTAACCGGTTCTGACCGCGTTATCAGACACATCAGATCAAAATAGTGGCAGCACTTTTCAACCATGGTGCCACCGGTGTTTTCAGAGAACCGATTCCAGTCGTCTACCTTTGGCAGAAACGGATAGCGATGCTCGCGAATCGATAACATCTGCAACTGGCCAATTCTCCCCGCCGCAATATCTGCAATAAATCTGGCCGTTGGCGGCATATACCGGTATTCCATCGCCACCCAGACCGGTGCCGTGCGCTCTGCCATTAACGACTCAACACGTTGCAGGTCGTCAGTTGTGGTGCACAGGGGTTTCTCGACTAACAGAGGGATTTCCAGCGGCAATAACTCGCACAAGAGTTCACAGTGTGTGTGGTTGGGGCTGACAATTACAATGGCATCAGCAGCGCTGTGCCAGTCGACATCGGATATACAGGTATTGGTGGATATTTGATCACTGCCGAGAGAACGGGCAAGATCTGTCGCTGAAGCCAGCATGCCGGAGTCGGGCTCAACGATGACAGAAACAGAAGTGTTGTCGAGCATTGCAATATTGCGAATGTGCTCGTGACCCATCATGCCGGCGCCGACGATGGCGTATCGAGTATTTTTCATCAGCCAAGTTTAGCGTAATACTCTCAGGGAGATCACTCTTCGGCTATCGGTGTGCTGTCGCGCAGTTAACAACAAGGTGAATCTGCCGGATTTAAGTTTGACTGACTCTGCCGTAAGGGGGGCGAATCGATGGTGTGGTGTGGAGTGGGGAATCCGCTAGCATTGCAGGTGATAAGCAGCTAGCGATTTGCAAGGTGTGTGCTCTGAGTGGTGCGAAGCGCACCACTCATCGTGAATTGAAGCATTTCTATACGAGAAAAACAGCCACTTATCATTTTGTCAGATGAAGGGCTGGACTACTGATTTTCTCCGACTACACCACGCTCACGCAGCATGCTAATGACTCTTTCTGCGCATTGTTCGGCGGATAGCGCCGAGGTGTCGATCAGAATTTCCGGTGCTTCCGGCTCTTCATAAGGGGAGTCGATACCGGTAAAGTTTTTCAGTTCACCACGACGCGCCTTCTTATACAGCCCCTTCGGGTCTCGCTCCTCCGCAATACGCAATGGTGTTTCGACGAATACTTCCAGAAATTCGTTTTCGTCCAGCAGTCCACGCGCCATTTGTCTTTCGGCACGAAATGGCGAAATGAAGGCGGTGAGAACGATGAGTCCGCTATCAACCATCAGCCTGGCCACCTCGCCTATACGGCGGATGTTTTCCACACGATCTGCATCGGTAAACCCGAGGTCCTTGTTTAGTCCGTGTCGAATATTGTCGCCGTCGAGCAGGTAGGTATGATGGCCTTGTGCGGCAAGTTTCTTCTCGACGATATTGGCGATAGTGGATTTACCGGAGCCTGACAAGCCCGTGAACCACAGTACACATGACTTTTGCTTTTTCAAAGTAGAGCGCAGTTCTTTGTCAACATCAACTGCCTGCATGTGAATATTTTGCGATCGACGCAAAGCAAAGTTTACTGTGCCGGCCCCAACGGTGTTGTTGTTTACCCGATCAATGAGTATAAAGCTGCCGGTCTCCCGGTTGTCTTCATAGGAGTCAAACGCGATTTGTCGATCAAGATTAATATTGCAAACACCAATGTTATTGAGTTCCAGCTGCTTTGATGCACCGTGCTCAAGTGTGTTGACGTTTATTTCGTGTTTGATGTCTGTAATGGTGGCAGTTGCTGTTGCGGAGCCGCACTTCAGGATGTAGGGGCGCCCGGGTAGCAGCGCTTCGTCACTCATCCATACAATGGTTGTTTCAAACTGGTTGGCGGTGCTGGCGGGTGTATCTGTAGTGGAGATGATATCGCCGCGGGAAATATCAATTTGATCTTTCAGGGTCAGGGTGACTGCCTGACCTGATACCGCTTTGTCGATATCACCATCGTAGGTGACGATTCGATCAATGGTACTGGTTTTACCTGATGGCTGTACCCGGATAGAGTCACCCGTGCTGATAACGCCGCTCGCAATAGTGCCTGCAAAACCCCTGAAATCCAGGTTGGGGCGGTTGACCCACTGCACGGGGAAACGAAATGGTGCGTCGAGCGCAACTTCACCATCTATTTTAACCGTTTCAAGATACGACAGCAGGGTAGTGCCGTGAAACCACTGCATCTGCTGGCTGGGTTCAATGATATTGTCGCCGTGCAGGGCGGACATAGGTATTGCAGTAACCTGTTCTATACCGATTTGTGATGCAAAGCTCTCGAACTCATCGACAATGTTGTTGTAGGCCTGCTCTGAGTAACCGACAAGGTCCATCTTGTTGACGGCTAATACAATATTTTTGATGCCGGTAATTGATGTCAGGTAGGCATGCCGACGCGTTTGTGTCTGTATGCCATTGCGGGCATCTACTAAAAGAATTGCAGCATCGGCTGTTGAGGCGCCGGTTATCATGTTGCGGGTGTACTGCTCATGGCCCGGTGTATCCGCAACTATAAATTTGCGTTGATCAGTATTGAAGTAGCGATAGGCTACATCAATCGTAATGCCCTGTTCGCGCTCTGCTGCCAGACCATCGACCAACAGTGCGAAATCCATTTCACCGCCCTGCGTGCCGAACTTTTTCGAGTCTGCCTCGATTTGTTGTAGCTGGTCCTCGAACAGGACTTTGCTTTCATAAAGCAAGCGACCTATAAGTGTGCTTTTACCATCATCAACGCTGCCGCAGGTGATAAAACGCAGCAGGCTTTTATTTTCATGTTGATTCAGGTAGAGCTCGATGTCTGCACTGATTTGTTCTTTTGCGATAGCCATTAGAAGTAGCCCTCCTGTTTTTTCTTCTCCATAGAGGCGGTGCTGTCGTGGTCGATCATGCGACCTTGTCGTTCGGAGGTGTTGGCCAACAGCATCTCCTGAATGATGTCGGGTAGTGTGGTGGCTTCGGATTCAACGGCTCCGGTGAGCGGGTAGCAGCCGAGTGTGCGGAACCTGACCTTGCGCATCATGGGCACCTCGCCCGGGTTCATTGGCATACGGTCGTCGTCAACCATGATTAACATGCCATCTCGCATGACGACCGGACGCTCTGCAGAAAGATACAGCGGTACGATGGGTATGCCTTCGAGATGAATGTACTGCCAGATGTCGAGCTCAGTCCAGTTGGATAGAGGAAAAACACGGATAGACTCGCCCTTTTGTTTGCGAGTGTTATATAGATTCCACAGCTCTGGCCTTTGGCTTTTTGGATCCCATCGATGTTGTTCGTTGCGAAAGGAGAAGATACGTTCCTTGGCGCGTGATTTTTCTTCATCGCGTCGAGCACCGCCAAACGCTGCATCAAATTGGTGTTTGTCGAGCGCCTGCCGTAGTGCTTCCGTTTTCATGATATCGGTGTGCAGGGCTGACCCGTGCGTAAACGGATTGACTCCCTGTTCAACGCCTTCAGCATTTGTGTGCGTAATAAGCTGCAGACCGAGGTCTTTGACCATTTTGTCGCGAAATGCGTACATGGCCTGAAATTTCCAGCCAGTATCTACATGCAGTAAGGGGAATGGCGGTTTAGCCGGATAAAAAGCCTTCATAGCCAGGTGCAACATAACGGCGCTGTCTTTACCAATGGAGTACAGCATCACAGGGTTGTCAGCCTCTGCAACAACCTCGCGCATGATATGTATGCTTTCGGCTTCCAGCCGTTGCAGATGTGTCAGTGACATGGTTGATTTAATCCTATGTTCTCGCGTTGGCTTACGCGGGGTATTTTCGTTTGGGGTAAGTGGTGTATCGGTTAATTCTGCTGCCGCGGAGTTATGATCTGCCTGCGCTGCTGCCTGAGCCGTGGCTTTGGTCGTAACGCTGGTGTTGATTTGTGTTTTGTTTTTTGATCTGTTTGTTGCTTTGTTTAAAACTTCAGGGGTCGTGTGTTTTAACGCTTGTGATTCTTCACTTTTAGTATGAGCAGGCGTGTCTTTTATCTGCTGTGTGTCTGCTGATAACGAGTCCGGGTTGACTGCTGTCGTTATGAGTGCCGGGTGCGGATGTATCGTTATTTCCCCTGCCTGTGCCAGTTGCTCTGTCAGTTGTTGAGCAATCTCGGTTCGACTAAAGACGTCCAGGCCACTAAGGATCAGACACACCGGTCCGCCAGTCATCTGGATGGCGCGGTTCGAAAAGTCTCGCAGCTGTTGAATTGCATCGTTGTGTGTGCCGGAAAGCCAGCAACATTTGCCGCGAGGCGTGTGTGTATAAATGAGGTTGCTCTGGTCGACGCTGGTGTAGTGAGTCCACAACAGCGTGGAGCGTGTGGCTTTTGCGCTGGCGACAATTTTCGCGTAACCGGACTCAAACCAATGGGTGTACAGGCCGCTGTCACGAGCCAGTTTTAGCTGGTTTTCTGTGTGTAGTCCGATTTCGGCCAGATACCGGCTCAATGTGCGCGGACTGATTTTCTGCTTCAGGTCATCTTTCAGGTGCTTTTCGAGAGATACCACGGACCACAGTCCCGTTGTCGCACCGGCCACTTGTTGTGGAGGTGGCGACAGTACAAGATTGCGCAACACCTTGAGTTGCTCCTGAGACAGGCGCTGGTTCTGGCCCTGGCTTCTGCCTCTGGGTTGGCTGTCTACGGCGTCCCAGCCACCCTCCTTAAACATTTTGTGCGCAGCTATTATTGTTGGCGCTGAGAGTCCGGTGGCCTTTGAGATTTCTGTGATTTTCTGGCCTTGCAGCCTTAAGTTTACAGCCTCTCTGCGCATTTTATTGAGTTTTTCTTGTTGCATTGATGCTATTCGAGGTGCCAGTAAACAGGTATGTACGTCAAAATCAGAAAAATTTTCGACGCACATGATGTGGTATTAAATATTTAACTGCAAGTTAAATTCAGTTCGTACCGATTGCAAATTTGATGCCCGGGTTCGTGAGCTGTATCGCAATTTTGAGGCTGGTATTGGAGGGGGCTTGATGCGCGATGCTGCGTTTTGGGCACAGCGACGTAGATCACTCCTGTGGAGTGCGCGGTTCGTTCGGATTGTTAACGGTGGTATTTTTTACCAGGCTTCAGTGACAGAAAGACCGCGTGGGGTGGGTTATCTGCCAGGCTTACCTGCCGTCGACGCGAGAGGGGGCACATGGTGACATCGTCAGGGCGTAACCAGCGTGTCTGCAGTCAGTACGGGCGGTCTCTGTTTTCAATAAAGAACGACGCAATCATATCTGCCATCGAATGATCATCAATCGCCTCGTTGTTGGCCGGGCTGGCGGCGGTTGCAACAATCTCCTCAGGCAGCACAGATTTGCGCGCCTGAAGTAAATCATCGAAATAGGCATGTGAAAACTCAGGATGAGGCTGTATGGTCAAGGCTTTATTGCCGTACTTAAGTGCCGCGTGCTTGCAGAAGTCGGTTGAGCAGATCGTTGTGGCGTCTGTTGGCGCCTCTATAACCTGGTCCTGGTGCCAGGCCATAATCGCGATAGGCTTGTCGATCCCGTCGAAACGGTATTCAGTCCGACCGACTGACCAGCCGCCTGAAAATTGTTCAACCTTGCCACCCAATGCCTGCGCCAGTATTTGGTGCCCGAAACAGATGCCGACGATTGGTCTCGATGCGCTGTAAGCTGTGCGCAGGAAATTTTCCAGTGGTGCGATCCACGGCAAATTCTCGTATGCCCCGAATTTGGACCCGGTGATGAGCCAGCCGTCTGCGTCATTGATGCTGTCTGGAAACTTGCCCTCAAGGCACGCCCACGCTTCAAATTCAAAGCCGCGGTTTGACAGTAGTCGAGTGAAAGCGTCGGCGTATGTGCCGTGCTTGTCGATGAGTTCCTCTGGCGGCCAGCCAGTTTGTAGTATTCCGATTTTCATATTCTGTAATCAGTCTGGACTGTAGCGGTTGTAGCGATAACAGCGCGAGGAGTCTGCGCGGTAAAAATCGGCGTAGCGAGAGCGTGCCATGATAAGGGCCCTGCTTTGGAGCACGGGTTTGATCATTTACGGCGCATAGTTATTCATATGCAACGGAAATGATCGATAAAAACGCACCGTCAGGGCACGTTCCCCGTGTTTGCAGATTGTAGTGGAGCTTCTGCCGCGCAGACTCCTGGCGGTGAGTGTAGCAGTAGCGCGGGCCATGAGGTTGTGATGGGTCTCGAGTTGGCAAGTGCGGGGTTGCCAGAGTGAGTTTGTATCAGGAGTTCCCTGTGATTTGCGCGCCACATTCAGCAGGCAGGTCAGTTAATGCGAGAGCGTTTAGATTGCACTGTGCAGGGGCACAGATCCAGGTCCGTCGCAGTAATGAACGGCACCCGCGCAAGCGCACAGGTGCCATGGGTCTGCAAGGATTATCGGGCTGGCATTAACGGCGACTGATATTCAGCCGATCGAGTGTAAAAGTGCCGGCACCCCAGAAGGTTTCAGTGCCCAGCTCAATAGCACCCATCCAGGTGCTGTTGACAATGGCTGGAACACCAAATGCCGGTCCATTGTTACGTGTCCAGTCAATAAAGGCATTCCAGTTTAATCTGCCGGATGTGAAAGGTGTTTGCGCCACAAACGCGACGTATCCCCAGCTGAGTGCCGGATTGACATGCACATCCCAGTCGCGACCATCAATGCGAGCGCTGGTGACGATGGGGCCTGGTGTGCGTATGTCTGGTTTGCCAACCCAGACCATCATTTCAAATTGCTTATTGGCATCTTCAGCTTCCCGGCTATAGTGAAAAAAGGATTCGAAGGCGACGTTGCGTTCGGCGTTACCGGTTTCAGAGAAGGCAAAATCTATCGTGAATTGCGGCAGGCTGTTGAGAGGTGCCGGTAAGCCGGTTTCAGCAACCGAGCCAGACTGGTTGAAGCTGGTTTTGCGGCCGTAGTAAACCTGCGGGTAGGACTTGACCGAGAACTCGTTGCCCTGTGAGCGGTCCAGCCAGTTGTAATCCCAGCTTGCCCGCGGTTGTGATCTGTTGCCACTCAGGGTTATGCACTGTGACCAGTTGTTGGAAAACACAGCCGACGCATTCCAGACGTTGTTTTGCAAGCGGAAATTGCCGTATGGAATCTCAAACCAGTCCTCGCAGATTCTTTGGTTGAACAATGGATTGTCGCGGGTGGCTGTGACACCGGGTTGAACGACACAGGTGCGATTGTTCTCGAAACCAAACCCGCTGTTGTTTACATCAGTGGAATCTGTCAAACAAACCGGTCGCCCGTCGATCGAACCGGGTCTGGAGGTAGAGACAGGTGGAGGAGGCGCGGCTGAGCCACCGCTGTTGGAATTGTCGCCGTTGCTGCTGGAGCTGGTCACGATACAGGATTGATTATTCTCGAAACCGAAACCATCACCATCGGGATCAGACTGGCGGCTGTTGCAAGCCGGGTGTGACGGGCCTGGCAATGCGGCGGCAACCGGGGGAGTAGAATTATCGGATGCATTATTGCTGCCACTGGATACAACACAAGTCTGATTGTTTTCCCAGCCAAAGCCGTCGCCGTCAGGATCAAACTGGCTGCTACTACAGTTTGGGAATCTGGAAGAGTTGTTGCCACCTGAGCTGGCGTTGCCTGCAGCAGCCACGACACAGGTCTGATTGTTTTCCCAGCCAAAGCCATCACCATCGGGGTCGCTGGATGCGCTTGAACACGCTGGAAAGCGGCTTTGTCCCTGTGCACTTTGCGGCATTGAAGCAATGACGGCAGCAACCGGGATAATCATGCACGTCCGTGCGATGAGTTGAATTTTAAAGATCATGTGCAGTAAATGCTCTTGTATCTAATTGGTTAAGTTAAATGTCTTGCGACAGCATGGGAGCTACTGTGGCATCGAATATTTTTAATTCCAATTAGATGGCATTCTGGTAACTACTGATTACAGTGGATACTGATGCTCCAGTTGCTGCTGTTGAGCAATCAGTAGGCGAGAAAGTGCATTAACTAAAGACCTTAAAGAAGCATACCTGTTGCAGTTTTGCAGCTAAAAAAAACAATCGCGCTGTGGTAGTTTTTTCAAGTGCAATGCAACGTTACTGAATATAAATGTAGTACAACGCTTTTAACCAGTCATCGAGTTTGTAAGTAAATAATAGATATTCCGTAACAGAGTTATAACAACTCGGTTTAAAAGTATCTGCGCTTTTTGCAGCGCATTCTGAATGTCGACGTTCAATCTGTCTGTGTCTAGTACAGCTTCTAGTACAGCTTCTAGTACAGCGGGTTGTAGCGATAACAGATAGGCTTCATTCAACATTCAATCTAAAGCACATGGTAAGTATGTTGATGCGGTTTGTATAGGTATTGTGACACTAAGTTTGTCGGCATAGTGTGTTGAAACTGTCCTGGCTTCACTTCATTGGCCGTTAAGATGCGTATCGTTAATTACAGATGGCCCAGGCAGCCGTCGTTGCAACTCAATTGATTAACAACCCCTGCCTTAAATTTTCCTTAATCTCCGCTGCGACCATTGATCTGCGACAAACTTCCGGCACTGCGGATTAAAAAAAGTGTTTGTCGGTTTGGATTCTGTACCTGATTGTTTTGGTGAATGCGTAAGCTGATTAAGGCGACGAGCCTGTTCTTTTGATTTAGTATTATTAAAGCAAAGCATTAAAAACGAATAATTTTCAAAACGTGCTTTTAGTAGGACACTATGCCTGTGTCTGAAAACGGGGTGCATTCATGTCGGTCGAAAAAACGGGAACGCTGATAGTCGGAGGCGGGCAGGCCGGCATAGCAATGAGTGAGCACTTGAGTCTTTGTGGTGAGCCACATCTGGTGCTTGAGAAAAGCCGTATCGCGGAGCGATGGCGTAGCGAAAGATGGGATTCCCTTAGAGCAAACGGCCCGGCCTGGCACGATCGCTTTCCCAATCTGGAGTTTAGCGATGTCGCAGCCGACGGGTTTGCCTCAAAAGACAGTGTTACCCGGTATTTTGAGCAGTATGCAAAACAGATCGATGCGCCCATTCGGTGCGGGGTTGAAGTGAAGTCTGTGAGGAGAAAAAGCGCGGCGCGCGGGTTTGATATCGAAACGTCAGAAGGCAGGCTTGAAGCAGAAAATATTGTCGCAGCAACCGGTCCTTTCCAGCGCCCGGTTATTCCACCGATCATTCCACAGACCGCCGATGTTCTGCAGTTACACTCTAACTCGTACTACAACGAGCAGCAGTTGCCTGACGGAGCCGTGCTGGTGGTCGGAGCGGGGTCTTCCGGATCCCAAATTGCCGATGAGTTAATGCGTGCCAATAAAAAAGTCTATCTGTCAGTCGGTCCGCACCAAAGGCCTCCACGCAGTTATCGCGGTCGGGATTTTTGTTGGTGGCTTGGGGTATTGGGTAAGTGGGACACCACAACGATGGAGCCCGGTAAGGAACACGTGACCATTGCGGTAAGTGGTTCGCATGGCGGGTTTACTGTGGATTTTCGTCGCTTTGCCATGGGTGGAATGACCCTGGTCGGGCTCACTGATTCCTATAAAGATGGCACTGTCTATTTTGCGTCAGACCTTGCAGACAATATTGCCGAGGGTGATGCAAACTACTTGTCGCTGTTGCGCGAGGCAGATGCCTATATTGAACGCAACGGGCTGGATCTGCCGACGGAACCTGAAGCACATCACCTGGACGCTGACCCTGATTGCGTCGCTACACCGATTCGGGAACTGCAGCTGAAACAGGCGGGAGTTACTTCAATTATCTGGGCAACCGGGTACGCTGTTGACTACAGCTGGTTAGAGGCAGATGTTTTTCACGACAACGGCAAGCCCGTACACGAGCGAGGAGTGTCTGCTGAACCCGGAATCTATTTTCTTGGTCTGCCCTGGCAATCGCGTCGAGGATCGGCATTTATATGGGGTGTCTGGCATGATGCGAAGTACCTCGCCGATCAGATCGTCAAACAGCGTTCCTACATTAACTACCACCCTGAATCGCCACTAAAGCCTGCTGCCACGCAGTAGACTGGAATAAACATGACCCATACCCGAGTTAGAAAATTCAATACCAAAGATACTTATCCCGAGCAAAATCTCGATAATGATTTATGTCAGGCAGTAGTAGCGCGAGGCACGATGATTTTTCTGCGCGGCCAGTGCCCGCAGAATCTGGATGATGCGGTGAATCTTGAGAGTCACGATCCTGTAGAGCAGACTCATAAAGTGATGCAAAACATCAAGCAATTAATTGAAGAATGCGGTGGCAGGATGGAGCATCTGGTGAAGGTGGTTGTGTACATCACCGATGTTCGTCATCGTGAGGCCGTGTATCGGACCATGGGTGAGTACATTAAGGGAGTTCATCCCGTCTCTACCGGACTGGTGGTTCAGGCACTGGCGCGGCCGGAGTGGCTGGTTGAAATTGACGGGACAGCGGTTATCCCCGATACCAATTCAGACAGTTTATGAGCACACTGCCAGAAACAGGTTATAGCGCTAATAACGAACGTTGTTACTGTGTAGCGCATCAATAGGCTTATGCGGTTCACGATAAAGCAGCTTGAATATTTTGTTGCGGCCGGAGAAGCCGGTAGTATCAAACTGGCGGCTGAGAGAATTGCAATATCCCAACCGTCGATATCATCTGCTATTTCACACATCGAAGCCGAGCTGCAGTTGCAGCTTTTTGTCCGACATCATGCTCAGGGTTTATCTCTGACGTCCAGTGGTCGTCGCATCCTGCACGAGGCGAAGCTATTCCTGAAGCAAGGGGAGGGGCTCTATGCCATTGCCAGTGAGTTAAACAATGAAATTCGCGGGCAGTTGTCAGTGGGTTGTATGATTACCCTGGCGCCTATGCTGGCGCCACAAATAGGGCATAGTTTCACCAATGAAAATCCGGGCGTCACAGTAAGGACTGCCGAAGGTGGTCATGAAGAGATACTGGGCATGCTGCGGCAAGTCGATATTGACGTTGCGATCACCTATGATTTGCCAGCGCAGGAAAACATGAATTTTGAGGCGCTGGCAGATCTGCCGCCGTATATACTGGTTTCGTCGCGGCACCCGCTGGCAAAAAAACGCGAGCTTGCATTGAAAGAGCTTGTAGATGAGCCGATGATTTTACTCGATCTTCCCTACAGCGCTCAGTACTTCAGTTCTTTATTTGAGAGTAAAAACCTGGCAGCCAGAGTGCATGCTCGCTCTCGCAACCAGGAAGTGGTACGCGCAATGGTTGCAAACGGGTATGGATACACCATTGCCAACGTCAGACCAAAAAATCTGACTGCAATGGATGGCCGCAAGCTCAAGGCGATCAGGCTCACTGGAAAGCACAAGCCCATGAAAATCGGTATCATGACGCTGAATCAGACACGCAAGCCACTCATACTAATGGCTTTTGAAACCCACTGTCGCAAGCTGATCAGTGACCGGAAAATTCCCGGTATGTTTCAGGAGATCGGGCACACTTGATTTACAGTAGCTGAACTTATGTATTTATTTATAGTGATTTATTTAACGCATCAGGAATAGCGCTAAACCTAACGAAACAATTTCGGGGTTCTTTTTACATTTCGAGGCTCTTTTTACAGAGGTTTTTTTTACATTGACGAACACATCTGCACTGGAAGTAAGGAACGCTGTAAAAGTTTACGGGGTTGTGCCAAATAGCGTAACCGCGCTGAACGATGTTTCCGTTACTGTGGAAAACAATGAGTTCTTCACTCTGCTTGGTCCCTCGGGCTGTGGCAAGACAACATTGTTGCGAATGATTGCGGGCTTTGAAACCATTACCAATGGCAGTATCAGGTTGTTTGGAGAGAACATCGAAAATTTACCCGCTAATAAAAGGCCGGTCAATACGGTGTTTCAGCAATATGCGTTGTTTCCCCATATGACGGTTCTACAAAACGTCGCTTTCGGCCTGAACATGCTGGGTAAAAGTGATAGCGATGCCAACTCGGTTGCCAACCGAATGCTTGAACTGGTGCAGTTGGGGGACTTTGCTGATCGCAAGCCGGGTCAATTGTCCGGAGGTCAGCAGCAAAGAGTCGCACTTGCAAGGGCATTAGCGCCTTCACCAAAACTACTGCTACTGGATGAGCCGTTATCTGCACTTGATTTAAAATTACGTCATGCAATGCGAGTTGAGCTCAAGCAAATTCAGGAAGAAATGGGTATCACTTTTATTTTTGTCACCCACGATCAGGAAGAAGCGCTAACCATGTCCGATCGCATAGCGGTTATGTCTAATGGTGAGCTTCAGCAAGTCGGGTCTGGCAAAGAGATATACGAAGAACCCTGTAACCGGTTTGTTGCGGACTTTATCGGCGAAACCAATCTGTTGCCCGCGAGCGTTGAATCAGTCGATGGCAATACTGCGACCTGTTTAATTGGCAGTAACGCGCGGCTGCATTGCACGCTGTCTGATGCTGTTGACGCTGGTGGCAGCGGCCATGTCTCGATACGGCCTGAACGTATTTCGCTGGTCAAAACAACATCGGACTCTACCAGCAACAATGCGCTCACCGGAATTGTGGATCGATTTGTCTATCTGGGCACAGACACCCAGTGCAGAGTGTTGCTGGATGATGGTACCGAGATCAATAGTCGCATGCAAAATGCGCATGATTCTGCAACTGATCTCAACGTTGGCGAGCGGGCGGCCATACATATTGACCAGGGCGCTGCGCGTCTGTTGGTGAGCTAATGGCACTGGTTCCGTCAACGTCAAGAGCAAAGCCGGCTGCAGGGGTGTTTGACGGTATAGCCATCCGGTTATTAATGCCATCATGGTTGATGATCGGGTTCTTTCTTTTGCTTCCCGTGCTCATGATGCTGGTTTATTCTTTCCTGACCAAGGAGTTCAGGGGTGGTGTGATATGGGAGCCCAGCCTTGCTGCGTACGATCAGTTTATTTTTGATCGCGGGTTGTTTGGCGATGAACCTCCGGTTATTGAATGGACTTATATTACAATCTTTGCCCGCTCTATCTGGCAGGCTGCGCTTGCCACGATGTTGTGTCTGATCATCGGTTTTCCCACCGCCTATTACATAGCGACGCGTTCAGAGAGTACGCGCGGCTTGTGGTTGTTTCTTATCACCATACCCTATTGGGTGAATCTGCTAATCCGTACTGTTTCAATGAAGTTTCTAATTAGAGATACCGGACCCTTGAATCAGTTTTTAATGTCTATCGGTCTGATTGACTCTCCCATCCATATTGTGAATACCAATTTCGCAGTGCAGCTCGGGTTGTTTTACTCTTATTTGCCTTTCATGGTTCTACCCATTTACGCGGCAGTAGAGCGGTACAATTTTGCCCTCTCGGAGGCCGCCTTTGACTTATACGCCAGTCGCTGGACAACACTTCGAAGAATTGTAATACCTGTTGTGAAGCCGGGAATAATAGCAGGGTGTATCCTGGTTTTTATTCCGAGTCTTGGAGCGTTTCTCGCGCCGGATCTCCTGGGTGGAGCAAAAACGTTCATGATTGGATCTTTAATTGAGGAGCAATTTAAAGGCAATGCCGGCAACTGGCCTTTTGGTGCAGCGGCCTCGATGATTCTATTGTCCATGGTATTAATAGTATTAATGTTTTATGCGCGGCAGCAAAACCGCGCAGCAAGCGGGGTGCACTGATGTCAGGCGCCACTGATGTTCGTCGCTATCCGTTCTTTTTAACTTTCACCATACTGTGTCTGGTGCTGCTGTATACGCCGCTGATTATTGTCACGATTTACAGTTTTAATGATTCTGTGTCCATCACCAGGTGGGGTGGTTTCAGCTGGCGTTGGTATCTTGATATCTTTTTCGGGCTTGAAGCGGCCAAGTTTAAGACAGCGGCATGGAATTCACTCACTATTGCTCTGATGGCTGGAATCTCGGCAACTGTTATTGCAACCTCTGCTGCAATTGGCATGATCCGCGGTAATCCGTTTAAAGGGAAATCATTGAGTTTTGGTCTGATAAGTTTACCGCTGATGGTCCCTGAGATTGTCTCTGCGGTAGCCACATTGATTTTTTTTAGTGCAATCGGGTTTACGCGTGGTTATTTATCAATTTTGATTGCGCACATGGTTTTTTGTATTCCATTTGCCTATCTGCCGATAGCCGCTCGGCTTGAGGGCATAGAAAAAACCTATGAAGAAGCGGCAATTGACCTGTATGCGACACGCTGGAAGGCATTTAGCAAAGTGTTGATGCCTTTGTTGGCACCGGGGATTATTTCAGGATTTTTGCTCGCGTTTATTATTTCACTGGATGATTTTATTATTACCAATTTTGTAAAGGGTGCCGGTGTCGAGACCTTGCCGACGGCCATATTTGGTTCTGTCAAACAAGGTATAAAACCCAATATCATGGCACTTTCAACCTTAATGCTCCTGGTATCCATTTTCTTTGTTTCGCTTTCCTATTATGTTAATAAAGCAGGTCAACAAAGCAGATCAACAAGGTAGTTCAACAAGGCAAGTGAACGGGGCAGGAAGTAACCCTGCGTATCAGTTGTAATACCAACGTCTCAACCGGAGAACACACATGAAAGTATCGTTAAAGAAAAATTCGATTAACCTGGGAGCGGTAGTTCTGGCGACCGCACTGGCTACAGGGTCTGCCAGTGCGGCGGAAAAGCTGTCAATTTTCCATTGGTTTGAATACATACCACAGGAGCTGTTAAACAAATTTACTGACGAAACCGGTATCGAAGTCACCATGGATACCTTTGACTCGAATGAAGCCATGCTGGCCAGTCTCAAGGCCGGTGCACTGGGAACATACGATGTCGCAGTGCCCAGTGATTACATGGTAAAGATTCTGCTCGACTCCGATATGTTGCAGCCGTTTGAAAGCTCGGAACTTAAAAACTTCGACAACATCGATGGACCATGGAAAGACCCGTCGTTTGATCCCGGGCGCAAGCACTCTGTGCCTTATCAGTGGGGTACCACCAGTTTTGCAGTGAATCGCGATGTCTATACCGGTGATATACACACCACTGACATACTTTTCGATCCGCCAGAAGAACTGCAAGGCAAAATTAACGTTCTCGACAGTCAGGGTGAGCTTATCCTGATGGCTCAGTTACATTTGGGTATTGAGCAATGTTCCACCGATAGAGAGGATGTAAAAAAGCTTGATGCATTGTTGCAGGCATCCAAGGAGCACTGGGTTTCCTTTAACTCTGATGGTGCCAAGGATGTACTTGTGTCCGGCGATGCTGCTGTCGGTCAAATTTTCAACGGTTTCGCTACCAAGGCTCGTGAAGAAGGTGCCAACATCGAATATGCGTTTCCAAAGCAGGGCTATGTAGCGTGGATGGACAACGTCGTGTTACTGAAAGACGCGCCTAACCGTGAATCGGCGATTGCATTTATGGACTTTATGTTAGCGCCCGAGAACGCCGCAGCGGTTTCAAATTTTGCGCAATATAAAGCAGGTGTTACAGGCGCGGAATCGTTCTTTGAAGACACCATCAAGAACTCTCCCGAGCTTAATTCCCCGGAAGGTGCGCCTGACGGTACATTTGTTCAGGCCTGTGGTCAGGAAGCGCAGGCACTATATGATGCAGTGTGGACCCGCCTGAAGAAGTAGTTATTAAAAGTAAAAAACGCCCTGGTGCGAGTAGAGCGCCAGGGTAACACTGAATGACTTGCGAACAGGTTCCTGCCCGCGCCTATGAAAACCATTTATTCAGATAAACATAAACTTAGAAACTCGGCAACGGAGCTGTATGGTGGTCAGCTTGTTGAGCCGTTTGAACGACCGTCGCGTGCTGAATTTATAATCAACAGGGTCAGAGAAGAAAACCTTGGTCCGGTGCTCGATCCACATGACCATGGTATGGAGCCTGTCTATAGAGTTCAGGATAAAGACTATGTTGACTTTATGCAGGTAGCCTGGGAAATGTGGCAGGCAGAAAAGTTCGCTGGAGAGGCTATCCCGACTACCTGGCCTGCTCGTCGCATGAGCCAGCGGGTGCCGGATTTTATTGAAGGTAAGCTTGGCTACTATGCAATGGCGGCAGAAACTTCTATCAGTGAGGGTACCTGGGAGGCTGCCTATTGGTCTGCGCAGGTCGCCTTGACCGGTGCGGCCGAATTACGTGCGGCCGGGCTACGTGCGGGTGACAGTGGTGTATTCGCCCTGTGCAGACCACCGGGTCATCATTCAGCACTGGATATGTATGGTGGCTATTGTTTTTTAAACAACGCTGCAATTGCTGCCCAATCGTTTCTGGATAACGGCGCAGATCGAGTGGCCATTGTGGATGTGGATTTTCATCATGGCAACGGCACACAGGATATTTTCTATAAACGCAACGATGTGTTGTTTGTTTCCTTACATGGTGATCCATCAGACGCGTTTCCGCATTTTCTGGGGTACAGCGATGAAAAAGGTGAGGGCGAGGGAGTTGGGTTCAATGTCAACTATCCCATGAAACCCGCTACCGGGTTTGAAGAATGGCGCGGCGCATTAGCGGATGCCCTTGGCAGGGTTAGTAAATTCGCCCCCGACGCATTAGTGATTTCACTCGGTGTTGATACCTTTGAAAACGATCCGATCAGTTTCTTTAAACTAAAATCAGACGACTTTATTTCCTACGGTAAAGATATTTCGAATTTACAGCTGCCAACGCTTTTTGTCATGGAGGGTGGTTACGATATTGATGAGATCGGAATCAATACTGTCAATGTATTGCAAGGATTTACCGGAGCATAATAATGGCACGCGATCCCCGCTACGATATCCTATTCGAGCAAGTCAAAATTGGCCCGTTAACGGCCAAAAATCGATTTTATCAGGTGCCGCATTGCAACGGTGGCGGGTATCGCGATCCATCAGCAGCAGCTGAAATGCGAGGCATTAAATCTCAGGGCGGATGGGGTGTTATTTTTACCGAACAGTGCGAGATGCACCACTCTTCCGAGATTACACCGTTTATAGAGCTGCGCTTGTGGGACGATGAAGACATTCCGCAGCTTGCAAAAATGGCGGATCGCATGAAAGAGCACGGTGCGCTTGCAGGTATTCAGCTGGCCTATTCAGGAATTAACGGACCGAACCTCTATACACGTGAAGTACCTTTGGCCCCTACAGCATTGCCAATACGAACCTTTACCAATGATCCGGTAAATGCCCGTGCAATGTCTAAACGGGATATCAGGGATCTGCGTCGCTGGTTTGTCAATGCGTTAAAGCGGAGCAAGATGGCAGGCTTTGATCTGGTTTGTCTGTACGGTGCACATGGCTTCGGGATTTTTCAGCACTTTCTTTCAACGGCTACAAACCAGCGCAGTGATGAGTATGGTGGCAGCCTTGAAAACCGCTCACGATTTGTCAGGGAAGTCGTGGCGGACGCGCGCGATGTAGTTGGCGACAGCATGGCGATAACACTGCGGCTGTCACTGGATGAGATGGTCGGAGAGCTTGGCTTTGCAAACTCGGAAGTGCGCGATTTCATTGAAATGCACCATGATCTTCCGGACCTGTGGGATCTGGCTCATGGTGCCTGGGAAGACTGTTCGGGCCCGTCGAGGTTTAAAGAAGAGGCCGCTCAGCAAGACCTTGTGGCAGGTATAAAAAGCCTCACAAACAAACCGGTGGTTGGAGTCGGCCGTTTTACTTCGCCGGATGTTATGGCGAAACAGGTGAAGTCGGGAATTCTGGATTTCATCGGCTGCGCGCGCCCTTCAATCGCTGACCCGTTTTTACCGAAGAAAATAGAAGAAGGGCGTATAGAGGATATCCGTGAATGCATTGGATGCAACATCTGCATCACTGGTGACATGACCATGTCAATCTCGCGTTGCACTCAAAATCCAACGTTTATGGAAGAGTGGCGTAAAGGCTGGCACCCGGAGCAAATGAATACAAAGGGCGGCTCTGAGAATGTGCTGATTGTGGGGGCCGGACCTGCCGGACTCGAAGCCGCTCGAGCGCTTTCCATGCGCGGCTATGATGTTGCGTTGGCTGAGTCAGGTACTGAAGTAGGTGGCAGAGTGCTACTTGAAAGTAAACTTCCCGGATTGTCTGCCTGGGGGCGGGTAAAAGATTACCGCGAGTATCAATTAAGTCAGCGCAACAACGCGCAAATCTACTATGACAGCAAGCTGGGTGCAGATGAAATTCTGCAATTTGGTTTTGAACATGTCGCAGTGGCGACCGGCTCAACATGGCGCAGAGATGGTGTGGCCCGTTTTCATGTTGTACCGATGGCGATAGATTCGGCCATGCCAGTCTATACCCCGGATGACCTGATGGCTGGTAACCTGCCTTCAGGTAATGTGGTTATCTACGACGATGACCACTACTACATGGGCGGCGTATTAGCAGAGTTGCTGGTGCAAAAGGGCGCTACTGTCACATTGCTTACTCCGAGCGCTTATGTGTCGGAGTGGAGTAACAATACCCTGGAGCAGGCGGAAATACATAAGCGACTGGCCAATCTTGGTGTCGATATAGTGCTGAATAGGGGTGTCATGTCGATAGCAGATGATGGTGTTGATTCCGCTTGTACATTCACCTCAACAATTTCAAAAATCAACTGTGATGCAGTGGTGCTGGTGACCGCCCGGCAGCCTGAAGATAACGTCTGGCAAGCGTTACTGGCCAGGGAAGACGAATGGGATGATCACGGTATCAAGAGTATTAAAGTGTTTGGTGATGCCGAGGCCCCCGGGCCAATCGCATGGGCAACCTACGCAGGGCACCGTTATGCCAGAGAGCTGGACGAGCCTGACACGGGCGATGCACTTCCGTTTCGTCGGGAAATTACCGCGTTAAAGGAACTGAGTTAAAGGAACTGAGTTAAAGGAGCTGAGATAAAGGAGCTGAGTTAAAAGAAGCTGTGTAGAAAAGCCACGTAAAAAAGGCCACGCTAAAAAAGAAGTGAACCAGAGTGGGGAAGTGTATTGGATGTAAAGGTTTACTGAGAGTCCGGGGATAGAACCCTCAACGGCCAGACGAAGCTGGCCTATTGGAATTATTCGTAGAGCGAATCCATTCGCAGAATAATTCACTGACACATCCTGTGTCGTTTCAGGTAGCCCTGCGATCGTAGGAGAGTCTCCCGTAGACCAGTGGCTTTGCGTCACTACCTTTCGATAGTTTTGCCTTTTTCTACGATAAAACGTCACGAGGCCAGACTGTCCTGCTGGAGTGTGGTGGCGAAGCCAACACGAATCCAGATGGGTGTCGAACGACACCTGGTCCCTGCATCAGAATTTCCATCCTGGATAAACTGATAGTCCTTGGTAGCCGCACTACAGTGCGACTTAAACAACTCACATTGTTCGATTGAAGCCGACATGCGAGTTGCGCCTGGACGCTGACTTTTTCAGCTTATGAAAAAGTCTTTCACCGTGACTAAGTTATTGCAATTTGTGATCCAATTCCGTCAGAATCATATGCCCACGACCAGTTTTGCTGGTCGCCTGTCCGTTTAGTCGGGTTTGCTCTCTTGTTATCAGTCAGGCGCGCAAGTGTAGTATAAATAGTTAATACCACGTTCAGGTGTCCTGTATCACTAGCAATCCAGATAAAGTAGTTGGTTTCCAGCAGTTGATGGAAAGCTTGATGGCGCTTGAGCAGCTGCATCAGTACCGCACATTGGCGCTGCAGAGTGAATCATGGTTTCAGGTAAGCGCCGGAACGCTACCGGTGCTAGTGTCCGCACCACATGCCTGCATGCACAATCGTGATGGTCTGATGAAACTGGAGGAAGAGTTTACTGGTGCGATTGCCCGCTACCTGTCACAGTCCACTTCCTGTTATTCCATCTATTGCGTTTATCAGGCAGTCGAAGATCCCAACTGGCACACAGACAGTGAGTACAAGCGCGCGATTACGCAGCTTCATAAAGAGGTCGGGTTTAAGTTTGTTATTGATTTACACGGTATGTTAAACAGCCACGGCATGGGTGTGGCACTCGGTACTATCCATCGGCAATCGTGCGATCCGATGGAGGTAATATCAGCATTTCAGGCACACGGCTTTGTCGAAACCGAGCTCGCTTCGCTGCCGCACAATAACGAGGCTGTGCAGCCCGGGCGGCGACTGGTGGTGGACCATCCGCGTTTTACCGGCGGCTTACGCAACCACACTGTTACTCGCTTCGCCAGTGAGGTACTTGGCATACCATCGGTTCAGGTGGAGCTTGCGTCTGTCGCCAGAGTCGTGTTTTCGCCAGCCACTGAAGACTGGCCTCAATCCTATACGGGTGATCACGCCACTATCGCCGCTGCGGTGGGTGGGTTGGAAGCGTTAATAAAGTTGAAAGCCAGTGGTCCTTCGAACTGATCCTTACAGCGTGAGCGCCACACAACATGAGCGCCTCAAAACATGAGCACCACGGAGTGAGCGCCAATAAGCGGTTTCACAGCAGGACGCTGCTCGCCGGGAATAGTGATTCACTTATGAAGAGTTGTGACAGCGATGTGCTGACTGTGAGGGCAGACGGTCACGCTGAACCTGTAATTATTAGATGGATAGACCACTTGTGACCACAGAGATAGTTATTATCGGATTTGCCGCTTTTTTACTCGCGGGCACGATAAAGGGCACGGTGGGTATTGGTCTGCCGACGCTGAGCATTTCCATCATGGCGCAATTTGTTGATCCGCGTGTCGCTATTGCCATGCTTTTGATTCCCGCACTGGTTACCAACTCCTGGCAGATATACCGAGGTGGCGCGGTGCGTCGCTCGGTACAGCTCTTGTGGCCGTTTGCATTGGCGATGATCATTACGATGTACTTGTCTGCACAGCTTGCACCGTTGGTGTCGCAGCAATTATTGACGGGTGGCATCGGCGTCATGGTGGTGTTGTGGACTGCAACAAGTTTGATGAAAAAACCCATAGGAATACCCGATGCGCTGGACCGGCCGTTTCAGGTATTGGCGGGGCTGGTTTCCGGCGCTATCGGTGGTTTGACTGCAATCTGGTCGCCACCGATGGTGATGTACCTGCTGGCGCGTCATAACGACAAGGAAGACTTTGTACGCTTTACCGGATTTTTGATTTTATGCGGATCTGTGCCGTTGGTACTGGGGTACATCAGTAACGGGCTGCTCACTGTGCAGTTAGCACTGGTGTCCGGGCTTATGGTAGTGCCCACGTTGTTGGGTTTTTCCGTAGGTGAGCGTCTCAGGCGTCGTCTGAATGGTGATCAGTTTCAGAAAGTCGTGCTCTGTATATTTTGCCTGATGGGGCTTAATTTGATTCGCAGAGCGTTTGTCCAGTAAGGTTGAAGGAAGGATACTGTCTGTATTTGATGCTTATACAACGGCCGGTTATTAAACGCGTGCTACATTCGCACACCAGGTTGCTTGCTCTACATACCTCGCACTAAAGGAAAAAGAGCGCCATAAAAACCTGTCTGGCGCTTTCAGGTATTTTGATAAACCACTTTATCGATACGCCCCGTCCCATGGCCCGCTTTTTAAGGTCGCGGTTTTGCCATCTTCCGCAACGTCTGGTCGGTTTAGCGAAAACATATTTTCAGCGGATACAACGGAATAGTCCATATAGCCAAGACGGGCAATTGGTTGCATGGCAGCGGTGTCTATCATGCCATCGACTATGTACTCATCGTTAATGTATACGCCAACAACACTGACTATGACGCTGGTGTAGCCCGAGCCGGGTCTGCCCGGTGTTACCGGCAGTTCGATGGACTTCCACAGCTTGCATTCAAACGCCGCCGGGCTAGCCGCAACGCGAGGTGTGCTGACCATTTTCGATTCAGTCGTCTCGATGTTACCGAGGCTGAACTCGCTGACCGAGCTGTCCACGGCGGCGCTGGTCATATTCATCTCGTCGACCAGTGCTTTGGTGGCCAGAGAGCAGGTGCATTCGCCGGTGGCCAGAACGTTGTTGACGGAGTCCTTGCCGTTGGCAACCGAAAAAATCAGCATTGGCGGAAAGTCAGAAAGTGCATTAAAAAAGCTGAAAGGTGCGATGTTGGGAATGCCATCCGCACTGATCGTTGATACCCAGCCAATAGGGCGCGGAACAACCAACGCCTTGAAGGGATCGTGCGGTAAACCGTGGTCGCGCTTTTCAGTGGTGTAGAACATAGGCTTCTCGGGCTGGTATGAGGAACAAAAAATGGAGGAAGGCGCAGAAGTATAACGCAGGTCCGCGCTGGTAGAAGTCAGAAGATATTGAAGCCGGCGTTGGTCGGGTACCATTGCGGTTCGCAAAAAACTGACATCGCTCGACATCGCTGGACACTGCCAATGCACCCCGTGGAATTAATGCTGTCTCCCAGACTGCGCACGACACCCTACGAACAAAGGGTATTCGAGCAGGGCGTTAAGTCGATGACGATCTACAACCACATGACGTTGTCGGTAAATTTTACCGACACCGAGGACGAGTATCGTCACCTTTGCGAGCACGTACAGGTGTGGGATGTCGCTGCCGAACGTCAGGTCGAGGTGCGTGGAAATGACGCATTGGCACTGGTGGAACTCATTACACCTCGCCATATTGCGCCGTGCGCCATCGGCCAGGGGGTCTATGCACCGCTCGCTGATCAGGACGGGCTGGTGGTGAATGATCCGATTATTCTGCGCCTGGCAGAGGATCGGTTCTGGCTATCGGTCGCTGATTCGGATGTAGAGCTCTGGGTCAAGGGTATCGCCTACGGGCGTGCGATGGATGTGGAAGTGTTTGAACCTGACGTCAGCCCGCTGGCGGTACAGGGGCCGAAGGCCGATGACCTGATGGCAGATTTGGTTGGTGAGCAGGTGCGTTCAATCAAATTTTTCAGATTTATCGAAACTACCATTGCCGGTACACCGGTGGTGCTGGCGCGCTCAGGCTGGAGCGGACAGGGGGGCTTTGAGATCTATCTGCAGGACTCTTCCTGCGGCCTCGCGCTGTGGGACGCAGTCTGGCAGGCGGGACAGAAATACCAGGTCCGGGCGGGCGCACCAAATCTGATCGAAAGACTGGAAACGGGCTTGAAGTCGTACGGTAGCGATATCACCCATGACGACCATGTACTCGAATGTGGATTAGAAAAATTTATCAACCCGGACAAGCCGGCGGAGTTTATGGCGCGCGATAGTATAGCGAATTTTGACAAACGGCCCGTCAAGCGACGCCTGGTAAACCTGATGGTTGAGAACGAACGTTTGCCTGCTTTGCGATCAAAGTGGTTGTTGCGCTCGACGGGCAAGGTTGTCGGAACTGCCAGTAGTTGTGCGTATTCGCCAAAATATCAGGCGAGCCTGTTGTTTGCGATGGTCGAGGCCAATGCTGCTGCGCCGGGCACCAGACTCGAGCTGACGCTTGAAGGAGGTCGCTACACAGCACTGGTCAAGGATGATCGCTGGCAGTAAACCACTGGCGGTAAAAGAGCTGTGGCGATATCATTGATTGATTTACCGGCCGGCTGCGCAGCATGCAATCACAAGTAACCCTGAAACGTCCCGATGACTGGCATTTACATCTGCGCGACGGGGAGATGCTAAAAGCGGTTTTGCCGGCAACGGTGCAGCATTTTGCCAGAGCGTTAATCATGCCGAATCTGGTTCCGCCAGTGGTCACTGCTGCAGATGCAGAAGAGTATCGGCAACAGATAAAACGTGCGATACCCGCAGCTGCTGACTTCGAGCCGTTGATGACCCTGTATCTCACCGAAGCAACTCAGCCGGACGATGTAGCGCGCGCTGCCCAGTCCGGCCTGGTAAAAGCAGTAAAGCTCTATCCCGCAGGTGCAACGACAAACTCCGACTCTGGTGTGACCGACGTGACGCGTGTGGCGGCAGTGCTGGACACAATGGCGGAGACAGGTTTGCCACTGTGTGTGCATGGCGAGGTTACTGACGCAGACATTGATATCTTTGATCGTGAGGCGGTGTTCATCGACAGGGTGCTTGATCCAATGCGTCGTCGCCATCCGGGCTTACGTGTAGTGATGGAGCACGTCACGACCAAAGAAGGGGTCGACTATGTCAGAGGAAATGACCATTCACTGGCGGCGACTCTGACTACTCATCACTTAATGATCAACCGCAATCACATTTTTTCCGGCGGTATCAGGCCACACTACTATTGTTTGCCGATTGCAAAACGCGAGCTGCATCGTCTGGCGTTGCGAGCTGCGGCGGTATCGGGTGACAGCAGCTTTTTTCTGGGTACAGACAGTGCGCCACATCTGGACGATGCGAAAGAGTCGGCGTGCGGATGCGCCGGTGTATTTAATGCGCCCAATACCATGTCGTGCCTGGCACATGTGTTTGAAGAAGAAAATGCACTCGACAAGCTTGAGGGTTTTGCGTCGCTGAATGGCCCTGCATTTTACGGGTTGCCGGTAAACACAGCTACTATGACACTGGAAAAAAGAACATCACCATTGCAGGTTGATGAAAAACTCCACACATCATCCGGCCCGTTGACAGTATTTGATCCTGGCCATCCTCTCTATTGGCATGTCGTTTAGTACTTTATAGATCGCTAGAAAAAACCTGAACCGGATACGCTATGTTTCAAAATACTTTTCCAGATAAAGAGACCATCGCAGAGTTGACGGCTAGCATGTTGCTCGAAATTGACGCTGTGCACTTTCGCGCCGACCAGCCTTACAAGCTAACCTCCGGGCTGGCCAGCCCGGTATATATCGATTGTCGCAAACTTATTTCCTATCCACGTATACGTTCGGCGTTAATGGATTTCGCTGTGTCAACTTTGGTGCGTGACGCAGGCTTTGAGGCCTTTGATGCAGTTGCCGGCGGCGAAACTGCAGGTATTCCTTTTGCCGCGTGGATAGCAGATCGCATGGGGTTGCCGATGCAGTATGTGCGCAAAAAACCAAAGGGCTTCGGCAGGGATGCACAAATAGAAGGACAGCTGGAAGAAGGTCAGCGTGTATTACTGGTCGAGGACTTGACCACCGATGGTGGCTCTAAGGTTAAGTTTGCAGATGCGTTGAGAAAGGCGGGGGCGGTAACCGAACACACACTGGTTATTTTTTACTACGATGTGTTTCCGGACACCCGCAACAAGCTTGCCGAGCGCTCACTCACCCTGCATCATCTTGCGACCTGGTGGGATGTGCTCAAGCTTTGTCGCAATAAGGGTTACTTCGACACCGCTACACTGGATGCAGTAGAGAGTTTTTTAAATCAGCCCTTGCAGTGGTCGTCTGACCATGGCGGTTCCTATACGCCCGCGGTATAGAGCCAGTGGTCAAAAACAGTGATCATAAACCGTGGTTAAAACCCGTGGTCGTAAAAAGCGGTAAGAAAAATGTGTAGCATTCTATGAAGCACGATAACTATGTAATTGACGATATGATCTCCGCAAAAGCTATTGCAGCCCGAGTGGAAAGCATGGCGGAGACTATCTCCAGTGAATTTGCAGGTACGGAGAAGCTCGTCGTTATCGGTTTGCTACGAGGATCATTTATGTTTATAGCAGATTTGGTTCGGGAGCTAAGCCTGCCGGTTGAAGTGGATTTTCTGGAAACATCTTCCTATGGTGATTCGATGGAATCATCTCGCGAGGTAAAAATTCTCAAAGACCTGCGAGGTGAGATCAAAGATCGGGACATTCTGGTTGTTGAAGATATTATTGATACCGGACATACCCTGCACCACGTGATCAAATTACTCGAGTCACGACAACCTGCGCGCATGCTTGTATGTGCACTGCTCGACAAGCCCACCCGTCGCGAAGTAGAAGTCACGGCTGATATCGTGGGCTTTGAAATAGAAGATAAATTTGTTGTTGGCTATGGTATCGACTACGCACAACGCAATCGAAATTTGCCTTATATCGGCGCGGTTCGCTTCACTGATCAGGCATCTGTCTGAAGTTTTCACGTCATTAAAACCCATTGTTAATCCATCTGTTAGCGCATTTTGCCTGGCGTTGGACTAAGCCGTGGTGATAGTTTTCGGCCAGAGTATCCGGCCAGGCAGCCTTTTAGCGTGATATCCGGAAATGGAGCATTCAGTTGTGTTTTTGCGGTTTCGCCTATGGCGCAGCCGAGACTTATATAAAAATGTGACATTGTGTTTATCTTTTTGGTAACTGGATGGTGTTGACTAGTAACAGGGAAGAAATCCGAAATCAAAAATCGTGGCGAAGGCGCGAGTTTTGAGTCAGATATCTCCGATCAATTTAGGTGAATACTCGTTCCTGTTGATCGATTTGGCTGGCCAAAAGAACACATCCTCTGCAGATCATCTGGTCTCGGACATTCCTGCGCAGAGCTCGGTTGCCAATTAGCCCGAGTATCTGACCGTTGAACCTGTATTGACATCTGCTGTCAATATAAGGTAGAGCCAACTTTGCCAAAGGACATTTGTGCGATGAAAATCAGTACTGCCAAATCAACAATTGCGTTAACGGTGATGACGCTGGCGTGCGGAGCCAGTGTCGCTGAAGGCCCGCTCAGAGCCAAAAACTATGAGTGCCAGGAGCTTCGAACCCTCGTGGCCGATAATGAGGGGCTCGAATTGAAAGGTTTCTTAGGCTCCCGCAGCTGGGTTTTCCCGACTGAGAGCAGTTGCGATATCGTGAACGAAGTGCCGGCCAGATCAACCTGGAGAACCAAAGACAAATTCGCCTGCCTGGTCGGATATCGGTGCGATTCACTTATCGATCTCGAAAGGCTTGGTTTTAGTGTGGGCTCCCGTTAAAGACAGCCGCGCCAGACACCCGCAGAGCACTTCCTGTGGAGAGCAGCTTTCTGTGGAGAGCACTTCCTGTGAGAGCAATTGCCTGTGGAGGAAGTCAGATGCGATGAACGCGAATAATGATTAACGTGAAACCGAAACACTTTACCGGACCCGATATAGTTTAATGTCCGTCTGCCAGAAAAAAAAGTATGAAATTATTAAAGACCAAGGGAACAATCCAATGAGCGTCAAATCTGCTAATTCGTCACTAGCGTTAGTGTTGATGGCGCTGTTATGTAGCTCGTGTTTAGCGAAGTCTGCAGGTTCACTCTCAGCTACAGATTCACGTAACTATACGTGTCGTGAGCTCAAGGACCTCGTCGTAGAGCGTGACCAACTGTATTTGTCCGGATTTCTCGGTTCGAAAGCTTCGGTCTACGCGTCTGCAAGCAGCTGCGATTTCCAATTGGAAAGACCAATTGCTTCGGCCTGGAGAACGAAAGATGAATTTTCCTGCGTTGTCGGATACCGCTGCAGGGAAGTTATCGGACTTGAGGGATTTGGAAGTTAGATAGGTTCTTTGTTGATTGTGGCGTCATGAGAGTGGTTGTTGCAGAGTCTTTCTGAATGCCACTGTCACTGCACGAAGGCTCGATAAGGGCAGCCTTCGTGCAGCATTTTGCGGGGCTGTTCTGTTCTATTCTGGAGATCTATATGTCATTTCGTCCTGGCAAATTGTCAGCCAGTCTGAATGTAAGATCGAAGGCACCCGATAATCCAGACTGGGGTGCGGCTGGTATAACCGACTGTAGCGTATATCGCCTGGCTGTATGTATGACAGCTTCGCTATAACGCGTGGCTGTGTATTGTATGACTCGTACAGGTGGCTGGTCTCTGACGGTTAAGGAGATGCTGTAACTATAGAGCAGTAAAAGAGAGCAGTAAAAGAGAGCAATAGAAATCACACCCTAGAGTGTGGTGATCATGCCATGTTCTCAAAACCGCCTCTTGCTGTTTGTAAGTTTCGACAGTTATTTCCGGGTTTAAGCGGAGTGTTTTCCCATCCAGTTTGCCAGTATGCAGTGCCAGATATTGTTTCAGGCAATACAGCAATTAGTCGATAACTTTTCGCCATGATGGTCTCCCACATAGCCTCCCACATAGCCTCCCACATAGCCTCCCACGCTGGATCGCATTAGCGGGTTGGCTGTATCTCCGTAGTAACGTCTCATTATGGAGTTATTCATGGAGTTGACGCGACTCGCCTGCTGCGTTCATATGCGTTTTACAGTATCGAGTGAACGCCGGCTAAGCAAAAAACGACACAATGTGAGGTCTGCGCTAGCGGTTCCGGGTGCGCTCTGGTCTTGAGGTAAATCTTACCCTGTTACCCGATCCCTGTTACCCGATCCCTGTTACCCGATCCCTGTTACCCGATCCCTGTTACCCGA
>CAYMVV010000055.1:0-6265 GCA_964393885.1 uncultured Granulosicoccaceae bacterium | reverse complement strand
TCTCTGTGGTACGGGGATGGTATTTGGGCAAACATCTGCTAGCGGGATGTAAGTTCGTGCGTTTGTTAACCAGGTCTCTACTCTTGGCGCACGAACCAGGAAAAAAGTAGGAAACCCTACTTTGCGAAGTTTTACCTTATTTAATACTCTTTTCCTATACAGCAACACTATTTGCTACCAAACGAAAGTATACCTCCGATAGAGGGTGGTGGCGAGGTTGCGAGGATTTGAGTCAAGTATATCTGTCTTTTATACAAGATAGTTTTTCTGGTTCAACAAAACAGATTGTAGTAACTGATCAAATATCATTACTACAGTTAATCCTCCATTCTCGATCGGCTTTCGTACGCATATCCGGGTGAATGGAGAATACCTGAAGTTGAACAACATCATCACACATCAAGCTACATCCTTCCCCAAGTATCGAACCACGAAGTATCGAACCACGCTAATCTCTGCCCTATTAGTATTCGTTAGCTTCGTGTTGTTAACAATCCATCCCACAGTAGCGAAAGCACAATCACTTGTGCCAATAGCGGTTGTCGACTTTACGACAAGCATTAGAAATACGAACTACACGCGTCGTCTACCGGAGCTAATAATCGATGAGCTGGTAAACAGTGGAGAGTTCGACGTACTGGAAAGAGAAAAAATGGATTCCCTGGCGGGTGAACTGGATTTTCAGGCCGGGGCGTTAGTGGATCCTGCAAAAGCAGTTCAAATAGGTGGGATGAGTGGCGCCAGACTAATAGTTACGGGAAATATTATTGAGTATGGCAGTACCAAGCAACGATCAACACAATATAACGTCACCTCTACCGTCTACAAGTACTATCTAAAGGCGCGCATAGAGGTTGTGGACTTGCAGAGCGGCAGCAAGATAATGTCAAAAGTAGCTGATAGTTCAGCAACGTTGAAAAAGGTTGGGTTAAATTCTGTCGGTAAAGGTGAGGCTAGCCTGGGACCAGACGTTGCGAAGAAACTGGTGTCGTCAATAATGGAGAACAAGCGTGTTCGCAAAATACTTGACGAGAACGCCCCCGAACAACCCGACGATCCAATCTCAATAACGATCACATCAAATCCACCCGGAGCAGATGTAGAGATTGACGGTGTATATATTGGCAATGCAGGTGGTGACTTTGAAACCACTCCTGGAGTTCATGAAATCATCATATCTTTGCCTGGCTACAATGTGTGGAAAAAGAAGGTGCTGGCTAAAGCTGGCATGGCATTTAAAGCTAACTTGACTGAAGAAGTCGATGCCAATGTAAAAATTGAAATAAAGGAAGAGTAACTTCTTACTCCTTATATGCAATATAGCAAACCAACAAACAATTAAGGGAATGAATACCTATGATGAGTAAAGTGAAGCTAACCATTGCCGGTGTGGTCGCCGTTGCAACGTCGTTAGTAGCCGGTTGTGCAACCGTGAGCGAACTGGGTGGTGTAATCCCTGGGACAACCCAGGCAGGGACTTCGGTCGAAGGCAAAGCGACAGCAGTATCCAATTATTCAGGCCCTCGTGCCAATATGGCGGTTATTCGTTTTGTGGATGCAACCGGAGGACGGTTTAACCGCTACCGCTGGTATTCGAAGGAAGCCGGTGATGCTATGGCCCGCAAACTCACATCATCTTTGCTAGCCACGAAGAAATTTAGAATGGTCCAGCGTGCGAATATGGATGACCTGATGAATGAAATTAATTTTGGCGCGTCAGGGGCAGTGAACTCTGGATCTGCAGCCAATTTCGGTCGTATTCTGGGAGCAAAACTAATTGTCACCGCCTCCATTACCGATTTTGAGGACTCAGGTGGCAGCAAAGGTGGTGCTGGTGCAAAAACGAGTTTCCTTGGAGGGATCGTAGGTGCAGCCACAAAGAAAACCTATATGGCAGTAAACCTGGAAGTCGTTGATGTCGAAACTTCAGAAATAGTCGCCAGTGAACAATTGGAAGCAACAATCCGTGATGTTGCCGGTGGGTTGGGAGGAATACTCGGCGGGAGCGGCAGTGCCGTCGCAGGAGGCGTAGTAGGTTGGGACAACGAGCCAAGAGGCAAAGCGCTACAACAAATAATCAACGCTGCCGTTGATTTCCTGAGCGTCAATGTACCGGATAGATATTACACCGAGCCACCAGTTTAACTATAAAACTTCAGCGCGATAGGGGGTGCGCCGCTCTGCAACTAGCAGCAACTTGAAAAGTTGCACAGTAGAGCGGTTCGCTCCTCTCACGGAGCCCCGGGACCATTCCCCAGGGACACAATAATCTACTGCGGGTCGGTCTTTTGCCCCGGTATCTCTTGGCTTCGCTACGATCCCTGCTCTCGTGCAGGTGTTCATCTAATAAAATTATAAATAGTAGTTTTTAGAACAGTATTTTTGTCACTCTCGTGGCAAGAGTGCAGACGAGATTCGCGCGAGAAATAATACCTGCTCCGTTAATCGGGATTGACAGTCTCATTCGTTACTGCCGGATGCTGGCCCGAAAGGTATACACTTTTTTATAAAGGATTAAATAATCAGATGTTAAATCCCAAACAATTAGCGCTTCTATCATTTTTACTTATTAGCGTTTCGATATTACCAGCTTGCGGTGGTGGTGGTTCTTCAAGTACTGACAGTGAGAGCGTTGCAGAAGGTGCAGAGGATAACCTGGAGACTGTCGATGGAGATGAGTCGGAAACCGGTGTTGGAGAAGGCGCAGATGCAGGCGATGGAGAAAGTGCAGAGACAGGCGATGGGGATAGTTCGGACACAGGCGATGGAGATAGTGCGGACACCGGTGATGGGGATAGTTCGGACAACGGTGATGAGGATAGTGCGGACAACGGTGATGAGGATAGTTCGGATACAAGCGATGAGGATGGTGCAGATACAGATGATGTAGACGGTGCGGGTTCAGGCGATGGCAGCGAAAATGTATCTGAAGGAGCTGGAACGGTTGTCTATGCGATTGGCGGTCCCGTTCCCGGTCTGGTTGATTCCACATTCACGAGCTTGAATACTGCAGCGATTGCACCGTCTGGAGATACTTGCGTCAGCGCAGGTTATGATCAGGGGCAGGAACGTTTGCAAGGTGTCTGGTGTGGCTTCCCGGACTCGCCGCAGCAGATACTCCGATCAGGCGATACGATTGATAACCTGCCAGCAAATATTGTTTTCGAAAGTGCGGTAGGCCTGGGGTACGCTGACAATGGTAATTTGTTGGTGACTGCAAACGTCAGCGGTGCGTCCAATGGCAGTGCGTTGCTTTTTTGGGACGGTCAATCTATCCGATCGATTCTCAGGACTGGCGAGCTGGCCCCGGGTTTTTCAGACGGATCGGTGGTGGCTACGATGGAAATTGCAAGGCTGTCCAATGCCGGAGCGGTGATTCACGGTACTTCCAGCCTCAATTTTGGAACGCCGGTTCTTTGGCTCTGGGATGGTTCAGATGTATCGCTGATTACCCAGTTCCTGGGCACTGATGAAACTCTGCCAACCGACCAGAACAACTGTTTAATTACCGTATCGTTTCCGATTGGCGTGTCAGCGACTCCAAGTATCAACAACAACGGTGTCGTGGCATTTCAGGGTATGCTTGATTCCGGTGCGCAAACGCAGGACTCAAGCCTTTGCCGTGGAACTGGAATCGTGCAGAAAGTCGGCGACACATTCACTACGGTTGTAAGAGGCGGTGATGCTGTTCCGGCAACAGAAACAGCGCAGTTTCAATCCGTTTCTCTAAATGCCCTGTTCGACTCAGGTGCGATGTCAATTACCAGCGCACTTGAGGATGACAACGCCAGCGGTCTCCAAACTGGCCGTCTATCTACCTGGATATTCGAATCAGATGGCACAGCCAATTTGGTCAGCATTGCAGAAGAGACGGTTCCGCCCGGGTTTGTTGACCGAATTACACTCATTGGCAACGTGCCGATTGTGATCGCCTCAAGTGAGACCACAGCTGTGCAATTTACCCAGACGTCCCTGGGTTTATCATTGTTGGCTGGCGCACCACATAGCGGCATGCCCTATCCGGATATTGGGGCTGTGGGTGCTACTTCAATGTCGTTAATTGCGTCATCGAACAGCGACCCCGCACCGGGATTTGCCGATGAGACATTTATAAGTTCCTTCAGCCGACCCGCTATAGATCGATCTGGCAGAGTCTACTACCGTGCGAGCGTACAAGTGCCATCTGAAAATACATTTGGCAACGCGTTTTATACGGCGATGGAAGGCCAGACCCCAGTGGTGGTATTCGCTAATGGAAGCCGTATCGATTACGCCGGTGAGTCGCAGTTGATTAGTAACATCACATTTCCGGATGCGGCTACGCTCTCGTTGGTCGCGGACAACCGGCCGGGTGTCTTCATCAGCCAGCAGGGAGATGCATTGGTGCCGGTGACGCTGGAAGGCTTTGGCGCAGCTTTGATCCATGTCAGTCTCCAATAGCAGACTGCTAACGATACTTTTTAAATCAGGAGATGTGACTAGCCTTAAGCGACTTAGTGGTATCGATTGATGGAAGTATAGCTTCCATCAACCGATGCGATGGTTGAGTCAGGGCGCGCGCTCGGTCACGGAGCTTGTACCGCGCCAGCTGCCGGTGCTCCCCGGTTTGTTTTTCGGGTTCTGATAGACAGTATCGTGCCATTGGATTCAATTGCGTTTTTGCGAACATCGCGGAAAACTCATTGAAAAGCAATGTCATACGGCATGTGCTGCCAAATTAAACAAGCACGATTAAACTGCAAAAGGTAGTAAACCCTACTTTGCGTAATTTTAAATGTTTTTATACTCTTTACACAGAGCAATGATGTTTGCAATCAAACGGAATGCTGCACGAGATTGCGAGGGGTTAGCGACGTTATTGCTCAGCGAGCTACACGAACATCCACTCATATCGAACTGCTTTAATCCCATCGAAGAGGTATTTGTTTGCGTTGTTTTGTGAACAATCCAGCCTCCAGTAGTGATGAATTGTTGAGCGACAAATTGCTGCTTTAAAGACTCAGATAATGAAACCAAAGTGCTGCTCTGTATTGGTCGGGGTGTGCGATTGCCAGTAATTACTGGCGGGTTTTGATTGCGACTCTGTGTTCGTTACACCCAACATCTTGAAACATGTTGTTCAGTAGCATCACTGGCAGCTCCACGCAGCCACACGTTCACCGTGAAATCTTTAACTGCGATGAACAGTTAGCCGGGTAACCGCAGGTCGCCTGGCTTATCCGGGGCTTTTGTCATGTGCTACTCAGGTACATAGAGTTTTTCCAGTGGTGGCTCGTTAAAAACTACATTCAGGAATTGAAATTGAAAAAAATACGAAATATTAAGAAGTATATAGGCGGCTTGTTGGGAGCTGCTTGCCTGGTTACCGCAAATAGCTCGTTAGCGGCCGATAGTATTTCCTTCGGTTTGCAGGGCGGATTAAACTCCTCCGGCCCCAGCTTGAGGTACCCGGTTAGTGAGACCTTTACAGTACAGGGCATTATCGGTGCGCTCGGCACCGTGACAAGTGTTTCCGGTCGCGGTTTGCTGTACTTTCGACAGACAGAAGAGGTGGACTGGTATTACTTTGGAGGCCTTCAGTTTATTAATGTTGACACGGGGGTATTTGGATCGGAAAACGCGTTCGGTATCAGTGGCGGAGTAGGTCTTGATTTCGATATCCGAGATGCCATTGCAGAGGCACCGCCACTCGTGTTGAGTGGAGAAGTTGGTGCTTCATTTGCGAGCTTTGATAACTTTAACGGATTCAATCTGTTCAATATCGGAATTGGAATTCATTACTTGTTTGAATAGGAAATATATCCATGACACCCGGTCAGATGCTGGTGTGAAAAATTCACCAGCCTCTAACGACCAGGCTGTCGTGGAGTCAAATTTCCAGTAGACATCAATCGGTGTATCGTCTTTCAGCCGCTCTTCAGTGACCGGCGAGCCCTGCTTTACGAAAGCGAAGTGCTGCGAGTCTGAGCGGCAGGTTATTAGTTGCTATGACCCAGCAGCGAAGCGTTGCCTCCGGACGCGGTGGTGTCGATGCAGGTGTGGCGTTCGGTAATACACCAGTCGGCAAAGTCGTTTTCGGTGATGAGGGGTAACAAGGGGCCTGTTCGTCTGGCTAATGCGACTCTGAATTTATGTGCTGTGGAGGTGTCTCCCCAATACACAACGCCGGCTATGTTTTTTATTGCGGTAAGCGTGTCACTGTCTATCGTACCGTTGATAGTGCTGTCTGCGGCATTCTTTTTGTCATTCGCATCCTGATTAAACG
>CAYMVV010000054.1:0-41882 GCA_964393885.1 uncultured Granulosicoccaceae bacterium | reverse complement strand
GTGCCCGATTCACGACGATGCAAACCGCTCGTTTGTAGTTCGGGAAGCTGCTCCAATACTGTTGGCAAAAAGCCGGCGACCGGTGCCAAAGACGATTCACCAGTACGCGCCCGCATACCCATGGTGCCACCTGTGTAGATAATCAGTATTCGCTTGGCTGTGCTCACGGAAGACCAGCACCTTATTAATCGGATATCCGTAAGGGTACAACAATGAAAGCGAATTGACCGGCCTTGCGAGCAGTTTACGATAGCAGTTAATCGCTATTTGGTCGTTCTTCGACAGGAGTACTTTGGAAGTGTATCTTTGGTGGTAGTTTGATGGGGGCCTGGTATTGCAGGGATAGCGGAGCAAGCAGCCACATAAGCGCGGGATGAGCGCGGGTGCACGCGTGCGTGCGATTGGAAGAACCAATATTATCGCCGCTCTTATCACAGCTGCCACGCCCGACAGGCGTGTATTTTACATTATGCTCATTAGCCCGCGCTATAGCATGTTGCTACAGCGCAGGCTCTTTACAGGTACTAACGATTTTCAGGACCACCGCTAGAACATGGCATCGCCAAAGTTGACCGAGAAAATGTCGCACCACACACTGACACCATTAAAGTCATTGAGTGTTACGCCAGCTGGCAACGTCAGGCGAATGGTATCGCCTTCATAAGTCCGGCCATTGAGTTGTGGGCCGACCAGTATGCCGCCACGAGCACCGCTGTACTCCCCATCTGTGCCCAGGTAGAAGAATACAGAAGGTCCGCCACCATCGTAACCAAAGTTAGATACTTCAAGTGTACGGTCATCAATTATCGTCAAGGTACCGCTGATGTCATGCGAAAAGTTGGAGAACTCGGCACTCGTGCCTATCAGCGGGCTGGTGCTGGTACCTTCCGGAGCCGGAGTGTTACCTGTATCTGTGGTGTCGGGCCCTTCAGGTCTCTCGACTATGCCTTCTCTGAAAAGCGTTTCCTGAAAGTGATCGAGTGCTGCCTCTCCTTCGATCAGCGACGTGTTTACCGATCCACCGTTAGCAACCAGATTCACAACCTGATCATCAAAATCTGCAGAACCAAAATCCACCGACAGGCCAGTGGCGTTGGCGACGGCTGAATCAGATAGTGTTATACCGTTATCGGGATTGCCATCAACATCAAGAGACTGCAACAACCGGGTGAGATTGATCACTCTGGGATCAGCAATACTATCGGTCGAAAACACGTCCAGCGGCGTTACCACAGGCCCGGCATCGGCCGCTGGTAATACGATATCACCGAGGAAAAAAGTTACAGATTCTCCGGGCAGGTAGTTATACGACCCGTCAGCGTCTGTGACACCGGATTGAGTAGCGGTGAAATACTGCATTCCGTCCACCTCAGCATCCACAAACCGTCCGGTCAGCAATTGCGAGGCAGGCTGGGGATCCGGTCCGCCGGTACCGATATTATCGAGGCTATCGCCGTCTTCAGTTGAACTGCCCCCTCCGCCACCGCACGCGGCAAGGGAAAGTATCATAACGCCAGGCAACAGATGTTTCGTGTATTTCATAGAGAGCATCTTCGATTTTCCAAAATAGTTATTACGGCAAATGAGCGCACAATAGTGATCAATTTTTTATGGCTAATTTCTAAAAACTGTAGCTGACAGAGAAAGCGGCAATATCGCTATCGGCCACGTTTTTGCCAGACAACACAGATGAATAGGAAAAACCGAGTCCAATTCCGTTCGGCAGACCGTAATTCGCACCGAATATCAGCCAATCCGAATCTCGATCGGTTTGCGGAAATTGATCAACATTGAAACCGGGATCGCCAATGTTGATATCGCTGTCGGTGCGGATTCCGCCAAAAGCGGCTTGCAAACCAAGGCCTTGCACCGGCGTCGTGTAATACGTTGTTAACAGATATTTGACGCCTTCAGCCACGTCGTTATTGCGCTGCCGGTAAGTGAGATCACCGAACACCGCGATAGAGGGAGTCAATGATTTTCCGACCAGTAAGCTCAGGTCTACGCCTGACGCCCCATCTCCGATTGCTTCAATAATATTGGTTTCATAATCACCACCAATGGTAATACCACCGCGCACCGAAACAGTCGGCGAACCATTGTCCGCTTCAAACTCGTTGATGAACTGATAACTGACACCAATACTGGTATCCGCTATATCCTCCTGATCAAGCGGATTGCCTTCAAAACTGGACTCCGCATAGCCGGTTCGAAAATCGAATGCCCAGATATCATCGTATCCGTACGAGGCATTGAACCAAAGAAAGGTACCCTCCAGGTCACCACCCAGATCGGTGCTGTCGTCGCCGATAAAAAATTCGTCTGTCGACCCGGAAATCAGATCCACCGACAGCGTTGTAGTGCCATCTGAAGGTAGCCACGGAGATCCATCCGCAAGCGCCATAGGAGATGCACTTGTTACCAGTAACAAGATAGCCAGTCTGTTCATTTTAACTCCACTCTGGGTAAATATCAGGATCAGTGAGTTTATAGTTGTAAGCGCCAATCAGGTAGTCTAAACCTTCATTGGCCGCATTCATTATCTATACTGCAATAGCCGTTCAGGCCCCAATCGTAGGCGTACTCTGGTGTTCCATCGTACTTCGACAATGCATCGCGAACGTCTGCACCAACATGTCGCCCGAGCGTAGCGAGTACACCATCCTGATCATCACCAAAATCACTGGCATACCATTCGAACAGCGACGACAACAGCAGTTGATCACCATCGAAATGAATACCTCTGGGGTGGTTTAGATATTCGGAAGCTGCAGCGTCCAGTTGCTCGTCTAAATCCGCAGCGTTGAATACGCCCGTAGCCAGATTGGGACATCCGATGCTTGCACAATTGACGGCAAAGTGAATTCTGTAATCATCGTAAAGAGGCCGGATAATGCGGTGCTCTATGTCATTGAGGCTAAGTTCAATACCGTTGATACTGGCAGCTACATCGTTCCATGGACCAAAGTCCAGCGGGTTAGACCCTAACTCGGTGATAGACACCGTAGGAGAGTTGTCCAGTATCAATTGCACAGTGAGTACGTTATACAGATTAATCCAGTACGCTTTTTGTTCACGGGGATTCAGAGTAAGCGGATCTACCGAGACCATATAGTTGACGTACTCGTCAAGCGGCTCCCGGCCGTCATCCAGCAATCCGGCATAGTCAAACAGATTGACCCCTGAGTCTGTATCACTGACCAGATAATCATCCAGTAGCAATTGCCATGCACTATGGTCAATTACAACCTCGCTGGACTCTGTACTGGATGCCCAACGGCTATCAAGTTCAGAAGAAGTGTCGTTTAAGTTAACAACATAATAACCGGCGGCTGCCACGACAAAAGTCAGTGCCAGAGCCGCGATAAACAATCGCATGTTAATTCCTGCTTGCAATCCTGATCGGCAGAGTTCGTTTCCCGAGACCCGCCCAGTACAACTTAAAGATAGACCCTAATATTCCGTTTGCAGCACCGATGACACCCCGCAGCGTACCGCTGATCTTTGACACTCCGACCCGCCGGCGCGTACTGACCGGCACTTCGATCACGACCTTGTGCTGTTGTAATGCACGCACCTGCATTTCGACCGTCCAGCCGAATTGACGGTCAGTCATTTTTAAATCGTCAAGGGTTGCTTGTGTTGTTGCTCTGAAAGGGCCCAGGTCAGTGACATCGGACGACCACAGTGTTCTTATTAAAAAGCTCGCAAGTTTGTTACCAAATTGTTGTGGAATCGTCAGCGCGCCTCTTTGCGTGTTGCCGAGTGTCCTGGAGCCGATGACCAGATCCGCGCCGCTGTACAATGGATCAATCAGGCCGGGTAGCTCTGTGGCAACCACTGAACCGTCTCCATCGACAAATACGACCACATCTTTTTCAACCGGAACATCCAATGCAGCCAGACAGGCAGCACCGTAGCCTTGCTCCGGTTCGTGCGTTACTATCGCACCGCATGACGCAGCCAATGACGCGGTATCATCTGTGGATCCGTTGTCGCAGACGATTATCTGATCGACCAGACGCTCCATAGCAGTCTGATTGTTGGTATTTTGACACGCATCATGACCACAGCGCAGTGCACCGTCAGCTTTTACAGCCGGAGCTTTTGCAACCAGCGGTGACCCATGTTTTGGCTCATCGCCAATCAGCGCTTCACCGCTTTGCTTTTCATCGACTTGCAAATCACACCGGGGACACACGCGCAGATTAAATAAATCATCTACCACTTTCGAGATGGCAGGTGCTTCATTCAACGCCGGAATGATTACGGTAATTGTGCGGCCTTTATACATACACCCTCTGAACAATGACGAAGACAATGGTTCAATCTGAAACACCTGCTCCAGGTGACCCATCTATACACTGTCGAAACCTGTTTGCAGCAATGATTACTGTTGTATTGATTTGCTGGATTTTTGTCACTTATATCTCACGCCAGCCCGGTCATTGGGCAGTTCTGCAATTTCTTTTGGCAGCGGCAATTATGATGGTTGCCACCGCCGCTGTGGTATGGAGATACCACCATCTCCGGCAGTCCATACCCGTCATCTGGATAGTGGCGACCGCGATATTACTACGCTTTATATCAGTCTTTGGAGAGCCTCTTTTCGAGGACGATTACTACCGCTACCTATGGGACGGTTATCAGACAATTACTACGCTGGATCCCTACTCACTGGCACCTGCCGTATTCTTTGATGACGAGAGTGTGCCGGAAGTTTTTGAGCCTGTCTTGTCGCTGATCAACTATCCAGAGATCGCTACCGTCTATGGACCTGTGACACAGTGGATATTCAGTATAGGTTATCTCGTTCAGGCTGCAGAAGTCTGGCCCCTGCAAATGCTTGCAGGTCTGGCAGATCTACTTGTGTTGATTCTTTTATACAAACTGGGTGCGCGTAATGCGTTGCTGTTCTACGCCTGGTCACCCCTGCTATTGAAGGAGTTCTCTCTCACAGCGCATCCCGACATCTACGCAATCCTCGCTGTGGTTATCAGTATCTTTGCGGCTGCAAGAAATTATGTCTGGCTAGCCGGACTCTCCTTGGCACTGGGCGTTGGAGCAAAAGTATTTGCTGTTCTCGCGTTGCCATTCCTGCTCTCTCAACGCTGGTCGCTGCGCTATTGGAGTACCCTCGTGGGCTGGTTCCTGATCACTATTGTGTTACTCACATTGCCGTTCGGGACAATAAAAATCTGGGCACCCGAGGGGCTGCAGGCAATGGCTGACAGCTGGCTGTTCAATTCAGCTGTCTACCTGATGTTCCTTCAGGTACTGTCCTTTCAATCTATAAAGCTCGTGCTTTTGGCAGTTTTTTGCAGCTGCGTTATAGCTGTGTGCACAAAACGTGTTTGGTCAGCAAGACAATCAATCGACAATCAGCCTGTTCCATACGATCCCGTGGACACCGCGATTGGCTGGCAAGCGTCAAGCGGCGGCTTCCGCGGTGACTGGCTGTTTATGCTCTTCCTGTTGGCGTTGCCGGTCGTCAATTCATGGTACGTGGCATGGATACTACCGTTTGCGACACTGTATCCACGCTGGTGGTCCTGGGCGTTCAGTTACTGTTGCCTCGTGTCCTACTGGACTGGTGCCAACACAGGCGCCGTTGGTGCAGGCTCGCTTGTGCTGCCAACCTGGATTATTGCACTTGAGTACACGACTGTCGCCGCAATAGCTGTACTGGCATGGGTATTCTTCAGACACAAATTGCACTATCGACCATTTGCCGGTTTATAGCTTCGTATCTGCTAGCTCTGTACTTGATAGCTATGTACTGCCGCCCTGTCCTGCCGATGCGCAAGTCGTTTTAACAGACACACCCGGATCCAGTTTTTACACCACAGTGTCTACACCAGGCGTTTAAAACGCCAGGGTTTAAAACACAGGTTTGAACAACGGAGTTTAAGAACGGGCAATCTCCTGATCAGTGATTAGCCCGCCGCACTTACTCTATTGATGCTATCTGAAGCCTGTGTTTAGCTGTTGCTGAGACGCAGCTTAAAGCGCTTATTCAGGTAGTGCAGGATCGCCTCTCCCTGCTCGTCCGACACCAGATCGGCAATTTTCTGATCGGGAGCTGCGCAGTTATACAGAGAATCGACAAAGTTATTCACCGGGCCCTTCTTAAACTTGCTGACACTTCGTCTCGACAATTTCTTCAGACCACTACTGTCTTTTACGCAGTACTCAAGTCTGGAACCATCGGCCTGGGTGCCCTTGTAATAGGATTTCCCCAGTTCGTATTGCTGGTCGATTCGCTGGCTTGAAAATCCACCTGAATTAAATCCACCACCACCGGATGCCAGTACCGCAGAGCTGGCAACAAGACCTATGAAAGGAACCAATATTTTTAGCGTATTTTTCATTCTAAATTACCGTTTTTATCAAGTTGTCTTTGATACTCGCTGCAGTGATACTCAAAGCAGGGACGCTCAACACGGGGATGCTCAAAACAGGGATGCTCAGATCGGGGCGCTCGATACGCGCCAAACGCGCAACTGTTGTTCCCCATCGAGCGTTTTCTTGCACTGGCAATGCCATACTGTTTACGACACAATGAGCCATTTCAGTACCGTGGACTAACGACTTAATGACGAGTTCCACAATTGACCGCATTGTGAGAATTCCGTGATAAAACCACTGCAGCAACCTGTATGACTGGCAAGATTGCATAAATGGCAGATTGCAGGCCAGCCCGACTTACAACCTGCCATCCGATCAATAAAATCCAATGGTCAGCGACAATCTACTGACGTCGCACCCCTTACTCTTTGACCTATCGCTCTGCATCATAGTCTAGTCGAATGACCATCCCGAATCAGCACCAACTGATCATTTTCGCCCGGGCCCCTGTGTATGGCACCGTAAAGCGACGTCTTGCCAGGGATATCGGCAAACAGGCTGCGCTGGAATTTTACCAAAGCACGCTGACTTCCCAACTTGAGCAAATGAGCGGTGAAATGTGGAGCCTCACCATCGCCGCCGCTTCCGCCCCGGAATCACATCACCCGATGTTTGACAATTTCAATACCATCTCTCAACGCGAAGGCGACCTCGGATACCGTATGGTATCGACGCTTGCCCATTTTCGGGGCACCAACAGAATAATCATTGGCAGCGACATTCCAACAATTAATACCACTCATATCCGCGATGCCTTCGCAGCACTGCAGGATCACGATGTGGTTTTTGGCCCCGCGTACGACGGTGGATTCTGGCTGGTCGGATGCAATCCCGATTTCCTGGCCGGTCAAGACACTGCCAGCCACTTTATGAAAGGCGTGCGGTGGTCAACTGAACATGCACTGGCGGACACATTGCTAACCGTTCCCGCTGAATGCCGGGTGGCAACTGTTTGTACTCTAGCAGACGTCGACGATGGAGATTCGTACCAGCGCCACGTTAGGGAAAGCCCAAACTGACACCGCGACGTTTACAACCAAATTCGGACGATTTGAATTAAGCCTCGCAGGCCATGTCGACCCCAACACCTTCTGGAGCCAGGGTACGTCTAAAGTGCCTCACAACACATACCAGCCCACCACCAGCATCCCAAACAGCAACACCGGCCAGAATGTAACCTTGGCAACAATGTTGTCACCATACTGCAACAACCGAAATTTCTCTAATCCAATAAGGGAAAACAAATATCCGTTAAGTGCAGTTAATAAAATGTACAAGTACATCACCAAATAAAAATACTCAATGTAAACCAAACCAGAACCGGCAAACATTGAGCGCACCTGTATATGCGAGAGCATAACTACAAAAAACAGTGCGGAGCAGGTACACAGTAATCCAGAAGTGGAATAACCAAATCGACTGGACTGCTCCTTATCGGCGGTAATCGTCATTACTGTTGAAAACAACAGCAACCCGACAACCAACAGCGGCACCAGGTTTTTAATAAATGCACTGAGAAATTTCCGCTTTACACCCAGATTAAAATGCAACTCCTGATAACGACTGACACTAAACTGCGTTTCACTTATCGGTTTTCTCTCGACCTCTAATCCAGAGTGAAACCCAAAGTTAATATCGTATTCGATCTCACGATAGCTAAAGTAACTGGTATCAATTTCCCACTCACCCCGCACGAACCCACGGTCCAGCCCGAATGCGGCAGGATATACAAACCTCTTATCTTCGGTATCTTGCAAGTCTCCGCCAGCGGAGTAGGCAGCGAAATCCGGAACGGGCTAGATAAACTGATCGTAAGCAATTTCCTTTGGCCAAATACGCAGCCATATCGTCAAAAAATCCATCGGGTACTTTTTGTAATCAAAGGACTGTCTGAGCGTTACGTTGAAATACCAGCCAATCAAGTGACTCGTATTTTCATCACCCCCTGAGGACAAAGCACCGTGTTCCATGGTACCGGCTACCAGCTCCCTGCATTCGTTTGGTAGTATTTTGTTCTCCTTAATCTCCTCTGATTTCTGTTCCCTTGATTGATCAAGGCCGAAACAATACTGCAACTCAATAACTGTGTCGCCAGACGAGATTTGCTCCGGAAAGCTAAATCCCCGTTCGTAGGGAAAATCAACAGGATACACCTGCCAGATATACCCGGTCAGGTTTACATTGGAGGAAGACGCAAATACCATTGACTGAATAAAAACACCGGTGGGTATTTCATAGAGTGCTTCGGAATTTTGAAATTGAGCGGCAGTACCAAGCGTATGCTGACGCTTTATAAAAGTATTTAGCTGATCCTGACTCGCCACAACTACCGCATCCTTCGAAGGCTGCGCGCGCTCGACCTGATGCCATTGGCGCCATATTAGCCATGCCAGAACTAAAGATACCAGTAGTGATACAACTGCAAATAACTGCAGACTGGTTCTAGTCGGTGCGTGATAACCCATACCATAATCCCTTGGTATATTCCTTCCCTGTGTGGCTAATCAGTATCAGCAGCTAATTGCTTTTATTGCGGTATTCAGTCAGTACTGCAATGCCTTGTTTCCCAATGTGGTAGCTTCACTTTCCAAACCAGCATCATCATTGATACCGACACCACCGACCGACATTGTTGGACGCACCCGTCCCTCCATTTGCTGGACCACGTGCCCGAGCTCATGCGGCAAGTGCTTTTCCTGCCCCGAAGCCAGGTGAATTTCGTTACCCTGCGCGTAGGCATGCGCTTGCAGAGTTGAAGGATTTGGGGAGTTATAGTGAACACGTACATGATCCATGGAATGACCAGTCATACTCTCCATGCCATGCTTCAGGTTATCAGGCAAACCAGTGTTGTTCCTGGCCAGTTGCGCGGGCTCCTCTTCAAGTAACTCCGCAGCTCCAGCTCTCTGGAAAACGGGTTGCCGTGAGTTTGCAAGCTCCTGGATTGCCAGTAACCGGGAAACTCCTGAACTCGAATTCGCAGATCTTTGCAATACACCGATTCCGCTGAGTTCCCCATTTTTATAAACCGCAGATTTATGAACCGCGGACTTCCGACGCCCTGGGGCACTTGATCCACGAGTGGGTGTGTTATCAAGCCGGGCTTCAGCTACCCGGGACTTTTGTATCTGCATCGTAGTTCCTTCTGTTACGTACCTGTGCCGCTTATACCCCGCCCCTCCTGAACCCTAACACCTGCGTACCCTAATACCTGCGTACCCTTGCCAGACACTGTCCGTGGACCGTTGTTCCCGGGGGAGCTTACAGCGGGCATATCACTACCCGTGTTTTGTCACGTTCACCGCGATATTAGCAGAACGATTTGATTGTTCCACTCGCTTTTTCTGCGAATGATGATTTTTGCAGTGTGAATATTACCGGAAAATCCCATTTGTAATTTTAGTGGCAAAGAGTCAATAATACCTTCTGCTGGGTATTGCTACTCAATAGCGCCTTTTGTATGGACATCGATGGCGCTGTTTTGCGAATGTAATCTCTTCGCGATCGAGTGAGAGGTCGAAGTTTGACAGTCGTCGTATGGCAGGGCGAACAAACATAGCATCCAAATGGATTTGTACAGCCAATGTTTACTAAAAGAATAGAAGTCTGCATACTTTTCGCTACATTGATTGCCGTCGGTGGGTGCAGCTCAGTTACAAAGCTATACAAGAGCGTTTTCAACAACGCTAATAATCCGGCTACTAATCCAGCAAATAGCTCAGAAAATACCTCACCTCATCTATCTGGACTCTGCTCGCAAAATAATCCGGCTGCAAAACACAGAGGCATTGCACTACAACTTGGCGCCGATGGTGCCTCACTGCTCTCGGCCAGTGGCAATCTGCCCAATCTACAACTCGGAAACAGTAGACTTTTACTCGCTGAAAACCGAATCAACGGAGCAACGGATAGCGGGCCAATAAAAAATTTTAACTTGTATGGCGACCTTCTTAACGCTGCGCAAGGCCGGTTTACCAACAAACAGATTTTTATATTTGCCGGATCACCAACTCCCCCCACAGCTCTGGATAAAAGCCAATGGCTAAGTTTTACCGGAAAGGGGCATTTGTCACTAGCACCTTCAGGTGGACAGAGCACTGACTACTCCGGCAAGGTAACACTCAATTTCAATCCAGCAACAAATCTGGCAGACCTGAGCGTTGATCTGGACCAACAGGCCGCACCATTTATCCACCTAAGCTGGACACAAATCGCCTACTGCGACGGATTTTTTCATAGTACTGGCATCGGTAGATACCGCTTGACCGCACCGTCCGGTCGATTGACAAATCTAGTCGGCAACAGCAACGATGGAACCTCAGGTACCGCCATATTATCCGGCCTGGTGTATGGCGATGACAGCGCCGAAGTCGCCGCTTTCGCTTTTGCAATTAGCGGTGTGAATAACACTATATATGCATTGATCACCTTGCCCCGATCGCAATCATGACAACGTCATCAGAGCTCTAGCCTGGATTATTTATGAGGATTCGGCGTCCAGAGGAAATCTGGCTAAACAGGTTGGCCAATCGTCTGAGAAACGTGGCCCGCCACGTGCCGAGGAGGATGGGCCAAGATGTGGCGCCAGATTATTTTCTGGCGTCGAATAGACACACTGCTATTTTGAAAAAGGTGCCAAAAAAGTGATCTGGAACTGTATACATAGTATTTCGCTAATATTTACTTGTCGCCTTATGAATAATTCAGGCTAGCACCCAGTATGGAAACAGCAGACGCGGATACGGAAATACCCGGGCTATGGACAAGCCGTGGCACTGCACAGGAAGATCGTCTGCCCGATCCACTGAGAGAAGACTACATCTTGCCATTCGAGCGCAGTTTTGAGGAGGAGATCGCTGTAGCTGCGCGCCTGATACAATGGATTTCGACACCTGATCAGAACTCATCATTTTTTCAGTCCCTGATTGCGGCAGAACCGGCTATTGCATTAGCAGAGATAATTGCTTTTGCCGAAAATTCTCCACACACTTACTCATTTAATAACCTGTCTAATGCGCTAAAAGACACGAAGACAGAAAAAGATAACCAAATAGTATCCACCATTGCTGAACGATTTAATCGTTTAAAATTGAGTGAAGATAACCGGTTGCATAGTTTGTACGACTTGCTGCCCGCCACCATCCACAAAAAAGCAGTCTCCGCAGACGCATACGAAGCGTCACTGATTGAGTCACTGACCAGGCATTTACCTACTTTACGAACACTTTTGGCAAGTCGGCTTGAGAGCGGCGAAATTGACCCGGCTCTGGGACTCCTGATCGCAACCATTAAAGTACTTATCGATACTAAATCGCGACTAAATCGTTTTCCCGATGAGCTACTCGACCACTATTATTCGCAGCAACTAGGTATATTACCCAAACCAGAATCACCAGTCGTTGCTTTACTCGCAACCAGCGCCAATAAAAACCCTGTCTCAATCCCCAAAGACACTCACCTAACAGCCTTTATAACTGACGAACTAAAAGTGTCAGGATCAACAATTGCCGACACACGTGTAGTAGCGGCAACTGTTCAGAATGTAGCTCATGTAAGGTATTGGAGAGACCGAACTCTCGCACCGGTAAACATACCCGGCATGATAACCGGAGTAGGAGCGGAGCAGATAACGGATCGGGGAGTTCGACTGTTTAGCCCCAGGCAAACCCCCTCTTCGGGATTGCATATTGAAAGCCCGGTGCTCTCACTGGCTCAGGGAAAACGCGAGATTGATCTACAAATCAAACTAGCGTCACGCCAATATAACCAGGAGACCGAAACAGACCAACTGGAGAAAGTGATCGGATCAGTGGCTCGCAACCCGACGATCCAAAGTGCCTTTGAATTTTCCAGTGTTGATGAGGCCGTAGACACCATTACAAACGCGGTAGAGCGGTTTGGTAAGCTTGCAGATACTGACCAACCGGCAGACCTGGTTCAGACGGCACTCCACGAATACATCAATGAAGAGTTTAAGTTTAAGAATATCGTTCACGGCATTTTAACTGATTCTTTTCGCGCAAATGAGCAAAAAGAAATAGACGATATCAGTCAGCTGGACGATGCTATAGCAGCAGTAGCACGTGATACCGCAGTTCGATCTGCATTTAATTTTACCAACATTGAGGTGGCTGTTGAAGTTATTACAGAACTGGCGACAAAGCTTGGCTACATTTCCGGAACCAACAGCCCGTCCGACCAGGTGTTGGCAGCTCTGTTACAACATGCGAGTGATGAAGCGCAGGTTAAAGTCATTCTACAGAGAATTATTGCAGATGTTTTGCTATTTAAAGATCACAGATGGCCTGCAAAAGAATTTCTTGACATTATTGTCAAGGCCACTTCGAAACTCGGTTTACCTGATCTTTTAACAGTCATTGGCAGCCACAATCCGGACGATCTCTTCCACATGTTACTTGGTGACGCTTTCAGTGCAGAGCTTAGTTCGGAAACTGGCCCGATCGCGCCAACCTCTCTATATGTGAGCGCCTGCTCGAAGGGCTCAGCGGGGATACGGTTTCGAATACTACTTGACGCATCGGCTCCGCCAGTTACCGCAGCCGCCGGACACACCACTCCGTATATTCGAATAAAACTTGCACCCGACGCACGATATTCTCCGCTGTCACTATTTGATGAGCGTGTGCTGGAATCCATAGATATAACTGTAACCGCGAAAGGGCTGACCCGACTCACTGCATTTAACGATGAAGGGCCAGTAGCCGTTACTCAAACAGTACTGCCATTTGGCACACAGGCAAAAGACAATTCAGAACTGCTGGTAGGTTGCCCGGAACTGGCAACCAAGTCCGTTGAAAGTTTACGGTTGACATACACTCTGACAGACCTGCCACCACTGCCGCGAGACGGATCGCTCGACAGCCACTACGATGGATACGGATCAGCATTCAGGGTACCAGATCCCAAGGTTGTCGCACACTATCTCAATGCCGACGGCTGGGTTCCATTATCAGATTCGATGCCCTTGATCCGCGGCGCCAGAATTAGCTCTGCCCTTCACCGCAGAGGCATTATAGAAGGACATATAGAAAGTCCGAACCACGCCCCCTTTGGCGATGGCGCAGACATTGATTTTTCGGAACGCCACGCCATTCGCTCCGGACTGTTGAGGGTTAGACTCAATACATCAGGCAGGAATTTTGGTAATGACACCTACCCGCTTGCACTTGCAAACGCAATCCGAAAAAACTTCCTGCCATTACGCGAGCAGGTAACAATCAACCCTCCACTGACGATTAAGTTTACAGACCTCACACTGGACTATTCCGCCCGCAGCCATATATCCATTAATGCACCGGCTCCCGCCTCCTGCAAAGAGAGGGTGGTACAACTGTGTCCATTCGGCGAGCGTCGCATCTATCCTGATAATGTTGCAGGCATTCCGTCGTTTTTCCCCCAGCGACCGGCGGATGGCAGCTTATACATAGGAATTGGCCCCAGGATTTCCGCAGGTCCAGTATCACTGTTATTCGATCTCGACAACAGCGGATGCGAGCGACTTGCCGGTGCCATTAACACTATTCAATGGCACATATTGACCCAGGATGGCTGGCGACTTATGTCCGGCAATTCACTGCTCTCGGACAGCACTGCAGGCCTCCAGCGCAGCGGTGTAATAGCCTTCGATCTACCACCAGACATTGACTGGGAAAGCACCGAGATGCCGGCTGGCATGTGCTGGCTGTTGGCCAGTACAAATCAAAGGCTAAATACCTTTCCAATACTAAACAGCGTGGTGTTAAACGGAATAGAAGTACACACAAATCCCCTCTCGTCACAGGACATACAATTTGCACGATGGGCATTTGACCCGGCCATCGCCGGCCTGTCTGAAGTGAGCGGTGTCTGTGACATCGACAATATTTCGAACGATATCGATAGCAAAACACTGCATCGCGCGCGGATTGCTGAAGGGCTGCGCCATCGACAGCGAGGGGTACACGCATGGGATATCGAACGTATCGTGCTCGACGCGTTTCCGGCTGTCTGGAAGTGCAAGTGTTTTAGCGCACGAGACGGTTTGAACGCCGCCGTAAGAGCAGGGCAAATTACCCTGGTTGTAATCCCTCATGCACCATCCGGCGCATCGATCGCCAGCACCGCAAAAATGTTCGACTCCCCTACCCTCTTGCAAATAAAACAGCATGTGCAAAAGCGCATCAACGCATTTACCGATGTTACCGTGCGCAACCCGAGCTTTGAGCGACTGCAGGTACGAGCGCTGGTTACATTTGATCAAAGTGCCGGTTCAGGCGCACTGGTTAACAAACTCAATAAAGTAGTCTCCGATCAGTTGTCTGCCTGGACAGCTGAAGGCCCTATGGCCGACCTGGGCTGGTCGCTAAATATTGATGACCTCGCCTCGTTCGTCGAGAGTAAACCCTATGTGGTTGCACTAAAAAGCTTTGAAATCCTGCATTTGATTCATCTCAATGCAGAGAATCGCCATACGCAAAGTGATAGCTATAAATTGCACGACAGCGTATCTACGCATGGACGCGCTATCTCCTACAGGGAAATCTGGAGTCTGCCTCTTGCAATGGAACATCATCTCATCACGCCGACAGAGCCCGAGGCAATCTGGAATATCAAGCCGGCAGGCATCGGGCAGCTTGCTGTCGGGCAAACCTTGTTAGTAGACAATACAGCGAATCAGTCCCCATGAGCGAGTTTAATCGAGAACAACTTCGTAAACATTTTCGCGAGGGCGCCCTGCCAACCGGTGAGCACTATGCCGCCTTGATCGACAGCATGGTTAACAAGCGCGACGACGGATTCAAAAAGGACCCGCAAGGGGGATTGAGAATTTCATCGCTCGGCGCAGAAGAAGGATTACTTTCCTTTGCCAAAGGCGCTGGCGCTGAAGTCTCCTGGTGTCTGCGCCACACGAACGAAATGGACCTGACACTGGCACCCCCGTTTTCAAACGAGGCTGACACCGCTGAACAGCCAAATGTCACACTAACTCGATCAGGACCTGTTGGCATCAATCGCGAGGACCCGGTTTACACACTGGATATTGGTGGCCCTGTACGCAGCAGTGGGCGCATCGGAGATGTGTTACAACTGGAGAATGACGACGCCGCAAGACCCATTGTCGCTGACGGCAACTGGCACTCTATCACACCGATACTATCAGGCTGCCATGCGCTTGAGGTTATTGCCGGAGTCGGTGGCAAGCGCGGTAAAGGTCGCTATGCGTTGCTGCATGCTATTGCGCTGAACACCTACAACCCGAGTAACAATCTGCTCAAATGGTTATTTGGCTTCAGACCGATACGCCAGCAAACAGCAGTATTCGGCAGGTACTCACAAAGGTTACGCCTGCGATGGCTAAATGTTGGCAAGAGAGAATACAAGTTACAGATTAAAACTTCATCAAGCTACAACGTCGGTGACAAGCGTGACACTGACCCATACCGCATTCGTTATGGAATAACGCGACTGTGGTATGACGAACACATGGAAGGTTCAAGACAATCCGACGATTTCCTACCCGAAAACAGCGGTCTGTGAAAGACCATGGATCACGAGTCTAAAATAAACAGGCCGAATGTCAGCCACGATCCAGCACCTGACGTGTGGACAATCAGAGAGCAACTAATTAATTTCGCTCAAACTTATTCAGGTAACAAGTGGACCGACTTCAACATCCATGATCCCGGAGTTATGTTACTCGAACAGATCGCCTACGCCATTACGGAAATTGAATATCGCGCATCAATTGACATAACCGCCAGAATCACCGGATTCGACGGCAAGATCGACATGAACACAATGCGTCTGACACCGCCATCGACGGTGATGTACATGCAGCCGGTGACCACTGCGGACCTGGAATCAGTGCTGTCTGGCGCTGATGCGTCAGTTGCAAGAGTAACCGTGGTGCCAAAATACGGAAACGAGGCAGGATTGTACAATCTATATGTAGTGCCCTCTTCACCAGAAGCCACAGAAAAAGCGAGAGAATGCGTCGAACAGGCTTATCTCAAGCTACGAAATCTTTGTGAAGACGCAGATTCGGTAGCGGCCGCAACAGCAAGAAGATGCACGCTTACCCTCAAACTGGAACATCAACGCCGAGCTCGTCCGGAGCAAATTGTAGCGGACGCTTTTGCGCTGTGTAATGCACTGCTAACTTCAAAAGCAGACTCAAACACAGACATAACCACCAACGAGGCCTTCAATAATCCTGTTTTACTTGCCTCCGGCTGTCGCACACCAAACGCCAATACACAACTCACCACAATGCTTTCGAAAGCGGTCTCCGAACTCCCGGGGGTAGTACATGTACATGAACTACTTCTACACGACATTGGTGTAAATGACACATCTGACAAAACTAAAATTGATCACTGTGACGACAGTGAATACCTGGCGCTGGAATTGCCACCCGACACAGATAAAATTGCATTGTCCAGCCGAGGTCGTCACACACCTGTGGACCTCGCTCGCGTCAAAGACTTATTAGCGCAACATTTAAACTCAGGAAATTCTGTCACATCGGCGAGCCCCTGGTTGAACTTCCCGGAGATCGATACCAAAAGCCCGATTGGCAACTACCGGCTACCTATCTCTCAGGAGCTACCAGCCAGCTACCAAAGTCATTCAGCAATTTTCTCCAATCGAATAACCTCAAATACAGGCAATAACAATAAACAGTTTATGAATTACATCTCGCTAATAGATGCGATTTTGGATGAAACCGAGGGCGGACGACACGCCAGCACTGATCTGTTTAGCGAAAACCTGACAACAAATCAAACCTATATAGATTCAGACCGAACCAATTTAATCAATCAGGAAAAAAACAACGACGTAAACGCTCTAGATCCGCTCAGCGACAGAAAGTCACGAGTGCTAGATCGTATTCTGTCTATGTATGGAGAGCATTTTACGCAATTTTCACTAAAGCATTTTTGTGAAAATAAAAATCCACAAGAATATGAAGAACAACGACTGCACAATAAAAGACGGCTTCTGCGATCCCTACCGAGTATCGAACCAAGACGCGGCACACGCTATGGTTTTGAAAAAAAACTGAAGATTCTGTTAGGCCTTCCAGACTACGATCAAACCACACTCACCCATAGCCTACTCGATCTCGAACTGACTTTTCTATTTGAGGAACCCAAATTTGTAAGCGTTAATATACCGGCAAACGCAATTGTGCCAGAGCCAAATCTCACAATAACAAATAGCTGGCCAAAAGACGTCTTCCCGAATAACACTATTTCCGAGGCGACGCTGTTATCGGCAGCCAATCTTTCAAACTATAGAATATTCGAGCGAGGCAGTCAGTGGGTTTTAAGTCTACGGTTAGAAGAGTGGGATCCTCAATATCGATTTATCGAAAGTTACCCTGCTTACATACAAGCCGAGGAGGCTGCAAATAGTCTGGCAAATGGATTTACCGATTGTCTTAACAGAGCCGCCAAAGATGTAAAGCCTCAATTTCTGATCGTCGAGGATATCTTACTTCGAGCTGCCGGAACATTTGAACCAATGACTCTGGATATCGTTTTTGCATCCGGGATTGATCGCGATGGTATGCCCGGCTACCGGCAGTTTGTCGCCGAAACAGTCTCTATGATATGCCCTGCGCACATACTTCCCAGATTGTGGTGGAAGACAACGCCTGAATTCACAGCACTGATGCATGCAATGGAGTTTTGGTCGACCGAGCCAAGTAGCGACAATGCAGAAGCCATAAGACAATTCCTGCATAGTGATCGATCATGATTGCCATGGCCGGTCACCTCATCTCGGAACTAAAGATTGAACTGGATGGACTACCGCGCGCACTCACACCCAATGAAATTGAACTGAGCTTGCACATACGCCAACATCTCCTTCCAGACCTCGATGCACTGCTATCAGACTACAATACGGAAGATCTGCTTATCGATGAGCTTGTGCTGGAGTTGGGCACACATCCGCGAGATACCCCATGGAACGTGCTTAGACAGGATATTGAACGTCGGTTAAGACACGCGCTGGAAAAAGCAAATCAGGAAAAGAAAGTTCGACTCGACAGCCGCGCCCTGTCCCACACGCCCGACCACATGCGCAACTACGTCCGCAAAGCACCACCGATACACAATCAAGGCACAGCCAATAGCGTAACTTCCCCGGGACGCTTGACCGACACGGTCTACGAACCATTTGCACCAGACAATCTTGCTAAACCGATATTGTCGCAAAGTATTTTCGATAAGCACCGTAACCATCAACAGGACAACAGTCCCTCCACACGCACAATCCCGATCTGGAAAATCCACAGCGCACTACATCCCTTTTTAATGCTACCCACAGCTGACAGAACATCGGATCAAATTGGCAAGGAAGCAGATATCGGACCTGCAATAGAGGTTATTGCTGCAACGATAAGCCTGGTTGTTTGCGACAGGCTCATTCAAGTATCTGACCTGCACAGCCAGGGCATAACAGCAGATCCCAATGGCACCCGAGACGACTCGCAGACTCTGCATATACTGCTGGAGACACTAATTCATATTATACGGCAGGAAAACACACAGCTTGCGACTCAACTGTCCGAGAGGATTAAACAAAGGTTGAATCAATCTATCAGCAATAAAGTGGTTGAGGTACCTAAGGAAGACAGTGACAGTCTGGCTGATAGCAATCCATTGGACAGCGCCCTGTCTCCACAGACGCTAGCTGAATCTGGCAATCGATCACCAGACTATAATCAACCCCCTGCAATAAACACACAAAATCGATCTAGTAAACCATTTGATGGAGATCTACCCGACGCCCCTTTACACCCCTTTATGAGATCCGAGGTCGAAGTTACCTTTCAATCCGCAGATGTCGATACACACAGGGAAAATAAGACGCCAGATAATTATGAGACAACTTTCGGTAATACGGATAGGAGCGCGTTGTTGCCGGAAGATAAGCCGACAATCAACCCCATATCCAACCCCACATCATCGGAGTACATTGCTGAATCCAGCTCAAATGTGGAGGAGCCAGAATACAACAATGCCACCACAGGCAGGAATGACGGTTTACCGCCAATCCAAACGACAGCGGACGCTTCGAGCAGCTTGCGCAGGCTGCTTGCGGGTGATTTCCCACAAAGGCGGATAGCCAATAGCAGCAGGCGATTACAACCAGGCTTGGGGCTAGAGGAGGCACTACGAAAGCGCACACGAAATTCGGATCGCAGCAACGACCTTCCCGACAACCGAGATCACGAAATAAAGACCAACGACAGGGACGAGCTGGAATCCCTCACTGAACCCCATTTCAGCAACAAGATGAATTCAGGCTCAACCATCGCCCCACACGCTGACAATCCCGAGCACCAGGCATTCGAGTCACACCACACTGGCAATCAGGATGCGACAATCAATGTGGGAGAACCGACGCCGAACGAATCTGATCCTCCGTCCATTGCAAATGGTGATCAACAGTATCTGCTTCATGGCAGTATCAACGACGATCGGCACAACGATAAAGCGGTCGTAAAGAAAAAGTTGTCAGCATATTCAACCAACGGTGACCAGTTAGAAAACGGTACAAGCAGTCGCTACGATGCAAAGCTACAGGGCAACACAGACCCATCATCACAGTACAACCTCTTAAGTGATTCAAGTATTCAAGCCTCGGGCCTCAACGCTAAATACGAACCCAGAAATTCGGAACCCGGCGCTGGCGATCCACCAAAAAATGATCGCTCAAAGCTTGAAGCCCTCGCTACAGTTCTAATAGAAAGTGCGCTGGATAGCTCAGCAAAGTTACTGCAACAGAAATTGATTAGCCAACTGGCAGATGTTGAAAATCCGGTTCTATTTGCGTCAAGGGCAATTGTAGCCATCGCAAAAGGCAGCACAATCGCACCGGGGGAAATCGAGACAGAGCCATCAGTTCTGTCGCCAGACTCGGCCCACGCACTAGCCGAGATGACGCGGAGAAATTTGCAGCCAGATGAACTAGGTGATCTGGCATCACTGCTTGCTAACCCGTCGAGCAACACGGAACACCTGGTAAAAGCTGCCGAACAGTTTGAGAGTACCGGTATTTACACATCCCTGCAGGTGCAACCCGAGTTGGTACTGGCTACTTTGTTGAGTTTGAATAGCTTATCACTGCGTGCCAGTCTTCAAAACGACCCTGTCACCAGAGACAACCTGGCCATCCTGTCCGACACCCATTTCGATAAGCTGACACATTTCCTGAATCCAAAATGGGATAGCAAAGAAGGTACAGTGTTACGAACACTGAGATCCGCGGTACCGGCCGATAAGGTAACGCTACTGAAACGTTACGCATTAAACTCAGCTATTACCGAACAAGCAAGACTCGCACTCAACAACTCTTACAAACCTGGCCTGGCTATAGAACACGCTGTACAGGCACTGGCAGACAGTACACTGGAAACACGTGCACTTGCCTCACAATTACGTTCCAATCTCAAGAAGGTACAGCTGCCAGAAATACCGGTCATTGTTTCAGCGCTGTCAAAACTCGAGTCAAGGCTCGCCTTAGAAATCGCGTCGACCCAAAATACTCCATTTCCATCGACTCAGGATACGGACTGCGAATCATCCATTAATACATTCGAGACGAATGTCGCAGGGTTAGTATTACTCGGGCCGTTTATTCCTGCTTTGTTCGAACGAACAGGCTTGATTATCAACAATAACTTCCCCTCACCGCGTGAGCAAGTTACAGCCGCCTCTTTACTCACCTGGCTTGTTCAGGGGGACTCAGCACTCGGCAGTAAACCTGGTCCACTGGAGCGTTTGCTCTGCGGCATTTCAGCGGGCACTGTCAGCACGGCAGTCGAACAGCCGTCTGCAGAAACCGGAGAGTTAATAGAAAGCCTGCTTTCGACAGTCTGTGAGCGATGGGCACCCCTGGCAAATACGAGCAATCAGGGATTGCGAGAAACTTTTCTCGCAAGGGATGGACTGCTCTTGCTGGAGCCTCGCACGGAACTGACCGTACATCACAAGACGTTTGATGTGCTGCTGCAACAACTACCCTGGACCATTGGGCAACTATACCTGCCGTGGCTTGATGGGCCACTGCAGGTACACTGGAAATTCAACGGATGAACCAAACACACTCACACATCCTGCAACTCGAATTCGACTGGTTAGCCAGTGTAATTGATTCTCGCCTGCGCACATTTTTTGCCAACGAGCCTTGTGAATTTCCAAAACCGCCGCAGATCGCAACTGACACTGTATACGCGGAAATCGTTCCAGTGGCGTTGACCGAACGGATAATTTTTGCGCTCGCTCTGGCTCGAGTTGCTGCACCTGCAACGCTGGATCCGTTTCTGATTGAGAATAGCGCCCTAAAGCGGCAGTTCACGGAATTTGGTGGCCTGATCCTGAACACTGAAACAGGCTTTATTCCAACTGTTGAAACCGCACTGTTTCTTGCGGCTGGAGCCGATATGGCAGAGCGTATGAAAGTGTATCGCGAGTTGTATTCTGACACCGGGTTGGTTGCCAGACAACTCGTGCGGCTCGACAGTACACCCGAGTCATCTGCCCGCACACACAAGTTGGTTGTACCCGAGGAACTGGTAGCTCGTCTGTTTACGGGCAATGAGCATGAGACGGTATTTTCAGCTGACTTTCCGGCACAGCGCTTACATACGGCACTGGAGTGGGACGATCTGGTGTTAAGCGAGCACACATTATCTCAAATCAATCATCTGCGCGCATGGCTTGATCACGAGCAAACCGTGTTGGACGACTGGGGGTTGCGGAAAACTCTGGCCCCTGGCTACAGAGCACTTTTTCATGGTCCACCGGGTACCGGAAAAACAATGACGGCGGCCCTGCTCGGCAAGGCTACCGGGCGGCCAGTGTACCGAATCGATTTGTCGATGGTAGTGTCGAAGTACATTGGCGAAACAGAAAAAAATCTCGCGCGTGTGTTTGACAAGGCCCGTATTGATAACTGGATATTATTTTTTGACGAAGCAGACGCGCTGTTTGGTAAAAGAACGCAGACAACTAGCTCAAATGATCGCTACGCAAATCAGGAAATTTCATATCTCTTGCAGCGAGTTGAAACAAATCCGGGACTCACAATTCTGGCAACTAACCTGCGCGGTAACATTGACGCCGCATTTAGCAGAAGGTTTCAGTCGCTGGTGACTTTTACACGACCAAGCCAACAGGAACGCTTAAGTTTGTGGTCTGGTGTTGTCGATTGTGGAGTGCCTATAGATAAAGATGTATCGCTGACAGACATCGCCTCGAAGCATTCGCTGACGGGAGGCGAAATAGTCAATGTCATTCGCTACGCCTCTGTGTTGGCACTATCGGCAGGTAAAAGCACAGTAGCGACAAAAGACCTGGAGATCGCAATCGCTGCCGAGCAGCGCAAGGAAGGAAGAAGCACATGAAGAGCCGACTCACACTAGCGATAGGGCTACTGTTTACGTGGAGCCTTGCCACAGCTGACGATAACTCTGCCGTGACTCCCCGGTTTGAGCAAGGCTACGTAAGCTGTGACGAGCTGGAACAATCAGATAGTCGTCACGGATTGACCACGAACGAATTGCAAACGGGGATGCTGGCATTTATCGGCGGCAACATGTCTACTTACGATTTTACGCTAGATAGCGACGAACTAAGAAGAAAATTATCTGACGGATTATTCGGCCCAACGACCAAAAAGGCGATAAAGCAGATTTGTGTGCATCTCACTCAGTTGAACGTATTCTCCCCCGGCAGATCTACTATTCAGCTTATATCCAACTACGCATGGCTTACAAAAAGACTGGCAAAATCCTCTGACCTAACCGACATCGTAACCCGCATCAGGCAACTGGATTCACCAAATCTCGCAATTCTTGCTGTTAACAAAGAACTGGCTCTCGATTATTTACAAGGGTCAGATGCCTTCCCTTCGAAGATTAATACCAGGCAACAAGGCGGCAGGGCGTGTGCTGGTGTCTATGAAAACTACCGCACAGCGTCTGACACACAAAAGAAGAAAGTAGAAAGCGGGGTAAATATAATCCTTAAATTGATCGGAGATTCCACACCATCAACAAAGCCATTTTCAACGATGATACAAACCGCTTGTGAACAGATAAACCACGGACAAACGAACGTACTGGACACACTATCCCAGGTTTCCAATCTGGACAGGCATTTGAAAGGGGGGCTGGCAACAATGGCAACCACGCACTTTTCCAGATGGTGGAGTGCACAATCTGACGAAATCGCAAAGCTACTTCTGGGCGGCCCCAGGGCGGTGCAGGCGCTGGTTTCCATATACAATCCACCGACAACAGGCACTTTGGGTGAGTGCAAAGACGACATTGACAGTGGTGCGCTGACGTACTACGCACTTGATTTCGCTATACCGGAAGTGCCCTCACCAACACCGGCACTCCTCCTGTCAAATCTGGCAGAGCGCACATTCAGCACGCCAGAATTACTGGCTGAGGCCATCGCCACGGAACTTCAGTTCTCCAATGAGAGCTGCGAATACCAATATGTAGTTCGCCTGGTGCAACGCTCGAAGACAGAATCTCTCACCTACAGCGTCGATCTGGATACTGTGCCCCGGTTAGCGCTTGATCAGCAAACAAAATCTCTCGCAACCACGCTCGAGGCACTCCCGACCGTTGAAGCGGGAACGACACAGGCATTGCGAAAGGCGATTATCGACGCTTTGGCAACCGATACTGAAGACACAACAGCCGCTGATATTACCGGGATCGCGGATCTGGCAGCAGAACTCGCAGAAGAAATTCCGCTGCGCAATGACACGTCGGCGCTTGCGCTAAACCCGACACAGCTGCCGGCATCTGTTGTCTATGCATTGACGGAACAATCAATAGAACAACTGCTGTCGACCATCAACAATCCTGACTTCAGCAAAGCACTGGCAGAACTTCCCTATTCAGAAAAACCAGACCGGGATTCCATCAACTTAACAATCCTCAATACGCTAGACAAAGTCCGCGATAATCGCGCTATAGCCAACAGTGTATCGACTGACAAACTGGTCAATGCTGCAGCAACTGCGCAGTGGAAACCAACCGAGTCATTGATTACGGAAATCGTCACTCACCCCCAAATCATATCTCAACAATCCGCCAATCTTGCTGACATACCTGACGACGTTAAAGATGCCATTGGTGGAATAAGCTATCCGAATCGTCGCCTAATGGAAAAAGCCTTACTGGCACCTGCAATCGAACCCGATAAGCCTTTGCAGGAATTACTCGGGGAGACCCAACGCAATGCTCTGGTAAATGCATCGCTAAAACGGGTAAATACCTTCGGCGAACGCGACTATTCAGCACTGGCCCCCTCCAACGCAATTGCACCATCATGCGGGTGCGCGTTGCGACGTGATAACAACGGTCTCGTCTACGCATTCCACCCGTTTTGGAAATGGCCACTAAGCACGGATGACGACGCACCAGTTCCAATGCTGGACTTCGCCTATATTGATCGCATTGCCTTTGATGGAGTGGTAATGGAGTACAAGCCCGCAGCTGAAAACGAGGCAGAAAAATTCGTGATACGCAACGCCCGTCATTGGGAGCTGGCGGCACAGAAATTTGTAAAAACCGCGCATCGCTTTGAAGCGAAGGCAGATCTGGCGATTCGAATTCGTGGGTGGCAACAATGGCAAGAAGAGGAATCCGAAGGGTATGCAGCAGAAGTGTCTTCGTTACTGAACAAGTACTCCTCTATCCAAAAGTCACTTCCATCTTCAAGCTATTCAGATGTGCCTGACGGTATAACGCTAATTTTCGAGTCATCCGGAGCCACAGGCTCGGCGCTGGCGGCCACTCAATTTTTGACCAGCCTTCGCGAGCAACTTGCCGAGCATCAGGAAATTACCATCGGTTTCGATATTGACTTAAATAACGCCGAACCGTTGCGCACCCTAAGTGAATTTTCCGATAGCTTACTCGCTGACCCGGAAACGAAGCATACCGGTAAGACATCGTTACTAGGACGAACACTGCTCTCATTTACAGGATCAGATCGAGACAGTAAAAAAGAAGACCAACCGCCTGCAGTTGACAGAATACTCGTTTTTCTTGAACGCCCGACCACAGACACGAAGAAGACTTTCCGCCAACTCATCGAAGAGATGCCAGACTTTCGAGGTTCTAACCGCCGCGATCTCTTTCGCAAGATCGTGCCGATTGTTTCGCCGTCAGGAAATCGAGCACTTGGCAGGCGAGGCAGAGACAACAAAATAAGAGGTGTAAACAGTTATGGTCAGTTTCAGGACGACCTTGTTTACTTTCGCGACAATTTCGGCGGCATCGGCTTTTGGCCAGCACCCTATATGATAGACAAAGAAGATGCGTACGTCACAGGGCTAAATGAGAGCATACGCAGAGAGTTCAACGTTCCGCTGTATGCCACCGTATTCAATATGAGATTTGCACCACTCGACACCACGCTGAATCAATCGCTAACACCAGCGTGTCGCTATATTTGCCCACACCGAAATGCCCTGTACACTATTATTTTTTGGCTTGGTGTTGTCATTGCCATCATACTAATAGTCGGGCTCTTTACAGGCATGAAGCCTGTCGTCAGACGTGCGATACCCTATGGGTTTGCGGTGATTATCGGAATACTCACAGCTATTCTGGTTTGCAGTAAAAGTGCGCTTATTCTGGCGCCGGTGCTTATCGCAATAACTGCTGTTTTATGGAAATCCTATAGTGTTGCCATGCAACCCGACTCACCGATTCCATAGCCAGTGAATCCATTGCGCCCGGTTTCCTTAAGCGAAGGTTTTATTTACTTTCATATTTATAGCATTCGCTATTTTGGAATGAGTCTACTGTCCACGTATGCGCCGGGTGCATACGATTACTACAACAGTGCAATAAATTAAAGGCGCAGTCATTTATCCCTGGCTAGAATGTCGCCTACAACACCACTGTCGGCGCATCAACCAGCAATGTACCTTCAAGCAGGTAAAACGGATAGACAACATTAGCACGTGAGTTGGTTTCCACCACCGTGTAATCCAGTGTTACAGCGAAGCGTCCCTCGTACCAGTCTTGCGTGTCAACAGATACTTTATTCAGATTAATTCTCAGTTCAAAATGCAGGATAGCACGACGAATAGCCTGCTCGATTGCCGCCACAGTCTCTGCATTCATCACCGAAAAAACCAGTTTATGAATGTCAGTTCCGAAGTCCGGATGCAATACCCGCTCACCTGGCCGAGTCTGAAACAATATCATCAGGGATTGAGTAATATCATCTTCTGCCTCCACCATTACAATACGCCCGGTGCGAGAATCAAACTGTGGGGGGAATGACCACCCACGCCCTAAAAAAGATGGATTCTGCATAGTTGTTATCCCCCTATCATTACCGTAGGCATGCCTAAGACAATAACACCGCCGTGGGCAGTCTGATCACCCAGCCGTGCAGCTGGCTTACCGCCAATCAACACGGTGGCAGAGCCCTTTATTATAGTGGCCGGTGGACCAACACAAGTGGCATTGTCTCCTAGCACGGCCGCTGGCATTCCACCAATCAACACTGTCGGTACGCCGGGCCCAATAATCGGTCCACCGACATGAGGCACTACGCCGGTGACCATAGGGCAGGTGTGCATGTCTGTGACTCGCGCTGCTGGTGGCACTATTATCTCCTGACCAACGATTTCAATTTATCTGCACCAGGGCACCTGCGACTTTTGTCGTACCACCAGCCGATAACTCAGCCGAACCGCCGCCGCTTGCCTTAAACCCTGCACTGCCACTTGCCGACACATCAACGCCTGACATCTTCAAATTTCCTCCGGCTGTGATGTCAATATTACCTGTCGCTTGTATCGCTATATCACTCGCGCTATCGAGCGTTATGCCACTGCTGTCGAGTGTAATCTTATTGCCATTTTGATCAGTCACTTTGGCAAGACCTGAATCATCATCCAGTTCTACTGTGTTGCCACCTGGAGTTTCGAGCGTCAGGATCTTTTTTTCCTCATCGAAGATCACTTTCAGTTGCTCGCGGGTTACGATAGCTTTGGTTTTATTTTCCTTGTCGTATTCAACAAACCCCTCAGGTGGTTTTGCCTTGGGGCTGTGCAATGAACCAAGTATTACAGGGCAAGAAGGATTATCGTTAAAAAAGCCGACAATCACTTCATCGTCGATCTCCGGTAAAAACATACAACCCGCTGTGCTACTCGCATATGACGCCCCCAGTCGTGCCCATAGTGGTGTGGCTCCCTGATCAAACTCGGGAATGGCCACCTGGATGCGAGACAACCCGTCCGGATCTTCATCCAGCTGCGTTACTTTACCAATCACCAGGCCACGAGTACCACTGGCCACCGCACTGGCTGCCGGCGCATCAAAGCCCGCTCTGTCCGATACCCATTCCGACGGCAAACCAAATTGAACCTCGGTTTTCCAAAAACCTGATTCTATCCGATGTACTACACCACCAATCAATCCCTTGCCGGTAAAACGATCTCCCAACGCGGCGAGTTGCAGTGTCGTGTTGGGCAGGACTGATGCATTGCCCTGGAACGCCACCCAACCCTGAACCTTGGCGCACTCTGAACGTATAGCGCGAGCTTTGGCGAATTCACTGAGTGCCGATGAATTGTGTGAGGCACTGCTCGCCAGGCTAACAGATTCGGGATTCAGCGCACTGGTTAAGTCAGAGGTTTTAAGATTGCCATAGGTATTGTCACCGGTGGCTTTAACGCTGTCATTTACCATTTCCTGCGCTGCTGCATCCCACGCCGCCGTTTCATAGGTCGGGTATTGTCCGCGAGCCGAGATTTCCATATCCATGGCGATCAGATCTTCGCCAAAGGTTACCTGCAGCTCTGCTTTCTTCGCAAAATCGGGTGAACCGATAGATAGTCCGTCTGCAATGCAACTTACTACCATGCTGTTTAGTTCAGCTCGACTCACGACAAAATCCCAGTCTGTAACATCGAATCGTACAAATTCGGGCAGCTCTACCACTGTCGATTCCACATCGACCGAAAGGCCTGCAGCACTGACAACATCGGAAATTAGGTCGCTGTCTTTTTTACCCGCTGCGAACACCGCGCGCCTGCGACCTTGCAACAACACAGCAGCCTTGTGCCGACAGGTAATTTCCAGCCGCATACCGCGGGTGCTGTCTATTCTTAATCGAACTGCAGTAACGACACCTTTGAATATTGATTTGGTCCGATTCGCATAACCAGATTTAATCTCGATTTCCGAACCCGGTTTAAAATCATTGCTATCGGCAACCGGGAAATTCTGCGATGCCGGATCGCCATCACCCACCGTGATCATCGCCTCCGCAACCCGATTCAGCTCGTTGCGAGTGCGGACACTCAATACCTCGTAGGTATCGGGAATCGAACTTCCGTTACTGAGTATATCAATTGATATAGGACCATCTGCATCATGAAGCGGAGAATCAGCCATCCACTATCTCAACGGAGGAAACGACAATATGGTGCCTGGCTCTAATTGTCGAAAAGAGGCAAGCCCATTCTCCCGCGCAACAAACAAATACTGAAACGGATCATCATAAATGCGTTTGCACAGCAGTGGCAGTGTATCTCCAGCCGCAACTTGCACTCGGTGGGTTAGATCCGGTGACTGTCGACCAGCGACCAACCCTTCTTCCTTGTTGGTCATAAAGCTTGCAAAGCCAAGAGAAACTTTTGCTCTCAGGGGCTCGCCTGACGCGCGAAACAAGGTGTAATCGATATCGAGTTTGGTTAACCGACCATAAAATGGTGCCATCCCCGACCCCCAGGTTATTTCCACTACACTCGGTTCGTGATTTTTACCCTGATAATCGTATACCACTGAACCCAACTGGTTAACCTGATCAGATACACTGGTATCGCCGCTGGCTTCAACTACACCGGTACCATCAAGCGTGACGGTAAACGACAGTTTCTGTGCATTTGTTCTCTCGAATTTAGGACTTGCCGCCGACTTGCCAATAGCCGCCGTGTCAGAATTTTCGCTACCGGTGTAGGAGATTGAATAGTTTTGTTTTATATCTGCGGGATTGATAGCAGCCTTAAATTGGTCACTGGATGGCGAGACTTTGCCGCCTGAAACATCGCAGCGGGTTATCGTGAGTTTGCTTATCATTGGTGATCAATTACCCGGGTCTGCTGCCTCGGATGGAATGCACACCTGCTCCGGCACACTACCGCTCCTCCCGACGCCGCAATGCCTCTGTAATCATATCGGCGACCTGATCCATAATTCGGCGCTCGGCAAGCGCCAGCGCGTCAGCAGTAGTGGATTCAGCCATATCATCCTCGCGCGAATCATCTGTAAATGATGCCTTTATAACCAGGCTTCCAATCTCGACTGTCATCACAGTGTCCTCTTGATGCCATTGTAGGCGAATTCTATCGTTTCAATAGCGAGCGCATTTTTCGCTGCGTCCAGCCCGCCAATCGACCACTTGACTGGCCACGCCCGTGTAAGCGCCCAACTCGCCGCAGGTTTACCTTCTTCGTCAAGAAGATTAACATCGATATTTGCCGGCTTGATGGGTTGCTCAAAGCCACCCTCAAACACTTCCTTACACCACTGAACCAGTTCACCACTCTTTCTCGCAACCCCTCGCTTCACGACGAAGTTAGGATGCTTCTGCGCTTTTGGGAGCTTGTGTGCAAACTCGTTTTCGCCTCCCTCGTTGACTGTTTCAAGCTCAATTTCAACATCGAGCCCGGACGCCTCCTGAAACGCATTGTCATCACCAACGCCTGCAATAATAACTTCGAATGAGAACGCAACCAGGAGCTTATTGGCCGTGTCGTTAACCATAGATCATTGCCTATGTAAAACTACTTGTTCTCGATTTTAATCCCTTCATGTGCGACCTCTATCGTTTCAATCGCAATTTCATTACCTTCAGCTTTCAGATCTGTTCCGGAAATTTTAATAGGAAATGCGTTTGTCACACTCCAGACTACAACTGGTTGCTGAGATTCATCGAGTAGTGATATCGTCATTGACTTGCGTTCAATCACGTTCATTTTGACGTCCTCGAACCAGGTAAAGAATTTATTATCACCCTTGAACATTCCCTTTTTCAGAGTGATATTGGAGAATTTTTTCATCCCCGGCATCTTGACCTTCCAGAACTGGGGAGAGTTACCTGCACGGTATTCCAGTGGTTCGCTCTCCATATCAAGGCCCGACACCTCCTGAAACGCGACTTCTTCGCCGCCAATCTTCACATTGAAATGAAATTTCGCTAGCGGCCAGGTTGATTGCGATTGTTCACTACCTTTTTCGTCTGCCATTTGATTCTCCTTGTCCTGAGAGACTAAACATTAATTTTCATTTATGACTTTTGCATTTGCTGCTGAAAGGTCACTTCGATAAATTCAGCCGGGCGGCTAACAGCAACCAGCACAGTTATCCTGAGAATACCCTCAAGTATATCTGTTGGCGTCATCGTATCTCCGAGGCCAACGTGCACCGAATACGCGTCAGATGGTACAGCTCCGGCCAGACCTCCCTGCTTCCAGACTGAGTTAAGAAAGTTGTCAATCATAGACTTTATCGTCACCCAGGTATTGGCTACGTTTGGCTCAAATACATACGCTTTGGAGGCGAGTCGAATAGACTCCTCGATCATAATCATCGTTCTACGCACATTGATGTATCGCCAGTCTAGCGAATTACCATCGAGGGTGCGTGCGCCCCATACCAGAGTACCTTCACCAACAAAAGGTCTGATCGCGTTAATCGACTTGCCCTGGGCAGACACATTTAAGTCTTCCTGATCATCATGCGATACGTTAACCATCGGCTTGACAACCGAATTAAGTGACACATTGGCAGGGGCCTTCCACACACCGCGGGTGTTATCAACCATTGTGTAAATACCCGCCATTAACGCGCCTGGTGCGACAATGCTCTCGCGCACCGCAATGGTGTTCATTACATCGGCATACAACGGACAGATGGCACGCAGGGTCTTGTCGAGGTTCTCAACTGTGGGTCCGTCGATCACTACCTCAGCGGTAAACCGTTGTGGCTCAGTTGCGTCAGCAGAAGCCATCATCTGATAATCAATGGCAATTTCACCTGAGAAATGTGGTAACGGCGTAAAGGTTATCGTCTTGTCAGCGGCAGCCCAGGTACCAGCTTGCTCAACAACAGCTGTCGTTTTGTCAGTAACAAAAACGCTGGCACCGCCGTCATCATCATCAGGTGCAAGGAACTCGAAACCACTGCTTTCAACACTGACATCGAGTAAAAATTCCTGCGGTGCTGGTGCAGTTGCTGTGGTGTTTGTCTGCAACGCTTGAGGCGCCGGACCATCATCGTTCTCCTGCGGATCACTCGCAGCAACAACCTCATCACCGCCTGGCGGCAGCAATTGTGGCGAATTCATCAACCCGACCTCTTGCCGTTGCTCTTTGGCCAGCGCGGCGTTATCCAGTTGAATACTCTTCTTCAACAGCGTAGCAAACTCATCGCGATTGACAATATTCTCAAACGTAAACTCGCGACTCGCGAACGCTGTTGATTCTACCCATGGGTAGTAAGCAGCACCGAAATCCAGCTGGTTTATACCAAGCGCGTTGCGAAATGCTTTAACGGGCTCTACACCACTCGCATCCTGCAGATCCAGATGCCCCTTGTGGATATCAAGCAGGGCAAAGCGATTTCGCATTTTGTAGCCACAGTGCTTGAGCATTGCCTGCTGTACGGAAATAGACTCTTTCTCTACCAGCCTCGTGGTTTCAGGGATAACCACCATAGTCGGTTCTGGTTCCTTAATCAGGGTTTTTATACCGCGGATCATGGATGCCGCCGATATCTCCTGATCGGTTGTTGGCAAGCCGCCGTATTGACCTATAGACACAATATAGCAGGCACCACCACCATTCTGAAAAAACAACCGCATCGCTGCGTAAAGACAATAGTCTTTACCAGACTGCTCTAACCTCCAGTCAGCCAATTGACCGTTAACGCCTTTCACTTTAAAGGTAGCCGCTGGCAGCATTACATCAGCTGCATCAGGCACGCCTTCAGCAACAGTAAACTGATGGTTTGGCGCCCCACCAAAATGCGCCTCAAACTCGGCCATCGTAGACAAGCGAAACGGTTTCATATGTAAAGAGTTGTTACCCAGAGTTGCCGACTCTGTATAACCAATAAAAGCCGGAACCGCTGTTGCCACTTGCACAACGGAATTGGGGAACGCATTTTTTTCGACGATATAAACGCCGGGGGTTTTCATCTGAGCCATCAGGAGCCTCCTTTCGCCAGAACGGTTATGTATATCAGGATTTCAAAAGCATCGCTGCCAGGGATCGGCCGCGGAAGAACATTGGGTGTTGGGGAAGGTAATGGAGAGACAAGCGGACCGGTTGTTGAATCGCTGGACACCAACTGGCATTCCATTTGATCCGTCCGCTTTGATAATCGCGGGTTGCGGGATCTAAATTTCCGTGCAGATCCGTTGTCGCTGTTCGGTGGCGCTTGTATTTCGGTAACTTGTATTTCGGTAAACTGTTCACTGCCATCACTCCCTGTGATCTCAAGGTTGTCCGGTAACCAGGGTCCATCTACTATATAGGTCCAGTGTACAGATATTGCGGGAATCCGCAAGATTGCCATGTGCGGCAATTGTGCTGATGGTAATATTACCGAAAGCGTAACCAGTGGCTCGTTAGGCAATGCTGCTGCCTTCCAGTCAGCAGGATTAACCAGCGTTTCGTCACTATCAGATGTAATGGTGCTATAGGCGACCTTTGGAATTCCGCGCGCAGTCTGCTCACCGGTAAAAGTATGGGCGATCAGAAAGGGATCTTCATTTAGAACGTGCAACTCAAACACAGAGTCATTGAACTCATCGTTAGAAGTATATATTTCGCACCCACCGGGCACTGCACGGAACAGCAATCCGTCTCGGTTCATTTGCACAGCCGTTGCAACCGAAGGCCTGACTGTCAACGGCGGTATGGTATTGCCATACCACTCATGATTTATTTTCAGTGAAAAAATCAGAATTGCATTACGCACTTAACTCCCCTTGATTCTGGAGTCTGATGCAATGCCACGTATAGCCGACTGATCATCAATCACCGCTCCGGAATCGATAGCAACAGTCCTTATTCGGTACACAACCGATGGCAGGTAGCGCCCGCCCAGTACACCCCATAACTGACTTACCGCATCGACACTCAGGCTCTCCATCTCAATGGACAATCGCTCTATACCCTTACCAGCCATATCCGGAGAGCTGTTGCGATCAAACACCGGGTTAGCCTGAAAAAACTCTACAGCGCGACTGAGCGCCTGAAGCCCACGGGAATATCGAGACGGTTCAAAATTGGCAGCTACTACAATTTGAATGATCAGATTTACCGGATCACGCTTGCGCAAATTCGCATCAGAGGCCGGTCGCGGCAGCCCTCGTGTAACAGTGTCTTCCGTAATGTTGGACGCCAGTACAACGATTTTATCCTGAGCGTCGGGGGCGGGCCCGCTGCTGTCGGCAAAATCCATTAGAACCGCCGCATCTTCCGGGGCAGTTTCAGGGGATGCGAGCTGCTGGTTCAACCGATTGACTATAATCGCCAGGGCGACGTCGATCATATCAACTACCCCTTCTGGAGGAGCTAACTGCTGTCGGAAAGGATACGGCAGAACTATCGCGACTCGACGCAATACAGGAATCAAGGGTAGATCTGGTTGATGGCACTATTAACCTCTCCATGGATGCTGCACTATTTGTGATCTTCCGTACTTCTAACGATCCGTGTATGAGAACACCGAGCGCTAATAAATATAGCCCTCAAATACAAAATTCGAGAAATATAGTAACTAAGTTAAAAAATAAATATATACAAACGGAAAAACGCAGGCATTGGCATGCACAAAATTGACTCACTAAGTGAATCACCAAAGAACAATCTAGTGGAACCACTTTGGTTTATAGCATGTCCATTATTTAAAATAGTGGTAATAATACCAGCCGGACAAACTATATCGAGCTAGACTGTGGGAGACTTAGGACTCTATCGTGAGTGCTGCAAAATTCGAGATTAACAGCCGCTACAACTCGATTGGGGTGATCCCGTGTCGCCTGTCTTGAGGCATGATATCTTTTGAGGAGAGAACGAAGCAATCCGGGCTTCGCGGAGTCGTTGACATTTTACGTAAGGTAAGGCACGGTTGAACGGTTTTACAATTTCGCTATTTCGTTCTTTCAAGCCGTAAAACAGGCATTTAAATATGACCAATAGGCTTGCCCCTCAGAAGGTATCAGCACCGCGCACGAAGCGACGTTCTGCGCGTTCCGGGGTCGCGATTTCAACACGAAATTCACACCTGGCGCAATTGCAAAATTTGGCGGAGACCAGCTCGCGCCACGCGGCTTTGGATGTGTTGCAGCGCGTGGCGGATGCGCAGGCTTCCCCTGTTGCGCAGCGTTGGATCAAAAAGCCGGTAAGGTCAAAAGCCAAAACCACTATGTACGTTGCGACGCCGTCAGAACCCGTTTTCAAGCCAGATGTGCCTGAAAATGCGACCGTGTTTGGAGAATTGGAAAAGCGCCTGCCGCTGGGTACCAAGTTGGGGGTAACAGAGGCCAGCCGTGCGCCGCGTGACGGCGCTGCGTTTGAATACAGCAAGATCATAACGCCACCTAAACACGCCCGCCGCATTATAAAATTGGATTCCCTGTCGGAGGAAAACCCAAAAGCGAAGGAAAACCCAAAAGCAGCGGTGACCACCGAGCCAGGGTTAGATGCGTTATCAGCCACCACGGAATTGACGACGAACCTGGACCCACTTGCAGGGGCTTATGATCGTGGAATTATCAAAGGTAATATCAACAACGATGGCTGGAAGGATGACAGGAACCCCACTCAGTATTCGGAGCATCAATGGGATACAAAACACGGCTCTGAAATTGCCTCGGGTGTAGGGGGCAGCATTAGCGATTTCATCGGCTTCGTGAAAATTGTGCGGTCGTTCAAAGATCGCGATGCGGGTGAGAAGGCTGAAGGCGCTGTTGATCTGGCTGCGACGGGCACCAGTCTGGTTTCCAATGTCACTATGGCGGTCGATTCCAGTGCCAAGGCGCATATGGGTAAAGGCTCCGCAGGGGCGGGGAATACGATCAACTTCGGCGGTGGCACTCGCGGTAAGGGCTCATACGAGACGAGCCAATCGGATGCTGCTGGTAAAATCACGGGCAATGTTGCCGATGCTGTTGGTGTGGTTGCTTCGATCAAAGATCTGATCATCAGCGCGCGCGATGCCTTCAGGACCTTTAAAAAGACTGATAAAGCGTCAAGTGGCGAAAAAGTTCACGGCTCCATCGATGTTCTGATGAACACCCTGGGTGTTGTCAAAAGCATCGTCACAACAGCGCGCAATTTGCAGTTTACCCTTGAGAATGCGTTTCATTCGGGCGTGTCGGCGGCTGTGCCCGGTTTGGGGCTGGCGATGGCAGGCATTCAGGCCTTGGTCCATTCCTATGACACGCTAAAATCTATGCATCAGTATCATACCATGAAGGTGCGGAAACGACAGTTGAAGGATGAGATCGATGACGAGCTGCTTAAGGTAGGTGTCAGGGATGTTTCTGAAAAGGGAGTCGCGTCTAAGTCGCCACTTCGCAATAAGAAAAAGCGCGGGCGAAATAAAGAAGAGATCATGGCTTTGGTGCCTGAGCTGGAATCGGAGATCCTTAGCATTGGCGCTGAAGGGGAAAAATGCGCGGCGAAGGAAATAGCCAAGCGTGAAGCCATTATTGCCTTGATCCGGAAATACCAGATTGCGCAGTCCTTTGAGTATGTGAATGCCAAGACATCGCGGCGAGGTGTCGCCAATATCATTTTGGATTTGACCACGATCGCAGGTGAGATTGCGACCTTATCGGGTGTAGGGGCCGGAGGAGGCGCTGCGGTGAAAGTAGCTGCCGGTGCGACGAAGGGAGCCATGATTGTAGGGCGTCATCTCAAGCAATTCGGCAATAACCAAGCGGCGAAAGAAGGGGCGTCAAGTCTGACGAAAAAGATCTTCAACGCTGAGAAATCCTCTGACCGGAAGCTGGCTACACGGCGCATCATCGCAGATTTCGTCTTTGATCAAGTCGTCTTGCTTGGGTCTTATGTATATCAGGTTCGCAGTTTGGCACCGGACGGAAATGAGGTGAGTGCCGACTATGACAAAATGAAGGCATTGCAAGACAAGCAATTCTTCTACGTAAGAGATACGATACGCGCAGCAGGCTATAGCTGGAAAGCCTGGAGCGCGATATGTGCGGACGATCCCTCGAAAGGCTATGAAATGATTGTGGAAGGTCAGAAAACCCGTGACTGAACCTGCGCCGGACCGAGCTAAACGGTTCAAAGAGCTTCACGCGGCTTTGGAAGAAACCGGGTTCGATTGCGAGGTAATCGCAGCCGAGGAGGATGATATGTCCGTCTCCACGATTGTCTTTCCGGTGCCGCCCCGTGAGGGAGAGACTGAGCGGTTTATGTCCATGACTGTCCTGCCAGATGATGGGGCGCTTGAGCAGGCGGATTTAATACAGGCCTGGGTGTATCAGGGCAAAAGCGACCCGGCGTTGCTTGCGCATTTGGCATATGCCAATGCAGAGGCACCTGTTGGGCATTCAGCCGTCCGCGGAGAAGACGTGCATCACCGGCACGTACTGCCGGTTCAGGTAGGCAGTGTTCTGAGCGGTGTCATGGTAGATGAGTGGGTTTCCCTTGTTCTGTTCAGCGCCGATCTGGTCATGTCAAAAGTCCTAGACGCAAGCTAGTGGGCCGTTTGGAAAGTTCGGTAACACGGCTCGAAGCCACAGTCGCCATAGCTGCGTTAACCTGTTGTCCAAAGCACGGGGTCGACGTAGGCCCTGCTATGCCTGCATTTTTTCGCCTTGCTCTGACAACTATGGCTGTGAAAAGTCTGTTACCGAACTTTCCGCACAACCATCCATACGCTTCAATCGATTGTACCGCTGGGTATATACCCCATTAATACCTCTCACCGTGAAAAATCCAACCCCTTCCACGATCACGGTTCATTACATGGTAATACGCATTTTCGTATTGGATTCGCGGAGCACGAGGAATACTTCTACAACCACACTTCTATATAACTGCATTCACTCTATCACGGCTATGAACACGCTGGTACTTTGTAAAACTATCCTAACCCCCAATCCCCGTTCTGTATTAATTGCCAGATTGAACTTAAAGATCGATTTTGTTGCCGGCAAATTGGAGATCAATGTCTTCGTACATTTTCTGATGTTCTCTCCAATCAACTTCTCTGTTGAGAAGCTCACTTTCATTCACCTCTAATTTTTTGAGCATCGCCAATACGAAGTTTTGGCAATTATATCCAGCAGTGCCCGTCCAGCCTCCGTCATCCTTTGCAACCTCTTCCATTGCTTTGTAGACTTCATGTACGGGCTTTGGTTTCTTTAGCGTAAATGGTATTGCCTCATATAGCTTTTTGTCATACTCCTCATTCCCCTTCTTTTTACTTACCCTTTCACTGGCACCATAGTGTACTCTATGAAAATGGGGTTGCAAGTCCATACTTATGGTCTTCTTACTTTTACCACCCTCCACTTCACACTCCAGGGTCCAGTGCCAATCTTTTTCATTCGGCCCTTTAGTATCTTTAATAAGTACTGCATTGGAGACGGTTTTCCCAGAATTTAGCTTTGGCACTACCCGATCAGGTCCACTTGTTTCTTTGGTCCGTGAACGTTTTTTAGTATCCGTCGTTGTTTTGGGAAGTCTGTTGTACTGTATTTCTTGATCATTTCTTGCCTCTGCGCCCTCTTCATCGACTCTCTGGATTGGAAGATTGGCATTTCTTACACGTTCGGTGGCACTTTTTACTCCTGGACTCTTATTTACCCATGCCTGGAATTGCTGATCTTTTTGAACTTTAGTGCTCTGATTAGCTAAATCTTGAAATGCCTTAAGCTGAGTTAGTTTATGACTTTGCTGAGAGATTTCTTTTATTTGGGGACTGACAATTGAATGAGGACTGTGATTGTCTAAATGATGTGATTTTGCGATTCTCTGGGCCTTGAAAAAATGTGCAATCGCATTAGTTTGTGGCGGGTGTTCCTGCAGTTTCTTCGAATAGATGCTCATAATTCTCAGTTTGAATTCAGAAATGGACTTGAGTTTGTTTGAGTTTGATTCATTTAGATGAATCAGACATCTCTAAAGTTAAGGGAAATTTTGATGAAAAACACCACTAACGAGGGCGGCAGCTCATTTGAGTAACAGGGTTCCAGCCCCAACCGTCGTTAATGGTTGCATCAGTGTAATCGCAATCACTATCAATCAACGCCTCGGCCTGCAATGGTGGACAGCTTTCTCCGGTTATTTGATTCCACCCCCAACCATTATTAAATTCAGCGGCTGAATAATCACAGTTTTCCTGACTGACTGGCATAGCGTCATTGTCAGATGATGTAGCCTCAACGTTGGAGGAAGTAGCAGCCTCAACCGCAGCCTGAAGAGTAATTGGGCTTGTGCTACAGGCAATCCGCTCCTCCGGGTTAGTCGGGTTGTAGATTAGTATGTCATTACCAACATACTCACCAAAGGCGGTAATTCCGTGCACCTGACTATTGTCTTCTGCAGCAGGAAGATAGTAAAAAGAGTTGCTCGGATTAAACCCGACACATGAGTTTTCGCTACGATCGCCCCCAGCAAAGAATACACTTGTCTCACAATTCAGCAGCAGCTGAGAACTGTCTACGGTATAAGTCCCGGTATATTCATGAGTAGTACCCCCTCCGAACAAAGGTACGAAGGTGCTCTGAAAATAGCTGCCATCCGATGCGAAATCGATAGTGTGATTCATACACGCACCACCCCGCCAGCCAACCGGTCCGTTCTCTGGAAAATCACGTGCAACCTGCTCTTCGAATAACCGTTGCGACAAGAGGCTGCAATCCCCCGGCACACTAAAGTCACCACTCAGGAAAAACTCCTGTGAACAGGACATTGAACCGCCATTGGTGAGCGTGGATAAAGGCAGTGGTGTCAGTGGTTCTCCGGTTTCCGGGTGTAGCGGAGTCGACTGGGCATATGATGGCGCTTGATTGATTACAAACAAGCCGTAGGTAATTACCGCGCTAATTACACTTTTCATGAGAATTCCCTTTTACATTTAGAACGAATACTGTGGAGGTATTTGTTTCACTATAAATCAATCTCAAAGAACACTATTGTAAACGAGGTTGCTCCAGTATTCAGGGCATTATTACCCAAAATATACGCAGTGCTGATTAAGTAGTTTCGTCATTCAAGAATACTTAAAGGTAGTACAACCAGTCTTACTACCTATGTGCGCTGTACTCAGTTTTTCTGTATCTCACTTAGAATGACCAGGCTCAATCCAGTAAAAATTCCGTGCAGCGCCTTATATACCGCTCTATATGCTTCTGAACTCGACTTTTTATGCAACACCAGGGTTTATAATGTGCAAGCAGCGCCGCAGTAGTTAGTGTCAATTTTATTTGCTGGAAAAAACCTTTATTCACACTACCTTCTTACCAGGTACGCGGGGTTAGCATTAATACACTTATTAATAGACACGTGATTCAATTCAACAAAATTTTCTCCGATATCGATTGGTTTATCGATAAAGGCAACCAGACCCGCCTCGGCGCAGCGCAGCCTATATTCAGGCTTCACGAATGCTGTCATCGCTATTATTCGAGAACGGTGTGGGTCCATGCGCTAAGACTGGTACACGCTGGCGGTGTTTACGTGCCTGAGCAATTTATAAGAAATATTCTGCAACCCCAGAACTTCAACCAGAGTGAGTCTGCCTACAGAGGGTTAACCAGCCGACAAATCGAGGTGCTGCGACTGTTAATCGATGGGTGCTCAAACAAGGAAATTGCATCGAAGATTGAATGCGCCGAGTCGACTGTCAAGGCCCATGTAACAGCAGTACTCAAATCGCTTGGCGTTGCCAATCGAAGCAAAGCAGTTGAAGCTGCAAAAGACTGGCAATGGTTGCAAGAACCGGAGGATCCTGCGGAACGCTCAAATCAATAGTTGTACCGGATCTGAATACGCAAACAGTCGGGTATACTCCAGTTCTAGCTCGATGCCCTTGTGGTAGCCTGCACTCGAAAGCCATCGCAATCCTGATTAAGCATGGCTTGCGTCGCTATTGGCAATTGGCGAAATGAGCCTGCTGTCGATGGGCACAACCTTTGAGCAGACGCTACCGGAGGTGAACCAGCCAGTGGATTCGATGCAGGCACCGACACGGGCGAGCTGCAAGAGTCGCCGAAATTCCTACGTCCTGCAGCAGATTTAATCGCGGCTAACCAGTCAATTACATACATTAAAGCTCATCGGATCGAGCGATAAAAAGTACAGACTTTCGTCATAGGATTGTTAGAAGTTGCAGTTGCTGCGGCTTGAACTCGCACACATATAAATCATCAAAGAAAAGCAGATGTTGAACGAGCTGGTGATGCCAGCATGCGTTCCGTGCAATTTACCCTGTATCAATGACGAGGCCGTTTATGGAAAACCATCAAAGCAAAAGCTGTCGGACACTGAGTGACAACGACAGCGTTGATAAATCTACACTCATTGCAGGAGTTCTGGAGAGGTTTTTCGGCAAGAAGAATACGATCGTAGAAGTTGCGCAGACAGATATACAATCTCCGCTGCCCGGCAGTCTGACCAGTCAGTTAAGAAACGACATTGGCATGACGGATGGACAGTATATGGCTGTCCGATTGGGTGTCCGTGACCTTGTTTCCGAAAAAGCGCTCGTCGATCTGCCCATTGAAACAAACTCGATTTACAGGCGCTGACAAAGTGGCCAGGCAAAACACTGGCGGGCGCCAGGACGAATCACCCCATTGACCGCAATACCGCTCTGGCAGCTTCCACAACCGGATCATGTGTATCGCGCAAAATAGCCACCCGATCAAAGCGTTCAGCGTCACGATTGACAGCATCCCGCAATGCCGCGCCAAAAGCCATACGAAGTTCTGTGCCAACGTTGTACTTACAGATACTGGTTTCGCGCGCGAGCCTGATACGTTGTTCAAGCGGCACCCCGGAGCCGCCGTGGATAACCAGCGGTACATCCGTTACAGCCTGAATAGCAGCAATACGCGACTCATCCAGCCCCTGCCCTGTATCTTCCTGCAAGTGTACATTGCCAACCGAAATCGCCATGGCATCTATTCCGGTTTGTCTGGCAAACACCTCAGCCTCCGATGGCACCGTACCATTTGACGCCTCACCTTCAGCGTAACCGACAAATCCAATTTCACCTTCGCACGATATATCTGCGCTATGCGCCAGTTCTGCGATGGCGGCGGTTTCATCTATATTTTGTTGAAGTGGTTTACGCGATCCGTCGTACATTAACGACGTAAAACCGCAGTCCAGTGCCTGCTGACACTCCTCATACT
>CAYMVV010000053.1:0-41923 GCA_964393885.1 uncultured Granulosicoccaceae bacterium | reverse complement strand
GAGATCACTACACGATCAGCGATCCGTATCTGTTTACTATTGCCGGCTGGCTGGAAGGCGACGGCGTTGACATCACTCAGTTTCCAAAGCTGGCGCAGCACTTCGAGAACATGTCAAAGCGCGACGCTGTAATCAATGCCCTACGGGCTGAAGTTTAGGAGCATTCGGCCTGGCAAGCCTCGCGTTGGCAAACACTGCTCTGGCAAGCTCCTGCTTTGGAAAAAACTGCGCTGTAGCGCAAAGAACACTATCGTGAGCGGTGCGCTTCGCACCACTCACAATAACCTGTCTTAATTTATTTAAAAAACGACGCGTCCGGTGTTCCTCTGAAACAACTCAGCACATAGGGGAATTCATCAACCATGTAGTAGCCATAGCTGCCGTTCACCGTCATCCCGTTACACTCATCCAGGTCACCCAGTCCATCGACGTATTCATAGTCGTCGCGATAGGTACCATCGTGTGTTCCACCAGGATTGCCATTACCATCAGGGCGACTACCTGCTTTTAATCGAAAGCTAGATCGTGCCTTTCTGATACCACTGCCATCATCAAAATAGCTGCCGAAAATCGGAAACCCGTCTGCGGCAAAACCGACCAGTGGTGAAATGGCTGAGGAGTCATCATCAAACAGGGCGTTGGGATTACCGTGGTAGTGGTAAGCACCATTTGGCTGTGTGTGAGCATTATGGCTATCGACGCGGAATCCATTAGCGCTAAACATGGGATCGAACCGCCAGGGTTGTTCCGGATCCGTGCATCCGGTTCTCTCATCGCCAACGCCGAAACAGGCCGCCGCAAGTATATCGACCTTTACACCATTCAACAGCACAGCGTTATCCATCGTCAGCGATAGCGGCGTAGTGACAAACGCCGCAACCGGTGTTCTGGTAACAACGTACTGGTCGTTCTGTTCTGCAACGTCACTTGGAAATGAGTCGGCACCATCGTTAAAGTCGTGATTGGGAATAGCATTGGTTGAAAAAATACACCTGTCGTTGGCAACCTGTATCTGCAAACTGCCATTAAATGATGTGTTGTTATTTACATCCAGCACCCGGGACTCATAGTTTGCAGCGTAGGCTGCGCAGTTCGCATTGGCGTTGTTCAGTATCGCATCGCTTATATCGATAACATCTGACGAGCCGTTGTCAGGCGTTGCACCAAAATTGCCACTGCGAACGTTCGCTGCATAGGCTTCAAACTGTGCGATCCGTTCGGCATACTCAAATTCGTCGACCAGATTGGTTTCCTCGCGCACATCATTCAGCATATCGTAAAACTCTCTGCTGCCGTCAGCGAACGTAATCAGCTTAAATTCAGCATCTCGCACCGCCCAGCCATTGGTATTTTCGCCTATGAACTCGCTGTAATTGAGTTCGCGCAATGCTCTGTCAGATCCAGCACTGTCGGATAGCGTTGACCAGAAGCTGACTCCATCAATGGCTGGTGGCAGAGAAATATTCGCCGCATCGCTGAGTGTTGGAAACAGATCGACCGTGTTAACCAGTGCTGCCTCTCTGACATTGCCACGCGTGACCGGCTCGCCGGAGACTAAAAATGGCACACGAATTCCCCCCTCATACAGCGTGCTCTTACCGTGCGACCTGGGGAATGCATCGGTATCAAGCACCGCCGGTGGTGTTCCGTTATCTCCCAGAACCATAATAACCGTATTTTCTCGCTGTTCTGCAGACATGGAATCGAGCAGACGGCCGATTTCAGTATCCATTGCTTCTATTGCAGCCAGAAAATAGGACCGGGTATTATTATTGATATCCTGATTGGTACCGGATAGCGACCGGTTGTGTAACTCGGCAGGTGGCAGATGATAAGGCGAGTGAGGAGCCACGTAGGCGATCCAGGTAAACCACGGGTCATCCTGCTGTTGTATCCAGTCGATCGCCATATCGGTAATAGCGGTTGTGTGGTAGGTGGTAGAGGTCTGTTCCACACCGTTAATAACCAGTGGCCAGTTCGAGTAGTCGTCGAGCACACCAGTGATGTTACCGGCATAGTGGTCTACACCCGTCTCATTGGGATGCAGAATATTACCTGAGCCGCCGCCCGAAACATGCCACTTGCCGAATACAGCGGTTTGATACCCTGCATTGTCGCCCAGGTGCTTTTGCACGGTGAGTATGTCGGTATCAAGCAGCGATGGCGTGGTGTCAACGCCGCTGTTGACGCCATGCAAACCAGTCAGCAGACTGCCCCGTGTCGTTGTACATGAAGAGGTCGCCCACATATTGTCAAAGACGATACCGTTACTGGCCAGTTGGTCAATGTTCGGCGTGTTTGGCAGGTCACTACTGAACGAGTACTGAGCGGAAGCATCGATACCTTGATCGTCTGTGATAATCAACAGGAAATTCAGGTCGGCAGCAGTTTCATTTTCATCAGTGCCACCGTCTCCATCCCCATTGCCACTGTCGCCACCTTCGCCGTCACCGTCTGTACCGCCCGTTCCACCACCGGTGTCTGTACCGCCTGAATCGGCTCCGTCAGTGCTGCCACCAGCGTCTGTGCTACCGGAATCAGCTCCGTCAGTGCTGCCACCAGCGTCTGTGCTTCCGGAATCAGCTCCGTCAGTGTCGCCACCAGCGTCTGTGCTCCCGGAATCGGATGCACCACTGCTGTCCGTATCTTCCCCGTTGATCACGACGTCGGAGCTGCCGCCGCCACAGGCCATCAGCGACGACGTGATCAGAACAATCGATGCCAGTCGGACACTGCTCAGGCCTAACGAAACAAACATACTGTTGCACTCCCCAATAGAAAAATAGGTTCTCCTGCCATACACAAGATCAGAAAAACGCAAAAAATGAATTTATACCTGTTTTCGCACGCAACGGTAAATAAGCAACTGTGCAAGTATTATGGCTTTATGGCCGGAACAGGCGCAGGCCGGATTGCCTGAAGATACGATTCACTACGACACAATCTGCAACAAATTGATTGTGAATACGCTCCCGTGCTTTGGAGTAAGAGCTTTGGAATAAGAGCTTTCGAATAAGAGCGTTCAAAACGGGATTGTAAACGCCAGGCGAATACACGTTGTGTTCGCAACCGCGATGTTTACGACCGCGGCATTCAAGAGCGCTGCATTCAAGACAATGAAGTTCGCAAGAGCTATGCCCTCAAGCCATGCCACCAAAACCCAGAGCAATGCTTTAGATCTTGATCTACCCGCGTTTAATCAGTTTTGAGAGCGATCGTGGAAGTGGGTCGGCGCACCATGGATAGCGGTACAGATTACAGAGGACAGAGGACAGAGGACAGAATACTGAGGACAGACGATAAAGGAGCTGCCAAGAGTCTGATTGTTCTGCCATCTGCCTTCCGCATTCCGTCTTCTGAACGGGCTGATTGGCCGCAAAAGACTTTTTGCTTCGTTTTTGGTCTTGGTAGTCTCAATAATGAAGGCCTCCGGCAGGGAATTTCATATTGGTAGCGCGTCACTCGCCGCTCGCCGGAGCGAATCCTCCTAAGCTATGTCGGTAATCAGTGTCATCCCGACATCTTCATGGTTATTCATTTGTCTGAACACGTCGCTGACCTGACTCAATGCAATTCTGTTTTTGATCAGGCTTTGCATATCCACACGACCCGTCGACAACAAATTGAACAGTGCGCTGAATCGATGTGCGGGCAAGCCCCTCGACCCCATCATCACCAATTGACGGTAGTAGATCGTGTCAAGCAACGGTATTGATGGATTCGCATGAATATCAAGCGGTTGTCCAATCTGCACATGACGTCCGAGCTTTGCGAGGCAGCGTAGCGAATTGTGGAAAGTCTCTGTGACACCCAGCGCCTCGATGGACGCCTGCGCCCCTCCCATGGTCAGATCTCTGATGGCTGCAGCAACATCAGGCTCTTTCGCCGCGTTGACCACATGCGTCGCACCCACCTCCTTTGCCAGCGCCAGTTTTTCATCGACAACATCTACTGCTATCACTGTGGCACCCACAGCGGCACCAATTAAAATGGCGGACAGGCCAACGCCACCGCAACCATGTACAGCCAGTGCCTCACCGGCCTTAATCTGTGCCTTGTCAACAACGGCTGCAAACGCTGTGGTGGTTCTGCAACCCAGTGCCGCCGCCACCTCGTCCGTAATACTGTCGGGTAACACCACGACGTTGGCGTCAGCAAAAGGGACGGACACTCTTTCTGCAAAAGCACCCCAGCCACTGAAACCAACCACATATTGATCATCACATATAGTCAGATGTCCGCCACGGCAGGTAGCGCACTGACCACAACCCATAATCACCGGAGCCGTAACCCGGTCCCCCACCTTTATTCGTTTGCAGTCTTTGCCGACAGCGACGACGACACCTGCAAACTCGTGGCCCGGAATATGTGGTAGCGAGATGACATGATTTGTACCCTTCCAGCCATGCCAGTCTGAGCGACATACTCCACACACACTGACTTCGATCACCACGCCATCATCCAGCAGCTCCGGATCATCAACCGCCCCTATATTGAGTGGCTGTTCAAATTGTTCAAGCAGTGCAGCTTTCATAATGGTATGTCCAAATTTTATTGTCTGACAGTTACGGGAGAACGAGTGTCTCGGCGCTGCAGTGTGGCGCGTACAGACAATTGTATACCTGTAACGGTTACCTAAGGGTGCTCGAGCAGTAACCGAGGAAGTTCTGCGCAGACAACTCCCCGGGGTTTTTCCTGAAACCCTAACGGGATAGAAATCTGAAACAGGTAAATAATTTACATCATGGTCCGACATTCTCGACTCAGCCGAAGTAAACTTCTCGACAGCCAGAGCGCATGCGAGCGCATTCGGACTGGTACAGGTTTAGCCCGGCACCTGCACCAGTCTGCGATACGCGTCTGTAACCTGTACTACCCACCCTACCACCAGGTTTTTTTGCAATGAATCGAACCGCCTATCTGCCGCCTTCCCTGATCAGAGTTGAGAAAATTGCGTTGAACGGTCCTGGCGTTGTAATTCTGACAGGACCCTCCAGTTGTGGCAAAGGCGAAGTAGCAAGCGCATTGTGCGAATTGCTATCCATTGATCCGGATCGTCATTTATCGATGGGTGTTATCCTCAGAACAACGGTCGAGCGCGCCCGCGACAACGATGATTACGCATCGCTGCTGGCAGAAAAATATTCCCTGTCACAGAATGTGAGCATGTTTGACAGCATCGATACCACTGATGAACTGAGCGAAAAAGTCCGGCGCTATCTACCGGAAGTAGAAGCGCACTTTGGTCGTGAGCCCAATACCGACAAGGCTGATGTCAGCCAGCTGGAATGGCTGGAGTTTTGTACGGTGCGGGGTCTGCTGATTCCAAATCGCTGGACTCAGGATCTCATCTCCGCCGAAATTGATACCATTTTACAAGCAAGGTCAGCTGACGGTACGGATGGTTTCAGCTCTCCATTTATTCTTGATGGTTATCCGAGAACCGTCGCGGCAGCCGAGCACCTGCTCAACTACCTGAACAGTGTCAACGTACCCGTGCTAAAAGTACTGCACCTTTCTATTAGTAAAGCGGAGATGAGTGCACGTGCCGGCAAGCGTGGCCGTGCCGATGATCACATGGAGGCACTGCGCAGTCGTTTCGAATTTTATATCGAAAACGTGCAACCATCAGTGGACTACATGAAGACCGAACTCGGCGGGGAATCCATTTCATTGATCGATGCCCACCAGCCAGCCTATGTTAAAAATGATGGCAAACGAACTTTCCATCTGCAGGACTCAATTAACAACGTTATCTCAACGGCTTTGCGAGCGCTTGGAGTACCTCGCGTCATTGTGCGTGATCTCATCGAAGGCAGAAAAGAAAAGAAGTAAGGCCAAAGAGCCAATTCTGCGCCGCGTTTAGCGTAAGTGTTTAAATTTGGCGTTTAATGTCCGCGTTTAAAGACAGGGCTTCATGCCAGTGCTTAAAGTCAGCGCATCAAACAGGGCCGCGCACAGGGTTTGCAGGATACTTATATTTCGAAACGCATTTTAAACCCGGGTGCGTAATACAGATTAACCAGTGTCACCGACTGATTTTCTAACCAGGTGAGTCGTTGCGACTTTATGATTGCCGCACCGTCAGCAACGCCCAGTGCCCGGGCTATTGTCTTGCCGGCCTCGATCGACTCAACGACAAATTCACCCCGGGTAAATGGAATATTCTCAACCAGCCACTCGTTAACACTGGTTTTTTCAAGGTCGACTTTCGCTACCTGCGGAATCGTTCGAATATTGATCCAGCGGTCCTCGTAGATATAGGGCGCGACGCCCGCGAAATGAACAGACCGCACATGCAACGCCTTACTGCTGTCAGGCAATTGCATCGCATTTTTAACAGACAGCAGCGGCGTAACCATCTTTTTTTTCAAAATATCGAAACGATATTGACGACCCGTTGATTCAATCTGTGTGCGAATCACCGGAATCTCGGCAGTCACCCGGCGGGCCTTCTGCATTGCCACCCTCGTGCCTGCCTTGCGCTTGCGGTCGATGACGCCTGTTTGCGCCAGATCTCGCAGGGCACGATTGACAGTGGTTCGGGCGCAGCCAAACTGCGCTGCCAGTTCTACCTCGCCGGGTATAAGCTGGCCGGGCACCCATACGCCCTCCTTAATATTTTGCCTTATGCGTTGCTGAATGTCCTGCCAGCTATGTGAACGAGACTTTGTCACCGTGGTCGAGCTCAGAGATCGCTACAGAGTATTTTCATGGTCGAAAGATAACGATCAGTCAGTTGCTGCCGATGGACATGGCGACCATCGCTTACGATATGCGTGCCGCAAGACCATACATCGGTGATCAGTGAATCATCACTGGTAAAGATCCATGCATCCAGCCAGCCATCATTGCTTACCCCCGCGAGATTCGGGGACTGCAGGTTTAGCGCAATCAGATCCGCCTGACGGCCAACCGAGATAGATCCGGTTTGTCTTTGCAACGCCTGTGCGCCACCTTGCAGCGCTGCTTCGTAGAGCACCCTGCCTGTTGACTGCTCAGACGTGGCATAGACAGATCGACGTTGATCACGCAAGCGCTGTGAGTATTCAAGTGTTCGCAGCTCCTCGCCAAGTGAGATGCGCACATTTGAGTCGGTCCCGACCCCCCAGACGCCCTGTTCCGATTGATAGTGTCTACCATCGAATATACCGTCACCCAGATTAGATTCCGTTATCGGGCACAGCCCTGCAACGGCGCCGGTTTGTGCCAGAGCGGAAGTCTCGTGCGCGAGCATCTGAGTGGCATGAATCAGACACCAGCCAGCATCGACGGCATGATTATCGAGCAACCACTGCACCGGTCTGGCGCCATAGACTGACAGCAGTTCATCTACTTCTGCCTGCTGCTCGGCCACATGGATATGAAACGGTCGGCCAGCCACCAGCGATGCCGCTTCTATTATGGATGCTTTACTCACCGCACGCAGTGAATGGGGCGCTATTCCGATATTGGCGTTACCACCGAGAGCGGTAATGCTTTCACCGGCTTTCTGAAAAAGCTTGCCATAGCCATCAATGCTATTGCCAAAGCGCTTTTGCCCACCCGACAGGGCACGGCCATCGCAACCTCCCTGCTCGTACAACACGGGTAACAGTGTCAGGCCAATGCCACTTTGTTGCGAGGCGGCAGCCAGCCGCTCGCACATTTCTGCACAATTGTCATACGGATTTCCGTCCGCCTGATGATGCAGATAATGAAACTCCCCTACCGACGTATAGCCCGACTCCAGCATTTCCATTTGACCAAATGCTGCTATCGACTCGACATCGTCCGGCGTCAGCCTGTCGAGAAAGCGGTACATCAGTTTTCGCCAGCTCCAGAAAGAGTCCTGCGGATCATCACCCCGCGTTTCTGTCATGCCTGCCATTGCTCTTTGAAAGGCATGACTATGCAAATTTGGCATAGCAGGCAACAACAGCCCGACGCGTTGCTCTGATGATGATTGCTCCGACGATGGTTGCTCTGACTGTGGTTGCCCTGACTGTGGTTGCCCTGACTGTGGTTGCCCGGTGGTGACCGAGATAATCCGGCCACCTTCATCGATAATGACACTTACATCGGATTGCCAGCCTTCACTTGTCAACGCGTGCTCGGCCCGGATTGTGGTTGCTCCCGCAGGGTTATTCTGTGTACTCATTGGCGGGTTGACTCCATTAATGTATGCACATATTATTTTTTATTATGTATGTACATAATGTCAATTAACCTGGTGGAAATCATGTCGCGGCATCCCGCTGGCAGCAGATGTTTCAGTACCAGGCACAACCATCGACTATCCAATCCTGGAACAGGTAATGAATGATCAACAGCTCACCAATGCAGTAGTTGCAAGCTGTAGCAACAGTTCTACCGAATACGGATTGATTGCAAACGGAACTGTTGTGGTCACCGACAATACTGTGGCCTGGTGTGGCAACAGTGGCGATGTACCGGAACAATTCCGTGCATTGCCTAAACGAGATCTGCAAGGACGCCTGCTGACTCCCTCGCTAATCGACTGCCACACGCACATCGTTCACGGAGGCCACCGTGCGGCGGAGTTTGAGCAGCGTCTACAAGGTGCCAGCTATGCGGAAATATCGGCAGCCGGAGGCGGTATCGTCTCCACGATGACGGCGACTCGGGCCGCAAGTGTTGATGATCTGGTGGAATCAGCGCTACCGCGGGTTGACGCGCTGTTGGCAGAAGGCGTTTGTGTCATAGAGATTAAATCGGGCTATGGACTCGATAGCACCACCGAGTTGAACATGTTGCGCGCGGCTCGCAAGGTTGGAACACTGCGACCCGTGATTATAAAGACCAGCTTCCTCGGTGCGCATGCCGTACCAGCCGACTATAAGGGACGCGCAGACGAATACATAGACAAGGTATGTATACCCGCACTGGAACTTGCGCACAGCGAATCACTGGTTGACGCGGTCGATGGTTTTTGCGAGTCGATAGCGTTCGACACGCACCAGATCAAACGGGTATTCGACAAAGCCAAAAGCCTCGGCCTGCCAGTCAAACTACACGCCGAACAGCTCTCCCTGTTAGACGGTGCAAAGCTTGCCGCAAGCTACAACGCACTGTCTGCTGATCATCTGGAGTATCTGGACGAGCCAGGCGTTGAAGCGATGGCGGCCGCAGGCACAGCCGCCGTACTGTTGCCCGGCGCGTTCTATACACTGCGCGAAACTCAACATCCGCCAGTCGATCTGTTTCGCAAACACGGTGTGCCAATCGCTATCGCTACCGATTGCAACCCGGGGTCATCTCCAGTCGCCTCTTTGCTGCTGATCATGAACATGGCCTGTACCCTGTTCAGATTAACACCGGAAGAATCATTGAGCGGCGTTACCCGCGTTGCCGCACAGGCACTGGGCTTAAGCGATAGAGGGGTTATTGCACAGGGCAAACAGGCAGACTTCGCCCTGTGGAATGTGACGCACCCTGCCGAGCTGAGTTACCGCGTGGGCTTTAACCCGTTGCTGGAGAGAATTGTCTAGCCTGGATTATTCATAAGGCGACAAGTAGATGTTAGTGAAATGATATGTATACAGTTCCAAATCACTTTTTTGGCACCTTTTTCAAAATATCAGTGTGTCTATTCGACGCCAGTAGAAAATTTGGCGTCACATCTCGGCCCATCCTCCTCGGCACCTTTTTGGTACGTCAGCAAGCCACGTTTCTCAGACGATTGGCCGACCTGTTTAGCCAGATTTCCTCTGGACGCCGAATCCTCATGAATAATCCAGACTAGATCTATGACCAGCCTCATACTAACGCCTGGCAATACCAGTATTGACGAGTTGTACCAGGTCATTGAACACCCGCACTGCACCGTAACAATAGCTCGGGAGTGTAAAGCACAGGTAGACCGGGCGGCTGCCGTTGTAGATCACGTTGTTAACGCAGAAGCTGCCGTTTACGGCGTTAATACCGGCTTCGGCAAGCTGGCCAGCGTTAGAATTGCCGCCAGGGATTCCGCTACACTACAACGCAATCTCATACTGTCGCACTGTGCCGGTGTTGGCAGCACCACAGACCCGCTTATCGTTCGACTGATGATGGTGTTAAAGCTGTTGTCACTCGGACGCGGTGCTTCCGGTGTACGCTGGCAGTTAATTAGCGCAATAGAAAATTTGCTCAACGCCGGTGTGGTGCCGGTTGTGCCGTCTCAGGGTTCTGTCGGCGCATCCGGCGATCTGGCACCGCTTGCACACTTCTCCGCTGTGCTCATGGGTGAAGGCGAAGCGTTCTACAATGGCGAGCGCCAGCCTGCAATTGACGCGCTGCGCGCAGCCAGCCTTGAGCCACTGGCGCTCATCGCCAAAGAGGGCCTGGCGCTAATCAATGGCACACAGTTCTCGACCGCCGCCTCTCTGGTTGCGCTGCACGTCACATGGAAACTGGCGCACACTGCAATCATAAGCAGCGCACTGACGACTGATGCAATCATGGGTTCGACCGCCCCGCTGCAACCCCAAATACATGAGCTTCGAGGCCATCAGGGTCAAATCGACGTTGCAGCAAGTATGCGCGCACTGATGAGCGGTTCTGTCATTAGAGAGAGTCATCGCAACGAAGACACTCGCGTGCAGGACCCGTACTGCATCAGGTGTCAGCCACAAGTCACCGGTGCCTGCATTGAGTTACTGCGCACCGCTGCGGCAACCCTGCAAACCGAGGCCAACGCGGTAACTGACAATCCGCTTGTGATACCGGATATTGATGCTGACAAGCCTGGCACTGGCGAGGTTTTTTCCGGTGGTAATTTTCATGCCGAGCCGGTGGCATTCGCCGCTGATCAAATCGCTATCGCCATTGCTGAAATAGGGGCGATCGCCCAACGTCGTATAGCGCTTATGGTCGACCCCGCGTTGTCCTTTGATTTACCACCATTCCTGACGCCTGAGCCCGGCCTCAACTCCGGTTTTATGGTTGCAGAGATAACCAGTGCTGCACTCATGAGTGAAAACAAACACCTCGCCAACCCCTGCTCGACCGATTCAACACCCACCAGTGCAAACCAGGAAGATCATGTTTCGATGGCAGCACATGGCGCGATGCGCATACACCGAATGAACCATAACCTGAATCATATACTGGCAATAGAGCTTCTGTGCTCCGCGCGCGGTATAGAATTTCGCGCGCCGCTGGTTACCAGCAAACCGCTGCAATCTGTCATCGCCACACTGCGAGAATCCGTATCAGCGCTGGAGGCCGACCGCTACATGTCCACCGATATAGAACAGACGGGTCAGCTAATTACTGACGGACGCTTTATCGAAACATGCAAGCCGGTAGTATTTCCTGTACTCCTGCAGGCTTCATGACAAATGCCTGAAAGTACTGCCAGACTACAGATCAACAACTATATATTTAATCTGCAAGCAGCCCTTACCATACAAAAATTAAAGAGTAACCCATGAGTGACCCTACCCGTTCACGCAAGAACACTCGCGACGTGTACCCACCCACAGGCTCTGACATCACCGCGCAAAGCTGGTTAACCGAAGCGCCAATGCGGATGATCATGAACAACCTGCATCCCGATGTGGCAGAGAATCCGCACGAACTGGTGGTGTACGGTGGTATTGGACGCGCGGCGCGCAGCTGGGAAGATTTCGATGCCATTGTTACAAGCCTCAAAACCCTTGGCGATGACGACACCTTGCTGGTGCAATCGGGTAAACCCGTTGGCGTTTTTAAAACCCATAAAGATGCGCCCCGCGTACTGATTGCCAATTCCAATCTGGTGCCACACTGGGCTAACTGGGAACACTTCAACGACCTCGACCGGCAGGGCTTGATGATGTACGGCCAAATGACGGCAGGCTCGTGGATATACATTGGCACACAGGGCATCGTGCAAGGCACCTACGAAACCTTCGTCGAAGCTGGCAGGCAACACTACAACGGCAACCTGAAAGGTAAATGGATACTAACCGCAGGGCTCGGTGGCATGGGTGGCGCACAACCGCTGGCCGCTGTGATGGCCGGAGCCTGCTGCCTGGCCGTCGAATGCGATCCGGAGCGGATCGACATGCGTCTGCGCACAAAGTACCTCGATGAGAAAGCGCAAACCCTCGACGAGGCACTACAAAAAATCGAAGCGTGGACCAAAGCTGGTGAAGCAAAGTCCATAGGCTTGCTCGGTAACGCAGCAGATGTTTTCCCCGAGATGGTGAAGCGCAACATCAGACCGGATATCGTCACCGATCAAACCTCCGCCCACGACCCGTTACACGGTTACCTGCCACAGGGCTGGACACTGGATGAATGGCACTCGCAACAGGAACGTGCCCCCGCCACCGTCGAAGCCGCAGCACGGGCATCAATGAAGATTCATGTTCAGGCCATGGTCGACTTCTGGAATCAGGACATCCCAACACTCGACTACGGCAACAACATCCGACAGGTCGCCAAAGAGGAAGGACTGGAAAACGCATTTGCCTTTCCGGGTTTTGTACCCGCCTATATTCGACCACTATTCTGCCGTGGTGTCGGACCATTTAGATGGGTCGCTCTATCAGGTAACCCCGAGGATATCTATAAAACTGACGCGAAGGTTAAAGAAATCATACCGGATGATCCACATCTGCATCACTGGCTTGACATGGCACGGGATCGAATCAGCTTTCAGGGCTTACCGGCACGCATCTGCTGGGTGGGGCTCGGGCAGCGACACAAGCTTGGACTGGCGTTTAACGAGATGGTTAAAAACGGCGAACTGGAAGCGCCGGTTGTCATCGGTCGCGATCACCTGGATTCCGGCTCTGTCGCATCGCCCAATAGAGAAACGGAGTCTATGAAAGACGGATCAGACGCAGTGTCAGACTGGCCATTGCTAAATGCGATGCTCAACTGCGCCAGCGGCGCGACCTGGGTATCACTGCACCATGGCGGTGGTGTTGGTATGGGCTTTTCACAACATGCGGGCATGGTGATTTGCGCCGATGGCACCGATGAAGCGGCAGCACGACTGGAACGGGTCCTCTGGAACGATCCGGCAACCGGCGTGATGCGACATGCCGATGCGGGCTATGAAGATGCCATCGAATGCGCCAGACAAAAAGGATTACAGCTGCCGGGTATTCTTGATTAGGCCGTGTAAAGTTAACCCGTGCCAGTCAGCTAAACATGGCGCTAAATGCGTGGTTTGCGCTGCAAGCTTCAACCCGTTTCAGTTGATTCAAGCTGTTCGGCCACATACTCAATGAGCTTGTCGGGGTCGGCATGATAGTGATTAAAAACAACCGTGCCCTGCGGATTGATCAGTATTAACCAGGGCGTGCCACCGGTAAAATACTCGCCCATGGTGACCGGGCGTTTGTCTGTTTCCGGGTCACCCGGATCATGCCCCATCACTATGGGCAGCTCATAGCGCAACTGCAGCTTGCGCACATCGTCGACCGTATTGCTTTGATAACCTTCGAATACCGTTTGTATGGCTGCGATAGCCACCCCGGGGTGATCGTGAAAGCGATTGGAGAAGGCCTGCAATGTGGGAAATCCGCTGCTATGACAACCCGGGCACCAGTCCTGAAAGCACTTTAGAAAAACCCATTTCCCGCGCGATTCCAACACGGAAAAATGACCTGGCTTGCCTTCAGCGTCAATCCAGTAATCGAGCTTTATCTCCGGCGCTTCGTGTCCTTCGATGCCCCATCTGACGCCACCTGATGTTTGTGCAACAGCCTTTGTTCCTGACGCGAGACCGGCGCCAATACCGGCACAGGCAGCTGATTTTATCAGAACTTTCCTACGATCCGGGTTGGACGGAGGCTCGGCGGTGGAGTGATAGAGGTTGTTATTCACGAGTTTCATACTATCCAGGGAGTCGGCACGTTATAAAAAAAGCTGGGGCGATACGAAGTTAACGTTCAGTCAGCGCATTCGATTGCCAATAGGGCTTACGACATTCTCGCAGGGTCGAGTGTGCGAATAACACAGCAACGGTAAATTAAGGTAAACCTGTTTATGTGTCTTTATGTATCGCAAAAGCGAGCCGTTAAGTGTTTCTGAAAGTATCGTGCCAAGTGTAATCATCGATAGTTATGCACTTTGGCGTCGTGCTCCATAGGTCATTGTACACCCGAAAGCCGGTGATAGCCTTGTCGGGTTAGTGTTAACGATGCAGGGAACCGCTTGAACAGTCCGCACTAACCCGGGTCGTGCGCCACAGCCTGTTGGCGATATAAAGCACTGCCACACCGAAAAACCCCGTCGTTAAAACAATAGTGGGTACCGTTGAAATTCGATCAAAGTACAGCGAAAGTGCGAAGCCAGCACCGAAACTTGCGGCAGCAGTAAGACTAACGAGACACAAATGCATGCGCACAGATGGCACTTTTAGATAGCAGAAGGTTACCGTCGGCATCAGCAGAAAGGCGATGGTAAAAAGCAGACCCATAGCATAAATCGATGTACTGATGAGTAGTAGTGTAAGCGCGCTGAACCAATGAAGTGCTGCATGATTTCCAACCTGATCGCCACTCATGACTGATACGATAAACGAGTGATTTGCCAATGCCTTCCACCACACCAGTAACGATAGTAACGCCAATAATGAAACAGCCGACGCAAACCACAAAGTATAGCCAGACAGCGTGACGATATCACCGAAGAAAGCCTGCGACATGTGGCTCTCAAGTGCGGGAAAATACGATATCAACCAATAACTCATCGCCAATAGCATAATAAACAGAGCGAGATAGATACCTGTTTTACTTGCGCGTTTTGTCGCTGTCAGCTTTTCTCCAAGTAAATAAGCCATCGCAGCAGCCGCAATGCCTGTAATCAACGGCACCGGACTCGCGTTAACGTTGCTATGGCGACTGATTGCCAGCACAGCACCTAACAAAACACCAACGGTTGCAGCCTGGCTGACCACAAGACTTTGCAGTGACTGGTCTCTCGATACCAGATGACAACCAAGCAGTGCCAGTGCCGTGGCACACAGCATACCGGCTAGAATGGCGCCTGCGTATAGCGACAGCAACTCGATCATAGCGCGAGGTGTTTGATGCTGGTTTTGGCAAGGTTTGCTGCATCTGCAAAACGTTCATGCGTGCTGAGGATAACGGTTTTATTCATCGTTGTGACGAAGCGGCTTATCGATGACACAATAACCCTGCGGCTGCTGCCGTCCAGATGGTTAAAAGGCTCATCGAGAATGATTAGCTCAGGCCGCTGTAAAATAGTACGCGTCAGCAACGCACGGCGTTTCTCGCCACCACTGGCGCTGTTCCAGCCAAGATCAAGCTGCTCCTTTGTGAGTAGACCTTCCTGAATGATCTCCTTGTCCGCTGTGGCCAATGACATCGTTAATACATCGCGCAGACTGAACGGCATGTGTGTCTCACTGTCATGCAACTGTGGCAGGTAGCTGACAGAAGACCCGGGTATATTTAACTGTACTAAGCCACTATCACAACGTCGCCTGCCGAGAATTAACTCGAGTAACGTAGATTTGCCCGAGCCGTTTGGACCCGTAACCAATAGCACTTCGCCTCTGCCAAGTTCAAAGCTGACATCGCAGCCGAGACGGCGCCCTGCGGGGGTAGAGTAACTGACACCGCGCAGCGCTACGACGGGTGGCTGTTCGTTCAATTGGTCCGCTGTGCTGTCTGCAGCAGCGCATCGGCAATGTGGTGCTGCAATGTTGCGTAGTCGTTTATATCACCATCAAATTGTATTGACGTCGACACCTGCACATACGGCACACCTGACAGTGATGAAAAACGTTTTAACACTTTAAGCGGGTTGTGGCTGGAAGCGATGAGTAATTGCACACCCTCTTTTTTAGCGCTGATCGACGTCTTTGCCAGTCGACCGGCTGACGGCGGCACGCCAGGCACAGCTTCCAGTTCGCCAACTGACTCCAGGCCATACGCGTCAAAGAAATAGCCAAAATCTTTATGATACTCAAGGAAGCGCCAGTCTCGCAGTGGCTTGAGCTTCGATTGAATCTCCGTTTGTAACGCAGCCAGGCGCTCTGACAGCAACTGATAGTTTTGCAACAACTGTTGCGCGCGGTCCGGTTGCAGTTCAATGAGTACGTCGAGCACCTTCTCACCCGCCTGCAACAAATGCAAAGGGCTTAAGTGATAGTGCGGATTGCCATCTGGATGCACATCCCCCATCGAGCGATTTACACTGTCAGTAATAACATCCAGCGCATCAACATGTTCACTTGCATCACAGTAACCGCTGCCACCCGGCTGAATCTGTGCATTAGCTGATTTGGACAGCACTTTGGGTATCCAGCCGATTTCGAGATCCATGCCTACAACACAAACTGCATCAGCATTTGCAACCTGATGAATATATCGAGGTACCGCATCGACATAGTGCGGGTCTTCCCGACCGGTCAGTAGCGCAGTAACCTGTACATCGTCACCGCCAATCTGCCGCGCCAGCCAGGCAAGATCAGTTGTGGTGGTAACGACATTTAGTGAAGCCGCCATTAACACCGACGCATACAGGTTCATCATTACCAGCGCGAGCAACGTTGCCAGTCTTTTCATACTTGTGCGCATCTTAATGTCGAACCTGTCACGTCAAAACGTATGGGCGGGATGTGCCCCGAGTATAAAAGTAGCCTGAAACTGAAGAAATCGATCTCGATCTATAGTGCGACCGTCCACTGTATCGCGCTGATCGTTATAGGCGATGCGAAACGTGGCAAACTCGCTCGACCGATAAGTCAGTGTGGGTACCCACGCGACATTAAAGTTATCTTCGTCACGCCCTAACGCGTCTTCCTGACTTAACACAGTAAAGGCGTCGAGGCGCAAACCAAACTGCCATTTCGGGCTGAAGCCATATTGCGCATACAGATAGCTACCGAGCGTTTGCTCACTGCCACCCGGGTCACGCGTTTCTTCTCGAAACCAGGTCTCGGATTGAACCAGATATTTAAGCGTTCGCGCGTCACGTTTTTTTGCTACGAAGTCGAGCCCGAGTATCAGGGTTTCGGTGTTCTCCGCCGACGTACGTCCTACGTAATTGAAACCCAGCTCAGCGTCTCCAAGTTGACCGGCACTGAAAGAAGTAGCGAGGCGCGCATAGTTGGTGGGAATATCCGGCTTTAAGCCTTCAACGTGCGTGTGACCAAAGGTAAAGCCGGAGGTCACTCCTAAAGTCAACTCGACAAAGCGCGGCAGCGGCAGTAGATAACTCAGTTCCGCGCCGGTGTCGATAATCCCCTCGTCATCGAAAAAACGGGTATGCACCTCGGGCGCCGCAATGAACGGCCAGTCGTGTTGGTGAAAGCGCTGTAGTCGACCGAAGGCCGGAAAAAACTGTCCGATTCGAAATCGCCCGCGAGGGATGATTTTGCTGGATCCTATCCACAACTCGTGGGTTTCAAAAAACACTTCGCCACGCTCATCATGCGCTGTGCCACTGGCAACCGCATCAAAACGATGATCCACCGGCGCATAGAACATTACTTCAAGCGAGCGCGGCGACAACCGCTCCAGTGCATCTGATTCACTGGACAGTCCCTGCTCTGCCACCAGGTCACCAGCTACAGAAATTTGCAGGCCAGTGGCGTCGAGACTACTCGCAAAACTGTTAGACAAAAAAGCGGCCAGCAATGCAGCCGCTACAACTGGTTTAACCGACATTCGCGTTAATCTTCGAACCGATCGTCGCTCGTCTCGGCCATGATAACTTCAGCACCTGACAAAGTAATGCCCCAGAATGCACCTGCGCCCTGCCCGTTTACAACGCCGGTGTCTTCGCTGTTTTCAAGCGTTGTGGTATCGGAGAATTCGGTCTCGCCTTCTGGCCAAATCAATACGTGGCTTGGGTTTTCATCGTTGTGCACGTCCATCAGGATACTGATCGGTTGATCAGCGGCGACTCCGGTAAACGAGCTGGAAATATCAGACCCGTCAACGATTACCTCGAGGCTGGTGGGTGTGTTGGCCGGGCGAGTCACAACCAGGTCAATTCCGTTGGCTAGCTGGTTGTCCGCGTAGGTGTGTATCGTGAGACTCTCGCCTTCATCGAGCAGTGCCTGCACCTGAAAGTGCCTGCCACTGTCAACGGCACCAAGGGCAGAAGTAAAAATGACACTACCGGTGCCACTAATGCTGTTATCGACCACAGAGGGTGTTCCGGACAGCACTGAGTTTGCTTCGATGGCTGAGCCTGTCGCTGAGGTTGAGTCGTCGTCACTACTGCCACAGGCTGCCACAGTCAGCAGTGATGCCAGCAACGCGCTGCGAACCAGAATTTTAGAATACTTCATAGTTGTTATCCCTTTGTAAAGAAACCGATAATTCAGACAGCAGCGGTTATCGGGTCGATAACCGCATTTACGATATGATATACCATATCATATTTTACCAGAGCAATTGTGCTTGTGATGTTGCTGACAAAGTCGATAGTTTCGATAGTGCGCTATTGCGATCATACTCGCACCAATGACAGTGGCGATTTTTTCACCGGCCTCACCTAGTACATCATGCCCAAATAACGCGGTAAGAAATATTGTAATCAAACCCACTACACCAAGTGCAATGACACTGTTGGTTCTGTGTTTCTTACACCCCATCATTAACGCAACAACGCTGAGTGGCAGTACAGCAAATGCGAGCCATCGGTGAAACGATTCATCTGCAATGGCGTAGCCAATCAAGGCTGGGCTCATCACTGTAATTACCGGCAGAGCCAGACAATGCACCGCACAGGCAAGCGAAAGTGCAATTGACCCCTTATCAAGTGCCACTTGTGTATTCATAGGCTGACTCTTTTTCTTCTGTGTTATTGGTTGCGAACAGGCGTTGGTGCATAACGAGGTCGACACGGCCCGGGAGGTTGTCCAAGCCTGATGTCGTCTCGCCACTACATATACTTTTCTTTGAAATTTAATGATATGTTATATCATAACTTATTTCCTCTGCAACCCTCTGATTAAAATTCTGTCCCATTAGGCGTTCAAGCGCTAATATGCTGGTTAAATGAGATTAGACCAATCATGAAAAGCGCTAAAATAGCAATCGCTCACGCTGAGCAACAATGCCTGAACAACGGTACAAAACTGACAAAGAAAAGACAGGCGGTGTTACTGGGGCTGTTGAAATCAAAACAGGCGATGACCGCCTATGAATTGGCCGATTTCTGTAAGCAGGAACTGGATGAGTCCATGCCGACCATGTCGGTCTATCGAATTCTTGAGTTTCTGGAAAGCCAGCAACTGGTACACAAGCTCAAGCTGGCCAACAGGTTCGTCGCCTGTATCCACATCACCTGCGATCATCAACACGCAGTCCCGCAATTTCTTATTTGTGTCAATTGTTACAGAGTGACCGAAATCAGTATCAAGGAGTCAACCATCAACGCCCTGCGCAAAAGTGTCGACAGCGCCGGATACACAATAGTGAGTCCTCAGATAGAAATGAACTGCCTCTGCAAGGCGTGCGTAGGTACAGAAGGCTTTTAAGAGTCATTGATTGTCCAGGCTCACCCGGTGACACAATCCGGCCAGACTTTTAGCAGCAATTTTCGCCGGAAATCCTGGGAAGGCCTGTCTGGCAGTTGTCCTTTCCTGGCAGTTGTCCTTGCCTGGCAGTCGTCGGAGTACGGGTCACTCTGCATTAGAACAATAGAAGCGAAGTGTGGTTGCAATCGAACCGCATTTTTCAACCCTGGTTCCTGCCTCGATTTCGTTATTGATAACAACCCGTCAACGTGCAGCAGTGCCTCTCTGCGATGAAATCGATGCTCCCCACGGCAATTTATATCGCTGATTTCAGTTGCACTCCTCCAAACTGACGCCTGTTGTCCACCATAAATCTGGATTCCATGCGAATACAGATAAATATTTTTATTATTAATTTTCATTAAGTTATAAACTATTCTTCAAATAAAAATCACAATAAAACGGACGTCACCTAATACCCTACTAAATTAGTAAAGAAATTTATTGTAATAAGAACCATTCTCATTTATTGTTTCATTCTTATTTAGCTAATTGCTCACTCAACAATATTTCGAATCGCTGATATGAAAGAAACACCCACTGGTTTGACTGGTAACCCGATCACTTTCATCAATTCCACTTTGCTGGACAAGCGTCCCGAGCACTGCCCTCCTCGCACTGGCCGGAGCAAACTTTGGGATCTGGCGGGCAATTGTCATTGCCTGATCATCGGCACTTGTCTGACCCTGACAGAGGTCAGGACTATTGCCAAACGCTGCCAGTACGACATCAACGGCCATTCCGAGTACGAATTGCATCAACTTTTTGTCGGCGAGGCGTCGCACGAGAACAGCCAGATAGCCAGACAAATCCAAAAACATCTGGACAAGAAATTCAGAACGGAAATAAAACAGGTCAAATCAGCGACGAGCGAATCAGAGCTTCTCAATCACTGGAAGGTTTTTCGTGACACGGGAAAGATAGCTCACGCACTGTGGGCAATAGCAACACATCCTTGCTGCGCTACTGCAGTGCTGCAAACACTCTACGGTGAGATACATATGATGTCTCATTTGTCGGGTGCCAGCGTGCATCAAAAAGCAGCCGAACTTCCGGCCATAAAACATGAAGTAGAGGTCCTGAGAAACAAACTCTCCGCGCAGAGGCTTACTTTTGGCAACAAAATCAAAGCCTACCGCTACGAGGTTATTCGACTGGAAAACCTCAATCAAAAGCTGCGAAACGAATCGGAAAATAAAGATCTGCACCCAGCAGATGCAGAGCAGTTTCTCAACAAGGAAGACAGTGATCATATCCGCTGCATGCTACGAGAAAGCAACCAGTTATTAAGAACCAATCGATCCCAACTTTATGAAGCCCGTGAATTGGCGGACGAAAGACAAAGACAGATTGAGGAACATCAGCACGATATAGACAAACTGGAGCAGCTTGTAAGCTATCTGGTTAGCAAAGACGACAGCAAAGATAACAAGAGCATCAATAAAGACATTTCAAATACAAAGTGCAATCACTCACTGGATGGAAAATGTGTTCTTCTGCTCGGTGGCATGCCATCTCAATGCAAACACTTTAGAGCTTTTGTTGAATCAAACAATGGCGACTTTCTACACCATGATGGCGGTGTTGAAGCGAGCTACTCACAAATCGATAACCTGGTCCGTCAGGCAGATGCTGTTTTCTGCCCGGTGGAACAAGTCAGCCACTCGGCTATGAATCGAGCAAAGAAATTATGCAAAAAGTCTGAAACGCCCCTGGTATTTCTACCCAAGTCCAGCCTGTCAGCATTTGTCAGTGGTATTCGAACTATTCAGTAAGCAGTAATACTCACAGCATTATTTTTTATCACACTGCAATCAACCACCGAAGGAACAACTCTAATGAAAACCGTTTTTTCCAGCCTGCTCGCATCAACATTGCTGGTGGCTACATTCACCGCTGCGGCCGCTGAAGAAGTTAACGTCTACAGCTATCGACAGCCATTCCTGATCAAGCCTATGTTTGACGCCTTCACCAAAGAGTCTGGAATTAAAGTTAATACCGTATTCGCCAAAAAGGGAATCGTCGAGCGACTGAAAAATGAAGGCTCAAACAGCCCTGCCGACCTCGTGTTTACGGTTGATATCGGTCGACTCGATGCCGTGTTGTCAGCAGAGCTAACTCAACCGGTAAGCAGCGATGTTCTTAACGAAAAGATTCCCGCAGAGTTCAGAGATCCCAATGGTCACTGGTATGGATTGACCACACGCGCTCGACTTATTGTGGCTTCAAAAGACCGCGTTAAAGAGGGCGAATTGACCAGCTATGAAGACCTGGCCTCTCCGGCTATGAAGGGCAGAGTCTGCACGCGCAGTGGCAAGCACGGTTATATGCTCGCGCTAATCGCCTCTGTCATCACCCACAGCGATGTGGATAATGCCCGTAGCTGGTTGCAGGGCGTAAAGGACAACCTGGCTCGCAAGCCCCAGGGTAATGACCGAGCTCAGGTTAAGGCGATTAGAGAGGGTGAATGCGACGTTGCGGTTATCAATAGCTACTACATGGGCGCCATGATGACCAATGAAGAACAGGCCCCCTGGGCAGACGCCGTCAATATCATTTTCCCAAATCAGGATGACCGCGGGGTGCACATGAATATAAGCGGTATGTCTTTGACTGCAGCTGCCCCCAACAAGGAAAACGCAATCAAACTGATGGAATATCTGGCCGGTGACAAAGCGCAGCGCATGTACGCAGAACAGAATCACGAGTACCCGGTAAATCCAAAAGTCTCACGCTCTGCGCTGGTCGAATCATGGGGTGGGTTCAAGCAGGACACCACCGCCCTGGCTGATATCGCACAGCACCGAACCACCGCAGCAAAAATGGTTGACGAGATCGGCTACGATTTCTAGTTTGGCTTATTCGTCTGGATTCGGCCCGGATATTTTCGCTACAAAGATCAGCTGATCATAGAGAAGCTGATCAAACGGTAGCACTTGCGTTCGGTTACACGAGAGCGGGCGCAATTGCTGCCACTCACACAGACCCGTTGATTCATGAAAGCGTGTGCCGATAGTGCTCACGCCCGACGATGCTGGCACAAGCCCCGCTCGGCACCTTTAGTTGGTGAAGGCTTGACTTACACCACACCCATTTCATCCAGTGCGCCCGTCTTACGCTCAACGCTGATCACGTAGCAGGCCGTAACACCGGCCGAAACCGACGCCATTAACATCATAAACAACAATGGCCAGACACCCCATCCATGGCCCATTAAGGCACCGGTTATTGCAGCCAGTGCCGCACCGCCCGCAACCATCAAGGCACCACCCAGCCCCGATGCACTGCCGGCAAGATGCGGTCTGACAGACAGCATCCCGATGTTGGAACTGGGCATGGTCAGTCCGTTGCCCACACCCACAAACACCACCGGACCAAACAGCGCGAACGGGTGATAGATACCCGTGGCAAACAATACACAACTCAGCACCAGACCAAATGAGGCGACAACCGTACCCGTCAGCATCATGCGATTCAGGCCGACGCGCGACGCAAAACGCCCTGATATAAAATTGCCAACAAGATAACCCAGCGAAATAAAACCAAAGTAGAAACCAAGGCTGGCTGGAGACATACCTAAAATCGAGCGTGCTACAAAAGGTGCTCCACCAAGAAAAGCAAAAAATGCCCCTGACGCAAATGCTGCTGTTAACGCATAGCCCCAGAATCGACGCGACCGCAACAGCGCCGGATACTGCCTGAACTGTTCCGAAAAGCTGGCTGTCATGTGCGTGTTGGTTTCACCAAAGTCAAGCCAGGTCAGCACCAATGCCACGCCACCAAAACCAATCAGTGCCCAAAAGGTCGCTTGCCAGCCAAACCATTGTTCCAGAACGCCTCCAGCCACAGGCCCTAGCATCGGCCCCAACGCCATCCCCATGGCAACGTAACTGATCATGCTGGCTGCCTGGTCAGGTGCCAGTGTGTCTCGAACACTGGCTCGCGCAAGTGCGATGCCACTTGCTACAGCAGCCTGCATCATGCGAAAAAACATAAACGTCTCAATACTCTGCGACAACGCACAACCGAGTGTCGCCAGTGCGAAAATCACCAACGCAGCAAGCATTACCGGACGTCGGCCATAGCGATCAGACAAGGGGCCCATAATAATTTGCAATACTGCTGTGACGCCGAGATAGCCGGACACCGCAATCTGCATTACCGCATAGTCCACCGCAAAAAAGCTCGCCATCGACGGCAATGATGGCAAAAAGAAATTCATGGACAATGCAGCAATTGACGCTACAACAACCAGCGTCGTTAGCGTGGGAGGCGATTTATTGTCGAGAAACAATCGGACAGGAGCGCTACCGGAATCTGCGGGTTCCGTCATTGATTAACCACATTGGACCGGGCTGCGCTGATACCACAATGCACTAACAAGTCTTCCGATCTGTATCTGTCTTCTTTGTTATTATCCTGCATTCCATCGCCAACACTATACAGAAAATCGATGTTCAGTAGTTCGATGAATAGTAAAGGTTAAGCACAGAGGCTATTGAATGCTTGATATCTACGCTGGCGCTACAGCACTTAATACCCTGAAGCACGCCGGTCTGGACCAAAGCCGTTTTAACATTTTGCTTGGTGCCAGCGGTGGACCGAAGTGGTTTGTGTTGTACGGGCTCGACCGGTACTTAATGAATGATTTCTTCAAGGGCAGAACAACGCCGTTAACCCTGTTGGGCTCAAGCGTCGGTTCGTTTCGAGCCGCTTGTTTTGCGCAAAAACACCCGGCGGCAGCTATCGAACGACTGGCCAAACACTACATCGAAACGACGTATGGCAGTAAATACGTCAGCCCTGAAACCGTTACCGAGAGCGTACGCGACATCGTTGACGCCATGCTGGGAGACGATGGTGTTGCGAACATCCTGCATAACCCGGTATTCAAGGCACACTTTATTGTTGCGCGTACCCACGGGCTGGCGGCTTCCGAAAATCGACTACTGCAAGGACTGGGGTTGCTCAAGAGTTCGCGCATCAACAAACGCAGCCGATCCAGCCTTAAAGAGCAGTATGAACGGTTTATTTTTCACCCGCCCGACAGCACCCTGTCAACAGACGACCCACACAATATTCCAACACAGTCAGTAGCACTGACCGAGGCCAACACGCGTGAAGCGATTCTCGCTTCAGGATCACTGCCAATAATTATGCAGGGCATCAGAAATATTGCAGGTGCGGCAGAGGGAAATTATCGAGATGGAGGTATAGTCGACTATCACTTCGATCTCAATGTACGCGGTACCAACAGTACTGCTTACGACTCTGCAAATGAAACTACAGGTGTTAACTCACAAGCCGCAACGAGCGATACCACAATCGATAGTAGCCACGATGAATTAATACTGTACCCGCACTTCAGCGCTGGTCTTCGAGCAGGCTGGTTTGATAAAAAGCTGCCAAGACTGGTAAAGCCGGAGCACTATGAACGGGTGGTACTGCTATGTCCATCGCAAGCATTTATTAAGAATTTGCCTTATGGGAAAATTCCGGATCGTTCCGATTTCAGCAAACTGGACACCGAGAGCCGCAAGAAATTCTGGTGGCGTGCAGCAAATGATTCTGAACAACTGGCCGAGGAGTTCGCGCAGTTTATTCAAAACCCTGACTGGACGCGGGTTCGTCCGATTACAGATTTAACCGGATAGCTATGTCACAACTGTCTACTTCTGTTGTTGTCACTTGCGTGCGACTCTATGCCTGACAGACAACAAACCGATTACAAATCTCTGATCGATGAGGAAACCTGGTCCTTCATCGCGCAGACCGAAAGTTTCTATCCCCCGGAGACAATCGACTACGCAATTGATCAACAAAGAGAAATATACGACACGATGTGTCGGCAATTTTTCAGTGGATACCCGAGTGGGGTCAGCGCCAGCGACGACAGTATTGCTCACAGTCAGTCAAACGTATCTGTACGCAGATATACCTCTGCGAAACACAACAAAAACCTGCAAGACAATGCGCATATTGTCTATTTTCATGGTGGCGGTTTTGTTGTAGGCGGGCTTGATAGCCATGACGATGTTTGCGCAGAACTGTGTGACCTCACCGGCCTGGGTGTCACATCGGTGGACTATAGATTATCTCCCGAGCATAAACACCCGGCCGCTTTTGAAGATTCAATGGCATGTGTTTTACACGAGTCCAGTCGTTTGCAGATCCCGTTGTTGCTTTGCGGTGACAGCGCTGGTGGCAATCTTGCGGCTGCTGTGTCACATACTATGCGGCAGGACAGAACTGAAAGCGGATTGCCAGTCATCGGCGGTCAGGTACTCATCTACCCGGGGCTTGGAGGCGACACAAGCCGTGGCTCCTACATTACACACGCAGAAGCGCCGATGTTAACCACGCGTGATGTGCTTTTTTATTCAGGCATACGCGGTTCCGACACTAAAGACACCAGCGCAACCGCAACAAGAGATGCCACTCTGGCACCACTGACAGACACTGACTTTTCCAATCTACCCAACACCATAATCGTATCAGCGGAATGCGATCCTCTCTCCGATGACGGCCGCAACTATCGCGATGCAATAATCAGTGCTGGTGGAAAAGCAGTCTGGTTTAATGAAAATGGATTAGTGCATGGCTATCTACGAGCACGCAACAGCGTAGCTCGCGCACGCGACAGCTTCAGTCGAATTGTAGACGGGCTCAAAATGCTTTCGGACAGCAAATGGTACAACAGCTGACCTCAAAAGATTCCTACCGGTAGTCCAACCAAAAAACGTAAGCCGTTGAGCAGATCCCCGATCGGGGAAGTCTGCCCTTCCCCTCTGGCATCCGACATCTGCTTTCTATCCTCTGTTCTCTGTCCTCTGTTCTCTGTCCTCCGTCCTCTGTATCCCCACAAAAAAGGCGGCCAAGGCCGCCTTTTTCGTCAACCGGTAATCACCAACCGGCTTGTTCTACCGAGCACACCCGATGTTACGCAAACCACCAACGTTCAGCAGCTTTACCACCATCGAGATCCCAGTTAGCAGCGACGTTCTCACCATGAGCAATTTTCTTTGAGTAGCCCATGATGTAGTTGGCAAACATTGGCACAATCGCACCGCCATCATCATGAATAAGTTGTTGTGCCTCGGCGTACATCTGGCCGCGCTTGGCTTCGTCGAGCTCACCACGAGCGGCGTTAACGACTTCATTGAATTGCACGGCACTGTCTGTGGTTTTCCACGCTGTGTCATTCCACTCACTGGAATCGACATAGGCCGAAGAGAACATCCAGTCTTCAGTGGGACGACCACCCCAGTAGCAGGCACACCAGGGCTTCTTGTTCCAAACGTTTGACCAGTATCCGTCTTTCGGTTCACGGACCACTTCTATATCGATACCCGCTTCTTTGGCAGATGCCGCAATAAGCTGTGCTGCGTCAACTGCACCGGCAAATGCAGCATCGGAAGCGGACAGTTTAATCGTGCCGGAGTGACCGGACTTCTTGTAGTGCTCTGCCGCTTTATCCGCATCGAATTCGCGCTGAGGCAACTCTGCCGCATGAAAAGTATTTGCCGTTGAAATAGGATGATCGTTTCCGAGTGCACCGTGGCCAAGAAGAATCTTGTCTACCATCTCCTGCCGTTTGATCGACAGTTTGAGTGCCATTCTCAGATCGTAGTTGTCGAACGGCGCGGTATCGACTCGCATGGGAAATGTGTAGTGCAGCGTACCGGTTTTCTCGAGTATAGAGATGCTCGGGTTGCGCCCCATCAACGACACTGTCTTTGGATCGATTCGATCGATTACATCAACTTCACCGCTCATCAGCGCATTCTGCCTGGCAGTTACATCAACCAGTGAAATGATCTCCACTTCGTCAAAATGGCCACGACCTTCCTTGAAGAAGTTGGGGTTCTTTTCACCGACCGCGCGAACCCCTGGCTCGAACGTCTTCAGTGAGTATGCACCGGTTCCTATGCCGGCACCCGGATCGATCTTGCCATCGACAGCGGGCACGATGATCAGGTGGTAGTCAGATACGATATAGGGAAATCCGGCATTGGGACCATCGAGTTCAAAAATAACATTGTCGCCATCGGCCTTTACATCAACGACCGGTGCCAGCACCCCTTTGGCAGCTGATTTTGAATCTTCGCCACGATGATAATTGATTGAAGCTACGACATCTTCAGGTGTCATGGTCTTGCCGTTATGGAATTCAACACCTTTGCGCAGTTTGAAAACCCATGTTTTAGCATCGTCTGTTTCGAAGCTTTCCGCCAGTTCGGGTACCAACTGTCCGTCGCTGTCCACCTCAGTCAGGTGGTTGGCAAACATATATGCAGTGTTTTGTGAAAATCCGTTTTCGTAAGTACCCGGATCCAGTGAATCGGTAGTTGAACCATGGCCCAAACCAATTCTCAGCTTGCCACCTTTCTTCGGCGTGTTGGCAAGCACATCGGTTGACATTGAAAGCGCACCCGGCAGTACGACACCGGCCGCAATCATCGACGTAATAAACTGCCGGCGACTGATACCACCAGTCGCCAGTTTTCTTTGTTGATCAGCAATGTATATTTTTTTCATGTCACGCATTTAAGTCCCTCCAATCGGATTTTGTATTCGGTTGACCTGTTAGACTGTAGCCTTCGATACCGGTAACAGTAACGGATACGCCACGTTCTACTCGACAATAGCCTACCATTAACCGTATGATTTCAATAGTGTTTCAACCATATTACTTAGGAATCAATCACATACAGACACTTGGGAGTCTGTGCGATAGAGGCCTATGTAGCGAAATTCACCAAAAGCGCACCGAGCCGGTGTGTTCGCTGTGCAGACATTGCGGTTCTATAATAAACGCCACTTTCAGAACATAACCTGAAAAGCGGCAGGAAAATCAACCAATGGGGAAACAATGCACCCGGTACTGAAAACAGTATTCCAGCGACTACTACTCGGCGTTTTTACACTTTTTTTCGTTTCCCTTATTATTTTCGCCTCCATATCCATGTTACCCGGTGATTTCGGCGAAGCCGTGCTTGGCCAGGCCGCGCTGCCGGAGACCGTCGCCGCCTTCCGACAGGAACTTGGCCTCGATCAACCGGCGTGGAAGCGTTATTTACAGTGGGTTGGCGCTGTAATACAGGGAGACCTCGGCACGTCGTTTTCAGGTCGAGCCGCATCCGGCATTGACAGATCACGTGAGGTAGCAGACCTGATTGCCCCCAGACTGTGGAACACATTGTTTCTGGCAGGCATCACCGCATTAATAGCGGTGCCACTGGCATTATTTCTAGGTATTACCGCGGCGCTCAAGCGCAACTCGATTTACGACCGGGTAGTCAACGCAGTCACACTGACCACTATTTCGTTACCTGAGTTTTTCGTCGCCTATATTCTGATCGTACTACTCGCATCGATCTTTCCAGTCTTCCCGTCACTTGCCAATGTCACCGCTGATATGCCGCTTGGTGAACGGCTATACAAATGTGCACTGCCAGCACTGACGCTGACACTGGTTATTGTCGCCTACATGATGCGTATGACACGGGCCGCGATCATCAATTTACTCGCAAACCCCTACATCGAAATGGCCGAGCTGAAAGGTGTGTCAAAGTCCAGAGTAATACTAAAGCACGCACTGCCCAATGCATGGGCGCCCATCGCTACGGTTATCGCATTTAATCTTGCCTTTCTGGTCGTCGGTGTCGTGGTCGTCGAGGTGGTATTTGTCTACCCCGGCATCGGGCAGTTAATGGTTGATGCGGTGACATCACGAGATATACCGGTAGTTCAGGCTTGTGCGCTTATCTTTGCCGGTACTTATATATTGCTCAATTTGATTGCCGACATCATCGGCATTGTAACCAACCCCCGATTGTTGCACCCACGATGAGTGACCGGCACAGACTCCTTATCACAGGACAACACCCATCAGATGTCTAACCACAAGAATAGTCATCCAGTGAAACACAACTCAGAATCGGGTAATACCGGTGGATACTCTGCCACCGCCGAAGTCGGACAGGTCAGGGTAAGACGAACCCGCTGGCAACGCATCTGGCTGGAACTTGCAAAGGCACCGATAAGTGCCTGGTTTGGCATGATCGTCATTAGCGGCTACCTGATCTGTGCGCTTTTTGCGCCATTGCTTGCCCCCTATGGAGAAGCACAGGTATTTAAAACCCCGTTTGCACCGTGGGGTGGCGAACATGTGTTTGGTACCGATCAAATAGGACGGGATGTGCTGTCGCGGCTTATCTATGGCGCACGCAATACGATTGGCATTGCACTGGCAACCACGTTTTTATCATTTCTCATTGGTGGCAGTCTCGGACTGGTGGCAGCTATTAACCGCGCATGGATTGACCAGCTTCTCAGTCGATTCGTCGATGTGCTAATGGCCATACCCAGTCTGATATTTGCACTCATGCTGTTGTCTATTTTCGGTTCCACGATTACCTCACTAATCCTGATCATCGCAACCCTCGACTCAACGCGCGTGTTTCGACTGACTCGCTCTGTCGCAGTAAACGTTGCGGTAATGGATTATGTCGAAGCCGCGCGATTGCGCGGTGAAGGACTGGGCTGGGTGATGCGCAGTGAAATACTGCCAAACATCATGCCGCCACTGGTTGCCGAATTCGGTCTGCGCTTTTCATTTGTATTTCTTACCATTGCCGCCCTGTCCTTTCTTGGCGTGGGGATACAACCACCCACTGCCGACTGGGGTTCTATGGTAAGAGACAACGCGTCACTGATTCAGTTTGCCCAGTACGATTTAAAAGCAGGACTCACCCCGTTGCTTCCAGCCAGTGCGATTGCACTGCTTACTGTGGCAGTCAACTTTGTGGTGGATTGGTTTCTGCACAAAACCAGTGGATTACGCGATGAACACTGAGAGTAAAAACGGCGCACACCGCACTGCGGCCGCGCAAAATGGCGAAATCCTGCTGGAGATGCGCGACATTCGTATCGATGGCTTTAGCGATGAACAGTGGCACCAGATAATCAAAGGGGTCAACCTGACACTGCGACGCGGCGAAGTGCTGGGCCTGATCGGTGAGTCCGGGGCCGGCAAGTCAACACTGGGCAAAGCCGCTATGGGCTACGCGCAACCCGGCTGCAAAATACTGCCCGGTTCACATATAGTATTTAACGGTATCGATTTAATGGCTGCATCAGATACCGAGAAACGCGCCTTGTGGGGATCAAGAATCGCCTATGTTGCACAGTCTGCAGCAGCGTCATTTAACCCGGCACACCGATTAATTGAACAGACCATAGAAGCGACTGTCGGTCATCAGGTATCGAATGACAGTGACGCCCGTGCCGACGCCATAGAACTCTATGACTCACTTTCACTGCCTGCCCCGGAGACTATCGGGCAGCGCTATCCGCATCAGGTGTCCGGCGGTCAGTTGCAGCGGGTGATGACCGCTATGGCAATGTCACCGCGGCCTGATCTGATCATCTTTGATGAACCAACAACCGCACTTGATGTTACTACACAGGTCGATGTACTGCTGTCGATGCGCGCTATCGTCGATAAATTTCAAACGGCTGCAATCTATATCACGCACGACCTGGCAGTGGTTGCACAAATGGCCGATCGCATCAAGGTACTACGCTACGGCGAAGAGGTCGAAGAGGCAGAAACTGCACAGATGTTGTCGCAGCCAACGCAGGATTACACCCGTTCGCTGTGGTCGGTTCGTTCACTGGAGAAGCCGGAGTCTCCGAATGAAGACATCGTGCTGGCAGTTAAAGGCATCGATGCCGCATATAGCAAGGGAGTAAAGGTACTTAGCAATGTTGACATCAGGGTGCCACGTGGCAGAACAGTTGCCATTGTCGGTGAGTCCGGTTCCGGCAAGTCGACCACTGCACGTGTTATTACCGGTTTGCTGCCACCGCAGAGTGGCCATGTTGAATTTAACGGCGACACATTGCCAGCCGAACTAAAAGAACGCAGTAAGGATCAGCTCAGACGTATTCAAATGATTTATCAAATGGCTGACACTGCGATGAACCCGCGTCAAACGGTGGGTGAGATCATTGGCCGACCCATCACGTTTTACAACGATACAACCGGCCCTGCAGTAGAAAAGCGGGTAGTAGAATTACTCGAGATGATTGAACTGGACGAGAGCTTTATCGACCGGCTGCCCGGTGAACTATCGGGCGGCCAGAAGCAGAGAATCTGTATTGCTCGTGCGCTTGCCGCAGAACCTGAAGTTATTATTTGCGACGAGGTGACCTCTGCGCTTGATCAGATTGTGCAGGAAGGCATTTTGAAACTGCTGCTGCGACTGCAGGCAGAATTTAATATAACCTATATCTTCATCACCCATGATATCGCCGTGGTCAGGGCGATCTCGGATGAAATTGTTGTGATGTATCAGGGCGAAGTGGTAGAACAGGGACTGAAGTCCGAGATACTCAATCCGCCCCACCCCGAGTACACGCGACTGCTACTGGAGTCTGTGCCCGAAATGGATCCCTCATGGCTTGATAGTTTCGCCAGCAAGCGCAGTTGACTGAAATTGACCGCAATTAACATCGATCAACATAGATAGATGGCTGTGAGATTGCTACACAGTGCTGGCCACTGCTTTCTGGTTACGACTGAAATGAAACACCAGCCACAACATAGCGACTACGAGCGCAGGTGTATGAATCACCGTCGCCTTAAACATGATAAGTGCCGCCAGCAACAGCCTCAGGGCAATCTCGAACCCGGACAGTGCCTTGCGATCAAACGCCGCCAACGCACTGGCCAGTAAATACAACGCTGCCATCAGGCGCAGCAACAACCACAGCAGTGGCCCCAAATGCAACGCTCCGTCATAGCCGGGTAAATACGCAGCGGCCGACGGCAGTGCAGATGGATCGCGCACGGCGGCATCGATTAGCAGTATTTCAGGGTATAAAGCAAACACGAAGGGAATAACAAACATAACAATACCGGAGCGCACGGCGGAGAAAGCTGTTGCCATTGGTTCTGCCCTGGTAATGGTGGCGGCGGTAAATGCGGCAATTGCAACCGGTGGTGTAATGGCTGACGCCACCGCAAAATAGAAAATAAACATGTGCGCGGTAAAGATAGACAATCCCAAACCCGACAGTACCGGCCCCATCAGCAATGCCACATTGATATAGGCTGGCACCGCTGGCATCCCCATACCCAACAGCACCGCGAGTGCCATCGTGGTTAGCAACGCAACAAACTGAAATACACCGGATCCGCTGCCACCGAGATCAAGCGATCGCAGCCAGCCGAGCACATCAAGTGCAATAAAGTCTGACAAACCGGTGAAGTTCAAACAAAAGTCGATAATAGAGACAGCGAGAAACATCAAATACAACGTGGAGATCAGCACACCCGAACCAGACAACGCGTCGAGCAAGCGCCCGGGTTGTTTACGCATATCGCGATCCAGGAACAACAAAAAACACAACAGGATTACTGCCCACCACCCTGCACTGCCCGCATCACCCGCTGAATTTTGCAGCAGTTCGAAAATCCATGGTAAGTCAGCGGCACGGCAGATACCGTTTTCAATGCTGGTCTGCACTCCAAACAGCGATGCAAAAAAACCGCAGCCGATAGCCTCTTTAGGCGTTAGCAATAAAAACAATATAAGTAGAATGGGCCCGAAAATCATCACCAGATTGAGCTTGTCAGCGCGTGACAACACCATGTCCTCGGTGACCTCGCCAATCGCTTCAATGCCCTGTTTTCGCGACTGAAAAACGGCTGACAAAAACAGACAGAAAAAATAGGCCACCGCAGGCAGTGCTGCTGCAATAATGACCTCTCGATAGGGAACCGCGGTGAGCGCGGCCAGTACAAAGGCGGCAACGCCCATCACTGGCGGCATAATGGATCCGCCAGAAGATGCCGCAGATTCCATACCGCCGGCAAACACTTTTGAAAAGCCGCGTTTTATCATCATCGGTATGGTCAGCACGCCGGTCGACAGAACATTCACCACCGGGCCGCCACTGATAGTACCGAACATGGCAGATGACACAATCGCCGCATGGGCAGGCCCACCACGTAACTTTCTGGTCCACAGAAATGCCAGCTTGATCAGTGAGCGTCCACCCGCCGACGCACCGAACAATCCACCAAGCACAATATAGGGGAACACGGTATTGAGGATAATATCCATGAACCTGCCAAGCAGCCCGGATGAATTGTTGACCAGCGCGTCATGTAAACGGGGACGCCCGTCGGCCAACAGCCGCGGCTCGCCCCCCAGTTTGGTCATCAGGTATTTGTTGATGTCATCCGGTCCATGGAAGTACCAGACCAGAACCGTTACCACGGTGTAGGTCGCAACGGCAATTGCCACCAGCACCAACGGCAATCCCCATACCTTGACGTTGTAGGCAAGGAACACGGCAACCGACAGGCCGATGATTGCAACCAGCCAGCCCTCGGTAGTGTTGATACACTGCGGGTCCTCCACAGAGTCCGGTACAGGCAATCCGTAGGTTTCCGCGAACTCGATCTCGGCTGCCAGACTACTTGCGATCAGCTCGGCTCGCTGCCCGGTGATCTGATCGACCAGACACACGGCTTCGATTTCCACCATATAGGTGGTCGATATGGCTATCGCGGCAACCAGCAATGCAACATCCAGTGCCAGACCAAAGCGTCTGCGCACAGGCGAGCTGTTAGCCAGCTCACGCCACAGCGAATGCTTCAGCACGACGATAATCATCATCAGAGCAAAGGCTGCCGGATAGAAATATTCGTAGGGATACTTGCGAATAACGAAGTGTTTAAAACCAAGAAAACCGGCAAAGGCATCATCTACACCGGGGATACCCGGCATAGCATTCAGCAAACCAACAATCACTAACAACAGTGCGAGCCAGTAAACCAGCTTCTCACCTGTATCAGCGCGCGTTGCGCGCGCCGGTGCCTCACCGGACATCAGAGACCTCGACGCCATGAGAGAAGTACATCTGCTGTGGTGACCCGGCCAGACCTGTCCAGCAGCCTGACCCGGGCATCCACTTTCTTGTTAACTGATTAATAGGAAACGCTCAGGGCCGTGTTCAGGATCATGTTCAGGGCCGCGTTCAGGGCTTGGCACAATCGTCGATGGTGTATCCGGCCTCTTCCCATGCGGCTATCGCACCTTCATGATATTTGAGAGGATTTGCACCACACATTCCAGACTTCACCGAGTCTACGACGCCGTAGCCGGCATGACGTGCGAAGGGTGCTTTGGCTTTCAATCGATCCAGCGTGTCAATGTGAGCGGCAGTCAACGCCTTAGCCAGCTCAAATGGCATATCTTTGTTGACGATATCGCCACCAATGGTTGCCAGGCCGCGGAAAGTACCGTCTTCTGTGACCAGACTGACGCCGCCCTCACCCAGTGTTGCCTCTGACGCCGGCAGTGTAAACGGAGCCGAGCCCGGTGCTCTCAGGTATTTTTGAAAACCCTCTGACTCCCACTTGTCTTTGGGCGTCGACCAAACCGTCATGCTGCCAGATGCCAGCGCCTGAGTGATTCGACTATCGGGAAAAAGAATAGGCAGCACGACCGCGTCTGCGGAGCCATCGGTAATGGTCTTGACCGCTTGCCCCCAGTTAACCTGCACGCCTTTATAGCCAGACCCGTCTTTCAGCCCGGTGGCCAGTTGAATTATCGAACGGGCATTGGTCAGTGCCGCTCCTCTGGGTGGGCCGTTGTAGATGGTTTTACCTTCCAGATCACTCCAGCCTTTGAGACCTTTGGAGTCGTAGGCGTAGAGCGCAAAGATACCCAGCGTTACCGGATACAGGGCACGAAGATTGGACGCCAGCTCCGCGCCTTTTTCAGCGCCGAGCTTCGAATACGGCCCGCGTCCACCTGCGAGCAGGAAAGGCAGGATATAGGGAGTACCGGCAATATCGGTTTTTCCTTCGGCGACATTCTGCACGGAGTTTGTCAATGTCTGGCCATCCGCTACCTGGATATTGGCAATGCCCTTCTCGGCCGCGACTTCCGCCAAATGCACCATAGATAAGTGTATCGAACCACCCGGCGATGCGGTCTCGGCAGTCAGATTCTCAGCTGCCTGCACGCTGCCAGACAGGATAACGGCGACGCCAAGCGCCACCAGTGATTGAATAGATTTCATGGTATTCCTCTCCTGGGTTTTAGTATCTGCACAATTTGAACAGCAGACACGATTTTTTTAAGCCGAATTTTGAGCTGATTTCAACACCGATCCAAACGCTATCACACGAGCAGATGCTGGCACTGGCTGATCCCTCTATATTATCCCTGTTAGTGATGCGGCATGTGGAAATTTTCCCCGTTTAGTCGTGAACGCACAACTTTAACTCCACGCTCTGCCAATTCCTTGTTTCCACAATAGGTCAATCAAACTCAATCTGTGGAAGGGCCTGCTTAATCTGGCTGCGAGAATCCGTAATACAGTCGATAAATTCCTGCCGCCTTTCGGAAAAACGATGGGTTGGTGCCGGTATCGAAATCGCGTAACAGATGCTCCGATACCTAAAACCAATGCCAATGGCCGAAATACCCGTTGTATGCTCGTCCAGATCAACGCTGTAGCCATCGGTACGGACCTGCTGCAACTCGCTTTGCAGCGCCGCCAGCGATTTAACAGTGACAGCGTCTTTTGTTTCTCGCAAATGAATCTGTGAAACTGTGTCATTTTCCTGCATTGCCAGCACCGCCTTGCCATTGGCAGTTACTGTCATTGGAAAAATCTCTCCAACTGCAGATACCGTGCGCAAGCGATGCTTCCCGGGGACTTGATCGAGGAACACCATTTGCTGGTCGCGACAGGTGGCCAGATCGATGGTTTCACCGGTCGCCTCAGACAGGCCCTCCAACACAGGACGCAAACTTTGCGGTACCCCCTGTGTGGTGGAATCCGCCAACTGCTGCACAGCAACTCCGATCCTGTAACCACTGGCATTGGGACCAACCGCGAGCAAATTCTCCGCTAGCAGCGCATTGACAATCCGTTGCACGGTGGACCGAGGCAGATCCAGCGCAAGAGCGATTTTACCAAGGCTGAGATCGCCATCACCATTGCTGACGGTGTGCAGGATATTCACCGCGCGTGTGAGCACCTGAATGCGCCTTGACGCAGATAGTGCATCACCATCGGTCTCGCTGCGGACGGGGCCGGTTTTTCGTACCTCAGCACTCACCGCAACGGCAGGCAGATCCATGCGAGCGGGCTCAACAGCGGTAGCTCGGTTATTGTTCCTGGTTTTTTCCTCTCGCATTATTACCGTGTGCCGTTTCGGTTTTACTCTCGCATTGACCACGATATGGTACAGCTGTATTGTAATCAGGTACAGCTGATCACCCTGTTAATCAGCCACAGATTGCGCTGCACATGCCGCAAAGCCGGGCCCCGGAGCCGAGCTCCAGTGCCAGGCCCTAAAACCCAGGCCTCAAAACCAGGCGGAGGAAGCAATGACCCATTCGAACAGATCCACACTGTCGAGACGGCGTTTTATCGCAACCGGAGCAGCGTTGCTTTCAGCACCGGCAATTTTGCAACATACCCGGGCCTATGCGGCCAACCCGGTTATTAAAATTGGCCATGTCAGTCCTCGCACCGGCCCGCTTGCAGGTTTTGCCGAAGCCGACGAATATGTACTGGATGCCATTGTTAAACAATTTGCCAGCGGCATTTCAAACAACGGCAAGACGTGGACGGTGGAAATCATCTCGAAAGACAGTCAGTCAAACCCGAACCGTGCAGCGGAAGTGGCAGCCGATCTGATCCTGGATGACGAAGTCGATATTCTCGTCGCTGCGTCCACGCCTGACACGGTGAACCCGGTGTCTGATCAGGCAGAGGTCAACGAAGTACCTTGCATTACCACCGACTGTCCTTGGCAGCCCTACTTCTTTGGTCGCAATGGCGTCCCCGGTGAAGGCTTTGAAAACACCTACCACTTTTTCTGGGGTCTGGAAGACGTAATCGGCGCTTTTCTGGAAATGTGGGATGCCAGCGGTGCTGCGAAAACCGTCGGCGGATTGTTCCCCAATGACGCTGACGGCAATGCATGGGGCGATGCAAACAACGGCTTGCCCAAGCCACTGGCGGCAGCAGGATATACCCTGGTAGACCCGGGTCGCTACCAGCCCTTGTCTGACGACTATTCAAACCAGATTGCTGCATTTAAAGAGGCAGGCTGCGAAATCGTCACCGGCAACATGATACCGCCAGACTTCGCCACCTTCTGGTCGCAGGCAGCGCAACAAGGGTTTTCGCCCAAGGTGGTGACGATTGGCAAAGCCCTGTTGTTCCCGTCAGTTATTGAATCACTGGGAGATCGCGGCCCGGGCCTTACCTCTGAGGTGTGGTGGTCACCGGCGCATCCGTTCGCCTCCTCATTGACAGGTGCCACAGCAAAAGAACTGGCCGACGGCTACAGCGCGGCTTCCGGTCGTCCGTGGACGCAGCCAATCGGCTTTAAACATGCGCTGTTCGAAGTCGTCGCCGATGTCATCAAGCGCGCAGAGGACCTGGAGAGCCCGCAGGCCATAGTCTCCGCTATTAAGGCAACCGACATTAGTACTATCGTCGGTCCGGTTAACTGGTCAAAAGGACCGATTAACAATGTTACCAAGACACCGTTAGTGGGAGGACAATGGCAACGTGAAGGCGACTCGATCGATCTGAAGATTGTAGCCAACAGCTCCGCTCCGCAGATACCGTTAACCGGTGAACTGACACTGCTTTAGCCCCGAATATCCGGGCTGGCGCCGTCGCACACCCATGACAACTGTGCTGCAACTTAACGACGTTTGTAAATCGTTTGGTGCGATCACCGTTGCAGACAGATTGACTTTCTCGTTGGATAAGGGCGAGGCTATCGGCGTTATTGGTCCGAACGGCGCTGGTAAAACTACCATGTTCAACCTGATTACCGGAACGCTGACACCGGTGTCAGGCCAAATTATTTTTAACAATAGCGACATCACAAAACACAGCGCTGCGCGTCGCAGCAAAGCCGGTATAGCACGCAGCTTTCAGGTACCTCAGCCCTTTACCGGACTGACGGTGCTGGAAAATGCAATGGTGGCAGCAACCCAGGCCGCCGGTTTGCGTGGCAAGACTGCCGAAAGACACTGTATAGAAGTACTTGAATCCACTGGTCTGATAGACAAGGGCAACACGGTAGCCGGAAAGCTAACCCTGCTTGAGCGCAAACGACTGGAACTCTGCCGTGCACTGTGCGCAAAACCCTCACTGTTATTACTCGATGAGATTGCAGGAGGACTAACGGAAATGGAATGTCGGGCGTTGATTGATACGATTAAAAAAATTCACCAACGCGGCATTTCCATAATCTGGATCGAACACGTTGTTCACGCCCTGCTGGCCGTGGTTGAACGACTGGTGGTTATCGACTTCGGTCGTAAAATTGCAGACGGCAACCCTCGATCTATCATGAACAGCGCGGAAGTAAAAGAGATCTATCTTGGCATACCTGCCGATGTCTAGATCGATCCTGCAAATACAATCGCTGGATAGCTACTACGATGATTTCCAGGCGCTCTATGGCGTTGACATCGAAGTCAATGAAGATGAGGTCGTGGCCGTAATCGGCGCCAATGGCGCTGGCAAAAGCACACTGCTGCAATCCATCACCGGCTTGCTTGATAACAGTGCAAATCAAATCCTGTTCCGTGGCCAGGCCATCGGTGCATTGCGCGCTGACCAGATTGCACGCCTTGGGATCGCACTGGTACCCGAAGGTCGGCAACTGTTTCAGTCGCTTACTGTAGAAGAAAACCTGCTGATGGGGAGCACCACCGGCCGCACTGGATTATGGGATTTACCCCATGTGTACCGTTTGTTTCCGGTACTTGAAGAAAGACGGTCTGTTGCGTCAACCGAACTCTCCGGCGGCCAACAACAGATGGTCGCCATTGGCCGTGCCCTGATGGCAAACCCGGATCTTATTCTATTTGACGAAATCAGCCTTGGGCTCGCCCCGGTCATCATCAAAACAATTTATCAGACGCTACCGCAAATAATTAACAATGGCACCAGCGCCGTTATTGTAGAGCAGGATATCAACATGGCGCTGTCTGTGTCGTCGCGTGTGTACTGTCTGCAGGAAGGACGTGTGTCACTGGAAGGCACACCTGACACGCTATCGCGAGATGACATCAGTCGCGCGTATTTTGGTATCGCCTGATGGACTGGCTTAACGCACTGATTCAGGGAATATTACTGGGTGGTTTGTACGCGTTGTTTGCGGCGGGATTGTCTCTCATATTTGGCGTAATGCGACTGGTTAATATCGCCCATGGAGACATGATCGTACTGTCCGCCTATGTTGGCTTAACCACCACCCTGTTTCTCGGGGTACATCCGCTGCTTGCACTGCCAGTTGTAATCGTCATCATGGCAGCGCTCGGCTACCTGTTACAACGGCTATTTCTTAACCAGACACTGGGAGAAGATATATTGCCTCCCCTGCTGGTGACCTTCGGTTTCTCGGTCATCATCCAGAACGCCTTACTGGAAATGTATAGCGCTGATCCACAGTCTATCAATGCCGGCAGCCTTGAGACATCCAGCATCAGCTTCGGCGGCTTATCGTTGGGCGTGCTGCCACTTTTAACATTTGCCATTGCTGTCATTGTCATCGCAGGCCTGCAGTGGATGTTCTACTACACCGCAATGGGTCGTACCTTTCGCGCTGTTTCAGACAACCAAAAGGTTGCACAGCTCATGGGAGTCAATCGTCGCCATATATTCGGTGTTGCCATGGCCCTGTCTCTCGCAGTTACTGCCATTGCCGGTGTGTTACTTGGTATCCGCACCAGCTTTGATCCGTCTGTGGGTCCCGGTCGATTGATCTTCGGCTTTGAAGCAGTAATTATCGGTGGCCTTGGCAACATCTGGGGCACTCTGATTGGTGGGATCATTCTCGGTGTTGCACAAACTCTGGGCGCCAAAATAAACCCCGGCTGGCAACTGCTGGCGGGGCATCTCGTCTTTCTACTGGTACTGGCTATTCGTCCAACCGGTCTGTTTCCGAGAATGAAAGAATGAATCACCCGCAAGCCGGTTCCGCCGAACATAAAATAGTTCGCACAACGACAACCGCAAAGGTGTCGATGGCAACAGGGTTAATTGTGGTACTTATTCTGGCGGCTGCCCCGTGGTGGGCGGGACGCGCTGACATGCGGTTGATGAGTGAGTTGTTTCTCTATCTGGCACTGGCCAGCCTGTGGAACTTAATGGCGGGTTATGCAGGTCTTGTATCGGTTGGACAGCAGGCCTATGTCGGCTTTGGCGGCTATATGCTTTTTGCACTCACGATGTTTGGTGGCCTGCACCCACTGGCAGCCATCGCGCTGGCGGGTGCCCTCGGTGCCCTGATCTCGCTGCCAGTGGCATCACTTATATTCAAGCTACGAGGCGCCTACTTCGCTATTGGCACCTGGGCCATAGCCGAGGTTTTTCGCCTCAGCTTTGCACAGGTGAGCGCGCTCGGTGGAGGCTCCGGTTCCTCTCTGCCGGTGAGTATCGTCAAGTCACTTGCATCATCGCGCCAGGCGCGCGAGTCATTGAGTTACTGGCTGGCGCTCGGCGTTGCCGTATTGATACTGATATCTATCTACTGGTTGTTACGTTCAAATCGCGGCCTGGCCCTGACAGCCATCAGAGATAACGAACTTGCAGCCAGCTCCCTCGGCATCGATATCTGGCGCACAAAGCTGGCCGTTTATGTCATTACCAGCGCGTTAACCGCTATGATCGGCGCCATTATATTTCTGCAAAAACTACGCATATCACCGGACGCCGCATTCTCCGTAAACGACTGGACAGCTTTTGTTATTTTCATCGTTGTTATTGGCGGCATTGGCACGATAGAAGGCCCCATTATCGGCACGCTGATATTTTTTGCACTGCGCGAGACACTGGCCGATCTCGGAACCGTTTACCTGATGGTGTTGGGCGCAATTGCCATAGTGATCATGTTGAAGGCACCGTCGGGTCTGTGGGGCTTTGTTCATCAGCGCTATGGTATTCAGCTTTTTCCATTTGGATATCAATTGACCAGCAAACAGATACCGCCAGTTAAATAAAACAGTAGGAGTCTGCGCGGGTAGGACCTTCTTATACTGCGAACGCACCTAACACTTTAGCTCTTGCTCTTGCTCTCGATCTACCCGCGTTTAATCAGTTTTGAGATTTATCGTGTAGGTGGGTCAATGTGCCAAGGATGGCACATTGAGCGCTGGTCAGGCATGGATGCCTGTTTGCGCGGCCCACCTACACGATAAATCTCAAAATGCCGCAGGCACCCTTGGGCTGATTGGTCGCAAAGAGGCTTTTGCCTACTTTTCGCCTTTTGAAAAGTAGGTCCGCCTGAAGGGCATGCCCCTATGTGGCGCGCCCGCCAGGGCAAACTCCCCCCATCGCTACACCGGCTTTCTGGTGTTGTCGAAGAACTCG
>CAYMVV010000052.1:6280-42173 GCA_964393885.1 uncultured Granulosicoccaceae bacterium | reverse complement strand
GGGTAGAACTGGGACCATGCAAACCAGAACGCCTGATGGCTTCCCGGATCAGCCCCTGTCTCATCAACTGCCCTGATACCACCGGCAGTGAGTTCCAGCCGAACGTTTTCAAACACGATATTATCGCCACGAGAGAGCGCAACAAAGGCTGTGGCTCTTGGAAACGCGACTGGCTTGCCTGACGCTGTAATCACCCCGATCACATCCTCATGTACCGGCAGACGCGGATCGACATCACCCACAGGAAAAATCGGACCGTTGGCATCGCGCCCATTGCGAAAGTCCGGGTTACGTCCCAGTGCATAGCGTTCCAGCACCACTGTGGTATCCGGATGTTCTTGTTTCCAGGTACCCCAGTCGGTAGTAACAACGGAGACCTGCTCCAGTGCAAGCTTCTTTTCCGCCAGCGGGCCGGTTACCGCGCGCCCCTGAAACGTATCAAACACCGAGTTCGTCTTCAGATCGTACATCACCTTGTTGGATCGACTCAGCAATCCTGACGTTCGCAGCACAGGCCGCTCTATGCCATCTGGCAACTTGTCTGTATAGAAGGCTTGAGCAGCACCGCACAGAGTACAATAGGGAATACCCAGATCACGACCACCCAGTGTATCGTTTACCAGCTCGCGAACCTCCATAATGCGTCTGGGGTATGCACGCGTTTCGCCGTTTACTTCAATACCAAAGACAATGTCACTGTCCTTCAGCCAGCTTGCATCATCAGCGCTACTGACCTGCGGGTTGTCGATGGCAGGAATACAGTTCCTGCATCTCGCGTCGGTTTTGTTATAGGCACGACTGTCAATCAGTACACCACCCCACGATACCAGTCTCCAGTCGATATCACCTTCGACAAACAGCTCATCCCAACCAGGAATATTTAACGTGAAAATTGCACTCTTGTAGTCCAGGTAATCCGGTGGAGCCGGGATGTTCCAGGCGAGTAAATGGTTGGTTACTTCGTGCCAGGCATTGTCCGCTTCGAACGTTTTTCCAAGCAGCTGCGTTGCAGCCAGTGTAAGCTCCGCCAGCGCTTGCGGGCTCGCTGCAAACCGCATCATGTCACTAATTACCCAGGCGAGTCGAGGATCACCCGACTTGCCTATGGCCAAAAGCGCCTGCTGCTGGTTTTTATCCCAGACAGACAACACCGTACTGTCTATAAATGCAACGCGAGCGGCAAACTGCATTGCTGGTGAGAGCGGCCCGTCCGGCACCGGGGGTGCGGCGCCAAATTGCTCCACGACATACTCTGGCAGTGGATCTGAACTTTGTGCAAACAGTACAGTGTGCAGCATGCAATAAAGTGCAAACGCCGCGATCAGCAGCCGAGTACGAATACGAATAGGGAAATCCATGGTTACCAGGTGCCCTCGTCAAAGCGGACAGTGTCAGGCGCAGAACTGACATCGACAGTTTCGGGTGCGATACTCTCGGTACAACCTGTAACAGCTGCCATACCTGTAGTGGCTGGACTATCCAATCCACACACCATTGCCCGCAGGCAGGTATTAAAACCGCTACATAAACCCTTTACTTAACCCGCTACTTAAACCCTTCACTTAAACCACAGGGAAAGCTGTGGTACAAAGGTAATTACCAGCACCGTTGCAGCCAGCATAAGCAGGAAGGGTAATGCGGCGCTATACACCTGAAGTATCGGCGTATTAAACCGGTAGCTTGCAATAAACAGGTTCAGGCCAACCGGTGGCGTCAGGTAACCCAGCTGCATAGTTGCCAGAAAAATAATACCCAGGTGCAAGGGATCAATGCCATAACTGGCAGCCAGCGGAAGTATCAGCGGTACGATCAGCACTATTGCTGAAAATATATCGAGGATTGCACCAAGCGCCAACAGAAACAAAAACAAAAAGAACAAAAAGCTCCACCGATCCGCAATCAGGGTTTGTGTAAAGTTAAACAGCTTTTGCGGCACTTCAGCATCGATCATGTAATTGGTAGATGCGAAGGACAAGCCCAGAATAATCAGGATACCACCCACCAGTGTCATCGATTCTCGAGCGATGCCTGGTAATTGCGTCCATTTTATTTCGCGTCGAATCACTACCTCTACAATAAACACATACAGTGCGGTTATTGCTGCTGCCTCTGATACTGCAAGTATCCCCGAGTAAATACCGCCAAGTACAATGAATGGCAATGGCAGTTCAAGGGCTGATTCAAAAATCGCGGCTCGTACGTTTCGCCAACTGAATTCTGCAAGAGAACTGCGATGCTCGCGTTGCGTCCACATACAATACCCGGACAGCACAAGAAGCATCAACAGCCCCGGCAGCGCACCGGCAATAAACAATTGATCAATTGGTTGCTTGGCAACCACCCCGTATAAAATGATAGGCAGCGATGGTGCAAACAATAACCCCAGGCTACCGCCTGCCGTGATGAGTCCCAGATTAAAGCGATCGTCATGACCCGATTGTTGCAGCGCAGGATACAAAATGGCGCCGAGCGCTATGATCGTAACCCCCGAAGCCCCTGTGAAAGCAGTGAAGAAAGCACAGGAAGCGAGCGCGACAATCGGCAGCCCGCCAGGAACCCAACCCAGTAATGCCTGAGTGAACCGCACCAGCCTGCCCGGCGCACCACTCTCACTTAACAGATAGCCAGCCAGAGTGAACAGCGGTATGGCCAGAAGAATAGGTGTTTCAGCGATACTAAAAGTTTCGAGAATTACCGAGGTCAAACTGATATCGAGCCTGTAGAAACCCCACAACGCGCTCGCGGCAATAATTACAAATAATGGTGCGCCTATCAGCGCCAGAAACAACAGTACAAGCGCACTGGCAATCATGTAGCAGACTCAGTATCGAGGTCAGATGCAGGACGAGTGGTTAAGCGCTTCACCGCCCAAACAGCATAGCGAAAGCCAATTAATAGAAAACCCACCGGAAGAATAGACTGGAACCACCATAGCGGCAGATTCCCAAACGCCAAATCCTCGTACTCAAAGCTCTCGCGCACAAATTCGAGGCTGTACCAGGCGAGAACCAGACAGATGATGACTGTCGCAAGGTCCGCGATAAAGTCTGTCCATCGGGTTAATGATGCTGGTAAAAGACGCGACAGCAGATCAATGCGCAAGTGCCGGTGGTCTCGCGCGGCCGCTATGGAGCCGATAAACGCGACCCAAAGCACGGCAAGGCGCAAATACTCATCGGCCCAAAAAAATCCACCGCTGTAGACATTACGCGCGAATATCTGCCAAACGGCAATACCCAGCATGCTCGCCAAAACTATCATGAGCAGCGCATTTTCTGCGAACAACCCAATCCGGTCGAGCCGACCTAACCAGCGAGAGACACCTGTTGATGTCGACACTTTCGAAGCGTCAGTCATCAATTGGCTTCGCCGCGCACCTTCGCCAGCATTTCGTAAATTTGATTAAGTTCGGCCTGTGGCAACTCTCCCTCAGCCGCTGCTCTTTTCCACAGTTCCCGCGAACGGGTCTGCAAGTCCTCGAGCGCACCCGGATCTGGCTCTACCACCGAAATTCCACTGCCAACCAACGCTTCCGACGCCCGATCATTATCAGACATGCCAAGCGACTCCATCTTTTGATAGACACCCCGGAAAACACGCTGCACGACTTCCTGGTCCTCTGCGGAGATCTTCTTAAAATACTTTTCACCGATACCGAGTAAACCGTATAAATAAGATACATTCATTGTAGAAATGTGAGATACCTTGGTGTGCCACTGCAACACCAGCGCCGCTGTCGCCGACGATCCGATTACATCTACCAGACCAGTCTGAAGCCCTGTCAACACATCAGTGATCGGCAGCGTTACCGGCGACAAACCAAAATGTTCCATTCCCTTGTAGCTGACGGTATCGCCCTCCGGAATCCACACCCGCTTGCCTTTTAAATCCTGTAGGTTGCTGACCTTGCTGTTGGACATGATTTGCGCAAAGCCACCACCGGCCAAGCCAAAAGTGACGATCCCGGCATCACGAAGGCTTTGTTCCACATAATCATCGAATTCAGCGCGGATAGTATTAACTTCTTCCACGTCGTTAAACAAAAAAGGCAGTCCGTATAACAAAACACTGGGTGTCAGATCGGCAAGCGAACCGGCTGCAAACGCACCTCCGTGCAATTGCCCGTTCCGCATTTTGCGCAACACCTTGCTATCACTGCCCTGAATGCCACCGGCAAAGAACTTGAATTTAACGCGACCGTCAGTTTCCTCGGTAATCTGGGCAGCACCTTCCTGGATAAAATTCATCCAGTCTGATCCCTGCGGCGCCAAACTGGCTATTTTAAAAACCTGATTCGCGGCAGTTGCTGTGGTGGCTGAACAAACAGCAAGACCAAGCAGCAGCGCCAGTTTTATTATTCGATTCATCTTGATTCTCTCGAAGAGGACTGGAAAGTATTTATTCTATTTTTAACCAAAGTAATCTGCCGGCACCATCTTTTAACTAGAAGTAGTCGTCAGCACTATCGAGCAAGGCCTGCGCTTCGTCTTGCGCCAACACATTCAACAATGTGCTTGCTCCCTCAGCCGGATCAGCTTCAACCACCTCGGTAAGCAGCGAATCGTGTAGTTCGCGCTCGTACAAGGTGCGTGCATAAAAGCGCGCATAACTGACTTTCACTCCTAAATCCTTGCCATCAGACAGATCAATAGCCTGCTGGAAGTAACTTTGTGCTGCATCGAAATCTCCGCCGAGAGCAGGCGGGCGCAGCGAGTTAAGTATTCCTAAATACAGATTGATATTGGTCGCCTCGTGCCCGTCATTTATCTCTGCGAGCCTTTCGACCAGACTCTGTGCCTTCGGTAGCTCGGCAAGCGTTACAAAGTCCGAGCTATGTGCCTGCAAAAAAGCCAGCCAGGCTGTGGCAAAATCGAACAGTGCGGGAACTTCATTCGTTTTACGTGCAGCAAGAAAGGTATCCCATTCTTCAAAGCCGATTTCCCGGACTTCACAATCGACCTCGAAACGTTGACACAAGGCTTGTTGCCCGTAACGCCATGCCCTTGAAGTAAGTTTACTGGCGCGCTCTTCATCATTAACAAAAGTACTGCCAAACGCTGCATACAATGAGGACGCGCTGCGCAAACTGGAAGTTTTCGGCGGATCACCCTGAACAAAGCTGTCCACCAGTATCAAATAGGCTGGCATCGCCTGTCTTACGGTTTCAGGGTCATCCTGGTTCATTATAGAGTCGACAAGATTCGTCGACACATTGTCAACAGTGCGGTTGATTAGACCACTGCAGCCGCTCACCGTAACAACGACCAGCACCGCAAGCGCCAGTCGCTGTACCAGCCGCAGTGAATATCCACAGAACCAATTGGTCGTAAAGAATTGTGTTGGTTGATTCATGTTCGAATTGCACGCCATACCGCGTTAGATTTAAACGAAAGGCAATCCAGACCGACATGATCGAATGTGCTCTCATGCTCGGAAATGGTACAACTGTCTACCTGATAAAGACGATTACCGCATTACCTAGAGACTGAATTCGCATCCAAAAGTTTATATTCAAGCAAGCTTGGTGCTAAAGATGCCGCAATACAGGTTTAAAATATTAAACAAATGCAATAAAGCGAAGCGACAGACAGAAACCGGACTGCTGGTAATTTGACGATAGCCCTCCGGGTTTACCCGGATTACACCTGCTACGGGAGTATCCTACAGATAAAACCGGTGTTGGCTAACCTAGCTACTTTTTAATTATTCGGCCGGCCTGGCAACTGTATTCGGTCGATAATACACACGTATAAACATTTCGTGCGCGCGACGTGCCGGCTTTAGCAGCGCTTGCAAAGAACGTACTTACCCCCCGCTCGATTGTCACTACCACGAAAGCATGACCTTGAATACATGAACTCGGATGCATGACCTCGGGTACAGGAGGTCGAGTCAAACGCTTCTGATCAGACGTTCGAGACCGATGCAGGTTGAAACTGCAGCGCGACACCATTATTGCAATATCGCAGCCCGGTTGGTCGCGGACCATCTTTAAACAGGTGACCCTGGTGACCACCACAGCGCACACAGTGGTACTCTGTGCGAGGTAAAATCAATTTGTAGTCAGTACTGGTTGCGATATGGTTTGGTATGGCGTCAAAAAAACTCGGCCAGCCGGTTTTACTGTCATATTTTGCATCAGAGTGAAATAGCGGCAGGTCGCAACCCGCACAGGCATAGGTACCATCGCGCTTCTCGTTGTTAAGGTCGCTGGTGAATGGTCGTTCCGTGCCTTCCTTGCGCAATACTGTATATTGCTGTGGTGTCAGCCGCTGCTTCCATTCGGCATTCGTTAATTTAATCTTTTCCACTGGTGGCTCCACGCCAGGACCAGACGCTCTGGACTGACGCTCAGCAGTGCTATCGCCTGTGTCTGCATCAATTGATCGAAAACCCAATACCGTCAACGGCACTGCGGCCAACCCTGCCAGCACTTTCAGGAAAGATCTCTTTTTCATTGTCCGTATCCGCCATTTTTATGTCGACTTTATGTCGACGATATTGTCAGATTTCCAGCAGAGTACTCAACGCATACCCACATTACACTGTTGTGCTGAGGCTTCATTTTTCAAGGCATTAACCTGACAGTGACGAACAGCTTCTCTCATTCAAGCGAATCCAAGCTGAATAGAAGCCAAACCGTGCAATGCACGCAAGGAGCACACGATCCTGGACTTTCCTTGCAACGCTTTCACAAAGCGTTTGCCTTACGAACCCGGATTTTCTTTCTTGTCTTCCGGGGCGTCAAAAAGCGGCATCACCCCGGTAATCAAACGCGCGCCCTTGCCAAAGGTGATATAGCTCCAGAACCATTGTGTGGCCACAATAAGCGGTGCACGGACACCGATAAGAAAATAAATATGCGCAACTCCCCAAAGCCACCATGCGAAAATTCCCTTAAAACGCAGTTTTCCAAAATCTACTACTGCCGAATTTCGGCCAATAGTCGCAAGATTCCCCTTGTGCTTGTATTCAAACTCCGCAGGTGCCTGTCCCGAGCCAAGGCGCGCGAGAATAGATTTGGCGACATAGCCACCCGCCTGTTTGGCCGCTGGCGCAATACCCGGCACACTGCCATCATTCCACGCAACGAGCGCCGCGTCCCCAATGACGTAGACATCCGGCGTGCCCTCAACGGTCAGGTCATCACCCACCGGAATTCGCCCTGACGGATCTGTTTTAATGCCCAGCCAGTTCGCGACACGGGGAACATAGACACCAGCTGCCCAAATTACCGTTGCGCTGGGCGTGTCTTCTCCGTCCATAGAAACTCCCTGGCATCCGTCAACAGAAACCAGCTTATTGAGAATAACCTCGACCCCCAGTTTCTCGAGCGCCTCTTTGGCATAGGCCGACAACTCTTCCGGGAAGGCGGGTAAAAGACGGTCCATGCCATGGGCAAGTACCACCCGGGCAGAACCAGGATCAATCGATCTGAATTCTTTCGTCAGTGCATGATTGGCCAGCTCTGCAATAGCACCGGCCAATTCGACACCAGTCGGGCCCCCGCCAATAATGAAGAAGGTAAGCTGTCGCCGACGCTCGGCTTCATCGCACGCGGTTTCAGCACGTTCAAAAGCGATAAGCACCCGTTTGCGAATTTCGGTAGCGTCGATGATTCTTTTTAACCCTGGCGCTGCGGACTCCCATTGATCATTTCCAAAATAGCTGTGGCGCGCACCCGTAGCTATGATGAGATGGTCGTAATAATAGTCACCAACATCGGAGGTCACTTTTTTAGCATCCACATCGACTTTTGTGACATCGCCCAGCACAACGCGAACATTGTCCTGTTTCGCCAGTATTGTACGGATTGGCCATGCAATATCGGACGGTGAGAGCCCTGCGGTAGCCACCTGATACAACAACGGCTGAAATAAATGGTGGTTGCGCTTGTCGATCAAAGTGATCTCGGCATCGGCTTTCTTCAGGCCCTGCACTGCCGCCAATCCGCCAAAACCGGCGCCTATCACTACTATTTTTTTCTTTGATTCCATCGCGAGTCGCCTTCTATTTCTTGGATACAATTCAGGGATGTACAGGATCACTCCCGCACGCGCTAAAAACAGCGGACTATTTCTCGCACTACCAGTGCTACTGCTAACCTCGGCGGTTGCCAATTATCCCTTTACAACGTACCGCGGGACAATCATACACGGGGCCTTTGCAACACATAAGCTGCAGCGTCCGCGCTAAAAATAATATCAACTTCTATTAATCTAACGTTAACCCATCGTGCGCCAGCGAGCCCCCAACCCTATCTCCATACCTAGAATATCGCAGGCTCATCAACCGGCGCACCGTGAGAGGTTTCCAGAAAATCGAAATCACAGCCACTGTCCGCTTGTAGTATATGACGTGAAAACATCCATCCGTAACCCCGTTCGTATCTGGGTTGCGGGGGTTGCCACGCAGCTTTTCGTTTTGCCAGTTCATCTTCACTGACGTGTAGATCTATGGTTCTTGCCGCCACGTCAACGGCGATAACGTCGCCCGTTTTCACCAGTGCCAGTGGGCCACCCACATAAGACTCTGGCGCTACATGCAGAATACAGGCACCGTAACTGGTGCCGCTCATACGAGCATCAGAGATACGCACCATATCCCTGATCCCCTGCTTCAATAATTTCCGGGGAATCGGCAACATACCCCATTCCGGCATACCCGGCCCGCCTTTGGGTCCGGCATTGCGTAAAATCAATACGGTATCTTTGGTGACATCGAGATCAGGGTCGTCGATGTTAGCTTTAAGGTCCGCGTAGGAATCGTATACCAGCGCAGGCCCTTCGTGCTTGAGTAAACGCTCCTCGCAGGCGGAAGGTTTAATAACACAGCCATCTGGTGCCAGTGTCCCTTTCAACACTGCGAGAGCACCCTCTGCATAGATCGGATTGTCAGTCGTTCGAATGACATCATCATTGTAGACATCAGCACGCTCAAGCGACTGGGCAATGGTTTTACCCGACACAGTGATACAGTCAGTGTGCAGCTCTGACTCTATTCGCGACAACATACCCGGCAAGCCGCCGGCATAGAAGAAATCTTCCATCAGGTATTTATCGCCACTGGGTCGTACATTGGCGATAACAGGCACACGCCGACTTTTTTCTTCAAAGTCTGCAAGGCTCAAGTCAACGCCACTGCGTCGCGCCATCGCAATAAGATGAATGATGGCATTGGTAGAACACCCCATTGCCATTGCTGCGGAAACACCGTTCTCATAAGCCTTGCGATTTAAAATATCAGATGGCTTGAAGTCATCCCACACCATATCAACGATGCGTCTGCCTGATGCACTGCACATACGAATATGCCCCGAATCCGCAGCTGGAATTGAACTGGCGCCATTAAGGCACATTCCTATGCTGTCTGCGATAGACATCATCGTCGCCGCTGTACCCATCGTCATACAGGTACCATAGGAGCGCGCGATGCCACCCATGACTTCATCCCAATCCTGTCGTTCAATTTCACCGGCGCGCAGGTCATCCCAGTACTTCCACGAATCTGACCCGGAACCGAGTATTTTACCTCGCCAGTTACCACGCAACATAGGACCTGCAGGTACATAGATGGCGGGTATGTCCATGCTGATCGCACCCATCAATAACGCAGGCGTCGTTTTGTCGCAGCCCCCCATTAATACCGCGCCATCGACAGGATGGCTGCGCAACAATTCCTCTGTTTCCATTGCCAGAAAATTTCGGTACAGCATGGTCGATGGTTTAACAATCGGCTCTGACAGGGAAATTGCCGGCAACTCCAGTGGCAAGCCACCAGCCTGTAATACACCGCGCTTTACATCTTCAACCCGATGCTTAAAGTGTGTGTGGCACTGATTGATATCTGACCAGGTATTAACGATGGCGATAACCGGACGCTCTTTCCAGTCTTCTTCGGCAAAACCAATTTGCATAAACCGCGAGCGATGACTCGACGAACGAAGATCGTCCTCCCCAAGCCAGCGATAGCTGCGCAGTTCTTTTGCAGATTTGCGAGCTGATTTACTCGACGATTTTTTATCAGTCATCCTGGTTACTTTTCCTGCAGTTGCCAGCCGGATAAACGCCCGCAGAGTGTTGCATCTGACAAGATGGTTTCTGCGGCTGTTTGTGGCGTGATATCGTTTTGCGAGCCCGCAAATGATGCCTGTGAACCTCCACCACCCCTGCTGCTCCGGACTCATTCTACTACGGCACCCCTTGTTTTACAGAATACTACCGAATCGTCAGGCTAAACAACGGCAACTGGCAACCCTCGCCAGACGGGCAATCGACGTACAACCGGTGGTTTTGAGTCCAAACCGGAAGCAACCGCATTCGGATAAAAACCGGCCACCGCTCGCGTGCTAGACTACCCGTGTCGGCAGTCCACTTACTCAAACTGGAGAACCCCATGAACTGGCTAGTCTATCTTTCCGGCGAAATCCATAGCGACTGGCGCATGCAAATTGCCAAAGGCGCGGAGCAGCTCGATCTCCCGGTTTCATTTTGCTCTGCTGTTACCGATCATGATGCGAGCGATGCTGCCGGAGACGTACTTGGTGCACAGACTGACAATTTCTGGCGCGACCACCAGTCGTCCAAGGTAAACAGCATGCGAACCAAAAACCTGATTGCCAAATGCGATCTCGCCGTTGTCAGGTTTGGCGACAAATACAAACAGTGGAATGCGGCCTTTGATGCCGGACAACTTGCCGCACTGGGCAAACCCTATATTACGCTGCACGACGAGAGTATTATCCACGCACTAAAGGAAGTCGATGCAGCGGCCATGGGATGGGCAAAGACACCGGAACAAGTGGTAGAGATTTTACGGTATGTGACTACCACCTGAATTAAAACCGTAGCGGTCAACAGACACAGACACCCTAAATCAATTCCTGTAATCTGCACAGGCGCAACTGGTCTGCAACCAAGCGGAAACAAGGCGGCAACAACGCGGCAACAACGGCCAGGCTTGCCAGACCTGGACAGGTTATCGAAACAGAATGCACATTGAACACATTAATATCAGTGCACCGATGGAACTGCTGATAAAAACGAAAGAGTTTTACTGTAATGTGTTTGGCCTTGTAGACGGGCATCGCCCAAACTTTACACGGGCGGGGTTTTGGCTGTACTCAGATGGTAAGCCACTTATCCATCTGACCGAGAGCGACGTGGATTTTCAAAGCAATATAACGCAGGGAAACTTCGATCACTTCGCGTTTCAACTGAGTGGTCTGGAGGATTTCATCGCGAATCTCGAATCGCTCAAAATCAGTTATAAAATAGAAAATGTGCGTGAAACCGGTATGACACAACTATTTATTAAAGACCCGACCGGCATTGGCGTTGAGGCCAGTTTTTTAGGCGAATTTACAGGTATTACTTAAGCCGGACATAGGCACGCACAGGCTGCTTACTGCCTTAAATAGAAGCTAAAAAACTGCAATAGCAGTGCTGTTGCCAGTACTGCCAGCAAGTAACGAAGTAATCGGCGATACTTCTCCTGCGGTATATTAGCGCTGACTTTTTGACCAACCCACAAGGCGGACAGCGCCAGTGCTGCAAGCGGCGTCGTCATCAGCACCAGGTGCATATCCACAAGACCTGCCGCTGCAAAGACCGCAATCTGCGACAGCTTACCAATCAAAAAACACAGGTTCATTGCCGACACCATTTCGCGTCGTTCTATTTCCAGTGCGAGAAAATACATAATCAAAATCGCAACCATGACATTGGTGGTCCCCGCAGAGAATCCGCCGAGCAAACCGATAATGACAACCGCCCATACGGGGTTGACAACAAACCACTCACGGCCATGGCTCCCATGCTGACTGCTGTATAAGAACAGGAGTATCAGCAGGGCGAGCAACAGTTTGAAGGGCTCTGCGCTGGACATCGTCAGCACCATTGAACCAACCACTGATCCAACCAGTGACGCTATAGCCAGCGGGCTGTAGCGACGCAACACTGCCAACGAAGGCTTTGCGGTCCATATACTGGCAATATTGACTGCCGCTGTTGGCAACAGGGTGATTAAAATGGCGATTCTGACATCAAGAAAGACGGCGATCAGCGGGGTTGCCACCAGGGGAAACCCCAGACCCAGCGCACCATGTACAAAACCCGCCAGGACTACCGTAAGCGCTACTGCAATAACCACGGGCCACTGCATAGACCCGACAGCCCACTCAGCAGCTATCAATTACCCGGTTCTTTTGTCATACGTACTCTGTCAGCTACCAGTGCCTGGCGAATCTATAGAACTGCCGAGATAGTGCGCCGCAGCCTGCACTCCACCGGGTCTGAACGGCCACTGCAATGAGGTTAACGCAGCTTCAATAACCCCGAGCGCCCCCAGCACCATCGGCGCATTAACATGTCCCATATGTGCGATGCGAAAACCCTTGCCTTCGAGATCTCCAATCGCAATTCCCAATTTTACCCCGGCAGTTAACTCACACCAGTTCAGCAGCAACTCGGGATCAACGCCCGTATTAACCACGACTGTTGTGACACTGTCAGCACGCTCGGCAGGATTAGTTATATTAAAGTCGAACAAGCCATCAGCGCCCCACACGGCTACGGCGCTGCGTACCGATTCAGCAAGCAAGCGATGTCGTTCGAAGACATTCGGCAAGCCTTCATCGAGAATCATATCCAGTGCTGCACGCAAACCGAATAGCATGTGCTCCGGAGGTGTACCGCAATATTTCATATAATGTACAGGACCGTCTCTTTGCGTCCAGTCCCAATAGCGGGTTCGCAGATTCGCTGTTTGATGTATTGCTTTCGCACGCTCCCCGACGGCCACAAAACTGAGACCGGGTGGCATCATTAAGCCCTTCTGAGAACCGGTCAGTGCAACATCAACACCCCACTCATCCATTTCAAATGGCATGGTGCCAAGCGACGCGATACAGTCAACCATCAGCAGCGCCGGATGCCCTGCCCGATCAATAGCGGAACGAATAGCGGGGATATCGTTTACCACTCCGGATGCGGTATCGACCTGCACCACCAGAATAGCCTTGATTGATTTCGACTTGTCGTTGACAAGCTTTGCCGTCAACTGATCACTGTCAACTGCCGCATGCCAGTCACCCTCAAGCGTCACCACATCAAGCCCGGGCAAAATGCCCATCTCACCCCAGCCACGAGCAAATCGACCAGACTCCAGAACCAGCACCTGGTCACCCCGGCTTAAGGTATTGGTTAGTGCTGCCTCCCATGCACCATGACCGTTGGCAGCATAGATGTAGGTGTCACCCTGCGTGCGAAACAGTTTCTTGAGATCGGCAAGGCATGACGCTGTGGTCGCGACTAGCGGGCCGGAATAAATATCAATGGCCGGCCGGTGCATGGCAGATAACACCTGATCAGGCACCACGGTTGGCCCGGGAATGGCGAGAAAGTCCCGACCACGACTTATGGTCACAGTATTAGCTCCGGATTAATTGACGAGAGTATAAAAACTGTCTGGCAGATCGAAAAGACAACCCGGTTGGCTGCCAAACAGAGATCTGCAAAACTATATCAGTAAACGACACTTGCAACCTGAGGATTCATGAAACTTTTTCAGCGCACAGCGGGCGCAGGCTGGACAGCTATTTCAACAGTGCGGCTACCAGCGCACGATGAAAATCACCAACACACCCCTCGAATGATTCGGGAGCCAATGCCCCGCCCTGATAATACGAAGAACGCAGTCCGGCTTGCAGACGTTGCAGTATCGCGTGGTCTTCTTCGTTGATCGCACGCCACTTATCGATGCGAGCCTGTTTTTCCTCGGCGCTTAAATTCTGCTCGTAGCTGGCCAGCCCCCACTTGACGCTAACCCGATCCAATCCTTGTGGTTGCAGCATGAAAAAAGCAAGCGTATCGGCTGAGACTGACGCCACCAATGACGGATAAATGCAAAACAGCCGCGACTGACGACACAGCTCGGCGCTCAGGTCAGGATGATGATTGGAACGAACCGGCGCTGTCTGCGTGTAGTTCGCAATAAACGAAGTGTGATGTTTACCTGCACTCAGCTTTCGGCACAGGTTTGTTGGTGTCAGTGGTCGCAACGTTGTCGGGTGCACCACAGACAAATGGTAACCATCCATGAAGTTCTCAACCAGTGACTTCCAGTTACATGCCCAGACCTCTTCAAAAGAAGCGAAAAGCGCCATTTCTTCCATGTGGTATGCACCAATATCCGCCTGCAACTCGGTTAGATCAAACGGTGCATTGTTGCAAACTGTGCTACCAGCTTCGGCATTGCTTTCCGCCTCACCACGGGCAAATTCATCACGGGTAACTGCACCACGGGCAACTGCGTTACTGTCAATCTCGCAATGGCGAACCGCGCTACTTTGTTCACCATCATTGCCTGCATACTCGCGAGTCGGGTTAGACGAAGAACCTGCAAGCGAGGCAAAGATAAAACCACCCCAGCAATATGACTGAATGGCGGGCAGTCGACAATCGGACAATTGTGGTTCAGCGGTTATTTCATCGGTCGGTTTCGACACCGCCATTGACTTCATCATCATTGGCGCATTGCGCAGACGCCCGTCAAGTTCATAGGTCCACGCATGGTAACTACAGCGAAACCTCTTTGTGTTTCCCTTGCCTTCGGCAACCGGCATGCCGCGATGGCGGCACACATTGGCTAATACATCAATTTGATCGGGCGTTGATCGAACCACAATGACGGGCTCGCCAATTAAATACGAGGTAAAATAGTCACCAACAGCGGACAGCTCATCTGTGCGACCCAGGCAGATCCAGCCAGCTTTAAACAACTTGTCGAGTTCAAGCTGGCGCAGTTCATCCGATGTATAAAACTCAGCGGGTAAAGCTCGATTTTGCTCCACAGAATCGTGAAGCGCTGACTGCAAGATGTGTGTTAGTGAATTTGACATCGTTCGTCACCTATAGTCTGACATCGCTATGTGGCCCGGCTGCCTTTCAACTCTGGTCAACCATTTCCCTATGCCTGTAAAACCCGACAGATCAAATCCTCCTTCGTTAGCAACGTGCGTGTACGCGTATAAACTGATATCGGCAATGCTGTAGTTGTCGCCAACCAGATACGAAGAACGAGTCAGATGTTGCTCCATCACCTGCAATGCGGCATAACCACGATCTTCCAGCTTGTCATACTCAGCCTGTCGATCAGACGGCATCGACAGAAATTTTTTAATAAATCGCCGTACTGCTATTGTTGGCTCATGATTGTACTGCTCAAAAAACTGCCATTCGAGTAAGCGGGTGAATAACAGAGGTTGCGTGGGAACCAGACTGGTGCCTCGAGCAAAGTGATGCAGAATGGCATTGGACTGGGTCAACACTGTGCCGTCATCAAGACGCACCACAGGAATCTGGGCTGCCGGGTTCATTGCCAGAAATGCACTGGTTCGTGTTTCGCCCCTGGTCACCAGAATCTCTTGCCAATCGTGAGCTATCTCGAGATTGGCAAAAAGCAAGGCTATTTTGTAGCAGTTACCAGACTGAATATCACCGAAAACCGTGGGCATGGCATTACCTTTTTGAATCTGGGGCCGGTATTTCAATTTGCGCTTCACACAGCCGCATTCTGCCGCTCTATATCGACCAAGGCAACTGTCTGGTTCACAATCGAGCCAGCAATCAGCTTCACCGCATAAGCACCGGTGTATCGGCTCCAGACTGGTCGCGAAAAACGCTGTTCTTTGGCGTTTTGTTGCTTGCCCGACCCACCCGGTGCAGACCAGGTCACCTCGACCCACGGCGTCAGCAACCTCTGTGGAATACAAGCCCTGTTGCTTAGCCGCAATCAGCACCGGTGCCGGCTATGGTGTCAACTGACTGGTTATCCCGTTGACTTCAAGGCTGCCTTTTTCTGTCAGAATTCACCATAACTTATCATCGCTGTTCCAGCGTTGTGCCATTCATCCGGTTTACTTTGCAGGCACTCGCATCAGGAACTCAGGCAATGAGAACAAGCAACGCAAACCACCCCCTGCTAACGCTGCGACAAGCAGTCTACGCGTGTTTTATCAATACGACAGTCGCGACCATGATTGTATTGCTGGCAACCACAATGCATGTGCACGCCAGCGAACTACAACACCAGCTGAACCAGATCGAAAGCGGTACGCTGGTGGTTTCTCACCAGGACGAGAACGGAAGTTACCAGGCAATCTCGCCACTGAGTACCGATGTCAGAATTGATGTATCCGGACTACTGGCCAGAGCACAGGTTAAACAGACCTTTCGCAACCAGAGTAATCACTGGATCGAGGCAATATATGCTTTTCCGCTACCAGATGAGTCGCGAGTGGATCATATGGAAATGCAGATTGGCGAACGCACGGTGACAGGAGAAATTCGCGCAAAACATCAGGCCAAAAAGGAATACCTGCAAGCGCTTGGCGAAGGCAAGCGTGTGTCATTGCTTGAAAGTCATCGCGCTAATTTGTTTACCAACCGGGTTGCTAACATCCCTCCCCTGGAAACCATAGAGATCATCTTTTCGTACCAGTGGCAGGTTGAATATATTGACGGTGTATTTGGACTCCGCGTGCCATTGACCATCACTCCAAGGTACCTGCCCGGAGCACGGCTAAGAGCAGCAGAACGGGCGTCGGTCAATGCGAATAATGCGAACATTACACCTCCAATGACCAGCAGTCAGAACGCTACCCCAACGAGTATATTTGTCACCATCAATACCGCTATTGCGCTGGAATCTGTAAGCAGTCCATCTCATGATATCTATAACGATCAAACTGATACGCACTGGCGCGTATCACTTGCCAATGCAATGGTACCGGCCGATCGGGACTTTACTTTGAACTGGAGCCCGCAACTGGGGCAATCACCTCTTGCCGCTATATTCACCCGGCCCGCAGAGCAGACAGCTTCAACGCCAGACAAGCCTGAACACTTTGCGTCTGTCATGGTGGTGCCTCCACAGGATCTCTTCCAGTCTGCTTCGGCTACTCGCGAAGTCATTTTTGTTATTGATACATCCGGCTCGATGCAGGGCAACTCGATCCGACAGGCGCGCGCAGCTTTACAGTTTGCAATTGAGCGGCTGACTGAAACCGACACTTTTAATGTCATCGAATTCAACAGTGTCACTCAAACACTGTTTACCAGTGCCCGTAGTGCGTCCGAGTCTAATAAAACCACTGCTATCAACTGGGTACGCTCGCTACGTGCGGATGGCGGTACCGAGATCACCGCAGCGCTCGATGCAGCATTGGGCAATCAGCGCGGTCAAACCACGGAACCGTCGCGTTTGAGACAAGTTGTGTTTATCACCGATGGCAGTGTTGGCAATGAGGCGGAGCTTTTTAAGCAGATTGAAAACACACTGGGACAAAGTCGATTGTTTACGATTGGTATTGGCTCGGCGCCCAACACCTGGTTTATGCGACGGTCCGCCGAGACCGGGCGTGGCACCTATACCTACATCGCCAGGCAGGAGGAGGTGCACGAGCAAATGCGTGCCCTGCTGCAGAAGCTTGAAAAACCGGTCCTGACAGAGATCACACTGGAGTGGAACAACATAGATCAACCCGAGGTTTATCCTGCAGTCATTCCCGATCTCTATGCTGGTGAACCGATCCTGTTCGATGCGCGCTGGATTGGCGAGCCCGGTAAGGGATCACTATCGATTCAGGGTCGACACGCCGGTAACACGTGGACGAACCAACTGCAGATAGATACACATGCCACGAGCACAGATCTATCGCATACAACCAGCCTGGAGAAACAATGGGCTCATCGAAAAATTGAAGCGATGGAGAACAGTCTGCTGTTCGCCGAGTATAGGCAGTCGATTGAACAGCAGATAACAGACCTTGCGCTGCACTACGCGGTGGTTACCAGATACACCAGCCTGATTGCCGTCGATCAACAAGTCGCCCGCGAACCGGCGGCAAATGCACTGAAACGCACCGCAATACCATCGGCTATGCCACATGGCAACACCATGCAATTGCCACAAGGCAGCCTTGGTACAGGCTTGAAACTATTACTGGCGATGGTTTTTTCTATTGCAGCAATTTTGTTTGGGCTCGCCACACTGCGTCAGGTACAAACGGCATGAACACCAGAACGATAACTCCCGCCGACCATGCGTATCACACCAGGCCTAATCAATGGGCGGCCATCTCATCGGTTACTGCTGTATCCAGTAACAATAAGAGCAGTAACAACAGGACCCGACACCCGACTGGTGAAAGACTGCCTGGTAACAAGCAGCGTTTGATTTTAACTACGCTGGTGCTACTCGCGGTGATAACCACAATAGATGCTACCTATATGCACGCTAAGGCAAAACTCGCGCAGATACTGATCGAAAGGTCGTGGCACAAGGGTCAGCTAGGCACCAGGCCGTGGCCCTGGGCAGACACCTGGCCGGTTGCAAAAATCACAGCACCCAGCGTTGAACTGGAGGCCTGGGTGTTGGCAGGTGCTTCCGGACACGCTTTGTCATTTGGCCCCGGAATGGCAGATGGCTCTGTTGCAATCGGGGAACCCGGTGTTACCATGATCGCCGGGCACAGGGATACCAGCTTCCAACCGCTTCAGTATCTGGTTATTGGTGATTCCATCTCCCTCGAAAACGATTCCGGACAATCCTTTCACTACCGTATCACTGGCATCTCAATTGCAGACGCACGCTACAGCGCAATAGCGACACAGACAACAGATGCCACGTTGATACTGGTGACCTGCTACCCGTTTAACGCATTAACAGCAGGAGGCCCGCTAAGATATGTCGTACAGGCAAAACTGGTGGCAGACTCCGCAACAGCGCAGCAATCAACAGGAACTTTATCTGAACTGCCAGTCTCTATAACGTACTTCTGATTCCAATGCGAAAAACATCATGACCTTTATCTGGGCCTGGCTGGCCGGCGTACTGACGCTTATCAACCCTTGTGTACTACCGCTTCTGCCTGTGGTGATTGCCGGCGCACTACAAGGGCATCGGCACGGGCCGATTTACATGGCGGCTGGCCTGACAGTGGCATTTACCACGGTCGGTGTTTTGATTACTGCTTTCGGTCACCTGATAGGCCTGACTTCTTCAACGATAAACACCGTCGCTGCTGTGATGATGATCATGTTCGGTGTGGTGCTTTTGTTGCCGAGGGCGCAAGAGACTCTGGCAACCGCAGCCGGGCCTCTGGCGTCTGGTGCCAATGAAAAACTCAATCAGGTGAACTCGGAAGGTGCACGTGGCCAGTTTACAATTGGACTGCTTCTCGGCGCGGTTTGGTCTCCATGCGTCGGGCCCACTCTGGGTGGTGCCATCGGATTGGCGGCCAGCGGTGAAAATCTGCTGCAGGCAACATTTACCATGCTCGCCTTCGGGCTGGGAGTGTCCACCATACTTATTCTGCTGTCATATGGTTCGAGAGAACTGCTGACAAAACGCAAAGATCGCATGATGAACTGGATGCCGTGGGCCAAACCTGTCATGGGTGTGGCGTTGCTGCTGGTCGGCATTGCGCTGTTGATGCAATGGAACCACGCTATCGACTCGTGGATGCTCGATATTATGCCAACATGGCTTCAGGATCTCTCAGTATCCGTGTAGTGGATTCTGCGTCACTCACCGGCAAGCGTGTTTACTGTTTAATCGGGAATCATCTCCAGGAGCAATCGTCTCCGGGTGGAATAGTCACGGGGAGCAACCGTTAACGGGAGAATCAGTCTCCCGGCTCGTCAGCAACATTCCCCGCTATGTTGGAAGGGCTATGTTGGAAGGGCTATGTTGGAACGGCTCGGTTGGCAGGGCTCGCACCACGTCCACTTTTTTATGCAGTGGATTGACCCCTTTGTAAGCCCCACATGGAATAAATTCCAAAGAGGGGGCCAAACGCGAGCAATGCCATTAGCCATGGCCAGCCAATTTTGTCTGCCAGTGCCGGTGCCAATTGCACGGTAACAGTGGTTAGTGCAAAACCCAGTGCAGTTTGCAATGTCATCAGCGACCCCGCTATTTCGGCAGGAGCGTAATCAGCAACCAGCGCTGAAAATTGCGCAGAGTCAGGTATCACTGAAATCCCCCAGATTATTGCAATCAGAATCATTAACCACAACGGACCGCCGAAAAAGATCGCAAAAAACAAGGCTGAGGATCCACTGATCGTCATCGCTATAATTGTCAGTTCAGCCTTGCCAATGACATCGGCGACTCGACCGGCGACCGCACAACTGACAGCCCCGACGGCAATAACAAAAAAGGTGACGAGCTTTGCCAGTTCTTGTGCTGCATCACTGTCGATCTGTTGCGAAAAGCTGACGGAGAGCGCCAGGCCTATCCATGCCCACATCACGTAGAGTTCCCACATATGCCCGAGGTAGCCAGCATAGGCGCGTCTGACCTTTCGGTTGGTCCAGGCATAGCTGACTGTGCGCAGGTTAAATTCTGACGCCGTCGCATGCAGTGGACCGTTCTCGGTAAACAGTATCAACACACCGGCCGACGTTGCCAGTAACGAGGCGATGACGATGGTGATACGCCAGTCTGCACCGCCAAACCACGCAAGCAGGTGAGGAGCAGCAGACCCAAGTGTTAAACCTCCAACCAGCAAACCGACCAACAAACCGCGGTGTTTTTTACTCCAGCCAACCGCTATCTTCATGCCGACCGGATAGACACCCGCCAGACAAAAGCCGGTAAGCCCGCGCAACAGAATAGCCTGCAGACTGCCCACAGGGACAACCAGTAACAATGCTGTGGTCAGCGCGCCCAGCCAAATGCAGATGGCGAACACAAACCTCGGCGGATACCGATCTGCTACCCCGGTGAACGCAGAGCACAGTGCACCGATCACAAAGCCGCCCTGCACCGCAGAAGACAGAGCGGCACTGGTGCCCTTTGACAGTGCTACCTCGCGCGTCATATCACTGAGTATGGCTGTGGTCACAAACCAAAGGGCCATCGCCGCCACCTGGGCTGTGACCAGAATGACAATATTTCTCAGCATGCCGCTACCGATCGCAGATTTTTCGGTAGTCGTATACTGAACAACTTCAGCAGCAGCCTTACTCACAGCGAATCAACATCCGCGGTGTTACCCGGGTCAGGTCGCGTAAAAACATGTATCAGTATTCCGGAAAAGCACTGTCTATCGTTGCCTGCAATCTGTTGACGCCAATAACGGTCGGTATGTGCATGTTTCGGCCCCTGCACTCAGTACTTTCGAGGATCCACGCATTTATTAGGTGCGAGTCCAGAGAAGCTTGTCCAACGGGGCAGTGTCAGTGGGGGCTCTGACTCTGCCCTGCTTACCAAGTGAGTCTCCGCTGGATTGGCATTGCGTCGGTTGCTGACGAATGGACTGAAGACAAGGCCGCATGCAGGAGCCGGTGCAGCACCTGATGCTCGACCTATGCTAACGCTGGATATCGAAGGATTTGCGTTAATATCGACTATAAATAAAATAAATAATAGAGAATATTCTATTATTTTTATCAATAAGTAGATGAATTTGGCCACTCATGCAATCGATACTGCCTGCACTCAATCAGCTTAAGTAAAAAATACTGACCGATCCGCAGATCTGCACCTTCTAACGGAAATGGCACATTGCCCAATTGCGCGAACAACTTCACCTGAATAACCAGATCTTGCACAATATGTGCGTATACAAACGCCAGCGATCACTCGCAGTTAGATCGTTGTTGTAAGAGAGGGGTGACACGGAGAGGCAAACACACAACAGGGTTTATTTTCGGTAAGCGTTCAAGGGGTTACCCGTCAGGTAGCCCCTTTTTTCATTGTAAATCTCTGCCTTAAGCCTGGGCCTGGAACTTGGGCCTCAAGCCCGACCCTTAAAGTCGCTATTCACAAGTAGCAACCTGTCTCAGGTAGTTCAAATTCTCTTGTCAGGCAATACAAATAACAGTCTGCAATCCCCGTCTGTTGACCGGTGTTTGGCATTCACTTCACAGCATTGTTTTTAGTTCTCAGCAACAACACCAACAGCACAATAAAAACTGCCAACACAAAAACTTTATTGATAAACCAGTTGGTGCGCCACACTGTCCAACTGGCTCCAGAAGGGTCCAGAGTACTGAAAAACGTGTAGAATTTAACCACTATAATAACTATTTCGGCCACGCTTACGATCATTGCCAGTCGATAGGTGATCGCGCTCCAGTGTGTCAGAGACCAGGCCAGTATCAGGTGAGCCACCCACCAGAAATCCCACATAATGTGCGTACCCGTGGCGTGACCATAGGCTTTATCATAAGCAATCGGAAACACGAACTTAATCAACAGCGTCCACAAGGCCAGCAGCACCAACCAATGCGCCAGCACTGTATACATTTTACTGCGTTGTAGTTCAGACATCATGGTTACCGAAATTTAGAACGTTCAATAGCAAGATATCTATCTACCAGAGCATCACTTGCGTAGGACGGATGCATCTAGCCAAGTCGCTTTGCCGCATCGATAGTAAATTCTGGAATAGGCACACCGTATGGGCAGGCATTTTGACAGGCCTGTGTTGTGCAACTGGCGCAAACACTGGCAGGTTCGCCAAGCTTTGCATAATCTTCCAACGCCAGCGCGCGATTGCCGTAATCCACATCATACATACGGGTACGCAACACCTCGGCAATCGGCACGTCAACGGGACAGGCGCCCTCGCAGTGATCACAGCCGTGATGACAGTATTTACCGGACTGCAGCGCCAGGTAGCGACCAAGCAGTTCTGCATCGCCAACGACTGAATCTTCCTGGCCGGATGCCTGCACGTATTCATCAATTTTGGGCAGGCTGGTCATTGAGATAATTGCTGCGTCAACGCGGTCACTTGACAGCACCCAGCGCAGCGCAGCCTGAGCGTAGGAACGATCTTCAGAGTCGAAGTTACGCATGTCATTGAGTTTAGCCCCCATCAGTGTCTTCATTGCGATAACCCCGATGTCTTTGCTACGTGCCTTGTCCAGCACCGGAGGCAAATCAGACTGGATAGCGACAAAGTGAAAGGTATGGCGCAGTTTGTCATAGATATCGGGGTCTTCGCCAAAATTGTAGGCACACAAAATAACGTCAACCAGATCCTGATCAATTGCGTACTCGAGGCAGCTGGCCAGACGACTGCCATGGCCGGACATACCGCGAAACCGGATTTTCCCCTGCTCCTTTGCTTTTTCTGTGAACAGAGCCCACTCTTCATTTTGCATACGATCAACGGAATTGACGGCGTGATTGAAGTAGATATCGAGATAGTCTGTCTGCAGGCGCCGCAGACTCCCTTCCAGCGCACTCATCATATCGACGACGGTAGCGTTTGCACCAGCCTTGGTCTTTGAACCAAGCACAATCTGATCTCTTTTTCCTTTCAGCCCCTTCCCCATCGCTTCTTCAGACCAGCCAAAGCGATAGCTTTCAGCGGTATCAAAGTACGTCACGCCACGATCTAATGCGTACCTGACCAGATCCGGGTCTTGCGAACTGGATGAACCGAAACCAATTTCAGACACCTCCAGGCCGGTTTTACCCAGCTTCACATAACGTTCAATTGAGGAATCGGATTGTGCTGCAATCCGCCGAATGGGTGTCAAGCCGGCGACTGCTCCGGTTGCTAGAAATGTTCGTCGATTAACCACAGTATTGTGTCTCTCTATATCTGGCCGGTTGACCGCCTGGTAAGGATAATTCCACTATTTTGACGCAATATTTTAGATGCAAAGTTGTAGATGAAGTTTGTGTGAATATTTGCGATTTTACAAGCAGGGTCTCGAAACGCTAAGACCGAACGGAACCTGCCTCGCGCTTGTGTGTCAATGAAACAGTGATATGTAATTACCATAACGGCGCCGATGACCCGGCGCGGTCAATTGAATCAGGGGCTGGTCATCACCATAACAGGGAATACGGCTCCACAACGGATGCATGTGCTTTTGTGTCAGATATGCAGATCAGTCGGGACGATTAATCGCTCCTCCTGAACCCCAAGCGTAAAGGATAGATTGTTGTGAATATATCGAAAATAGTAATGGCTGGTTTAATTGCGGCTCCCCTGTTCGCCATGTTTATGACGAATGCGCCACAGGCGCAATCAGCCGGTCAAACAACGGCATCCAGCGGTGAGTCCGACAACGAACAAAAACAAAGTGCAACCGAAGGCGTCGCCATCTTTGCCGGTGGTTGTTTCTGGTGCGTCGAATCGGACTTCGATAACGTACCGGGTGTACTTTCCACTATTTCAGGATACATCGGTGGCAATACCACTAACCCGACTTACAAAACGCACTCCAAGGACAGACACCGCGAGGCAGTTGAAATCACATTCAACCCGTCTGTCACCAGCTATGAAAAACTACTCGACGTATTTTGGCGCAGCGTTAATCCGACTGACGACGGCGGACAATTTTGTGATCGAGGCCACAGCTATACCACCGCTATATACGCACTCGATCAACAGCAGCTCGATCTGGCATCGGCATCGAAGGCGGCACTTGTAGACGACTCAGTACTGGCCAAACCCATCGTTACAGAAATCTTGCAAGCCGGGGAGTTTTATCCGGCGGAAGGCTACCATCAGGACTACTACCAAAAGAATCCGGTGCGCTACAAGCTGTATCGTAAAGCCTGTGGCAGAGACAAGACAGTGGAACAGGTTTGGGGCGAACAGGCACATGCCGGTATAGCACAGCACTAGGAGAGTTCGCCGCCCCGGCGAGCGGTGCGCTGTCGCGCAGCTTATATGACATTCCCTGCCGGAGGCTTTCATTTTTGAAAGACCAAAAACGAAGCAAAAAGTCTTTTGCGGCTAATCAGCCTGGAGTCAGTCCGAGAATGAGGGTCGTAGCGAGGATGTGAGATTTTGAGTCATCTCTTGTGATCGATTGAGGCGAATAGTTTTTCATATTTAACGAAATTGATCGCAAGAGATGGCCAAAAGACCGCATCCGCAGTAGATCATCATTCTTGGACAGACTCCCTGGGTTCCTTCGGAATTTTGAGAGTGCTCGTGCAAGTGGATAGCGCTTGCAGCCATCCATGGCTGACAGCGCTCTTTACGCCATCCATGGCGCGCCGACCCACTTCCACGATCACTCTCAAAACTGATTAAACGCGGGTAGAGCGAGATCTAAAGCAAGAGCAATTTCACTTGTTTAACTTTCTTTCCGAACGGCTTTTTAGAGTTACGGAAAATACTTGAGCTCAAACAATCAGACACTCGGAGATTTGTTAGATGAAAGCCTGCTTGAGAAAGCGGGTGTAACGAGGGAGCAAGATTTTTTGTAGCCCTGATAAATATCTGTTGTCGAGACGGCGAATGTAAAATCACTGTGATCTCGTTCGTCATCTTGCCCGGTTTCTTACCAAAGCTGCATGGTACTTGCTGATAGTCAGGATGAGTCGTCAGCGAAAATAGCCATGCAAATCACATTCAACGCCACCCGTGTCCGCAGCCTGCGACTGCTGGCTACAGGGCTCGTCATCCCGGCATTGATTGCCTGTTCGGGCAGTAACGACAACGCCACCCCTGCAGATCAGCCCCCCGTCGCCGACCAGAATGATGAATTCTATGCCGAACTGGCACAGAGTTTTGAGCCATTTGTACCCGATCCATCTATTGGTGCCGCACAAAATCCGGAAGACTTTATCGTGCAAGGTCGATGGAGCGAAGTCGTGGACTGGCCTGAAATTGCGACCGGCGCGGCAAACCTGCCCGATGGTCGATTGATGACCTGGGCCTCGACGTCAGCGGTAACTTTCGGAGGTACGGATGAATTCACGCACGGCAGCATCTATGATCCGGAAACAGGCACGTTCACCGATAAAAACAACAATTACCACAATACCTTTTGTGCAGGACTTTCGATGCTGCCAGACGGACGCACGATTGCTGCCGGAGGTGGCGCCACCATAACAACTACCAGCCTCTTTGACCTCGCTTCCGATGAGTGGGAACTGACCGACGCAATGAATTTTCCTCGCTGGTATCCGACCACAACCACCCTGCCGAGCGGTCAGGCCATTACCGCACTCGGAACCAGTGAGCAACCCTTCTCGGAAATCTGGACCGACGGTGTCGGGTGGGATGTCAGAACCAACTTATCACTACAAAACGTACTTAACGACAACTCCGCACCGAACAACCAGCGCGATTGGTACCCTGCGCTGAATGTTGCTCCGGATGGTTCGCTGTTCCACGCGGGCCCAACCAGCGAACTTTTCTCACTAGTGCTTGGAGAGAATGAAGGGCTGGTGTCTCACGGCAAGCGAGAAAACGGCGATCCCTTTCGACTGTACAACACAACAGTGATGTACGACGTTGGCAAAATGCTGATTGCCGGCGGCGGGAAACCGTCTCTCGCATCGGCCCTGACGGTTGACCTGAATGGCACGGCACCGCAGATTGCTGCAACCAATCCAATGAACCACGCCCGATCGATGCACAACAGTATCGTTTTGCCAGACGGCAAAGTGATGGTCGTCGGTGGCAACAGCAGCGGCATTCAATTCAGTGATGAGGGCACACAACTGACCCCGGAGTTGTGGGATCCGGACACCGGCATATGGCAGGAGCTTGCACAGCATATGGTTCCTCGAAATTACCACTCGACCGGCTTACTACTAAAAGACGGGCGCGTCGCTTCACTCGGTGGCGGCTTATGCGGCGGTTGCCCAACCAATCATCAAAGCGGTCAGTTTTACGAACCTCCTTATTTGTTTAACGCCGACGGCACACCCGCTACACGGCCGGAAATCACCGGCGGTGAAGCCATCGCTTCGGTTGGCGACGTGATCAATCTGCAGGGATCTGCCGATCTCGTTAAATTCAATATGGTTCGCCTTGTTGCACTGACGCACCACCATACGACCGATCAGCGACTGGTACCGTTATCCATTCAGAGCTCCAATGCCGGGTCGTATCAATTGACAATACCCTCCAACCCGAATGTGGTCATTCCCGGGTATTACTGGATATTCGGATTCAACGCCGACGGTGTGCCAACAGTTGGTCATACCATAAACGTTAGTATCAGCACCGATATAAACACCACATCGATAGAGGGTGAAGGCGTTGTAGACTTCGAATATTATGAAGGCACGTGGTTTGGTCTTCCTGACTTTGATTCTTTAACCCCGATTGCTACCGGAAAAATCGACGGGTTTAATCTGTCGCCAGCACAACGCAGTGATGAGTTTGCGATCCGGTTTAAATCAAAAATTTTAGTCCCCGAAGATGGCCTGTATACCTTCTATACAACATCGGATGATGGCAGTGAGTTACATATTGATGGCCAAATGGTCGTGGACAACAACGGTATCCACGCGGCCACAGAGCAATCAGGTCTGGTTAACCTGACTGCCGGACTCCATGACATCGAAGTGGGTTATCTGGAATACCAGGGTGGTCAGTCACTGATCGTAAACTGGGAAGGCCCGGGTTTTGACAGAAAAGACATCAGTTCCGACCTCACCACCGACCTGCCGCCAGACTTTGCAGTACTCCCGACCTCACCGACGGCTCCGGAAAGTGGCGTCGACTACCAATACTACGAAGGCACATGGAACAGCTTGCCTGATTTCGATACCCTGAACCCGGTCAGCAGCGGCAATATCGATAGCTTTACTCTGCAACCAGCCCTCAGAGATGATTTCTTTGCGTTTCGCTTTGTTGCGCAAATAGAGGTTGCACAGGATGGCAACTATTCATTCTATACCGCTTCTGACGACGGTACGCAGCTGTTCATAAATGGTCAGATGGTGCTGAACAATGACGGGCTTCATCCCATAGTGGAACAATCCGGCACGATTAGCCTCGATGCCGGCAGGCATGTCATTGAAGTGACCTATTTCGAAAAGGCCGGTGGTCAGGCATTGCAGGTCAGCTGGTCTGGCCCGGGCTTTAGCAGGCAAGAGATTACCGACGCAATTGTCAGGACTGAACCCACCGACCCGCCTGCGCCGACAACCGGCCCGGTTAGCCCGACAACCGATACACCGAGCGAACGCATCGCATATGAATATTACGAAGGTAGCTGGAACGCACTACCTGATTTTTCGCTGCTAACACCAGTGGCCACCGGCATGCTGGACAGCTTTTCGCTGGAGCCTGCGCTGGCTGAGGATTTCTTTGCCATACGATATCTGGCGCAAATTCAAGTGCCAGCAGATGGCAGCTATACCTTCTACGCAACATCTGACGACGGCAGCCAGATAATTATCGATGACCAGCTGGTCGTTGATAACGATGGATTACACGCATCACTGGAGAAGCAGGGCACGATAGATCTGACTGCGGGCGCACATGATATTGTCGTTACTGTCTTCGAGAGGACCGGTCGGCAATCGCTGGAGGTCAGCTGGTCAGGCCCCGGGCTTGCTAGGACTCCTCTGGCGGACGCGGTCAATGCAACACCCGCGGCACCGGTTGATCCCAGCACCCCCGACCCGGCAGATCCAGTAACCGCAGGTATTCAGTACGACTACTATGAAGGAACATGGGATGCACTACCTGACTTTTCCAGCCTGGTAGCGCTTGAGAGTGGAAACCTGGATACCTTTTCTATTGAACCGGCGCAGAGAGACGAGTTCTTTGCTTTTCGTTATACCGCGAGCCTGCAGATTCCGCAGGACGGCGCCTATACATTCTTTATTGCATCCGACGATGGTAGTCAATTGTTTATCGATGGACAGTTGATCGCAGACAACGACGGGCTACACCCCAACATCGAAAAAGCCGGAACCACCATACTGACAGCCGGGTCACACGAAATCGTGGTCACTATGTTCGAGAAGACCGGTCGGCAATCATTAACGGTACAGTGGGAAGGTCCAGGCTTTGCCAGGACGGACATTACAGATACTGACGTTGGCTCCACCGCCCTGACCACCGCCCTGGATCCTTGATTCGACCGACTATCAAAAGCCTGCTAACTGCCTGGTTGCGACAGGCACAGCAGTCCGGTGTCGATAGTCTACCAATGACTCTGATGCAACAAGCGGTTGAGGCAGCAGCAGAGCTGACGTGCTGCACGGCCTACTGGATTCTACAATCAGTCATCACCGCGCGCACAATCGACCCCGATCGTGTTATGGATTTCCGTGCGCCGTCGCAAGAGATATTGTCGCGATATCCCCGACCCCATCGAAGAACAACTCCAGCGCCTCGCTGAATTCCCCTCCCGGTTCGTCAGCGATCTCGAACAACGTGATACACGATCGAAATTTTAACGCATCGACTTCGCCAAAGATATCGACGGCACTCTTGTCTGTGTGCCTGCAAGCCAGCATGGTGCAATCCATTAACCGCGGACCCAGAACATCGTGTTGTAGATAGGCTCTCGCTTCTTCAATAGAGTCTATTGAAAAGAATCTGGACTGCTCGCTACTCCCCAGACCACCAATCTGCGGAAATACAAACCACATCCAGTGACTGGTCTTACAACCAGAAAGTAGCTCCTGTACCACTCTTTCATAGACAGGAAACTGAGCGATTACAAAACGCTCGAGGTTGTATGGATCCATCTCGGCCCTTGGTTAGATTTAAAAAATCCTTTTTTATTTCATTGTATGAAGGCTGATCCGTGAGCTTGTGCGAACAACAACCCGTTGATCAGTGCCATCTCGACAAATCAACTAAAAAACTCAATTACTTTCTAATACTCGCAGGCCCTTGCATTATCCATCTACCGGACTATGGAATCAAAGAACCGGTGAGATGCCATTGATTTCGTCAATAAACCCGGATTTATGTAAACTCGAATTTTCACCCTTATTCAGAGTCAAGAACAATTCTGAAACGTTGATAATATTTCCCCGCGAGTTGACGGGGTTGCTATGATTACAACACCAATCACTTAAGAGTGGATAACGTGCGTTCCGGTTTTTACAAACTAGCTGCCAAAGGTATTCTTTTGACGACACTTGCGTTCAATGCACTTGCCGTTTCCCCTGTCGTTGCCGCCGAAGTGACAAAAAGCCCGGGCGATCACAGACAATACAGATCGTTGACACTGCCAAACGACCTGCAGGTCCTGCTGGTATCGGATGATCAGGCAAAAAAATCTGCTGCTTCTCTCGATATAAATATCGGCAGCGGCAGCAATCCTGAGGACCGCGCCGGCCTGGCGCACTTCCTGGAACACATGCTGTTTTTAGGAACCAAGAAATACCCGAATGCCGCCGAATACAAGCAGTTTATCAGCACCCACGGTGGTTCAAACAACGCGTTCACGTCTTATGACCACACCAACTATTTTTTTGATATTAACCCACCTCACTTTGAGCAGGCGCTGGATCGATTTGCACAGTTTTTTATCGCGCCCTTGTTCAATGAAGAACTGGTCACCCGCGAGCGCCAGGCAGTAGAGTCTGAATACTCCCTGAATCTACGCAACGACGGGCGGCGCCATTTTGCTGCACGGCGGCGCGCGTACAATCCCGAGCATCCCGCTGCAAACTTTTCTGTTGGCAGCCAGGACACACTGGGGGATCGCCCGGACAGCAAGGTTCGAGACGAGCTGATCGCGTTCTATGAAGAATACTACTCGGCCAATATTATGCGGCTGGTGCTGGTTGGGCCACAGTCTCTGGATGATCTTGAAACCTGGGCGAAAGAAAAATTCTCCGCCATTGTAAATCGTAGCACCGACGCTCAACATACCGACATTGATCTGTACCCGAAGGACCTTTTACCGGCCGTACTCGGGATCGTGCCGGAAAGAGAATTCCATCAACTGATTCTGCATTTCCCCATTCCGGACCTCCAGCGTCACCGGCATCAGAAACCGCTGTACCTCATCGCCCATTTGCTCGGTGATGAGGGGGTTAGCAGTCTGTTATCCCTGCTAAAGGAAAAAGGCTGGGCTGAAGGACTGAGCGCCAGGCAGGGTGCAAGCTTTGATGACCAGGGCTCCTTCGAAGTAGCCATCTCACTGACGCCATCCGGCTTTGAAAATCGTCAACAGATCGTTGCCACCGTTTTTGACACCATATCGTTAATCAAAAAGGAAGGCGTCCAACAGTGGGTATTTGAAGAACAAAAAAGACAACTGGAGCTGTCGTTCCGGTTCCAGGAACCAGTTGCTCCATCACCCTATGCGCGTACGCTGGCCGGTAGTCTGCACCGCTATACGGCCGAGGAGGTGCTCAGTGGTCCCTATAGAATGGATTCATTCGATGAATCGCTTATACGCAAGCATCTCGACTATCTGGTGCCAGCGAACCTTTTGATTATAGAAACATCACCACTTGTTGAAGCAACCGAAACTGAACAATGGTTCCAGGTGCCGTACACACTCAAATCCCTCGATCCGGCAGCGTTGAACGATTGGACCTCACAAGCCATAACAGAGCGCGTAAAGTTTCCATTGCCAAATCTGTTTCTGCCTGAAGATCTCACCATGCTTGACGCTGAAATAGATGCCGAGAGTGATAGCGAAAAGCCTGTGTTAATGGAAAAGCCCGGCTTGAAGCTGTGGTTCAGGAACGATACTGATTTTGGCGCTCCACGCGCCAATCTATACTTCAGTATCCGCTCACCCAAGGCGCGGGGCAGCGCCCGCAATGTGGTCATGGCCGGGCTTTTCGTCGAGATGATTCGCGAGCAGTTAAATGAATTTTCCTACCCGGCTACACTGGCCGGCCTCGACTACAACATCTACCGGCACCACCGGGGAATCGGTGTTCGCATCACCGGTTACAATGACAAACAATCCGTCTTGCTTGAAACCGTCATGCGCACCATGAAGGAGCCGGACTTTAACGAACCGACTTTCGAGCGCCTCAAGAGACGATATATACGCAGCTTGAATAACCGACGTAAGAACGATCCATCGCAACTGGCTGTTGAAGGTGTAGTGAATTCAATGAGACTGGCTAACTGGACCAATGAGCAGTTGCTGACAGCAGCTGCAGATGTTGAGTACAAGGATTTGTCCGGTTACAGCAAGGTACTACTGGCAGAAAACGAAGTGGTATCGCTGGTACACGGTAACGTCAATAAGTCTGTCGCCACAGACATAGTCAAGCTGATTGAGCAGCTCTTGACTGGCACAACGCCCACCCCGGTAGACCGTCAGTCAATTGTAAAGCTTGAGAATGGCAAGCGGTTCGTCACCTCTGCAGCATCAGATCACAACGATTCAGCAGCTGCATACTACATTCAACTGGGCGAACGCGATATCGATATCCGTGCCCAATCGTTTCTACTGGCAAGGATAATTGAATCACCTTTTTTTCATGAACTGCGTACGGTAAAGCAACTCGGATACTCCGTTCAGTCGTTTGCTTTGCCGCTCGACAATGTGCCGGGGATGGCATTCTCGATTCAGTCGCCAACAGCCGCTCCAGAGGAAATTATCGCGGCGGTTGACGAGTTTCTAGCGAGTTTCAACAAACAGCTCGATTCGATGGATGCAGCAGAATTCGCCTCTGTAAAAGCGGGCTTGCTCAATCAGATTAACAGAAACGATCAACGTCTGGCAGATCGCAGTAATCGATACTGGACTGAAATAGATACCATGCAGTATGAATTTGATACCAGAAAAAAAATCAGTGAAGCGATTGAAAACACAAGCCTGGAAAGCGTGCAATTGTTGATGGACAGACTGGCGACAGATACAAACTCAGGTCGGGTAATTGCCTATGTTGCCGGCGCTGCACTGGAATCTGAAGCAAAAGCTCCGCAAGGTCTGGTGTTTGACGACGTAGACACCTTTAAAAAGCAACAGCAACATTTTCCGCCACGTTAAGCGAAACATGAGCGCTATATAGAATAGCGCTAGGTACAAGAGCAATCTGTAAGAGAGCAATATATCAACAGGAAAATTAGAATTTAAGCATTAGCAATATTGCATCTAATACGATTCGATCACTAGTGCACGCTCCGGACCTGAACACATTACTGTTCGAGTCTTCACTCTGGTCACCCCTTGGCTTACAGATCGCTTACAGATCGCTTACAGACTCAGCCCGCCCAGGCTGGCACCACCACAAACAAACAACACCTGACCAGTCACAAACGAACTGCCTTCATCAAGGAAAAAAGCAGCGGCGTTCGCAATGTCATCGACAGTACCAATGCGACCCACGGGTATCCCGCCTGCAATTTTCTGCTGTAACTCGCCATCCTTTGGCACAATCCCCCAAAAGTTATCCGTCAGCACCGGACCCGGCGCAACCACATTGACGGTAATTCCTTTCGGTGCCAGTTCCAGTGCCCATGTTCTGGCCATACCGTGGATACCCGCTTTGGTTGCAGAGTAGGCGGTACGCGTCGGTACCCCCATCGCCGCTCGGGAACTGATAAACAACACGCGCCCATAACCTTTTGCCTCCATGTGCGGCAATACCGCTTGTGTTAACGCCATGGGTGCGGCGAGATGCAACTGTGCAAGTGTCAGGATATCCTCAGGTTCGGCTTGCGGCAGCAGGTTGGGCAGAATTAAACCGGCGTTGTGCACTAACTGATCTATCTGGTGATTTGCCGCAATTTCACGAGCGAGTTCGCCAGTCGCAGCAGCGTCGGTTAGATCGCAGGTATAGGCAATCAGGTTGTCGTGCTCAGACTCAGGCAACGCCAGACCGAGTGATACCACCCGCTGACCTGCCCCGAGCAATTGTGCGCCAATGGCAGCGCCAATTCCGGAGTTGCCGCCAGTAATTAAAGTGGTATGAGCGGCAGTTGATTTTGACTTAACGTTCATATGGTTTTATTTTCTACCAGTGCCACAACCCGCAAAGGGCTGCCGGACCCTCCTTTAATTTTTAGCGGACAGGCAACAATAATGGATCCGAAGGTTGGCAGTTGATCCAGGTTATTTAAACACTGAAGTCCGTAGCGCCCATTGCCGTGCAATATACTGTGCGCAGGCAAAGGTGGGGTGAAATGAAAGGCAAGCCCCGCGTCGGTTCCAACTGTTTCAACGGCGAGCCCGACACAGTCTCGATCGTGCACCAGAAACTCCATCGCGCCGGCATCCGGCCCCGGGGAGTGTGCGCCATCATCTTTCAGGTTGAGATAAGCTGGTGTACCAACCCGTTTATACCAGTCTGTTCGCAGCGCAATCCAGTGACGCGGAGGTATTGGACCATGGCTGGATTCCCAGTCCTCGAGGAATGCGCGGGTAACAATATAGTCTTCATCAGCGGCAGACTCTGTCGAGATATCAATAACCACCGCGGGCGCCACTAACTGCTGCGGCGCAATAGCATCTACTGTGTTTGATGGCAGGTCTTTGCCAGTTACCCAATGTGCCGGTGCGTCAAAGTGGGTACCGGTATGCTCGTTCATCGAGATATTATTCCAGTACCAGCCGGGGCCGTTTTCATCGTAGCGCGAGACCTGCTCCATCCGAAAGGGCGCACACTGACCAAATTCCGGAGGCAGCACAATAACCGGAAATTCGGCACTGAGCGTATTGGTCAGGTCGATGACCCGAACTTCTTCACTTGCCAGTGCACTGGCCAGTTGAGTCAGCACGCTCACTGGTTTTCTTCCCGTATTGTTAGAAGCGGATCCGCCTGAAAGCGTGTCAGCACATCTTTGGCAACCTCACCGGCACAGACTGTTTCCAAACCATTCATTAATGCATCAGTCACTGCGCGGGCAATCTGAACCGGTGCTACTTTCGGCGGCGGTACACGCTGATGCCACTCGTCATCAAGAGGACCCGCCAGCACAGACATCACACGAATTCCGGTGCGCTGCATTTCTCCACGCAGACTGGCCAGCAGACTTAGCCGCGCAGCTGCAGTCGCTGCCATTCCGGCATAGCCGGAACGCCCGGTCAGTCCGTATATCGAGGCAACATCGACAAACGCTGCAGCGGCATTAACACCATCATCCGAACGCGCGCTCAATGCCGGCCCAAATGCCTGAATTAATCTCATCAAACCGGACACATTGGTATCCATAGCCGTTTGAAAATCGGTTAGCTTGCCGCCAAACGCGGCACCGCCTTCGCGTACTACACCGGCTGTGTTAATCACTATATCGACGCGACCACCCAGTTGCCGGGCCAACTCCTCCACCGATCGAGTATCGGTTATATCGAGCTGAACCCAGTTTGCTTGCGGCAGTGTTTCTGTATCACCCGGAAACCGCATCGTCGGATCGGCGTTGCCTAGAAAAACGCTACGTGCCTGTGCTTTAACCATCGACTGTGCGACTGCTCGTCCCACCGCGTTGCGGCCATCAGTAACTAAGACCCGTCGATGTTTGGGGTTAGCGGTGAATACCCGCAGTTGACTGTCATCTGCCATGTTCTCGGTATCCTGTTCTGGAAGTGCAAAGAGCGCCGGATTGCCACCACGGTCTACCATCAACTGCATTCGCACACGATTACCCTGCACTACGTCGCCATGCAGATGAACTATTGCAACGGGCCCGGAATCGAGCTTTGCAGTGCCTATGCGCCACGGCAGATGCGCCTTGAAGAAAAGATCGGTGGTGGTGTGGATGGTGGTTTCAGCCACGATGACCGCACCGTTTGGCAGTGACTTAAAATGCAGTTCAGACCAGCAGTGTGGACATCGATCGCGCGGTGGCCAGGTGGTTTTATCGCAAGACTCGCAGTGCTGTAAAGCAAACTGACCGAGCCCCGCTCGCACCGCCAATGCCTTTGCCGCACGACTACGCAAGCCGGGTGGTACATGTCCGCTTCGCGTGCGTTTGAGCGGATCTTTACGCCTCGGTGGCAGCAGTGGCGCGGTCATGATCGCCCCTGATATTCAGGTTGTTGCGCGTACGAATTCGCACCTGTTGTTTGTTGCTCCAGCACAGCAACACCACTGCAAATACCCCGGTCATAATTGACCAGACCAAAGCCGGAAACTAAGGCGCGCCTGGCGTGCGGTATTTGATCTCCGAGTGGCGCTCGCAGAATCTGTCGCAACCCTTCGGTGACATTTTGAAAGCCGCCAGCCGCAC
>CAYMVV010000052.1:0-6180 GCA_964393885.1 uncultured Granulosicoccaceae bacterium | reverse complement strand
GCTCGCAGAATCTGTCGCAACCCTTCGGTGACATTTTGAAAGCCGCCAGCCGCACCGGCCTGCCCGGCCGATAACTGTCCGCCATTGGTGTTAAGCGGCACGCTGCCGTCAATGGTAAATTCGTTCCCTGCAATAAACTGCGGGAGCTCTGCTTTGCTGCAAAAACCCAGGTCTGCCAGCTGCATCGCAACGATTACCGGGTAATCGTCGTAAACCTGTACACAGTGCATATCCTGCGGCGCAAGCGCTGCCGCTGCCCACAGCTCATCGATATCCATCAGCCAGCCTCCCCTGGTTTGCACCGGGTCATCAGGGTAGGCATTGTGGCGCTCTATCGTGGCGCAAATCGACGCACTGGCAAGCCCGAGTGTTTCGGCTTTATCAGGCGTAGTAACTAAAAACGCCTCGGCGCCTGCGCAAGGCATTACACAATCGAACAGATGAACCGGATCAGAGATTAACCGCGCATTCATGTATTGCTCAAACGTCAGCGGCTTTTTCATCAGTGCGCAGGGATTCGATAAGGCATTGGCGCGTTGTGCGATACAGAGCTTGGCAAAATCCTCACGGCGTATGCCGAACTCTCGCATAAAGTTATCTGTAATGAGCGCAAACGTGCCATTCGGTCCGCCGAACCCGTAGGGATAGGTTGCATCTTGTGAAAAACGTGAAAAACTGTTTAGCCCCAGTCGAAAGCTATCAATCTGATTGGTGTCTGCAGCCACACACGCAACCACCTCGGCATCACCCGCTTGCACCGCCCTGGCGGCGCGACGTATAGCCATCACACCACTGGCGCCACCACTTGGAATATGATCAATCCAGCGCGGTGACAGACCGAGGTGCTGCGTCATACCAACCACCGTGTCCGGCCCGCAGGTAAAGCTGGAAAAACAAAAACCGTCGATATCTATCGGACCAAGGCCGGTGGACTGTGCCAGGCTGGCCAGCGCTGCGCCAGTCCACCAGTGCGCAGACTCTGGTGAGAAGCGGGTGTACGGTACCGTTACCGGTGCGCATAACACGGCACCTTCGTAGGATTTTTGCCTGCGCGATACTGGCTGAATCATTAGCGTGTTGTCAGACCCGGCGCTTTTGCGAACGGGCGCATTTGCAGACGGCGAGTACTGGTGACACGCCATTGTGCCGAAGTTTGAGCTACCAGTACCTCCAGCTCTGAGCGCGGTATTTTTAGTGTGGTTGTCACTGGGGGTGTTTCGCTACAGGCGTTAATGAGTGTCACAATATACTACGCCATTTACCCCTGCAGCCGATGCACGATTTGGTCAGAATCTGCGCAGCAGACTCATTCGTGGAATGAGCCCCTTTGCAATAGTGTGCAAGCAGCGAGGCAACAGACGCTTCGGCATGGCACAATACTAACGGGGTTAACGGGGTGTCCTGGGAGTCTGCATTCCTCAGGAATTTTCAGGCTGGCGAGCGCCAACCGATTTGCCGTTACTATCAACCATTGTCATATAAAATCACTACGGAGGCGCGAGTGGCTGAGCGATCTTTTGCTGAAGAGGTAGAGCACCTGAAGCTGGGTGATGGCGATGTGTTTCGCGGCGAAGGCATACTGGCCATCACCAAGGCGTTGTTGCAGTCTGGCGTGTCCTACGTCGGTGGATATCAGGGCTCACCCATCTCACATTTGATGGACGTGCTCAATGATGCGAATGACATACTCGACGACCTGGGCGTGGTGTTCCAGAGCTCGGCCAGCGAGGCCAGTGCCGCTGCCATGTTGTCTGCCTCGGTGATGTATCCACTGCGAGGCGCCGTTGCATGGAAGTCTACCGTAGGCACCAACGTGGCGGCAGACGCTCTGGCCAATCTATCCTCAGGCGGTGTCACTGGCGGGGCCATGGTGATCGTGGGTGAAGACTACGGCGAAGGCTCATCCATCATGCAGGAGCGCACACATGCGTTCGCCATGAAATCACAAATCTGGCTACTGGACCCGCGCCCGGAACAGAGCTGTATCGTCAATCTGATTGAAAAAGGCTTTGAGTTATCCGAGGCCACCAACACACCGGCGATGCTGCTGGTTCGCATTCGGTCCTGTCATATGACCGGTGAATTTATCGCGAAAGACAACAAGCGTCCGCAGTTCACGCTCGCGGACGCATTGAACAACCCCAAACGCAACCTGGATCGCATCGTCCTGCCGCCGGCGGCCTTCCAGCAGGAGGAAGAGAAAATCAAGGTGCGCATGCCGGCTGCCATCGAGTTTATTCGCGAGCACAAACTCAATGAATACTTCGGACCGACCGGCACGGCGAAAACGGGTAAAACCGGGCTGATAGTACAGGGAGGCATGTACAACTCGACCAACAGGGCACTACAGTTTCTCGGGCTTTCAGATGCCTACGGCAATTCAAAGCTGCCTGTCTATTGTATGAACGTGGCCTATCCAACAATACCATCCGAAGTCGATGAATTTTGCGAAGGGCTGGATGCCGTATTAGTGATTGAGGAAGGACAACCAGAGTATCTGGAACAATCAATCTCGACGGTGCTCGCACGTGCCAAACGGATCACCGAAGTGCACGGTAAAGACTACCTGCCAATGTCCGGAGACTACACCACACAGGTAATAACAAAGGGCATAAGCCAGTTTATAGAAACATTTGAAATAGAGCTGCTTGGCAACCGACCGCCGGTGCCGGACGCAACACCGGTACTGGAGTATCCGCTGGTGCAGGCACTAAAAGGAGTGGTGCCGCCCCGCCCTCCAGGCCTGTGCACAGGCTGCCCCGAACGTCCTATATTTACTGCGATGAAAATGGTGTTCGAGGAGCTGGGGGATCACCATGTATCTGCCGATATAGGCTGCCACCTGTTTTCTATCCTGCCACCATTCGAAATTGGCACCACCACCATGGGGTATGGCCTTGGCGCGGCATCAGCCGCAGCATTTAATGTCAAAGGGGCAAAGCGGCCAATTTCGATTATGGGTGATGGCGGTTTCTGGCACAACGGATTGACCTCGGGTATCGGGCATGCAGTATTCAACAAGCACGACGGCGTCATTATGATTGTCGACAACTACTACTCGTCAGCCACCGGTGGTCAGGATATACCTTCATCACGTGCTTTCAACAAACGCCGCAAGACAGAGAATTCTATCGCCAAAGCTGTTAAAGGCATCGGTGTTCAATGGGTGCGCGAGATCGACCACACCTACAATGTAAAGCGCATGCAGACAATCCTCAGGGAAGCCCTGACCACCAGCGAGGAAGGCCCAAAGGTTATCATTGCCTCATCAGAGTGCATGCTGAACAAACAACGCCGTATCAAACCATTGGTGGCCACTGCAATTAACAGCGGCGAGCGAGTCGTAAAAGAACGCTTCGGTATCGATGAAGATATATGTACCGGCGACCATGCCTGTATTCGATTATCCGGCTGCCCGTCGCTATCGGTAAAGTCGCTTGATGATCCTTTGCGAGACGACCCGGTTGCCGCCATCGACGAGACCTGTGTCGGTTGCGGTAATTGTGGCGAGGTCGCCGATGCCGCGGTACTGTGTCCCTCGTTTTTTCGCGCTGATGTTATTCATAACCCGAACAGCTGGGACCGCCTGAAAGATCGCATACGTCTGCCAGTCATCCGCTATATGCAACAGCGACGTGAGCGTCGTGCCGTGAGTTTTGAGATTTGAACCGCATCGCATACGCCGCAGCATGAGCAGGCTTATCAATCAGGACACGGTATGAAAGATAAAACGCTAATGTCGGGTCTGCGCAAACAAGGAGATGCAACCGAGCGCCCCATCTCTGTTGCCATCGTCGCCATGGGTGGCCAGGGTGGTGCCGTGCTGACCACATGGATTGTCGCGCTGGCAGAAGCGCATGGCTGGATAGCACAGTCGACATCCGTGCCCGGCGTGGCTCAACGCACAGGTGCGACCATCTACTACGTTGAAATGATGCAGGCCAGTGACGACGGACAACGACCCGTACTCGCCCAAATGCCAACCCCGGACGACGTCGATGTCGTTATAGCAGCCGAATTTATGGAGGCGGGCCGTTCAATTTTACGTGGCCTGGTCACGCCTGATCGAACAACGCTGATTGCATCAGACCACCGGGCTTTTTCCACTATCGAAAAAATTGCGCCGGGCGATGGCATAGCGGACAGTGATGCGGTGACTGATGCCATTGGTGTTGTTGCACAAAAGGAAATTGTCTTCGACATGCAGGCGATGGCCATTGCACATGGTTCGGTAATCTCGTCCGCGTTGTTCGGGGGCCTGGCAGCGGCTGGCGTGCTGCCTTTCACCCGAGAGGCTTATGTTGATGTGATACAAACAGGTGGCAAGGGCATCGACGCCAGTACTCGAGCGTTTAATGCAGCGTTCGAACGGGCGCAAAACGGACCGGTACCAAAGCAAGCGCAAGCCAGCGCTGACCATCCGGCCCTGCCCGCACAACTGACGGACCCAAGAGCCGACGAGTTGCTGCAACGCATAAAAGCAGAGCTACCAGCCGAGGCTCAGTTGATGGCCTATCATGGCGTACAAAAAGTTGTCGATTTTCAGGATACAGACTACGCCACAGAATATCTGGACCAGTTGCGCGGCCTGACCGTTAAAGATACTCATAACGGCGGCGCACAACACAACTACGCATTTACCGAACAAGCCGCCAAACACCTCGCCAACGCGATGTGCTACGACGACGTGATTCGTGTTGCCCGAGTGAAAACCGCGGCCGCTCGCCGCCAGCGCATAGAAAGTGAAATGAACCTCGCAGACGGACAGGTCCTCGATACAACAGAATTTATGCACCCGCGCATCGAAGAGGTGTGCGGTATGTTGCCCGCAGGTCTCGCAAGTGCATTAATGACTCGCAAGGGTCTTTATAACTGGCTGGACAGGCGAGTCAACAAAGGTCGACGTGTAAAAACATACAGCCTGCGCTGGTTCCTCGCACTTCAATTTGTCGGCAGCCTGAAAGGCATGCGTCGTCGATCACTGCGGCACCAGAATGAACTCGCTCATCGCAATGCATGGCTTGACGAAGCGTCTGACGCACTGACCGGCAACTATGGCCTGGCTGTTGAAATTATTAGATTCAGACGGCTGATTAAGGGGTATTCAGATACCCATGAGCGCGCGCACAGCAAGTTTGACAAAGTCATGAGCGCCACCCGACTGATAAAGAAACAAACCGACGCCGCAGAGCAGGCACGTCAACTGCTGAGTGCGGCAATTAGCGATGCTGACGGCCATGCACTGGAGTGTAAAATTGAAGAGATGAGGTCGCTCAGGCAAATATCGTCTTGAACAATTCTATGCACTCTCTGAAACCTTTTTCAAAATTGCCATCGCCAGTGTTGTAGACACTCTCGAACGAGATCACACCGTTATATTGATTATCTATAGTCTCTTCACGCAGCGCATCGGCAATTGGCTGAAACAGCGGCCCCAGTTGCCCTTCCCCCATCTTGCGCACTTCCAGGGTGGCTCTGGGCGTATCAACCTGCACATCCTTAATATGTACATGGCCAAGATAACCACCTTTCAGTTCGTTATACCCGTCGGGCCAGGCCAGCTCATGGCACCAACAATTGTTGGCCGGATCCCAGAGCACTTTTAGCGTGTCCCTGGCGTCTAGATCATCTATCAGTTTGCGAGCGGTATAGTTTGAGTTGACCATCGTGCCATTACCGGTCTCCACTACCAACGTCAGGCCTTCTGCTCTGGCAAGTTCCACAGCGGGTGCAATCAATGGAGGTAGCGTATCCCATGCACCTGTCGCCACATTCCACTGTTCTGCACCGTTTTTGCCCCATAAGATCTGTTCTTTTTTACTGGTCATGATCCGCACCAGTGGCGAGCCCACTTCATGCGCCATTTCTATCACACGCTTCAACGCGTCCATGTGCGCAGTATGCAGCGCGTCACCCGGGCGGTTCGCAGTTGTCAATCCGGCAAAGATATGTCTGGACAAGCAGGAGACAGGCTTGCCGTGTCCGAGAAGCAAATCCCTGATGTCGGCAATCTGTTGTTTGCTGTGGTCGCCAACCTCGTGCTCACCAACATACTGCAGTTCGGCATATTCGAGATCAAACTCATCCATCACTGCCAGTGCATGAGCCAAATCACGGCTGATGCCATCACATATCACTCCCAGTTTCATCATGTCTTTCCGCTAAAATTGAGGTGAGTTT
>CAYMVV010000051.1:17912-42372 GCA_964393885.1 uncultured Granulosicoccaceae bacterium | reverse complement strand
GAAAAAGAATAGATGTTACGGCTTTTATACCGCGTAGCGGTTTAGTCCTTTGGCCGACAGCTGCCGAGTCGGTAAAACCTGGACTGTCCGCTTTATTGAAATGTGAACAGTTCGGTACTCATTTGTACACTTTATCACCTGACCCGCAAAAACAAAGCCTTTATTTTCCGTGCCGGCATCCGCGATCGGGAACGGCCAACAACAAAAAACTGAACACTTTAGTACCAAAGTGTTCACCTCTGCTAAAGGAACGGTAAAACGTATTCAAACAACGTAAGGCTAATTGATAACCCTGTTAGGTAATCTCTACAGAATCTAAGCATGGTCATTCCTCCTGATCTTTACTACCAGTTTTTAATTCTTCCAAGTATGGAAGCAAAACAGACCGCTCTAGCCCGTCTTTTATGCTGCATATACTGTTAAGTAATTCCCTTCTTCTTTCTTCGTTCATAGAGGCTAGCATTAGTTCTACAGCAGATAAGCCCTCTACTTTTTCCAGACCAACAAGCTTAATATTAATCATGAGTTTTTGACCTATATAATCACCAGGGGCGGGTTGTGTTTGTGGCTTAGAGCGCATCTGACAGCCCCGATTTTTTTAGAAAATGTAGCTTTACCCTGGCTATGATGATCGGGAACGGCCAACAACACAAATTGAAGACATGGTCATTCCTCCTGCTCTTTAACTTCTACGACTTGGACAGGTGTTCTTTCTGGATGTTGTTGGTTACGCTGTGATGTCAAATCACTTTCACGTGCTGCTTTTTATCGATCAGGATGCACAACAACAGGCAACGGCCTGGGATGTCGTTACTGATTCATCAGGGCAACACCGTCTTCTGGCTCGTGCATATGGACGTGCCTACCATGTTGCACGAAGAGGTTAAGCTGGCATACCGGTGCGTAGCTGAAATACCATATTCCACAGCCGGTCAATTTCACCACGCTCTATCACCTCAACCGGCTTGAGCCCATCAAACGCATCATTCGGTGTTTGAAACCACAGTCCGAGAGATTCTCTATCAGCCACCTCACTCAATGCTTCGTAAAGACGGTACACCTCGTTGTAGGGGCGTTTTAGTTTTTCTGCGGCCACTTTGCCGGTTTCGGTTTCAGCAATAGTGCGCTCGGAAACATTAACTACACGACAAAACATCTGGCGCGGCATTGCCAGCCTGTCTCTCAGCTCCAGCGTAGTCTTGTTGCCTAATTGCAGCACACCCTTGCCACTGATTCCGTGGATTTTTCTGGTGCTAATCACATCAGAATGGGTGGCTTTACGGCGTTTCTTTACTGCTGCTTTTACTCGCGTTTTAGCTTTGACTGTTTTTGCGGTTGTTGCCATGCTGGGCTCCTCATTTGAGGAATATATCGGCAAGCCTGAAAAAAAACCAGCAATAATACCTGCAAAATTTCCTATTTTGAAAGTTGATCTGCGCCGATAATTTATCGACGACCCTGCAAGTTACAAAGTCAAAACTGCCACCCCAGCTCAAACCCCTTCAACGACTCGCAGATCGCGTGTTACCCCACCTTCAAGTGCATCGAGGGCTTTTTTGTATGCAGGGCTGTCGTGGCAGGCTACAGCTTTTTCAAGAGACTCAAACTCAACCAATACCGTGCGTTCCTTAATGCCAGCCTCATAGGCGTGCGTGGCGACCCCACGCGCAATGAATTTTCCACCCCCTGCTTCGATAGCCGGTACCGCTAAACCAGCGTATGCAGCCAGTTTGTCTGCATCGTGAATTTCCCGATAGACGCTTACCCAATATGCTTTTGCCATGTGTTGGTTTCCTAACGATGATTAAAAGTTTATTCACTGGTTAGTCATGCTATCAGTGCTACTAACCTTATACTTAAAAAATTTCCCCCTGCAAACTCTCTGCGAGCTGAGCCTGCGACTCCATTCCGTGCCGCAGAAAGACCTCCCTCGCCCGCTCCAGCGTAGACCGGGCATTTCTCATACTGTCGTTGGACTTGTACAGCTCAACGATGACATCCGATTGCCGTCTATACCGCGCTCGACTATTGACCCGTGCCAGCGTTTGCTCCGCCTTTTCACGGAACCGCCACGCCTGTATGACATCACCGCGAGCCATTAGCTGGTTGTAGAGCAGTGTTTGATCTCGCGCTACCGCAATGGCATTGGCATTGTTATCGAACTCACGGGTTAACTGTGCAATTTGTTGTTGCAGGTCTAGATATACAGTGTCGGAAATGCCCAGATCCCTCATGCGATCAAGCATGGTGTTGGCCTGAAATCGACGACCGGACGCGGCGAGCAGCCTCGCAGCCTCCATGCCGGCACTCTCTGCCTTGTCAAACTGCTGCGCATTTGAATACCCTTTGAAGAGGGTTTCATAGGCACTGGCAGCGGCGCCGAACCGGTTTAGATCAAGGTTGGTAGTAACAATCTGTTTTAGTGTCTGTTCAGCCTGATCAAACTGACCACGGCTTATCCTCCAGCGAGCAATCAGCAATTTATCATAGGCGTAAGATGCTTCACGCGCACGCTTGCGCTCAAGTACATGCAAACGGCCAAACAGTGTGTAGACTCCGGCGGCAGATACTTCATCACCAAGTTGTTCAAATATATCGAGTGATTCAGCAAGGTAGAGCTCCGCTGCATCGAGCTCCCTTTGCGCAAGCGTCACTTCCCCAAGCTCTGCCAAACGACGCGCCAGCAGCGGCTGATCACCTTCATCTGTGGCATAGCCAGCCAGCCTCAGAAGAAGCTCTTTCGCTCTTTCAAACTCCCCTGCGTCTATGAGACGTGCGATTTCAGATGACCCGTCAGTGGTATCTGACAAGGCGCCGGCCAGTGAGTCACCTGCCGACAATTCTGTATTGAGCGATGACTCTGCCACGGTGTCAACCGTGGTGTCATCAGGCAATCGTATGTAATGAATGAAAGCGAAAATACACAGACAGACGATGCCCGCTAAAATCGATTGCAGTGTATTGGCCATCTTGCAAACCTCTCACTGATTGTCATTCTCCCAATGTTATGCCAAGCCGCCTAACGAAAGTGACGCTTAATGCAGCTTTTAACCTCAGGAAAACACTTGTACAACGAAAAATGATCGATAACTATGAGCTGTCAATGCGCTTTGCAGTTGCGTAAGTTTTGCTGCGCAGACTCACAGAAACGTGTCAGTTCACAGGTGGTCAACTGCGGACTCGGCTAGCTACTGCGGTCCCATCTCGCAAAAGAAGCGTGACTGTTCGCCTCAATTTATCGGCTTAGCTAACGCGAAATCTCACTCCTTCGCTACGATTCTATTGTTGGACAGCTTTTTATCTAAAAAATTGTGCGTGTCTGTTTTTTTTGGTATCGAAATGCTTCGCACCACTCAGAGCACCCTACATTCAAACCGGAATTTACTGCTTGTGTTTTATCGGGTTTCCTACCCACGCAGGGTGTTGGAGGAAAGCGAGACGCAACAAACCCTCAGACACCCGCCTAATGGCTGAGCCTGCACATCCTATCGTGCAGATTTCATGCTGATGCTTGCTGCGCGACAGCGCACCGCTCGCCATAGCGTGTTCTGCTAGTGTTCTCCGCCTGCTTTAAAATTAAACACCGCGCCTTCGCGAATGCCGGAAGGCCATCTTGTGGTAACGGTTTTCAGTCGTGTATAAAAACGCACACCTTCCGGCCCGTGAATCGAGTGATCGCCAAACAACGAGCGTTTCCAGCCACCAAAGCTGTGATAGGCAACCGGCACCGGAATGGGCACATTGACACCGACCATGCCAATTTGCACTCGACCGACAAAGTCGCGGGCGGCATCGCCATCGCGTGTGAATATGGCAGTACCGTTGCCATATTCATGGTCGTTTACCAGACCGATCGCCTCTTCATAGTCCTTTGCTCTGACAACGCAAAGCACCGGCCCGAAGATCTCATCCGTGTAGATTTGCATTTCTTTGGTCACGTTGTCGAAGATGCATCCACCAACGAAGCAGCCGTCTTCATGGCCCGCTACGGTGACATCGCGGCCGTCCACTACCAGTTTTGCTCCGGCTTTAACACCATCTTCTATATATCCGTTGATACGCGCCTTGGACTCAGGTGTGATCACCGGCCCCATCTCGGTGGCCGGATCGGTGTAGGGACCAACCTTCAGGCCTTTTACGCGGGGCGCGAGTTTTTCAATTAATTGATCGGCGGCCTCATCGCCGACACTGACGACAACGGACACGGCCATACAGCGCTCACCGGCTGAGCCGTAAGCAGCTCCCATCACAGCGTCCACTGCCTGATCTATATCGGCATCGGGCATCACAACCATGTGGTTTTTTGCACCACACAGCGCTTGCACACGCTTGCCGTTGGCGCAGCCGGTTTCATATATATACTGACCAATCGCTGTCGACCCGACAAAGCTGACACCCTGAACTCTGTCATCGGTTAACAAGGTATCTACTGCTTCCTTGTCGCCGTTAACCACATTTAAAACGCCAGCTGGCAAACCCGCCTCAACCATCAACTCTGCAAGACGCACGCTGCAGCTCGGGTCTTTTTCCGAAGGCTTAAGGACAAAGGTATTACCGCATGCAATAGCTACCGGGAACATCCACATGGGTACCATTGCAGGGAAGTTAAACGGTGTTATCCCTGCACAAACCCCGAGCGGTTGTCGCATCGAATAACTTTCAACGGCACTTGCTACTGCCTCGCTGTATTCGCCCTTGAGCATTTGAGGGATACCGCAGGCGAATTCGACCACTTCAAGACCGCGGGTGATTGACCCCTTGGCGTCATCTATTGTTTTGCCATGTTCACTGGATACGATGACCGCCAGTTCTTCCATATTCGCAAGCAGTAGCTCCCGATATTTAAACATCACCTGTGCGCGCTTGCCGGGAGGGGTGGCGGCCCAGGCAGGAAAGGCAGCCTGCGCACTGGCGATAGCGACACGCACATCGTCGGCACTTGCGAGGGCAACCTGCTTGCTCACCTGACCGGTAGCCGGGTTCAGTACATCGCCAAAGCGGGTGCTCGCTCCGGCAAATGACTTACCATCAACAAAGTGATGGACCGGGGTTTTTAGATCCTGCACGGCCGCTGACATGGCGGGCTCCTGTGTTTAATGTGACGCTGACTGTTAATGCGATAGTGTAGCGAGGTAACCCGGCATTGGAAACCGACGATTACCGACCTGTCGCACAGTACCAGCGCGATGTGCCGGCCGTCGGGAGCCGCGCCGGGAACCGCGGGCTAGGTCGCCAGACGAATCGCGTCGGCAATTGCATCCGGCTTTTGCGCCGGTGCCATGATATGCACCCCGGCCAGGCCCGGAATTTCCCGATATTGCTGAATCAGCTCCGCACAGATCTTACGGCCCTCAGCCTTCGCATCTGCGGCCCCTTCAAGCCGGGCTATGGTCGCCTCGGGTACGGTAACCCCGTACAGGTTTTCGTTCATCCAGCGCGCAGAACGCGCCGAGGCAATGGGCCCAATACCCAATAGCACGCCCACCCGCTCGGTAATTCCTTCATCGCTTAGCCGCTGAATAAATCGGCGTGCAACCTCCGGCTCAAAGCAAAATTGCGTTTGCGTAAACTGCGCACCACAGTCTATTTTCGATTGCAGCCCCTCGGGCTTCCAGTCTGCCGGGGGATCCAGTGGCATATCTGCCGCACCAATGAAAAAAGCCGGTGGGTCCGTTACCGCTTTGCCTGACGGCAGAACGGCGTCATCGCGCAGCGATCGTGCTAATTCAATGACCTTGCGCGAATCAAGGTCGAACACCGGCTTGGCTTCGGGCTGATCTCCTTTTGCCGGATCATCTCCCATCAATACCAGCAGATTGCAACACCCTTGCGCGGCCGCACCGATGAGGTCGGCAGTCAACGCGATACGATTGCGATCTCGGCATGTCACCTGCAATACCGGTTCGAATCCGGCGTCTGCCAATATGGCTGAGGCAGCAAAGCTGCTCATGGTCGTCGTCGCGCCGGCGCCATCGGTGACGTTGATCGCGTCCACCAGACCACGCACGTGTTCGGCTTCAGCCAGCAAAGGACCGGTTGATGCCGCAACCGGCGGGACGATCTCGGCGGTAATGGCAAACTCTCGTTTGACAATTTTCTCGGAAAGTACGGTCATGGTTGTCCCACATCACGGTTGTTTTACACAAGCATAGCGGTATTAACTCCACTGCAATTACTGATTGACGACTGTCTGCGCTCGGAAGACGAAGCGACGGACGGCTCGACCGAGGGAGTCAATTTGATTGCACGGTACAGGCGCAAGCCGCATTATTCACCCTGGCATCGCTAGTCGAGAACAAAATGAGCTTCAATAAGCGCCTGATCTATGGCCCAGAGCACAATCTTCTGCGCGACGAAATAAGTCGCTTTCTTGAATCAGAGGTCGTACCGCAACTGGAGCGCTGGGAGGAACAGGGCCACGCGGATCGCGACGTATGGAACCGGCTGGGGGATCTGGGTGCAATGTGCCCTATGGTTCCTGAAACCTATGGTGGTCCCGGCAGCGACATGCGTGCCTGCGCGGTACTCTACGAAGAGATGGGCAGATGCGGAGTCGCCGGAGTGGGTGGTGTCGGGGTACACGACATCGTTGCCTACTATCTGTTGAACAACGGTTCAGAGGAACTGAAACAACACTGGCTGCCGAAAGCAGTCGCCGGAGAGGCGTTGTTCGCGGTGGCAATGACTGAACCGGCTGCCGGCTCTGATCTGCGAGGCGTACGCACCAGAGCCGAGCTGGATGGCGATGAATACGTTATCAATGGCTCAAAAATATTTATCACCAACGGCATCACGGCAGACGCGATTGCGGTGGTGTGCCGCACCGACCCGAGCGCCGAACGCGGCGGCATCAGCCTGATAATGGTCGAGACAAACCGCGAGGGGTTTAAACGCGGCCGTCACCTGAAAAAGCTGGGGCAAAAATCGCAGGACGCCGCCGAACTGTTTTTCGAAGATGTCCGTGTACCGGCAAGCAATGTGATCGGTGAGGAAAATCGAGGACTCAACCTGTTAATGGCCGAGTTGCCGTTTGAGCGACTATTGATTGGCTTGACCGCGCTGGGCGCTGCGAAGGGCGCCTACGCGGAAACGGTGGCCTATGTGCAGGACCGCCGCGCATTTGGTCAAACTGTGGCAAGCTTTCAAAACACCCGCTACACACTGGCCGACCTGCGCACGCAAATTGAGGTCGGTGAGGCGTTTGTCGATCGCTGCGTTGAAGCCCACGCACAGCGCGAGCTAACCACAGAACAGGCTTCCATGTGCAAACTGTGGCTGACCGAAATGCAGGACAAAGTAGTCGATGCCTGCCTGCAGCTGCACGGAGGCTACGGCTATATGTGGGAGTACCCCATCGCCAAACGATATGCAGATTCGAGAGTGCAACGCATCTATGGGGGCACCTCGGAAATCATGAAAGAACTGATTAGTCGCTCACCCACGCTCGACAGCTAACTCGACAGCTAATAAAGCTCGACAGCAAATAAAAAAACCGGACTATGCAATCGCATGAAGAAATCAGACACTCTGGCGTCAGCTGTGGGCATACTCGAACAAATCACCGCGTTCGATACCACCTCTCGCGAGTCCAATCTGCAGTTGATCGATCACATACAGTCCTACCTTGACAATCTGGGGATTGCGTCCCGGCTGACATTCAATGCCGATAAATCGAAAGCCAATCTGTGGGCTACGATAGGTCCGGAGATAGCAGGTGGCGTAGTGCTATCGGGTCATATTGATGTGGTGCCGGTCGATGGACAGGCGTGGTCGCAGGATCCCTTTGCGATGTGGCAACAGGACGGCAAGCTATTTGGCCGTGGCGTAGTGGATATGAAGGGGTTTGTTGCTGTGGCGCTGGCACTCGCGCCAGTCATGATGCGCAAGAACCTGAACATTCCACTGCACTTTGCGTTTTCCTATGATGAAGAGGTCGGCTGCGTTGGCGTTCGCGGTTTGATCGAAGATGTCAGCCAAAACCTGCCGCTACCGGCGGCAGTTATAGTTGGCGAGCCCACATCAATGCAGATCATCGGTGGCCATAAGGGCTCTCGCAGTTTTCGTTCGACTATTCGCGGTGTGCCAGCGCACTCAAGCGATCCACGGCTCGGCGCCAATTCAATCATGGCTGCCGCCCGTCTGGTCACTTACCTGGAAAATCTGCAGAGCGAGTTTATAGAAAACGCTGAACCGGACTGTCCGTTTAGTCCACCGTATACGACCATTGACTTGGGAAAAATTAACGGCGGCACAGCCAATAATATTATTCCGGAATTCACCCACATCGAATGGGGGATGAGAATTTTACCCGGAGATGACGGACCGGCGATCGAACAGCGCGTGCGCGATTTTATAGCAGATGAGATTGACCCGGGTCTCAAGCAAGTGGCTGCGCAGGCAGGCGTGGAAACCGAACTGGTGAACGTCGTGCCACCGTTGGTGCCTACCGAAACTTCGGCGGCGGAGCAGTTAATCCGGCATCTTACCGGGCTTAATCAATCCGGAGTCGTGAGTTTTGGCACCGAGGCCGGGCTGTTTCAGGAAGCTGGCATGCCCGCTGTGGTGTTCGGCCCTGGCAGCATTGAGCAGGCTCACCAACCTGATGAGTTTATTGAACTCACACAGATCCAGGCCTGCATTGATTTTGGCTATCAATTGATCGACTGGGCAGCACAGGATAATCCGGCCGCGCTGTTTGATCATTGAGTCGGTTCGACTATTGAATCTGCTCGATCATCAAGTCTTTTTGATCATCAAGGCTTTTTCGATCGAGGCTTTTTCGATCAAGGCTTTTTCGATCAAGGTTTTTTCGATCAAGGTTTTTTCGATCAAGACGAGGTGCGATTCATCCGCTCGACAGCGGATCCGATGCGATGTTCAAGCAGTAGTGCAGGTTTGGGCCTGCACTTTTAAGCTAGTGCTTTAAGCAATCAGCTATTGGCTGATGCCTTCGATCTTCAATTCAGTGTAATTCTGGCGATGACCCATTTGTCGGCGATAGTGCTTGCGTCGACGGAACTTAACGATATCGATTTTCTTGCCGCGACCATGCGATACAACAGTCGCTGATACCGATGCTCCGGCCAGTTCCGGCGTGCCAACAGCAACGGCATCCCCGTCACACACCATCAGTACTGATTCAAGATTGACGGTTTCTCCCTCATCGGCATCCAAAGATTCTACACGCAGCTTATCGCCGGGCTCGACTCGGTATTGCTTGCCACCGGTTTTAATGACCGCGTACATGGTATCTCCGTTGTTTTCTTGGCCGGGGCTCAACCCTGGCGGCCATTATTTCTTGAAAAAATGCTTGGGAAAACCGGTAATTTTAGGCTCAAAAACTTTTTGAGTCAATCTACACTGCGTAAATCGTTCTGAAAAGTTAGCTTTCAGGCAACCTGTTATGCCTGAAAGTCTGTTTCCCGATAGTTTGCATCAAACTGCGGTATGTTGAATTGCTTGTCGGCCTACGCTGAGACCGCCAGCCTTACTCGGGCTTTTTTAATTCGGGCTTCTTAAACGCTTTGATCTTTTGCTTAATGAGATCACCGGTACTGGAAACGAAAGGCAATCCACCCACTTCATCCGCGTAAATCAAGCCAAGAATCACACCCAGAATAAGGGCAGTAGTAAAACCTATTAACCAAAGTAGCAACAACGCCACCACCACCACAATAGCGATGCTGATTAGAGGTCCCTGGCCAAAAGAAGTTGTCAGGTTGGCAAGCATGGTCCGCCCGGACTCGATTCCGGTACGCGCAGCCTGTCGCATGGGTGCGAGAACCTCGAGGTACTCAGAAATCAAATAGCCAACAAATGTACCAATCAAGATACCGATAATCGTAAACATGAAATCCCCTTAGATTTGAAGCGATTGCTTCTTCACTGAACTAGCAAACCGGGTCATGCAACCCTGACTTGCAATAATTAAAAAAAGATAATCAAACGTGCTGTGTATCTGGGCAGACACTTCCACGCATGCACTACAAATGACTCAGACGCATACCGCGAAGCGGACCTGCGATGGCCACTTTTTCACCTGGAACTCGTTGTGGTGCCCAAAACATGGTGCCTATGGTAACAAATCCAAGATAATAGCCTGTGTGAATTGATTCCGACACAACAATTCACACTGCCAGCTCACACAGCGGTTGACCACCTCGCAATGCCAACACTGGATTCAACCCCGGAATAGCCCGGTACACAATGCAGGATACCAATGCGGGATACAACGTGAGAAACCTGCGTGGGTTAACAACTCTGCAGCCACTCACGCTTCATTCTACCGATTTTCACCGGCCAGGGTTAACAAGTGATCGGCATCTTCAGGTCAGGCTGCCCCCATTCAGACCACGATCCATCGTATACCAGTGATGAACTACCGAGCAGCGCCAATGCAAAACTGACAATCGACGCAGTCACCCCGGACCCGCATGAGGTGATAATTGGTCGAGCCAGATCTATACCCGCATCTGCAAAAACCCGTTTCAGTTCATCAACAGATTTAAATCGGTTGTCCTGCGTCAACAGTTCGGTAAAAGGCAGATTGATGGCCCCGGGCATATGTCCACTGCGCAGGCCTTGTACCGGCTCGGGTGCAGTACCGGAAAACCTGCCGGCCGACCTTGCATCGACAACACAAGCCGTTTCATCCGCCAGTTCTCGCGCAACGGTTACACGATCGACTGTGGTCTCGGTTGATTGAAAGCTGCCGTATTGTGTTTCTTTGGCAGGAGTGACCGGACCGCTTTCGACTGGCCCACTCCAGGCCGGCAACCCGCCGTCAAGCAGCGCGACGCGAGGATGACCTGCACGCTTGAAGGCAAGCCATACTCTCGCGGCCGAGAACATGCCGAGCTGATCATAGACAACAACCGTTGACTGGTTGGAAATTCCCCGCTCTGCTGCAGCACGCGCAATTACTTCAGCGGTTGGCATCATGTGCTTCAGTGCGGAGCTTCTATCTGCTATTTCATCTATGTCCCAGCGCTGTGCTGCGACGATGCGACGGTCTGCGAATTCACGCTCCGCATCCTTGCCCATTGATGCCAGGTAGTAGCTGCCATCCAGCACCGACACCTGATCCAGATGTTGCTCAAGCCATTGCGCTGACACCAATGGCGAAAAACCGGGGATATTGGTCACTGCGACACCCTCAATGCGATTTTTTTAACTGATGCCAGAGGCCTTGCTGAAAGTGGCACGTCCCCACGATAGCACCAACCCTGACGGCTATTCTCTGTCCTGTCTGGCCAGTTCAATAAGGTGATTGGCTACATTAAAGATACCGGCTTCACCCGTCTCTTTGTCATTGAGAATCGCCCAACGGTAGTCAACCATCAGTGTCGGCGTACTGCTCACCTGCGCCGCTCGCATCAACTTGTTGGCCCTGGACACTCGCTCTCGAATCGACGGTGAATTTAGATTCTCTTTAATTTTCTCAGAGTCGACACCATAGGCCATCAGCACCTCGCCCAACTGGCCCAGTTGTACATTCGGATCGCGCTGCTTGCGAAGTGCTATCACTTCTTCAAACAACTTATGATGCAGACCTGTCGGGTCTTTGCTCTCCAGGCCCAGATAGTAGATCGATGCATGCAGTTGTGTCAGATCATTCCAGACAACCGGCACCTGCTCAAAAGACAGATCATCAGTAAACGCACTTTGCCATTCTTCCACCAGCGGTTCGAAATACTGGCAATGCGGGCATCCGTACCAAAAAAACTCGGTTACGTTAATTGCCGCGCTGTCGGCTTCGCGGCCGAGTATGTTTGCATCGATGGGAGGATCAATAAGCTTGTAGTGAACCCCTTCCGTGAAATCGGCAGCGCTGTTGGTGCTGGCATATACAGGGGAGCGAGCGACTTGCATCTGCACAACCAGTAACCCGACCAGGGCCGCAACCACCACGCCCAGCCAAACAAACTTTGAAGAGAGTATTTTCTGCATTTTTTTTATTTACCCGTAACCAAATCCTGTGCAAGGTTCCCGTGACGGCGTACTGCGCCATCGAGCGTTGCCGCCGAGCTTTTGCAACTTAGCATTGCCACCGGGCATCGCAGTTGGAGCATCGCAATTGGAGCATCGCAATTGGACGCCCGTAACGGGGATTCAGGAAGGGCCGCAGACTGGGCAGGTGAGTTAAACGCCCGACAGCGGCGCCAATAGCCATTGCACCTGAAAACAAATGCAAACTAACACGGGATCAACGCACGGTAAATGCCGCCGCAGGGTGCAGCTGTGGGGTACAGGGAGCGGTGAGTATTATCTGGCGGGGAGTTGATAGTGGTTACTGTACGCAGAAACCGCATATGGGCCGAAAATTTTACGTACTCTGAACACCCATGCCTGATCTTGCGAAAGCTCCAGATTGAAAGGCTGCGAGAGGTCGTCGATCAATTCAATTCGCTCAGGTGCTGCATCAATCGAAGTGGCAATCTGTAACTCTACCGGACCGGTATAGTCTGCGTAATCACCACTCAATTGTAATGTGACGGTGTCAAGCCGTCTTTCTATTTTCAGCTCCGGCTGGCCATCGTCGGTGATATCAGCAAACCTTACCGGCACTATCAGCGGTATGCCCACGAAGTCAGATTCATCTATCGCGGCGACGGATAAAAAGTAGTCCCCCGCTGTCAATTCAGCAGAATACTCGGATGAACTGGCCTCCCCCAGCATGGCAATCTCGGTCAACTGAGAGTCGTTGGCAAACTTCACCTGGTACGAAAGTGCTCCATCGATAGATTGCCAGTCAAACAAATCTTCAGGACTGAAAACAGGGTCTCTGTCGTCCCTCCCGTCAATGCCTGTAATAACTGGTGCCGGCAACAGTTCAACTTCCACTGGCGGGCTGGACTCCGTCGCCTCCATACCTGTGCCGCCCGGCAAATCCACTTGCGCACCAGCACTCTCGGCAACCACCAGGCCTCGTGTGACGCCGACGCGATTGACCTTGTCGTCCACATCGATATATAAAACCGTCCCGCGCACAGCAGCAGATAAAAACGGGGTGGTCACGGAAAACTCAACAGGCTCACCCTCTGTTTTCGGGGTCACCTCACTGGTCAGCGTGCCCTTACTGGCCTCAAGCTCAATCAAACATTTTTCGGAAGCCTTGAGACACTGCACGTCGCTGACCTGCACGATACTGTTGGGCTGAAGACTGAATTGCGCACCAGAATGGAAGCTGATACTGACAAAGCCGCTTTCGCCGGTTCGAATGATATCGCCACTGTGGACCATATCACCGGTGTCTGGTGGATTCACCACGCTGACTGCCTTTGCCAGTGTTACGTCGCCTTTGACAAACGCTATTTGACCAAAATTCAGCACTTCGATGTATGGCCTGGGGATACGCACAGTAGTGCCAAGCGGCAGCACCGTGGCAGCTGAGTCAATGCCGTTATAATCGGCTATCGGATCAGCAAAGCGCGATGAACGGAGCACGTCCTCTACGACCGCCTTTAACGTCTGTTCTTTTTTAGTGACCACCACGTGGTCGCTGTCATTTGCCTGAGCAATGCCAAACAGCACGGCACCCGTGGTAAACAAAGAAAAGCTGAGCAAAGCATAAGTAAGCAATGCAAAGACTGATGTCGAGACACTGGTCAAGAGTGTCTTAACGCGATTCGATTCTGTTTTCATCCCGGGGTTCACATCAGCGTTCACATCAGCATTCACAACGGAGTGCACACGTGTGCTGACACGCGAGATATGTAGCACTTTTGCCCGCATTCGGGGTGAATCTTCTACTGCACCCATATACCCTCCAATCGAGGTGTAGCTCCATTCGCGCATTTAAGTTTACAGGATTCCCGAGTCTGGTCCTGAAATAGTTCCACGATAATCTTATCGATGCCAGTCAAAATGCACTGCAGGTGTTCACCGGTCTCCTTATTGTGAACTTTCGTGTGTGACAATATTTGAATTTAAAAAATCAGTCAGCAACACACACTGGACTGATCATTCGCTTTTAGCACCTGCGACACCTTTCCAGCTATCAACGAATACCTATAACCCGGTCTCATCAGATGTAAATCCTTTCGCTAATCCTAGTTGACTTATTCCGTAAACCAACTAGATTTTTTACAGTAATGCCATCGTGTAATAAGCAAAACAAGCTCCGCCAGCACACTCTGAAACGCAACATTTTGCAAACCAGGACAGCCTCGTTGACTTCGGCCAAATTTTTGAAAAAGTCGTCATGGCTTGGATCAGGCAAATTCTCGTTGCCGGTCAAGTCACTCATACAATATTCGCATCAACGAGAGCCCTACGGAAAATCAGTATTTCCAGCACAAAACGCTACCATCAACGCGGACAACCACTCGACATTGGGATGGTTGCTCGGAGCGTTGTCGTCCCCTGCGATCATCGTTGTTGACCAGAACTGTAACTGTTTGTTCGCCAATCGTGGCTGGCATGAACTCACAGGCATGCAGGCACCGGGCTATAGCACGCGTCAATGGTTAAACGCTTTTCATACCAGCGAGCGAGATTCAGCACGCGCGATGGTTAGTTCCGCTGTAGCTTCGGATAGTTCAATCCAGTTTGAAAGTCAGTTAAAACGATCCGCGGGACGCCAGGTTTGGGTTCGAATAGAAGCGAGCAACATGTATGACAACTCAAACAAATATCTTGGCTGTGTGTGCACGGTTACGGATATAACAGAACATAAAAAAACCAGTGAAAGTCTGTTGCAGCTGTCATTGTACGATTCACTCACAGGGCTTCCCAATCGAACCCTGATGATGCGTCGTCTCAGCAACGTGCTGCATGGCAAGCGTGATCGGCAAAAACAATACTCACTCATTTACATCGACCTGGATGGCTTTAAACTCGTGAACGATACCCTCGGTCACGCGCTTGGCAATGAGTTGATCGTCGAGGTAAGCAGCCGCATCAGCAGCTGTCTGGAAAACCAGGACACACTCGCTCGACTCGGCAGCGACGAATTTACCGTGCTCATCGACACGACGGATCAGCCAGATAAAGCCGAACAAGTCGCACACGCTGTAATGGCGATCGTGAAAGAGCCTTTTTCGATCGAGTCTGAAACTGTGTATGTCACCGCAAGCATCGGTATCGCCGTTACGGAGCCTGACTCCACTCCGGACATGTTGATGAGACAGGCAGACGTGGCAATGGACAATGCAAAACAACGTAGCTGCGACTCGGCACAGTTCTACAATCCAGTGCAGTCTGCAACGAATCGCGCCAAACTTACTGTAGGCGGTCACCTGCATGGTGCAATCCAGCGCGATGAGTTTCAGGTTTACTACCAGCCACAGCTTGATATCAAGACCAATACCATTGTCGGCTCTGAAGCACTGTTGCGCTGGCGCCACAGTCAATTAGGGTCGGTATCACCAGCGATATTCGTACCACTGCTCGAATCAAAAGGGTTGATTATTCAGGTTGGAGAATGGGTGTTGCAGCAGGCCTGCAGCATGCAAGCGTCATGGTTGCAACAGTACCCGGGAATCAACACAACCGTTTCGGTTAATATCTCGAGTATTCAATTGCATGACCCGACCTTCCCCAAAACGCTGCAACGCATACTTGCCAGCACAGGGCTCAACCCTCAAAATCTGGTGCTGGAACTGACGGAAACCATACTACTGGACGACTACGTCAGTGATCACTGTGTGCTCGAAGGGATCCGTGATTTAGGCGTCAAGATAGCGCTCGATGATTTCGGCACCGGCTATAGCTCCTTCCAGTACCTGAAGAACTACCCTATCGATCATCTCAAAATTGACCGCTTGTTTATAGATAATCTCTTTGGCTGTGAAGAAAACATAGCGATCACAACCTCGATTATCGAGTTGTCTTACCGGCTTGGCAAAACCGTGGTTGCGGAAGGGGTAGAGAGTCAGGAGGAGCTGGATTTCCTGATGATGAAGGGCTGCGATATCTACCAGGGGTTTCTGAGTTCAAAGGCAATTCCCTCCACAGACTTTGCGAAGAAATACCTGAGCCATGCTCTGGATACCAGTTCCATCGATCGATATGTGTGACTGCTAAACACACACCCTCTTTACGATCTCTGTCACGCACTGTGTTACGAACACTGTTCCCGGGAGGCTACCGGGAATACTACATAGCGCGTCTGCGCGCCTCGGAAAACCGGTATCAGTCTAACAGACTCGGTTTAAAAAGCCCGATCAGTGGCCGCGGGTCAACAACGCCTGCAGCTCGTTTTCATCAAATTCCTTTTTGTTGATTTTCAGATAGATAAATCGTTCCGGCTCAAGCAACGACACTTCGGCAACACCTTGCAACTCACTGATGCGCGCCTCTAGTGCTCCACCCTGCAATGCGGCATCAACAGGTAAAGTCGTCCTGAACGACGTCAGTCTCTGCGGCTCCTGCATACCAAGAATCACCAGTAGCCATCCAAGACAGAGAATACCAATCAGGATATGTGTAACACTCAGGCCAAAAGCACCCTGCACCCAGCCACCGAAAATACCACCGAGAAACGCTCCAAAAAACTGACTGGTCGAATACACACCCATGGCACTACCGCGCGAAGCTGCCGGCGCTATTCGCGAAACCAGTGATGGCAACATCGACTCCAGGACATTCAGAAAACCAAAGAACACCACCAGACTGCCAACCACCAGCCACCAGGAGTCATTCACTGTACCAATAAGAAACTCCGACAGCGCGAGACCGACAATCGAAATTGTCATCACGCGGCGAACACCCAGACGCGACTCACCAAAGCCGATCAACGGCACAACGATGAACAAGGACAACACGCAAGCAACCAGGTAGACCTGCCAGTGATCCTCAGGCGCAATAGAGCGTTCAACGAAGCCCAGTGGCACGCAAACAAATGTTGCGGTAATCAAAAAATGTAAAACCAGGATACCAATGTCCAGCCGCAACAACTGCGGATGCTTCAACAACCTGCGAAGCTCTCCGACGACTACAGACACATCACGGTTTAACTCGATAGCCGGGGGATCCGGCACCAGGAAACGCACCAGTAACAATCCAGCCAGACCGAGTACCGCAATAAAAATAAAAATGCCGCTCAGCCCGACCGAGGTCATGAGAACCGGCCCCAGCATGATCGAGAGAATAAACGACAGCCCGATAGACGCGCCGATCACCGCCATCATTTTTGTGCGTTGATCGTCTCGTGTCAGATCAGCCGCAAGTGCAATGACAGCCGCAGATATGGCACCGGCACCCTGCAAAGCGCGCCCGATGATCACACCCCAGATGGAATCAGACGCAGCGGCAACCAGACTGCCAATGATCAGCATTGTCAATCCGATGTAAATCAGTGGTTTGCGGCCATAGCGATCAGACAGTAAGCCGAACGGGATTTGCAGCAGCGCCTGAAACAAGCCATAGACACCCAGCGCAAAACCGACCAACAGCGGCGTTGCACCGGAAAGATCCTGCCCCACGATGCTCATCACAGGCAGCAATAAAAACAGCCCCATCATGCGTGTGACGTAGACAAGACTTAACGACGCTGCAGCGCGACGTTCGAGCGATGTAAATGCGGTCAACGAGAGCGGTTCCGGATGGGTTATCTGTGTGGCAGGTTAGCGGTATAGTACAGCATAGCTCTGACATCCGCATCGCCAACTCTGCAGCCACGGCTGTAGTTTTCATCTAACCGTACAAACCAGTAAAAGCCCAATATGAACGCGATAAAGATCCGTGGCGCCCGCACTCACAATCTGAAAAACATTGACCTCGATTTGCCGCGGGACAAACTGATCGTGATCACCGGGCTCAGCGGTTCTGGAAAGTCATCACTGGCATTCGATACCGTGTTTGCCGAGGGCCAGAGGCGCTATGTCGAATCACTCTCCGCCTATGCCAGACAGTTCTTGTCGGTGATGGACAAACCGGATGTCGATACCATAGAAGGCTTATCACCGGCGATAGCGATTGAACAAAAATCCACCAGTCATAATCCACGCTCAACTGTGGGTACAATTACCGAGATTCACGACTACCTGCGTTTGATGTTCGCTCGCATCGGCACCCCGAGGTGTCCGGAACATCAGATAGATCTGGCCGCACAAACCATCTCACAGATGGTTGATCAGGTACTTGCCCTGCCAGACGGCAGCCGAATGATGCTGCTTGCACCTGTAGTGCAGGACAGAAAGGGTGAACATACACAACTGTTAGCAGAGCTGCGGGCACAGGGATATTTACGCGTTCGCGTCAATGGTGAGGTTCATGCACTGGATGACAACCTGAAGCTCGACGCTCGCAAGAAGCACACACTTGAAGCGGTCGTCGACAGGTTTCGCATCAAGGAAGATTTGCGACTGCGGCTCGCCGAGTCCCTCGAGACCACTCTGGCACTGGCTGATGGCCTCGCGATTCTGGCACCCTTGAAAGACGATCGCAAAGAGCATGGTAAAGACGACAAGGATGACAATGCTATCGAAGATATTCTGTTTTCCAGTAAGTACTCCTGTCCTGTTTGCTCGCACGCAGTGACCGAGCTTACGCCCCGTCTGTTTTCTTTCAACAGTCCGCAAGGCGCATGCACTACGTGCGATGGCCTGGGTGGCGATCAGTTTATAGATGAAAACAAGGTCATAACTGATCCATCAAAAAGTCTGGCCGACGGCGCGATCCGCGGCTGGGACAAGCGCAACACACATTTTTTTCAGATGATGCAATCACTGTCAGCTCACTACCAGTTCGATGTAGAAGCGCCCTTTAACACACTGGCACAGGAACACCAAAAAGCGATCCTCTATGGCAGTGGAAAGCACGCCATACAATTCAGCTACAAATCTGCCAAAGGGCGCACGCGCAAGCGTAAACACAAGTTTGAAGGTGTGTTGATTACGCTTGAACGACGCTATCGTGAAACAGAGTCAACCGCGATACGTGCGGAGATCGGTAAATACCTGTCGAGTCGTCCCTGCGCCAGCTGTAAGGGCTCCAGGCTGAACGCTTCCGCCCGCAATGTCTTTATCGATAATCATCCAATCTCTGAAGTGTCTGCACTCTCAATTGACAATGCCAAAGCGTTAATCGACGGGCTAGAACTCGACGGCAATAAACGCGAAATCGGCAACAAGATTATCATTGAAATTAATCAGCGATTACAATTTCTGATCAATGTTGGTCTTGACTATCTGTCTCTTGATCGACGCGCAAACACGTTGTCTGGCGGTGAGTCACAGCGTATACGACTGGCCAGCCAGATAGGCGCCGGATTAACCGGCGTGTTGTATGTACTCGATGAGCCATCGATAGGGCTACATCAACGAGACAACGATAAACTCCTGCAGACACTTTGTTACCTGCGCGACCTGGGCAACACGGTGCTTGTTGTAGAACACGATGAAGACGCCATACGCAGCGCCGACTATGTAGTAGATATAGGACCTGGTGCCGGCAAGGCAGGTGGAGAAATTGTCGCTCTGGGCACGCCGAAGGAAATACTGGATCAACATACTTCTCTGACCGCACAGTATTTATCCGGAGAGCGTGCAATTGCAGTTCCGAAGCGAACACCATTAAACAGGAAATCGCTTATCACTATAAAAAATGCCAGCGGAAATAATTTGCGTAACGTCACTGTGGATCTGCCTATGGGTTTGTTTACCTGTGTAACCGGGGTATCCGGTTCCGGCAAATCGACTTTGATAAACGACACGCTTTACCGCTTCGCTGCACATCAGTTGAATAACGCCAGCACACAATCAGCACCTGTCGACACCATCGAAGGCCTGGAGAAAGTTGACCGCATTGTGGAAATAGATCAAAGCCCGATTGGTCGTACACCACGCTCTAACCCTGCGACCTACGTCGGCATCTTTTCACTGGTGCGAGACCTTTTTTCCAACACACAGGAAGCGCGTTCCCGCGGCTATAAACCGGGGCGCTTCAGCTTTAATGTAAAAGGCGGCCGTTGCGAGGCATGTCAGGGGGACGGGTTGATCAAGGTGGAGATGCACTTTCTACCCGATGTTTACGTCACCTGTGATGTATGTGAAGGCAAACGCTATGGGAGGGAGACTCTGGATATACGCTACAAGGGCAAAGACATCTCCGAAGTACTCCATATGACAGTTGAAGAGGGTTGCGAATTCTTTCAACCGGTGCCAGCTATCGCGCGTAAACTCGAGACACTACGTGACGTGGGGTTGTCGTATATCACACTGGGCCAGTCAGCCACAACACTGTCGGGTGGTGAGGCACAAAGAATAAAACTCTCTCGGGAACTGTCCAAAAGAGATACCGGTAACACGCTCTATATTCTCGACGAACCAACCACGGGTTTACACTTCTACGATATTGAACAACTGCTGGTGGTGCTGCATAACCTGCGAGACAGAGGAAACACCATTATCGTGATTGAGCACAACCTGGATGTCATCAAGGCTTGCGACTGGATTGTTGATCTTGGACCGAATGGTGGAGATGGTGGAGGTCAGATTGTTGATACTGGAACACCCGAGAGTATAGCAAACTCAAAAGTGTCCATCACAGGACAATATCTAAAAAAACATTTGAGCAGTACTGGCGCTGCTGACTGCAGACGTGTCCCAGCTAAAAAGAAAGCGTCAAAATCGAAAGCACGAACTAAAAAAGTGCGTGCGAAAAAATCCTAAACCCGGACGCGATTATGCGGCGTCAGACAAGCCATCATCTAGTGAGATATCGACAAGCTCCATGGGCTTGCCGAACAAATAACCTTGCGCGTAGTCAATATCAAGCTCACCAAGCACGCGTAGTATCTCTTCATTTTCTACAAACTCGGCAACCGTTTTTACTTTCAGTATTTTTGCGACTTCGCTAACGCTTTTGACCAAGGCCCTGTTTATTTCGCTGTCTGGCAAGTCTTTAATCAACGCTCCATCTATCTTAATATAGTCGATGGGTAGAGTCTGCAACTGACTAAGTGAAGAAAATCCGCTGCCAAAATCGTCAAGCGCTATCGTACATCCCATAGATCGCATGCTGTTCAGGAATTCTATGGTTTTAAATATGTTTTTCATCGCCGATGACTCGGTTATCTCAAAGCAAAAATGCTTCGCATTGACTCCGAGTTCGTCTATTCGTTTCAACAAATGTTTTTGAAACTGATCATCAGATACCGTTGTAGCTGACAAGTTTATATTGACCTTCAGGTTCGTGTCCGGTCCAATCGATTGCCGTGCTATCCAGTTCATTGCCAGATCAGCCACCCGACGATCGATTTTATCTATTATGCTGTATCGCTCAGCGGCGGGTAAAAACATGCTCGGCGAATATATAGTGCCGTCGTTTGCTCTCATTCGAAGCAAAATTTCAAAATGCGACCCCGTATCGACTGGATCTTCTACTGACACGATTGGCTGATAGTAGAGTACCAGCTGATCGTTCTGCAAAGCGTCAGTGATCCTGGCCATCCATTGCATTTCGCCTTGTTGCCTGGCAACTGATTCATCGGTCGGACTATAAGCCTGAACCTGATTTCTGCCCAGATTCTTTGCCTTGATACAACAGGCATCAACCGCTAACAACACTTCTTCTACGGTTCCAAGGGAGCTTGCCGTATCGGCAATCCCGATACTCGCACCTACCTCAAAAACCTTGTTTTTCCAGTTAAATCGATAGCGATCTACCACTTCCCGGATAGCATTGGCGATGCGCACACCGCTATCAATTGCACAGCCATAAAGCAGTATCGTAAATTCATCACCGCCGAATCGGGCAACAACATCTCCCGAGCGTACCGACTTTCTGATCTGCTCTGCCAACTGCTTTAATAATAGATCCCCGGCTGCATGTCCACAATTGTCATTTATCACTTTAAAGCGATCAAGATCTATCATACAAACACAAAAGGGTACCCTGGAATCTTTCCAGTTTGTGAGTGCTTCAGCGAGCAATCGATCAAACTCCCTTCGGTTGAAAAGACCAGTGAGTGAATCATGAGTGGCTTGATATTGTAGATTTTTGGCAAGATCGCTGGCTACGGTTACGTCAACCACAGTGCCACGGGCGCCGACAAAAAGGTTGTCTTCATCGTACAACGGGCTGGCAACAATTCTGATTGTGCGATCGTCAGTTTCACCCGATGACTTCTTTAGCAAACCTTCCCAATGGCCATACTTTATGAGCGTGGGCACAACGCGCTGAAAATCAGGTAATTTTGGTTTTAGCACACGGAGCATCTGTCGAATTGACTTTCCGATGACCTGGTCCGGCTCGAGATCAAACATTTCGGCAATATCGCCAGCGACGAAATTAAGCTTCTTCTCGCTATCAATTTCCCAAAAACAATCTGCTCCCAAATTGGAAAAATGTCGAAATCGTCTGGTTATTCTAACGTTCTCATTTTCCGCCTCAGCCAGTTGCGCACGCAAACTGTCAAAAGAGCGAAATACATGACCAATTTCATCGGTTCTCTTGAGATCGGGTAAATCAGCCGAGCTATTCTGCAGCCCGACTTCCTGGCCTGCTTGTATCAACAGGTTCAGTCGCTGCAACGGGCGCACTAGCAAGGGTGTTAACAGAAACAGGCATCCGGCTGTGACAAACACGCTTATGAGAAGAACCATACCTATGATTCTAAAGACATAGCCTTTTAATTTGGCTCCAACCTCTGCAACGTCGAGCCGCAACAATATCTGCGTTTGCATAGATCCGGCAGATTGTCCAGGCAACAGCTGTTGTTCCTCAGTCATGGCAGACTGTTCGGCCAGAATACGGGTGTCGTAGATCCAGTTCTTTGAACTCAACTGGTTTTGGGCAACAGCTAACGAATGTTCCAGTTTTTCAGTATTGCCCCTGCGCGCGACTATAAGGCCGTCTTGTTTTATCAGATAACCGAGAAGAGGTACACCATCATAGCCACTGTTATCGGGCTGCATAAGCGCATCAAGTAACGGCTTAATTTCCGCACTTTCACCGACGACTTTGGTCAGTGCAAATGATTCGTCTATCCGACTTAACTGGCGCTCTCTCTCGCCAAACCAGGAGACTGTCAGCAGCAACGCTTCAATCGCTATGATACAAACAAACACTACCCCGGCGATTCGCCAGAATATTGGCGATGAAATCGCCGAACGCATAGAGAGATTTCCAGCGGCTGCCGGAATAAGGTGAAACATGTCGTGCTTTGCAATCCACATTCGCTAAAAGATTCTTACCCCGTGACAGTGGCGGACCTGAAATGGCAACGGAGTCGCCAGCGCATCAGCGCACAACAGGTCTGTGGGACTGTTTAACTCACCGTCCGGTCTCCTACCCATCGTTACGGCTATCGCGGGCAAAAGTGAAGCGATCCTCTCGCGGCCTGCTATCCAGTCGAAGGCACAAACATAGTGCAAACTCTGGCAAGGCTATCGATCATCCAACACATAACCTTTAGGAGTATCTTAATAGCTGGTATCCCAACGACGCACCTCAACTGTCAACGGAATTGAATTTGGATGTTTGCACCTACTGCTGGCCTGCAATCAATATCCTGTCAACTCAAGGTACCCGTGTCCAATCGGTGCATCTGAATCGTCAGTCAACTGGATTGCACCCTCCCAGTAACGCACTGTTAACGGGAGCTCCTGATTATCGATGAGAGGACGATATTCAATCGTCTCTTTGGAATCCGCCCGATATATCCGCCCTGCAATCGGATAGCGGGCACCGGTTGGCGACTCCCACCAGCGTTTAACCACGATATCTATCTGGTCGTAGGGGATAATTTTTTTGTTTCCCGAACGATCAATCTCAACGGCGTAACTATAGTCATCAGGCTGACCATCGTTTTTTCGAAGCTTATATATCATCAGATCCCTGCCATCCTTGAGTTGCAGAGCAAACCAGTCCCACCCCACCTGATTATCCGCCAGCGCGCTACTGCTCCACTCTCGGTCAATCCACGCGGTTCCGTTGACCGAGTGCTTTACACCGTTTTTAACAATGTCCCCGCTAACGTTCAAACGAGTGAATGAGTAGTAGTATGATGCATTGCAATCGCCGGCACTTTTGAAGCTCAACCCATTGTCACCCTGCAATACCAGCGGCTTTACTGCCTGCAGAGACAGGTCGACAGATTCAGAACCCGATGCCATCTCTAAACGCCAGTGCCTGACCGACTCGTCGGCCAACTTTTTATCACGCGCCAGCTCATCATTCTCGATATCGGGCGTGCTATCCGATCGCTCCTGAAGCCGCCAGTCGTCGAGCCAAACATTAACCGGACGTGTCGTAGCACCGGCAAGGCCAGCTGCGGCGCGCGAAAAACGCTCGTGTGCTACTGCTCGGTTACTGCCTTCTTCGCTGATAGCGAAGTGCCCCATGTAAAACTGTTCCGCAGCCCAACTGGACGTAGAAGACCAGCTTGCTGCTGGCGTTGCGGGGTCCTGCGCGGTGTCTTGCGCGGGGTCTTCCTGTTTCACCGGCAGTCGATTTGCGATTCTAAAAAAAGTCGCGTGAAAGCCGAATTTACGTCCCTCGTCATTACTCAGGT
>CAYMVV010000051.1:0-17812 GCA_964393885.1 uncultured Granulosicoccaceae bacterium | reverse complement strand
ATTCTAAAAAAAGTCGCGTGAAAGCCGAATTTACGTCCCTCGTCATTACTCAGGTTACCTGTGACGTACCACCATTCATTGCGGTACTCGGGGTGAGCTCCATGATCATCGGGGAAGCTAAAGTCACGAGCCTCACAGGCCCTCTCAAATCCATCAGCAATACCACCCAGCTCTGTCGTCAGGCTGATCGCGGGCACGGTTGATTCGGTGTCACTGTTGTTATTGCAGGCGGACAATAAAAGTACAATCACCACACACGCACATCGAACCTTAAATCGAGAACCGCCCCGAGGCAGTATTTCTTTCAACACTGATGAAACTACAGAATCAGGTTCAGTAAAGCCCATGTGTAATGCTCACTAGTTTTCGCGTAAAGCTTGCGCGGGTGACATTCGACTGAGTTTTCTCGACGGATACCAACCCGCCAGCACCGATGCGATCAATGCCAGTACCATCGTCTGCAACAAAATAGCAGGTGGCACATAAAAGCCCATCGTCCAGCCAAAAGAGCGCTGGTTTATCACATCGATTAGCATTTTCGACATGATATATCCCAGAGGCAGTGCCAGTACCCCGGCTATTAATCCCATCAGTGCACACTGGACTATCACCAGCTTGGCAAGTTCAAAGGGCGTCAGACCAACCGCTCTTAACACCGCAAACTCTGAAGCCCGCTCCAGTGCCAGTGCCAGTAACGCACTAAGAATTCCGATAAATGCAACGCCAATAGTCAGAATACGAAGTACGTGAGTAATGGCGAAAGTGCGATCGAAAATCTGTAAGGATCTCTCCCTGATTTCTATATTGGAGCGCAGCATAAGCGGAACCGAATAATTGTCCGCCAGTTGCCGTATATTGTTTTTTGCCATGTCGATATTCGCTGAATCGCTTAATTGCAGTGCGACCGATGTCAGCTGATTATCTGCCCATTGACGCTGATAGTGCTGCAAATCCATCACGATCAGTCCATTGCCGGCACCGTAGTCTGTGATAATCGCCGATACAATACTTGCACGCTCACCACTATCGGAGCGCAAATAAATTTGATCACCGACCTCCACCTGGTGTTTCCATGCGTAAGGCTCTGATACAAAGACGCCTTCGCCACGTTTAAAGAGTGCCCAGGATTCAGGCATTTTTTTCAGGAACCCGAAGCCGCTGTTTTTTTCATTATTAATCTGTACCGCCAACACTCTGAGTGGCCCCTCGCGAGACTCAAGCTGTGCGACTCGCGCCAGCCGAAGATCGGCTACGTCAGGCAATGATTCAAGCTGTGAAATAAATGCGCGCGGTAATCCATCACCGGAATCTGTCTCGGTGCGAATATAGATGTCTGACTGCAGAGTTTGCCCCAGCCAGTCAGCAACGGATAAACGAAAGCTGCCGATCATGATACCAACTCCGGCTGTGGCCGATACTGCGATGACCAGCGCCGCAATGGCGACCGATGTTCTACTTATACTGGTTGACAAAGAACGCAGCGCATATTGAGTAAGCGTGCTCCCGCTTGCGAAAAAACGACGCGCATTTGATGTCAACAACCGCAACACCAGCGGAATCAGCAGACTGTACCCCAGTACGATAGACATCAGTGCGGCAAACCCTGCCCACAAACTGCGCTCGCTGAACCATGTGATCAGCATGCCGACAACAATCAACACCAATCCTGCCACCGCAATATAGGGAATGGCCAAACCGGCTCGACGCTCGATTGCGGAGCTTTGTAATACCGTGACAGGTGACGAGCGCGAAGCCTCTAACGCCGGCGGGATTGCCGCCACCAGCGCAGATCCAAGGCCAAGTGCTACCGCTTTTACAATGGTGCCAAGACCGAAGTCAACGCGTTTTACATCCAGAGTAAAATAGAGGTCATTAATCGTCCGTGTGACAAGCTCAAGCAACAGGTAACCCAGCAGATAACCCAGCAGTAAACCAACAACAGTACCGATGAATGCCACAAACAGCGATTCCAGAATAACCGACCTGAAGAGTTCGTCGCGGGTAACACCCGTGACCCGCAGCACACCGAACAGTGAACGTCGTTGCAGGACAGCGAGGGTGACCGTGTTATAGATCAGGAATGCCCCTACCAGCACACCCAGCAAACTCATTGCCAGCAGGTTGGTATGAAATGCACTCGTCATTTCCTTTAATGATGTGTTTCTACTGACCGCATCAATGATATTCACTGACGGGAAGGTGCTCGTTATTCGCTGCAGCAGCGATGCGTCATTAGCCGTAGAGTCCAACACCAGATCAATACGACTGAGCTCACCCTGCATCTGCAGCAAATCCTGCGCAGTCGCAATGTCCATCATTACGATGGACTCAAACGCTGCTTCCTGTTGCCCGGTGATCGTGTTGACCAGCTTCACCGGGGCCACGCTCGCATCAATTGCCAGGCTATCGCCTATCGACAGATTAAAGCGTGCTGCTGTTGACTCACTGAGGATGATTGCCCCTGGCTCTAAAAGCCTGAGCGCTATTCGACTGCCAGCGGTGGTCGGTGCAGCATCCTCAGGCCCGGCTCTGTCGGCTACCCCCTCCCTGACATTATTTTCACCGTTAGAAAACGTTGCATTGCGAAACAAACTCTCCGCAAAAAGATCGACGCCAAGTACCTGCAGCGTCTCTCCAGCCATCACTACGGTTCCCTCGACCACAGGCGCGATGTTGCGCACACCCAGTTCAACCCGCAGACGGGTATAAATCGACTCGTCAAGCCCGTCTGCGGCCGCAACCAGCTGATGTGTGGTACGACCAGTCACCGAGTCAACTGACAACGCAAATGCACGTTTGGCACTCTCGTTCGCTATATCAACGGCAAATACAACGGCAACACCCAGCGCCAGCCCGGTGACCATCAGAAACAATTGCCAGCGATGCTGCAGCCAGTAGCGCAGGTTACTTCTGGCTACCAGGCCAATCATGTTAAGCGCTCTGTTATGTCGCACCGAAGATTCAGTGACAGTGCTTCTGCAACCACGCATGACAGCATGCAGGCAGGGAAGTTACCAGCGACCGAGTTCCTGACACAGCACTCTCCCGTGCAACCGCGTTCCGTGCGACCGTGTTGCATGGAAAGTCTTGTTGCACAGCGCATAAACAAACTACCAGGCAAAGCCGGACTCTCCGGCCAAATCAGATAAGACCAGCTGCCCGTCGATTAACTGCATAACCCGATCAGCGGTACGGGCTACACCCAGACTATGGGTCACCATCAATACCGTCTGTCCGCTCAAGCGGGCCAGTTCAGTGAAAAGATCGATCATTTGCTGTCCGGTCTCGGCATCGAGGTTTCCGGTGTGCTCATCCGCCAGCACCAGAGACGGCTTGTGAACCATGGCTCTGGCAATCGCAACACGCTGTTGCTCTCCACCGGACAGTTGATCAGGGAAGGCATTCATTCTTGCACCCAGGCCTACTTGCTCGAGTATGTCCTGAGCACTCGCACGTGACTGCGCCGATGAGTACTGGTTTAACTGTAACGGCAACTGCACGTTCTCCAGTGCAGTGAGCGACGAAATGAGATTAAATGACTGGTACACAAATCCGATGTGCCTGCGCCGATGCAGTGTCCTCGCAGTCTCATCCAGACCACTCATCAGTTTGCCGGCAATTGAAATTGACCCGCTATCGATTGTGTCAATTCCTGCGATCACATTCATCAACGTGGACTTTCCGCAGCCACTTTGACCGACAAGTGCGACTCGCTCACCCTGCTGTACTTCCAGACTCAGATCATTCAACACAGTGGATGCTGAAGGCCCTTTACCGTAAGTTTTGCAAACACCATTTATCGAGATATAACTGTCCATCGCCACCCGAACATAGAAATCAATATAGAAAACCGAGGAAGATTGTGTAACAACTAGCCTGTCTCAGTAGGTAAACAGACCAGTACACCGGTAAAAAGTTGTATTCCTGAACCGAAGGAACACCGACTATCAAAGGATTAGAAAAATAGTGGCCAGCAACAGTAAACCCATGCTGTAGTTAAACAAGCGCGATGCACGTTGCGTTTTTAACAACCGCTGCATCAGCGATCCAAACGCCAGCCACGGTAAACAACCCGCAATACCTGCAACGAAAAATACAACGGCAAACACCATCGCCTGTTGTATCGCCGAATGATTTGCGACCATATAGGCAGAAATAGCGGAACCAACGACAAGCCATGCCTTGGGGTTAACCCACTGGAAAACAGCAGCGCCAATAAACCCGGTCGGACGAGCTGCTTGACCGGACTGCGATGATGATGGCGCGACAGGTGAAAACGCTATCTGCCAGGACAGCCACATAAGCATCAACACGCCAACAATTCTCAACAACAGCAACACTCTGGGGCTATCCAGTACAAGGCTACCCAACCCAAGGGTCAGCACGAAAATCATCGCTGCAAAGCCCGTGGTAATCCCGAGCAGGGTTGGAACCCCGCGACGAAGCCCAACCATGGACCCGGTGGCAGTCAGCAGTACGTTATTAGGGCCCGGAGTAACCGAGGCCACAAACGCGAAGGATGCAAATGCTACCAGTGTATTGAAACCCACCATCCTTTCCCGACCAGAGTCATAACGGCTTTACAATTTTCCTTCGCGCACAAAAAAGGCCCTTGCGGGCCTTGATTGTTAAGATATAAACAAAAGCGCTACTCTGCTGCCGCCTCTGCCTCACTTTTTTCAACAAGCTCGATTATTGCCATCGGTGCTTTATCACCGGGGCGAAACCCGCACTTAAGTATACGAGTGTAGCCGCCAGGGCGATCTTTAAATCGAGGCCCGAGCTGGGTAAACAACTTGCCAACCGCTTCTTTGTCGCGCAGACGGCTGAACGCCAACCGGCGATTGGCGACGCTATCACTACCTGCCATTGTGATTAACGGTTCCACCACGCGACGCAGTTCCTTTGCTTTGGGCAAGGTTGTCTTTATCGCTTCGTGGTTCAGGAATGATGTTGCCATGTTTTTGTACATGGCTTTCCTGTGGCTACTATTGCGGTTTAATTTTCGGCCGCTTTTCCCGTGTCGCATCTCGCACCCTTATTTCTATAGTTGAGCTTGTCTACTTTGAAGTAACAGAGCAAGCTCGTTATTTTTTCATGCCTTCGCGCGGACGAGCCAACTCTGGCGGCGGCCAGTTTTCGAGTCGCATTCCGAGTGACAGGGCTTGTTGCGCAAGAACATCTTTGATTTCCGTCAAGGACTTCTTACCCAGATTTGGCGTCTTCAACAGTTCAACTTCTGTACGCTGAATCAGATCGCCGATGTAGTAGATGTTCTCGGCTTTCAGACAGTTCGCAGAGCGTACAGTCAACTCAAGGTCGTCAACAGGACGCAACAGGATTGGATCGATATCAGAGGTGGTCTCATCGACCTTCTCTTCACCGGTCTCTGCCTCAAGTTCGACAAACACTGCCAGCTGCTCTTGCAGAATGGTTGCAGCCTTGCGAATTGCTTCCTCAGGGTCAATGGTACCATTGGTTTCAAGATCAATGATCAGCTTGTCCAGGTCGGTACGCTGTTCAACACGAGCACTCTCGACGTTGTAGGCGACCTTTGATACCGGGCTGAATGACGCATCAAGCTGCAATGCACCGATAGGCCGGTTTTCACCCTCTGCAACTGCACGTTGCGACGCAGGCTCGTACCCGCGACCGCCGCGAGCTCTCATCGTGATCGAGATTTCGCCGTTTTTAGTCAGGTTACAGATGACTTTTTCCGGATTCTTGATCTCGACATCATGATCGACAGTGATATCACCGGCTGTCACAACGCCCGGCCCTTTTTTCTTCAAAGTCAGGTTGGCCTCTTCCTTGGCGTGCAGAACAATTGCTACTTCTTTCAGATTCAGAAGTATTTCCAGCACATCTTCCTGCACACCTTCAATCGTGGTGTACTCGTGCAGTACGCCCTCGATTTCTGCTTCAACTACTGCGGCCCCTGGCATAGAGGACAGCAAAATACGGCGTAAAGCCGTACCAAGTGTGTGCCCGAAACCGCGCTCCAGCGGCTCGAGTGTCACCTTGGCATGACAATCGTTGCTGGCAGATACATCCACTATCCGCGGCTTTAAAAATTCTGATTGCATCGCACCCATGAGCTTGTTCTCTTTTACTTGGAATACAGTTCCACAACGAGTGATTCGTTGATCTCTGCCGGCAAATCGCTTCTGTCCGGTAGTGATTTTAGAACACCTTCCATTTTTTTCTCGTCTACTTCCAGCCAGCCCGGAATGCTCCGCTGCTTGGCCAGTTGCAATGCGTCGGTGATTCGAGCCTGTTTCTTTGCTCTCTCGCGTACGCTAATGACTTGATTAGGCTTGACCTGATAAGACGCAATGTTTACGACCACGCCGTCCACCCTGATGGCTTTGTGCGCCACCAGTTGCCGCGCCTCGGCACGGGTGGTACCAAAACCCATTCGATAAACCACGTTATCCAGACGCCCTTCAAGCAGAGAAAGCAGGTTCTCACCAGTCGAGCCTTTGACACTCGCGGCTTTCTTGTAGTAATTGCGAAACTGCCGCTCTAACACACCATACATACGTCGCAGCTTTTGCTTCTCGCGCAATTGCAATGCGTAGTCTGATAATCGAGTGCGTTTGGCACCGTGTTGCCCTGGAGGGGTATCGAGCTTGCACTTTGAGTCAATCGGGCGCATCCCGGACTTCAGGTACAGATCGGTTCCTTCACGACGGCTAAGCTTGCACTTTGGCCCTATGTATCTCGCCACAATTAGCTCCCGATTAGACGCGACGCCGCTTAGGCGGTCGGCATCCGTTATGAGGTATAGGTGTCACATCAATGATGTTGGTGATCTTGAATCCAACGGCGTTCAGTGAACGCACCGCGGAATCACGACCGGGGCCAGGGCCCTTTACCTTGACATCGAGGTTTTTCATTCCAAATTCCAGCGCAACAGTGCCGGCACGCTCCGCTGCAACCTGTGCCGCGAACGGGGTACTCTTGCGCGAACCACGGAAGCCGGAACCGCCGGCTGTGGCCCAGGAAAGTGCATTACCCTGGCGATCAGTGATCATCACAATCGTGTTATTGAAAGAAGCATGAATGTGCGCGATGCCGTCTGTAACAACACGATTCGGCTTCTTTTTAACTGCTTTTTGGCCCATTTCTGCTTCCTATCGCTTGATCGGTCGGCGTGGACCTTTGCGGGTCCGTGCGTTGGTTTGCGTACGCTGCCCGCGAAGCGGCAAGCCTCGACGGTGGCGGATGCCCCGATAACTTCCCAGGTCCATCAAACGCTTGATGTTCATACTGATATCGCGCCGCAGATCACCTTCAACGGTGAGTTTGGCTATTTCTGTTCGCAGGGCTTCAACTTGCGGCTCGGCGAGGTCTTTGACCTTGATCGTTGGATCGACGCCAGCGGCTTCGCATACCTTGTAGGCAGACGTTCTGCCGACACCATAGATCGACGTCAGTGCCACCCACGTGTGCTTGGCGACGGGGATATTAATTCCAGCAATACGTGCCATCAGATATTGCCCTTGCTATTAGATGTCATGGTCTGTCTAGCCTTGTCTTTGTTTGTGTCGCGGATCGACGGAACAAATCACCCGGATCACGCCATGCCGTTTGATCACTTTACAGTTACGGCAGATTTTCTTAACTGATGCTCTGACTTTCATTTGTCACACCTGATATTTATTCGTTTCTTCGATCCGACTTTGCGAATCGCTAGTAAAAAAAGATTGACGATCCGGGTCTTTTTACCTGAATCCGGCCAACTGACTCCGACCGATACTGCTCTGCTCTATCTAGGCCCTCTGGCTCCCTGTCCCTTGAGGTTGGCTTTCTTTAAAAGACTGTCGTACTGGTTGCTCATCATATGAGCCTGCGTCTGTGCAATAAAATCCATAATTACCACCACAATGATAAGCAGTGACGTGCCGCCAAAGTAAAACGGGACATTCCACCAGAGAATCAGGAATTCCGGCAGCAAACAAACTGCTGTAATGTACATCGCTCCAACCAGCGTCAGGCGTGTCAACACACCATCGATATAGCGCGCCGTTTGCTCACCCGGTCTTATACCCGGAATAAACGCTCCCGACTTCTTAAGATTGTCGGCTGTTTCACGGGCGTTAAACACCAGTGAGGTATAGAAAAAACAAAAGAAGATAATTGCTGCCGCGTACAGCAGCACGTACAACGGCTGCCCTGGCTGCAACGTGGATACAATGTTCTGTAGCCAGGTCATACTCGTGGCGCTTGAGGCAAAATCGCCCATCGTTGCAGGAAACAAGATAATACTGGACGCGAAGATCGGTGGTATTACACCCGCCATATTCAGCTTCAGTGGCAGATGGCTTTGCTGGCCCGCAAACATTTTGCGGCCCTGCTGACGCTTTGCGTAATTCACGGTAATTCGCCGCTGGCCTCGTTCCACAAAGATAACAAATGCGGTGACAGCCACGGTCAGAAGTACCAGAATTAGCAGAATCAACGAAGACAGCTCGCCTGTCCTGGCCAGCTCGAGTGTGCCACCAATCGCTGCCGGCAAACCGCTTACAATACCTGCGAAAATCAGTATAGATATACCATTACCAATACCACGTTCAGTTACCTGCTCTCCCAGCCACATCAAAAACATGGTACCGGTTACCAGCGTTATGGCACCCGTTAACACGAAGCCTATACCGCCGAAATACACCAGTGGTGCACCGGCTGCCTGTTGCGACTGCAGCGCGATACAAACACCCACTGCCTGCACACTGGCAAGCACCAGCGTTCCATAACGGGTGTACTTGGTGATTACCTTGCGACCGCTCTCGCCCTCTTTCCTCAGTTGCTCGAGGGAAGGAACAACATGCGTTAGCAGTTGCATGATAATAGAGGCGGATATATACGGCATTACGCCGAGTGCAAACAGCGACATTCTGCTGAGCGCCCCGCCACCAAACATGTTGAACATGTCCAGTATGCCGCCACGCTGCTGCTCGAACAGCGCTGCCATTACCTTTGGATCTACACCCGGTATGGTGATGTGCGCACCCAGGCGGAAAATGACCATAGCCAACAACACAAACAGCAACCGCTGTCTGAGTTCAGCTGATTTGCCCAGCCCACCAATTGAATCCGCTGCAGATGCCACAGTTACTCTCCGATGGTTCCGCCAGCTTGCTCAATAGCCTTGGCTGCACCAGCGGTGACAGCTACCCCTTTCAAGGTTACCGGCTTGCTGATCTCGCCAGACAATATTACCTTCGCTTTTTTCGTTTGCAGTGGAACTACACCCGCTTCAACCAGAGATGCCAGGGTTACTTCACCCTCCAGCTTGGCGAGTTCAGACAAACGAACCTCGGCGACATAACGGCTTCGACGTGATTTGAAACCGTACTTCGGCAAGCGCCTCTGGATAGGCATTTGACCGCCTTCAAATCCAACCTTGTGGTATCCACCGGATCGGGAGTGCTGGCCTTTATGACCACGACCACCGGTCTTACCCAGACCCGAGCCCATACCGCGACCGACGCGCTTTGCAACAGTTTTGCTTCCCGCTGCCGGCTTTAAGTCATTTAAGTACATCGTTAGTCCTCAACCCGCAACATATACGAAACCTTGTTCACCATGCCGCGATTCTCGGGTGTGTCAATCACCTCTACGGTCTGGTGCATCCTGCGCAAACCCAGTCCGCGTACACACGCCTGGTGTTTTTTCAACCGACCGTGGAAGCTGCGTACCAGAGTCACTTTGAGTTTCTTGTCGGACATGTTCAGCTCGCTATCTGGTCAACCGACTTGCCGCGCTTGGCTGCGACGCTTTCGGGAGATTGCATGTGTACCAATCCTTCGATAGTGGCACGCACGACATTGATCGGATTGTTTGAGCCATTGATCTTGGCAAGCACATTACGCACACCAACTGCTTCAAATACTGCTCTCATCGGGCCGCCGGCAATAATACCCGTTCCCTCTGATGCGGGCTGCATATAGACCTTGGCAGCACCGTGACGACCATTGAGTGCGTACTGTAAGGTACCGTCCTTCAGATTGACTCTGGACATGTTCTTCCGCGCTTTCTCCATCGCCTTCTGGATGGCGACCGGCACTTCACGGGCCTTGCCATAGCCAAAGCCAACCCGGCCTTCACCGTCTCCTACAACGGTTAACGCAGTGAAACCGAATTGCCGACCACCTTTGATCACTTTCGCGACGCGGTTGACGGCGACCAGCTTTTCAATAAGTCCGTCTGCACTGACGTTGGATTCGTTTGCTGCCATTAGCTTATCTGCCTAGAACTTGAGGCCGGCTTCACGCGCGGCATCTGCCAGCGCTTTAACGCGGCCATGATATTGAAAACCGGAACGGTCAAACGCTACTTCAGTAATGCCTTTCGCAGCGGCTCGCTCGCCTATTGCCTTGCCAACGGCCACTGCCGCCTCAACGTTGCCGGTGTACTTCAACGCACCGGAAATGTCTTTTTGCAAAGTAGTCGCGTTAGCCAGCACTTTGCCATCAGCATCGATGACCTGAGCGTACATGTGCTTAGGCGTTCTGTGCACTGACAAGCGCGCAGCACCCAGCTGACGAATTTTTGATCGCGTGCGTTTCGCGCGTCGCAATCTGGTATTTTTTTTATCCAAGTTCATCGCTTAGTCCGCCCGCTTATTTCTTCTTCGCTTCTTTCATCAGAATGTATTCGTCAACATATCGAACACCCTTGCCCTTATAGGGCTCTGGTGGTCGGTAAGAACGAAGGTCTGCGGCAACCTGGCCTACGGCCTGCTTGTCGATCCCTGAAACCACGATCTCGGTCTGTGATGGTGTTTCAACAGTTACACCAGCAGGCACATCATGGACGACGGGATGTGAAAAACCCAACGTCAGATTTACCTTGTTACCCTGGGCCTGCGCTCTGTATCCAACACCACGCAATTCCAGTTTCTTGACAAAACCGGTGTTGACCCCTGACACCATGTTATTCAGCAAAGCGCGCATAGTGCCGGCCATTGCAATGGTTTTTTTCTCGGTATTGTTGCCGGCAACTTTGATTTGATTATCTTCCATGACAACGCTGACGAGGTCATGGATGGTTAAATCTGTGTTGCCTTTAGGCCCCTTCGCTGAAACCTTTTGGCCACTGACTTCAACCGTGACGCCGCCTGGAATTTCTACCGGGCTGTTAGCTACTCGTGACATTTTGCATTCTCAATCTGGTCTCGAAACGCGAATCCTAGGATACGTAACAAAGGACTTCTCCGCCCTCACCTTGCTGGCGAGCCTGACTGTCTGGCATGACACCCTTGGATGTTGAAATAATAGCAACGCCCAAACCGCCGAGTACCTGAGGAAGCTCGTCCTTGTTTTTGTAGATTCGCAAACCCGGCTTGCTTACTCTCTGGATACTTGAGATAACCGGTGCATTGTCGTAGTACTTCAGTTTTACACTCAACTGCGGTTTGCCGTCGTTTTCATCGACGTCAAAACCTTCAATATAGCCTTCGTCCTGCAGCACTTGCGCGATAGACTTTTTAGACTTGGATGCTGGCATTGCCACAGCAACCTTACGTGCCTGCTGGCCATTTCTGATACGCGTTAGCATATCGGCAATCGGATCGGACATACTCATTGTTTTACTCTCCTACCAACTTGCCTTGGACAATCCGGGCACATCGCCACGCATAGCCGCTTCTCGAAGCTTGTTGCGAGCCAAACCGAATTTTCGATAGTAACCGTGTGGCCGACCACTCACGCGACAGCGGTTTCTTCCGCGAATTTTGCTGGAATCGCGCGGCATCTGCTGCAGCTGCCGGGACGCTTCCATCTTCTCGTCGTAGTCTGTCGTTTCAGACTTCAGGATGTCACGCAGTTTCTCGCGCTTGTCAGCATGACGGCTACTGAGCTTGGTGCGCTTCAGTTCCCGAGCGATCATGGATTTCTTAGCCATAGCTTATTGCCTGAATGGAAAGTTGAAGCTCTTCAACAGAGCTCTGGCTTCATCGTCTGTCTTGGCAGACGTGGTAAACGTAATATCCAAACCCCGAATCGCATCGATTTTGTCGTAATCGATCTCGGGAAAGATGATTTGTTCCTTGACACCCATGGAATAGTTGCCTCGACCATCAAAGGATCGTGCATTTAGTCCACGAAAATCACGAATTCGAGGAATCGCGATTGTTATCAGGCGGTCCAGAAATTCGTACATGTGGCTTCTGCGCAGAGTCACTTTCGCGCCAATTGGCCAGTCCTCACGGATCTTAAACCCGGCTATAGACTTGCGAGCCAGTCTGACAACAGGCTTCTGGCCACTGATGCTCGCCAGATCTGCGGTCGCTTTCTCGACGACCTTCTTGTCGCCAACCGCCTCTCCCAAACCCATATTCAGGGTTATTTTTTGCAGGCGAGGCACTTCCATCGCACTCTTGTAAGAGAACTGTTCCGTCAATGCCGGAGCGATGGTCTCTTTGTATGTTTGTTCCAACCTGGTCATTTATATACCCGTCGGTTAGACGGTCTCACCATTAGATTTAAAGATGCGGACCTTCTTGCCATCATCAAGGGTCTTGATGCCGATGCGATCGCCCTTGCCAGTGGCAGGATTGAAGATCATCAAATTCGAGATGTCGATAGGCATTTCCTTGTCGACAATACCTCCAGGAACACCTGCATTCGGATTTCCCTTCTGATGTTTCTTCACCACATTCACGTTGTCGACTAACACTCTGTCGTCCAGCACCTGACGCACGGTGCCACGCCTTCCCTTGTCCTTGCCGGTGATGACGATGATTTCATCGCCTTTTAGTATCTTGCGCATTATCTTTATCCGCGTATTGTTCTGCGTATTGATCTCGTTAACTGACCACGTGCTGTCTGGCCGTAATGGATCGCTAAAGCACTTCGGGTGCTAAAGAAATGATTTTCATGAATCGCTCAGATCGCAATTCGCGAGTCACAGGTCCAAAAATACGCGTGCCAATGGGCTCCAGCTTCGCATTCAAAATCACCGCCGCATTACCGTCAAAACGAATCGCCGATCCATCCGGGCGCCTTACTGCCTTGCGCGTTCGAACAACGACAGCGTTATACACTTCGCCTTTCTTTACCTTGCCGCGTGGTATCGCATCTTTGATGCTCACCTTGATCACATCACCGACACGTGCATAGCGGCGACGAGATCCGCCAAGCACCTTGATGCACTGGACGCTTTTGGCGCCGCTGTTATCGGCAGCATTCAAAACGGTTTGCATCTGTATCATGTTCTTATACCTTGCTATTCACCTGTGTCTGTTCGCTCGAACTAGACAGCCTTGGTGATGACCTCGTCCAGTGTCCAGGACTTCGTTTTGGAAAGCGGACGGCACGATTTGATGCGAACAACATCACCGATGTTCACCTCATTCGCGTCATCGTGAAAATGATATTTGGTTGACCGCGTAATAAACTTGCCATACATCGGGTGGCGTACACGTCGCTCAACCAGAACCGTTCCTGATTTTTCCATCTTGTTGCTGACAACCCGACCGGTGACGGTGCGTTGCAGCGGGGCTTTTTGCTGTTGTTCTTGTTCGGTGCTCATGACTCTTCACTCGCACGTTGCTTTTCAGCTATCACAGTTTTTACCCGCGCTATGTTTCTTCGTGCTGCTTTGAACAAATGTGGTCGAACCATTTGACCGGACCCCATTTGCATTCGCAGATTAAATTGCTCTTTACGCAACGCTACCAACTCTTTTTCCAGGTCAGCAACCGGCTTTTCACGTAAATCATTCGCGTCCATCAGGCTACCGTCCGAATAACAAATGAAGTTTGAATCGGGAGTTTCGCAGCCGCTCTTGCAAACGCCTCTCGCGCGACTGTCTCACTCACACCTTCCATCTCGTACAGCACACGCCCTGGTTGAATTTTCGCCACCCAATACTCCACATTACCCTTACCTTTACCCATTCGAACTTCAATCGGCTTTTTGGTAATTGGGGTATCGGGGAAAATACGTATCCAGATCTTCCCGCCACGCTTAATGTGGCGTGTCATGGCACGTCTGGCACTCTCAATCTGGCGTGCGGTGATTCTTCCGCGAGCCATGGCCTTTAGACCATACTCGCCAAAGCTGACCTTGTTGCCGGACTGAGCGAGGCCACGATTACGGCCTTTGTGCTGCTTTCTAAATTTTGTACGTTTTGGTTGTAGCATGATGAGAGTCCGTCAGGCCGAAGCTTGCTGCTTTTGAGTTTCGCCACCGCGAACCTCGTTAAAGTCAAAAACCTCGCCTTTGCATATCCAAACTTTGATACCGATTACACCGTAGGTGGTGTGGGCCTCGGCAACTCCATAGTCTATGTCCGCTCGCAGCGTGTGCAGAGGCACCTGTCCATCGTGATACCACTCGCGGCGGGCGATTTCCGCACCGTTAAGGCGACCGGAAACTGCGATCTTCACACCTCGCGCACCAAGGCGCATGGTATTGGTCAACACCCGTTTCATCGCGCGTCGAAACATCACTCGGCGCTCCAGTTGCTGTGCCACACCTTCTGCAACCAGTTGCGCATCAAGTTCAGGTTTGCGAATCTCGGAAACGTTGACCTTAACGTTGTTGATATTCATGTTTAACATCGGCGCAATCAGCCGGCGCAGTTTCTCTACGTCCTCGCCCTTTTTACCGATGACGATTCCGGGCCGTGCAGTATGGACGGTAATAACCACAGCGCGTGCTGGTCGGTCGATCTGAATACGGCTTACCGATGCGTGGGCAAGTTTCTTCTTCAGAAGCTTGCGTACTGCCATGTCTTCATTGAGGTAGTTGGCGTAGTCCTGAGAACCCGCATACCAGGTTGAGTTCCAGTCTGTGGATATACCAAGACGAATACCAACCGGATGTACTTTTTGACCCATTGCTTCTAGTCTCCCACAACAACGGTGATATGGCTCGACCGTTTCAATATTCGGTTCGCTCTTCCCTTTGCTCTGGGACGAATACGCTTCATTGTCGGACCATCGTCTACCATGATCTCGGCAACCTTCAACTCATCTATGTCTGCGCCATCATTGTGCTCGGCATTCGCGATAGCCGAGTCGAGGACGTTTTTCACCATGTCCGCCGCTTTCTTGTTGCTGAAAGTCAGAATCTCGAGCGCCTTTTCAACTTCAAGCCCTCGCACCTGATCGGCAACCAGACGGACCTTTTGTGCAGAGATGCGCGCATGACGCAGTTTCGCAATGGTTTTCATATCCGCTATCTGGCCTTCTTGTCGGCAATATGTCCACGGTAGGTTCGGGTCTGTGCAAACTCGCCCAGCTTGTGCCCCACCATGTTCTCGCTGATCAGAACCGGGACATGCTGTCTGCCGTTGTGTACCGCTATAGTCAACCCGACCATCTCCGGACTGATCATCGATCGTCGAGACCAGGTCTTGATGGGTTTCTTGCTATTGCTGGCCACCGCCTCATCTACCTTTTTTACAAGGTGATGATCGATAAACGGACCTTTCTTAAGAGAACGCGCCACTTGTTATCTCTCTATTTGCTCTTGCGTCGACGAACAATCAAATGGTTCGTGCGCTTGTTTGAACGAGTTTTGTATCCCTTGGTAGGAACACCCCAGGGACTGACAGGATGGCGGCCACCGGAGGTACGACCCTCACCACCACCATGCGGATGATCGACCGGATTCATCGCAACACCACGAACCGTCGGACGCACACCGCGCCAGCGAGTCGCACCGGCTTTACCCAGCTTGCGTAACGAATGCTCGCCGTTACTCACTTCGCCAATGGTTGCCCGGCAGTCAATTAATACCTTGCGCATTTCACCGGAGCGTAACCGCAGCGTCGCGTAGTTTCCTTCGCGAGCGACGTACTGCACTGATGCACCTGCACTGCGCGCCATCTGTGCGCCCTTACCGGGCTTGAGCTCTATGCAATGTACTGTGCTACCCACCGGTATGTTAGACAATGGCAGTGTGTTACCTGATTTGATCGGCGCTTCACGCCCTGAAATCAAGGTATCACCGGCGGCAACCTTGTTGGCGGCTATCACATATGACCGCTCGCCATCTGCATACCTGAGCAACGCAATATTGGCTGTTCGGTTTGGATCGTACTCGATCCGCTCAACAGTTGCCGGTATTCCATCTTTGTTGCGCTTGAAATCGATAATGCGATAACGCTGCTTGTGTCCACCGCCTCGGTGCCGGACGGTAATACGACCAGACGAGTTCCGGCCACCTGACTTGCTTTTTTTCGCTACCAGCGGCTCGTAGGGACGACCCTTGTACAGGGTGTTGTCTACGACCTTGACCTGAAATCGGCGGCCGGCGGAGGTGGGTTTGGTTTTATGAAGTGCCATATCGGTTAACTTTCCAGACCCATGTAATCGATATCCTGGCCTTCTTCAAGCCGGACTATTGCCTTGCGTGTATCCGAACGGCGGCCAATGCGAACACCCTGACGCTTGACCTTACCCTTGTTATTGACCATGCGAACCGACAAGACATTTACTTTGAACAGTTTTTCCACCGCATTCTTCACTTCCAGTTTGGTTGCGTCTGACGCCACCTTGAAAGTGTGTTGCCCCATCGTTTCCGCCTGCATTGCAGCCTTCTCCGATACGTGCGGCGCAAGAATAACGCTGTACATGCGCTCCTGATTCACGACAAACGCTCCTCGATTTGTTTAACTGCTGAAGCAGTCATCACAACACTCTTGTGCCGAAGCATTAGCCACGGGTTTATACCGTCAACGTCTGTGGTTGTGATATTGGGGAAATTGCGCCCGGCTAAATGCAGGTTGTCGTTTTCATCTGCATCGATGATCAATGCATCTTCAAGACCCCAGCTTTTCATCGCCTCTCGCATTTCGCGCGACTTGGGGGCCGACACCGGAATCGAGTCAACTACCGTCAGACGACCACTTCGTGCCAGCTCGGAAAACACAGAGCGCATAGCTGCGCGATACATCTTGCGATTGACCTTTTGACTGTGATCGCGAGGCTGTGATGCGAAAGTCACCCCACCCGCTCGCCAGATAGGACTGCGTATCGTACCCGCTCGTGCGCGACCGGTTCCTTTCTGACGCCAGGGCTTGGCACCGCCACCGCGCACAGCTGCACGATTCTTTTGGGCACTGTTTCCCGAACGTGCACCGGCCAGATAGGCGTTCACCACCTGATGAACCAGTGTTTCATTATATGGTGCGCCGAATACCGCGTCCGCAACAGACACTGCAGCACCACCATTTGTTTGTAGTTCCATATCTTGTGCCCCTTACCCGGCCTTAACAGAAGGCTTGATGAATACATCACCGCCTTTCGCGCCAGGCACACTGCCGCTAATCAACAACAGGTTGCGCTCTTCATCGACGCGTACGACCTCGAGATTCTGAATGGTCCGGCGAACCGACCCCATGTGACCAGCCATTCTCTTGCCTTTAAAAACACGACCAGGCGTCTGATTCTGTCCAATGGAACCCGGCGCTCTGTGAGAGACCGAGTTACCGTGGGTAGCGTCCTGCATCTTAAAGTTGTGTCGTTTAACACCGCCGGCAAAACCCTTACCAATTGTTATTCCGCTGACATCCACTTTCTGACCTGCCTCGAACTGACTGACCGTCACTTCCTGACCAACGGTGATCTCGTCTCCGCCCGCAGCAACCACATCTTCGGTACGGAACTCCCATAATCCACGACCGGCTTCTACGCCCGCCCTCTTGAAATGCCCCATCTCTGCTTTGGACAGCAGAGACGTGCGTCGCTCGCCAGTGGTTACCTGCATAGCTGAATAACCATCTGCCTCAGCTGAGCGAACTGCAGTCACCCGGTTGGGAGTCGCCTGCACAACCGTAACGGATACGGCGTCGCCTG
>CAYMVV010000050.1:0-42745 GCA_964393885.1 uncultured Granulosicoccaceae bacterium | reverse complement strand
ATCCTTTAGCGTACAAGCGTGAATTTACCTCACAAAGGAATTCTTGCCCAGTCTCTTCCCTCACAGCACCCTACATCAGGAACGAACCCGCCTGCATCGCAAGCGCTAAATACCGGTTTGAATGGTAGGGTGCTCTGAGTGGCGCGAAGCTCACCAATGTGTTAGACGAAAGCTTCCACGATAGGCACAACGCTTTTCAATCAATACAACGCCACTCTGGTCGTTCCTCGATTGATTCGGGCAATATGGTGTCGTCGTCACCACAAGCTATAGATATTTGCTCAAATGTCAGCCCTTTCACGCGAGACAGATCAGTCGCCTTAAAATTGGTCAGGTAAAGGTGGGAACCAGTCAGATCGGCATCGTCGAGCTCGGCCTTGCGAAAATCTGCTCTGGCTAAATGGGAGTAGGTGATGGTGACTCGCCGAAGCAAAGCGCCACCAAAATTGACGCGACCGAACTCCGATTTGTCCATTGCAGCGTCTGTTAACACGGCATTGGTCAGGTTGGCCCGGGAGAACTCGGCTTTTGTTAAATCGGCACCCTGCAGATTTGCGTCGGTAAAATCGGCGCGGAAGGCCAGTGCTTTGCTCAGATTCGCGCCGCTCAGGTTTGCCTTGCGCATGTCGCTTCGTACCAAAATTGCGCGGCTCATGTCGGCGTCAGATAGCTCGCTCGATACCAGGCTCGACGAACTGAAATCTGTAGAACTCAACTCCGATCCGGACAGCTTTCTACCCGATAGAATTTTGTTGGTTTTTTTACAACCCGACCAATCAACCCCCGGAGCAGGCTTTGAAGTGCATCCTGCAACTGCTAACCGCGAGTGTAGTGAGCCGGCGGTAATCAGACAAATTGCAATCAGTATGCATTGTCTATTTCGCATAAGTCCGTGCCCTTTACTGTTATCCAATGAGACTGCTGTTGTTAGTACAGAGTTCGACAGAATAGCATGCTCAAACCTCGCGTGAGACCCGGCCGATCAGTATTTTGGCAATTTAGCCGGGTCATCGAGTTCGAAAAGGACCATTCCGTGGTTTTGAGAAGCAGATATGTGCAAACGTCCCGTTTTACATTGTAGTAGCTTGCAGTCCAAGGTAACCTTGAGAAGTCGGGGAGGCGTATACAACAGTCTCTTTTGCTGCAACATTCGAGCACCATCGCGCAAGATTCGCGCAATCTTCTATTTCTGGAGGGAAATACTTGATGAAACTATCAACAGCAATCGCTTCATGTGTGTCAGGCGCAGCGCTGCTGGCATCTGGCTGGGCCAGTGTCGCAAATGCCAGTGAATGTGAGCCTTTAAAATTGGGTGCGGCTATTTCTCTGACAGGGAAATATGCCACTAACGGAATTCACGCTAAAAACGGCTACGAGTTTGCCATCAAGAAGATTGATGAAGCAGGCGGTGTCAAAATTGGCGACAAGTGTTACAACTTCAAAGTCACCTACTATGACGATGAGTCGAAAGGAGACAGGGGAGCAACCCTCGCCGAGCGTCTGATCAATCAGGACAAAATCCAGTATATGCTTGGGCCATATTCCTCAGGTCTGACCAAAGCGATCGCACCGGTCACAGAGAAATATCAAATCCCGATGGTAGAGGCAGAGGGTGCGTCACGGTCGTTGTTCAACAAAGGCTATAAGTATCTGTTTGCGGTGTTATCTACTTCGGAACAGTATCTGGCTTCAGCGGTAGCGCTGGCTGCAGAGAAAGCCGAGGAAGCGGGTAAGGATCCGTCGTCGGTCAAGGTAGCCGTCGCTGTAGAAAACGATCCATTCTCACTGGATATCCGCGCAGGCGTGCTTGAGGACGCTGCCAAATTTGGTATGAAAGCGGTCATCGATGAAAAGCTGCCTCGCGATCTGTCGGATATGAGCGCCATTTTAACCAAGGTCAAGCTGCTAAAGCCTGATCTGCTGATTGTCAGTGGTCACTCTAAAGGTGCCGCTACAGCCGTTCGACAGATCGGTGAGATGAAAATAGACGTGCCAATGATTGCGCTTACGCATTGCGAAGCTGCAGACGTAACCGGTAAATTCGCCGAAACTGCCAACGATATTTTGTGCTCCACCCAGTGGGCAGAGACGCTGTCTTATGAAGACGAGCTCTTTGGTTCTGCAGCAAACTACGAAACAGAGTTTAAAGCTGCGTATACCGAGTATGATGAGAAAAAGGTTCCCTACCAGACAGCACAGGCATCTGCTGCAGTCTATGTATTTGCCGATGCGTTTGAGCGTGCAGGTACTCTGGACAAGGAAGCTGTACGTGATGCAATCGCAGAAACTGATATGCAAACGTTTTATGGGGGTATCAAGTTCTCTGAGGCCGGAAACAACATAGCCAAGCCAATGGTGCTGAGGCAAATACAGGATGGTGAGTACAATGTGGTTGCACCCTCCGGCTTTGCCTCGCATAAACTCAACTGGCCGCGTACCGCCAAGTAACTTTCGCAGATAAAGAAACCTATGCACTCAGAGGCCGGAATTTCCGGCCTTTTGTTTTTTACGCGCCGGTGGTTGTCAGGTTGCGGGTTACTTGCGCTACAGTGTGAACCCGCGGTTACCCTTGGTTAGTAGACCCGTGGTTAGAACCCGTGGTCGATAAACCTGCGGTTGAATAGATGTTGTGTCTCGTCAGATCGGTGGTCTCGGAGGATCGATATAGATGGATCAAATTCTCGGTAATATTGGGTTGCTCTTTGAGTTCCCTGTCGTCAATCTCAAGATACTGATTGATGGCCTGATGATCGGTGCGCTGTTCGCACTGGCGGCATACGGGCTTGCACTTGTGTGGGGGGTAATGAATGTTAAAAACCTCGCGCAAGGGGACTTTGTCATCGCTGGCGGTTATGTCGCCTGGTGGCTGGCTGGATTGGGTTTGCCACCGTTGTTGGGGGTGCCTGCCGCATTTATTGTGATGTGGGGCATTGGCTGGGTGTGCTACAAACTGGTTATATCGCGGGTTATCGAGCGCGATCTGTTTACCTCCTTGCTTGCCACGTTCGGGCTGGCCATTATGATCGCGCAAATTCTGAATTTGCTATTCGGGTCCGACACGCAAAGTATCAAGTTGCCCTATGAAACACTGTACTTTGCCGACGGATTTATTGATGTGCCCATAGCCAAGCTGATTGGTGTGTGCATGGCAGCGGTGTTGGCCATTGGTGTCATCATATTTATGAAGCGCAGCCGTATGGGCCAGGCTATTCGAGCCACCGCACAGGACGCGCGAGCAGCCCGTGTGATGGGTATAGATACAGAAAAAGTTTATGCATTTACGTTTTCACTGAATTCGGCTATTTGCGGAGCAGCTGGCGCTATCATTGTGATGGTCTGGCTGATCCAACCTTTCTATGGCATCACCTACGCCATCAGATCTTTTGTCATTGTGACAGCAGCCGGTCTGGGCAACCTGCCGGGGGTCATTGCTGCAGGGCTGGGTATTGGTGCGCTTGAGCAATATGGCGCACATATATTTGGCATTGGCTATCAACAGGCGATTGCCGTTTTACTACTGTTGCTGGTGTTGGTAATACGATTACTACAGCAACGTCGCAAGCGCCAAAGCCTGCAATAGGAGATTGACAATGACAGCCTTGAGATATCTTTTCTATGCAGTGCTGCTGGTGATAACAGTAGCAGCACCTTTTGTGTTCCCCGATTTTAAAACCCAGTTAGCCACCCTGTGGCTGATGATTATTGTCGCGCTAACGTGGGATATGACTGGCGGGCAAATGGGTTACAACTCGTTGGGTAATATCTTCTTCTACGGTACCGGCATGTACGTGGCGGCAGTGATTGCCATCGGACTGGTGTATGACGTGGGGGAATATACCAGTGCTGCAGGCGGTGGCATTAATAACTTCACACCGCTTCAGTATTTCTCGGGTATCGGGCTGGGTATGCTCGGCGCAGGTGTGTTCTGTGCACTTTGCGCCCTGGTGATTGGCTACATTACCTTTGGTTTACGCGGGCCATACTTTGCGATTGGTACCCTAGGGGTCGCCATTGCGGCGGGTGAGCTGGTGTCTAACTGGGACTGGGTTGGCGGTGGTCAGGGCATCACACTGCCTGTGTACCCTGCTGATCTGGAAGAGGGTAAGCTGTTCTTCTATTACCTGTTCGCAGTCACCGGTGTGGTGCTGTTCATTTTTTTGAAGTGGCTGTATAGCACGCGCTTTGGTGCGGCGATAAACGCCATACGAGACGACGAAGAAAAAGCCGAGGCGATGGGAATCCACACCATGCGCTACAAACTGACAGCCTGGGCGCTGGCTGCTTTTTTTGTAGGTCTGGTCGGAGCCATTTCTGCCTTTCAGTTAATCAGTTTTGAGCCGCTTGAATCAGCCTATCAGACAATTAATCTGGGTATCTTTATGGTTGTCTGTGTGCTGTTGGGAGGTAAAGGCACGCTGTGGGGTCCTGTGGTCGGGGCAATATTGTTTCACGTCTTCAAAGAGGTCACCTGGAACTATCTGCTCGGCTGGCAGTGGGTGGCTCTGGGCGCACTTATTGTCGTGACGGTGGTGTATTTTCAGGACGGTCTGATGGGTTGGCTTATGCATCGCAAGCCGGGCTGGTTCGGTATCCGCATAGATGAAGGTTCCGACGGAGCGAGCAAATGAATACCGTTATCGAAGTGCGAAACGTCGGCAAGTCCTATGGTGGAGTAATAGCGAACAAAGACATTTCACTGAATGTAAAAAGTGGTGGCATCACCGGTTTGATTGGTCCGAATGGCTCTGGAAAAACCACCCTGTTTAACTCGATTGTTGGTTACCATCCAATTGATTCGGGCTCAATAAAGTTTGAAGACCGTGAAATTTCAAGGATGAACGTACAGGAAATAGCGCGGCTGGGGTTGTTGCGAACCTTTCAGCAAACACGCATCTATGGCGCGATGAACTGTGTTGAAAACATGCTGATCTCACTGCCGCATCGCAAGATGAGCCTGATGGATTCGTTTAACCGCAATACCAGAGCGGATTATGATCGTGCCGATCAGCTGCTGGAGTTTGTAGGGCTTTATGAAAAGCGCTTTTTACGATCGGGCTCGTTGTCGTTCGGGCAACAGAAGCTGCTGGAGTTTGCAATGGCGTTGATGAACGAGCCATCCTGTTTACTACTCGATGAGCCAACAGCCGGAATCAACCCGACATTGATCAACGGTTTGATCGATCGTTTAAAGCGAGCAAACTCTGAATTCGGTATTACGCTGTTCATCATTGAGCACAACATGCGAGTGATCATGAACATGGCCGATCATATCTATTGTCTGGCGCATGGTGAAATGCTGGCCGAGGGTGCACCGGAACAAATACAGAATGATCAGCGTGTGATTGACGCCTACCTGGGAGCGCATTAAACATGAGTGATTCTGACACCCGCGGTTTTGATAATGGTGGTAGTGCTGCCGCAGGCGCTGATAAGAATATCCGAGGCTACGGCAGTGGTGATGTCGACTCGGTTATCTCGGTAGAGGAAGTCACCCGGCAGGCGGCGGCCATTGCAGAAGACATCAGTATCGACCAGCTCGACGCTTTGGCTGGTAACGAGGCCTTCGTGTCGATCAACAACCTGCATGCCGGCTACGGTCAAATGGAAATACTGCACGATGTCAGTTTACGGGTTGGCAAACGGCAGTCGCTGTGTTTGATCGGACCAAATGGTGCGGGCAAATCAACCGTGCTGCACGCCATTTTTGGCTTCAACAATATTTTTTCAGGCTCAATCGCCATTGGCGGGGCTGATGTCACGAAGCTATCGCCGAATCAAAAACTGGCGGAGGCGGGAATCGCCTATATCCTGCAGGACAAGTCTATATTTCCCGGTATGACGGTCGAGGAAAATCTATGGATGGGAGGCTTCTTGAAGGACCAGCCCGCCGAGGCAAAGGCGGAGGCCGAGCGCATCTTCGACAAGTACCCACGCCTGGCAGCCCGCCGTAAGCACCTGGCCAAAGTGCTGTCTGGCGGCGAGCGTCGGCTGCTCGAAATTTCACGAGCCCTGGTCATGAATCCGGAAGTGCTGCTGGTTGACGAACCGTCTATTGGCCTGGAGCCACGCTTTATCGATATGGTGTTTGAAATTCTGCACGACCTGCAGCACAACGAAGGCAAAACCATCATCATGGTTGAGCAAAATGCTAAAAAGGGCCTTGAGTTTGCCGACATTGGTTACGTTCTGGTTAGCGGGGAAGTTGCTATTGCGGGTTCTGGCAACGAATTGCTGGCTAACCCCAAAGTCGGCGAGCTATTCCTCGGCGGTTAGTCAGCGTAGAATTCGGGAATCCTTTTTATTCCCGGATTTATCATGGCGACGCAGGTTAAAGGCGTAGCAACATTACAACAGCTAATCGCCGCGATTGCGGTTCTGGCAACTTTGTCACTGGCCGCCTGTGGTGGCAGCAGCGGCGATAGCGACACTGACACCGATATTATCAGTGCTGATGAAACCGACGGTCCCATTCCACCCGAGGAGCCGGAGGATTTAATCCCCGAGCCGGTCGTGAGTGTCGAGGCACTTGCGATCGACCAAACCGATGCCGCCGGTATCATAGAATTGCTGACGTACCGAATGCCTGCGGTTAATGGCGGTGTCACCATCGCCAATGCCGTGGTGTTGATTCCGCAGGGTGAGGTGCCGCCAGGAGGTTTCCCCGTTGTTGCCTGGGGGCACAGGGCCACAGGTGTTTCTGATTCCTGCGCGCCATCGGTGAGTGCTGATCTACGCGGAACTTCCGCTTATCTGAATCAGCTGGTTGAAAATGGATACGCTGTAGTGGCGGCTGATTATGAAGGTCTCGGTACCGAAGATGCTCATCCGTATTTGCATCTTGCCAGTGGCGGTCGTTCCCTGTTGTATGCAGTCAATGCGGCTGTAGCGGAGTATGAATCGCTGTCCAGCCGGTATGCTGTACTGGGTCACTCGCAGGGCGGTCATGCAGCGCTGGGCGCAGGTGAGCTGGCTGGTGAGTTGCGAGATATACAGTTGACCGGTGTTGCCGCAATTGCGCCCCCGACACAGCTGATGGAACAGTCGCTAACACTCAACGCCGTCATTTCAGATACGGGCCGCAGTCTTGCAGATCGTGTGCAGGCGGCGAATGTGATTGTGATCAACTCGGCACTGTTGGCAAAAGGAGTAGAGGCGCTTAATCCACAGTTTGCTATCGACAGTGTCTTTGGCAGCAATGGCAGCACCCTGCTCAATAGTCTTGAGTCAGAGTGTATCCCTGAGCTGATCGGCACGCTGCTGGCGCCCATCACCGGAGCGCTGTTTATCTCCGGCAGCGTTGACAGCATTGTTTCCGACGCGGTCACCGAGGTGCCCTTTGTGCAGCAATACCTGAATGATCTGGAGCCCGGGCGTGTGGCGACTGCAGTACCTGTGCAGTTGATGCAGGGCCTGCTGGATGAAACTGTGCTGTCTCAATCGACGGCGGCGTTAGGTAATCTTCTAGGCAGTGTTAATACCTTGCCACCAACGCTCATAGAGTATCCCAGTGCCGATCACACCACGGTACTGGATCAGAGTTTCGATGATGTGCTTGCCTTTCTGGCGACGGTGTTCGCTGTTGAGTAAATCTGTTGTGATCGCAAAAACGCATTTGTCATGGTGCGTTCCAGGTTGCGAACTGCACGGGTTGCCGCGTTTCAATCAGGCAGTGGAGATGTGTTTTTAATCTCCCTGACGACAGTTGCTAGCGGACTTTCCGCACAACCCGCCAGAAGCACAGATATCAGGTTTTGATATTACCTTTATACAGCGCCAGAGCATTGGCTGTAGTTCGCTCGGCCAGCTCTGCCACAGGTATCCCCATTATTTCTGACACCCGTTCCGCTACCTGTACAAGGTAGGCGCTTTCATTGCGCTTGCCTCGATACGGAGTCGGGGCCAGATAGGGCGAGTCAGTTTCGAGCACGATCAGGTCTATCGGCACTTGTGGCAGTACTTCAATGTGGCTGGTTTTTTTAAAGGTTGCCACACCGCCGATGCCAATATAAAAGCCACCCAGTTCTGCTACCCGATGCGCTTGCTCTGCAGTGCCACTGAAGCAGTGAAATACACCGGTCAATGAGTCATCATTTTGCTCGGCAATTAAATCATAGGTGTCGTCGAATGATTCTCTGGTGTGCAGCACGACAGGAAGCTGATGCTTTTTTGCCAGACTGATCTGTTGTCTAAGTGCGTCGTGTTGTTGTTCTTTGAAAGTGAGATCCCAATGGTAGTCGAGCCCGGTTTCTCCAACGGCAAAATAGCGGCCGGTTGCCAGTTCCTCTGCGACGTGGTCAATCTCTGCCTGATAGCCTTCGGCATCCACATGACAGGGGTGCAGGCCAATCATCGGGAAACAGTGTTGTGGAAACTCGGCCACAAGCTCGTTCATGGCGTCCGTTGTATCTTTGCTGATATTTGGCAGATACATACGTTCGACACCGGCGTCGATAGCGCGCTGAATAACCTCTGTCCGGTCGTCGTTGAATTTATCGGAAAACAGGTGAGTGTGGGTATCAATTAGTTGCATGTTGCCAAACTGGTTGGGGAAAATAGAAAGTACAATATATAGATATAGCAGCTGTGTAGCATGAATTTACACGCTGATCTTTAAAACCGTCTGTACACAGCGATACGCTGGTCTATGTCCACACGAGCAGAATAACCGGCACCGCGATGGTCACAATGATGATATCGAGCGGCAGGCCAAGTCGCCAGTAGTCACCAAAGCTGTAGCCGCCGGGCCCCATGACCAGCGTATTGGACTGATGTCCAATTGGTGTTAGAAAAGGCGAGGCGGCACCAATAGCAACAGCCATGAGCAGTGCATCCGGTGGCAGGTTCAGGTTTACAGCCAGCGAGTAGGCTATCGGTGCCATTAGCACTGCCGTCGGAGTATTGTGCACAAGGTCTGACAGCAGCATGGATATTATCATTACCAGTGCCAGCAGGCTCCACAGCGGCAGGTTGACAGCAACAGTCTTCAGATTAAGCGCGATAAGCTCTGTGGCGCCGGTTGATTGCAGGGCCTCACCGACGGGTATCAGAAAACCCAGTAGCACAATAACCGGCCACTCGATACTTCGGTAAGCCTCGCGCAGGGATACCACCCGCGACAACACCAGTACACCGACCACGGTGGTAAATGCTATTTGCACAGGCACCAGCCCGACGGCTGCCGCAAGGATACCCAGCGCAAAGGCCAGCGGTGTGATCAGAGCGCCCCTTTTCGGGGTAATTTCTGTGCCTCGATTTTTGATTGCCAGGCAACCCAGATTTTTACACAGCTGTGCCAGTGCGCCGGGCTCGCCCTGTAACAGTAAAACATCACCGGCTTTAAAACGTACGTGTTTTAGACGCGAGCGGGACGGACGTCGATCGCGGGCCACGGCAAGCAGGTTAACGCCATAGCGTTCGTGCATGCGCAGGTCACGCATCGCGGTATCGGTGATTATTGAGTCCGGCATCACCACGACTTCCATGACACGAACATCTGCCGATGCTTGCCAGTCGGGTGCTGTTTCGCTGTCGCCAGCTTCCAGCAAGGATGGATCTTCGAACAATGGCTGCAGTGGCTCGCTGTCTCCGTGCAGTATCAATATATCGCCAGCGTACAGACGCTCTACCGTGTGCGGTGCCAGCCGACGCCTGTCGTTGCGGAAAATAGCAACAACGGATGCTTCGTTGTCGCACAGTTGTTCGAGGTCGCCAATCGTTTTACCAACCAGCGTTGAGCCTTGAGGTACGCGCATTTCAGTAACGTACCGGGCGATTTTGAATGGCTCCAGACTGCCGTCGTCGGAGTTGCGTTTCGGTAGAAAAAACCGCGAGCAGAAGGTTAAAAACAGTATGCCACCGACCGCAACACACAGACCGACCGGTGTGAAATCAAACATGCCGAATGGTTCGCCGGTGCTGTCTGCGCGATAGCTGGCGATAACAATATTCGGCGGTGTGCCGATTAGTGTGATCATGCCACCCAGTAAACTGGCAAAAGAAAGGGGCATCAGCAGCGTTGACGCAGAGCGTTTGGCTTTACGGGCATCGCGGATGGAGATAGGCAGCATCAGTGCAAGCGCACCGATGTTGTTCATGAAAGCGGACAACATCGCTGTGATTCCGCAGTTCGCGGCGATTTGCCCCAGGGTATTTCTTCTGGCGAAAGCCATGTACCTTAAAAACAGGGAAACCACACCGGATGACTGCAGCGCCTGACTGATCACCAGGACACTGGCAACGGTGATAACAGCAGGGTGCGCAAACCCTTCGAAAGCGTGTTCTACTGGAACGATTCCGGTGTAGACAGAGGCCATCAATGCAATGCCGGCCACCACGTCGTATCGCCAGTAATTCCAGACAAACAGCGCCATGGTACAACCAAGAATTGCGAAGATCAGCGTTTGATCGAGTGTCACTCGCGGCCCTTACCAGTAAATCTGAAAGCGTGGCGCAGGATTCGCCGCTGTGGAGTATACGCGACAGAGAATGTAATTCTCAATTGCCGGGCGCGTTTATCAGGACTGATTAACAAAGCGCAAGCACCGGATTTGGCGATAAGCCCGCTGTCAATCGATTCCTGTTGTTTTACGCGCCCGTGGTTAGAACCCGTGGTTAGCGCCCGTGGTTAGCGCCCGTGGTTAGCGCTCGTGGTCAGCAGCTGTAGTTAGCGCCTGTAGCTACGCGCCTCTAATTACGTGCCTGTAGTTACGTGTGGCGGTTATGTGCCTGCAATACAGCCGCGCAGATGCTCGTTGATACTGACAGTTGAAGGTTTGAATGCGTCTCGCAATACCGGTACGGCTTTTTCAGGCGCTGAGTCTCCACACATAAAGATATCAAACGCTGCAAAGCCGCGCTCCGGCCAGGTGTGCACGCTGATGTGCGACTCGGCCAGTACGGCGACACCGGTAATACCATTGTTGGGTGTGAAGTGATGTAAGTGGATATGCAATAAACGGGCACCTGCAACCGCAACGGACTCGCGCATCGCAGCTTGCATCAATTCAAGGTCATCGAGGTGGCTGGCACCCCAAAAATCGACAAGCAAGTGGGTGCCTGCGAATTCCAGTCCATTGCGCTTGATGAATTGATCCGTGTTGTCAGTAGACCTGTTAACGGTGTTATCGCCAGTCGTCATAAGCTATCGCTGCAGTCGGGCAGGTGACAACTGTTTTTCGATTTGACCAAATGCATCTGCGTGTTCGCCGCCTTTTTGGTTGATTAAATGGTCACATAGCATAGCGATAGCGGGTGAGGTTTGTATGCCGTATCCGCCCTGACCGGCAAGCCAGAAAAACCCGTTCGCCAGTGGGTCAAAACCCACAACTGGTTCACCATCCGCGACAAAGGTTCTGAGGCCTGCCCAGCGATGACTCACCGTTTGTACGTCATAGTTGATGAGCTGCTGAAAATGATCAATACCTGTCGCCAGATCAAACTCGTCCGCCCATGCGTCATGTGGATCGACCGGTGTTTCATCCGCGGGTGAGATCATCAGACCAGAGCCAAACGGAATGCTGTAAAAGCGTTCATGTATATCCAGCAGCATTGGCCAGTCAGCCATAGTGGCCGCGTTGCCATTGCTACCGTTGGCAGAGTCGATATCTACGAAAGGCACCACTGCGGCACTGCGGCGTTTCGGCTGCATGCCGGTTGCAGGTAGGCCCGCCAGTGTCGCTACTTCATCCGCCCACGCCCCTGCTGCGTTGACTATGACAGGTGCTTTGTATCGGGTGCCGCAGCCAGTGGTCAGATGCCAGTGATTGTCGGTATATTCCAGTTGCGTGACTTTTGCTTCGCAAACAATTTCACCGCCTGCCTGGCGCAGCTGTCTGATGTAGCACTGATGTAGTGCGTCGACATCAATGGACAACAGTTTTTCGGTATATAGGATCTGGTCAATAGCGTCTGATTTGAGCAGTGTTAGCATTTCCTGCGCTTCAACAACTGACAGGCTTTGCATGCCGTGTGACTTGCACTCCTCTATGAGTGCCAGCGTGGCCTTGTTGTGCTGTTCATTGCCTGACTCTCGATTGCCAACCAGTATCATTTCGCCGCGTGGGCTGGTGAATGCCCGCTCGCTTATTGATGGTGGAGGCTGGTTTAAAAAAGGTGCAGACATCGCGGTTAACTGCTGAATAATCTGTGGCCCGTAGAAAGGTGCGAGTGTTGCGGCAGAGCGGCCGGTTGCGTGGTAGCCCGGGTGTTGTTCCTGTTCCATGATGACAACACTGGCGCTTTGCGCAAGCAGGGCGGCGGCAGAGCAGCCGGCTATGCCACCGCCAACAATAATAATGTCTGTATGCTTCATCTTGATTTGTCGACTGTTTACTGTTGCTCGTTGGCACTCTGAATGGCCTGCCATATTTTTAACGGGGTCAGCGGCTTGTCCAGATGTCGAATACCCAGTGGCTGCAACGCATCTATCACGGCATTGCTGATTGGTCCGGGTGCGCCGATGGAGGCGAGCTCACCCACACCTTTGGCGTCGAGTAATGAGTTGGGGCTGGCAGTGCGGGTCAGGCTGATATCCAGCGCAGGCAAGTCGGAAGCTCTCGGCAGTGTGTAATCCATTAACGAGCCGCTGATCAGTTGCCCGTTTTCATCGTAGTGCGCCTGCTCCATTAATACTTCGCCTGCGGCCTGAGCAACACTGCCCTGAATTTGCCCGATCGTGGTGATCTCGTTGATTGCTCTGCCGACGTCGTCGATGCTGGTATAGCGATCAATAGTGACCTCGCCGGTCTCGAGGTCAACCTCTACCTCGCAGGCACAGGCACCACAGGGGAAGGTAGTGTGGATGCCTTCAAAATCCTCTATACCGACGCATTCGTTTAATCGATCGTTATCATCAGTGTCTGCCCCGATTGTCTGCTTAACCGTGCCTTGCGTCTGCTCTGTGGCCTTTACAGACAGGTTGTTTGCCAGCTCACTCAGGCTAACGCAATAGTCGGTGCCAATGACAGAGAAACTGCCTTTGCTGTATTCAATGTCAGCGCCGGATACCTCCAGATGGTCGCCGGCCAGTTGCCTGGCATTGTCGATCATTGTGTTGGCCGCTCGATGTACCGTGTTGGCGGCGACTGCGATCAGGTTTGAGCCCCCGGTGCCGCCGCCTTTCGCCAGCCAGTCGGAATCACCCTGTTCGACTGTTACCGCTTCAACCGGCAGATCCAGAGCCTCTGCGGCAACGATAGCCAATGCGGTGCGGTGGCTCTGGCCGTTATCCTGCAGGCCGGTCCGCACTCTGATGGTGCCATCAGCCAGTGCGCGTACTTCACTGCGCTCATCGGTTGAACCGCCGGTTGCGTGCAGATAAAACGCAACGGACATCCCACGGCTCTTTCCCTGTTGCAGACTGTGTTGTTTGCGGGTGTCGAAATCATCCAGCTTGGCAGCACTTGCGAGTGAGTCGGCAAGGCCTGGAAAGTCTCCGCCATCGTAGGCTTCATTCATTGCTGTGCGATAGGGCAGGTCCGCCGGTCGCACCAGATTTTGTCGCCGCAGGGCCAGTGGGTTGAGGTTGAGCTCGCGCGCGGCAACATCAATAATGCGTTCCAGTGTGGAGCTTGATTCCGGCTTGCCGGCACCACGATACGCATCCGTTGTCATGCTGTTGGTGTACATCGCCTGTACTTTGTAGTGTAAGCCGGGGATTTTATATCCCTGACCAAATACACGCACAGCACCGGATGTGGCTACTGCCGGGGCCACGGCGTTCAGATAGGCACCCATATCTGCCAGCGCATTGATACGGAAGGCCAGAAAATTTCCATCGGCGTCGAGTGCCAGTTCCGCATGGTCGACGCGCCCGCGGCCCATGACGTCGGACAGCAGTGATTCCGTGCGGCTGGCATTCCATCTGACTGGCTGCCCGCTACGCTTTGCTGCCACCAGCGCTAATAGATGCTCGGCGTAGGGCCAGATCTTTACCGCGAAACTACCGCCGGTATCTTTGGTGATAACGCGCAGCTTGTCTTTGTCGATACCCATAAAACCGCTCAGTGCGCGCTGCAGTGAGACAACGCCCTGGCTTGCTGTTGTCAGCGTGTATTGAGCGCTGGCATGGTCGTATTCGGCAACTACGGCTCGCGGCTCAATCGGAGATATACAAATGCGTGGATGCCTGACAGTCAGACTGGTTACATGATATGCATTAGCAAACAGCGATGCGGTTTCATCGACATTGCCAGTCTCCCAGCTAAACGCGCGGTTTGATGGGATATCGCTCCACAGTACATCAGCTGTGTCCGCGCCTTCGACGTCCGTAACTGCGGGCAGAGGGTCGATATCTACCTCGATTGCCTCCGCTGCATCCATGGCGCAGTGTATATCAGTGGCGATTACCGCAGCGATTGCTTCACCAACATGCATCACTTTCGCCCCCGCCAGAACGGGCCGCTCAGGCTCGAGCACCGGTGCTTCTGTGTTGCTCACGGATGCGCGACATTGCATCGGCTTGAGCGCGGATATGTCAGCGTCGGCAGCAGTCAGGATAGTGGCGACACCGGGCATCTCGAGTGCCGATTGGGTGTCTATGCGCTTGATAATACCGTGCGCGACCGCTGATCGTAGAACGAACATAACAAGCGGTTTGTGTTCGGATTGCCGGATGGCGATATCATCGGTAAATCTGCCATCGCCGCGCAGCAGTGGCGGATCTTCTAGCCTGTGCATGTGTTGATCATCAAGTGGTTTAGTTGAGTGTACACTGTTCAGCAGCAACGCCGAGCACGCACTTTGGATAGTCGCTTTTTTACTTACCGCACCAGTACTGGACTGCCTCATTGAATACACCGACACACATGCTAATCGCCGCCTCTCTTTTTGCAAAACCGCAAAAGCCTGCGATTACCTGGGTAGCCGTTGCAGGTGGGCTGTTGCCAGATCTTTCCCTCTATCTTCTGGTGTTCAACAGTCTGGTATTGCGCGGCGACACGCCTGATCAGGTGTTTGGTGAATTCTACTTTTCAGATGAGTGGCAGCGCATTTTTTCAATTGATAACTCGTTCTTTGTGTGGGCGCTGGTGATAGCGATTGGTTTCTATTGGAAGCGCGAGTGGGTGTGGGTGCTGGGGGTGGCCTGTGTGGTTCATTTGCTCGGCGATTTTCCGTTGCATCACGATGATGGACGCGCGCACTTCTGGCCGTTCAGTGACTGGATATTTCAAAGCCCGTTGAGCTATTGGGATGTTAACCACCATGCACGAATTGTCGCACCGATTGAAGGGCTGCTCTGCGTGGTGCTGTATCTATTTCTGTTTCGCAAATTTAAAAGCAGGCGCGCGCGGTTGGTGCTGGGCGCTTGTGTGATCGTGCCTCTGCTCGTTGCGGCAGTGGTGTTCGGGATGTTCAGGACGGGGCTGTTTTCTGTTGCTGCCTGATTCGCTGGCTGAGCAGCTTTTCTGATGGCCGGCAATATTTCGCATTACAAATAGTGCTGATGCTGTGTTATCGTCATTTGGCACCACTGTGTATATTGATATCGCTCGCCGAGCTCGCGTATATGACTCACGCGCATAACTCACGCACACAATTCAGGAACTACGGCTTAAAGTCGTTTTACAGGGGAAAATTAATGAAAAGATCACTTCTTGCCGGTTTTCTGGCAACGGCACTGGCTACTACTTCGTTGCCATTAGCTGCCGCAACCGAGATTCACTGGTGGCACGCATTCACCGGCAGACTCGGCGAGTTGCTGGCCGAACAGGTCGAAGCATTCAACGCATCACAGTCTGATTACACCGTTGTTGCCAGCCACAAGGGTAACTACTCTGAAACACTGAATGCGGGTATCGCAGCATTTCGTGCGGAGGAGCAGCCACACATATTGATGGTGTTTGAAGTCGGTACCGCAACCATGATGGGCGCTAAAGGCGCTATCATGCCAGTACACGAAGTAATGAAAGTCGGTGGTGCAGAGTTTGATCCGGACGGTTATCTGGGCGCTGTAAAAGGCTATTACACAACACCTGCCGGCGAGATGCTTTCTTTACCGTACAATTCATCAACACCGGTATTGTATGTCAACCGCGACGCACTCGTCGCAGCTGACCTCGACCCTGATATGGATCTTTCCACCTGGGAGCAGGTCGATGTAGCGCTCGACAAACTGAAGGCCAGTGGCAGCGACTGTCCGTTAACAACGGCATGGCAGAGCTGGGTTCATCTGGAAAATTTTTCCGCCTATCACGACACACCTTTCGCAACCAAGGACAATGGCTTTACCGCACTTGATACCGAACTGGCATTCAACGGTGAACTACAGGTAGCCCACGTCAAGGCCATGGGTGAGTGGGCTCAGGAAGGTAAATTTTTCTATGCCGGACGTCGCAACGAAGGTGGCGCTAATTTCCGCGCCGGTGAGTGTGCCCTGTTTACCGAGTCTTCCGCAGGCTATGCCGGTGTAAAGAGTGAAGCGCAGTTTGAGTTTGACATCAGACCATTGCCATACTGGAGCACGGCAAAGGGTGCGCCACAGAATACTATTATCGGTGGATCATCACTGTGGGTTATGTCTGGCCATGATACTGAAGAGTACAAAGGGGTCAGTCAGTTTCTGAGCTTCCTGTCTACTTCTGATATACAGGCCCAATGGCACCAGAATACCGGTTATCTGCCAATTACCACAGCAGCATTTGAGCAGACAAAGGGAGAGGGGTTTTATGATAAGAATCCGGGCACCGAAATCGCTATCCTGCAAATGACCGGTAAGGACACAACGCCTAACTCCAAAGGTTTACGGCTCGGTAGCTTTGATCAAATCAGAGGTTTGATTGATGAGGAGCTCGAGGCCGTGTGGAGCGGTAACAAAGACGCACAGACTGCACTTGACAGTGCCGTTGAGCGCGGCAATCAATTGCTTCGTCGGTTTGAAAAAGCCAACAAGTAAAAGCTGCAGGTAGTACCCGGTGTCATGCTGTTACGCACCGGTGCCATTGGCACCGGTGTGATTCTCCAAAACCAGAGAGACATTTGTGATAGAAAAAAGAGTCACATTCAAGGGCTGGATGCTGCCGTTGTTGTTGATTCTTCCGCAGTTGCTGGTCTCTCTGGTATTTTTCTTCTGGCCTGCTGCGCAGGCAATTTACCAGTCTGCCTATATCCCCGATCCCTTCGGCCTGAAAACGCAGTTTGTTGGCTGGGAGAATTTCAATTTCCTTTTTGGCGATCGCTACTATCTTGAGTCGTTTAAAACGACTGCTGTTTTTTCTATTCTGGTAACCGTACTGTCGATGGGTGTCGCCCTGTGGCTGGCAGTGATGGCTGATAGGATTATCAAAGGGTCAGGTATTTATCGAACACTGCTGGTGTGGCCCTATGCGGTTGCGCCTGCGGTAGCCGGTATTCTCTGGCTGTTTATGTTCAGCCCCGGTATTGGCCTGATTACCTGGTATCTGGATCAAATCGGCGTCGACTGGAACCACTCACTGAATAGTGGACAGGCGACCGGACTGGTGGTTGTGGCATCAGCCTGGGGGCGTATCAGCTATAACTTTCTATTTTTTCTGGCGGGTCTTCAGGCAGTGCCGCGCAGTATCATCGAGGCTGCCGCCATTGATGGTGCTCGTTACTGGCGTCGCTTTTGGACCATCGTATTTCCATTGTTGTCGCCAACGACGTTTTTTTTATTAGTGGTAAACGTGGTGTACGCCTTTTTTGAAACCTTCGGTGTCATTCACATGATTACCGCTGGCGGACCACAACAGGCCACCACCACGCTGGTGTACAAAGTCTATGCGGACGGTTTTGTCGGACAGGACCTCGGCTCGTCAGCCGCGCAGTCTGTCGTTTTACTACTGGTTGTTGGGGCGCTGACTATCATGCAGTTTAAATACATTGAACGGCGAGTGCACTACTGATGGCTAGTGTTTCATCAAGCACGGGTACAAGCGCGGGTTCAGGCACGGTTTCGGGCATGGTCGAAAAGCGTGGCAAGGCATTGTGGCTGACACACTTGTGCATGATTATCGCCATCGCGTTTATCTGCTTTCCTATTTATCTGGCGTTTGTTGCATCTTCCGTACAGCAGAGCGACCTGGTAAAACCGCCGATGCCATTGCTGCCCGGAAGCCACCTGCTGGCCAATTATAAAGAGGCGCTGTTTACCGGTATTAACGCGCCGGTTTGGAAAATGCTGATGAATTCGATGATCATGGGCATGGGTATCGCGATTGGCAAAATTATAATATCGCTGCTATCGGCGTTTGCCATCGTGTATTTTCGATTTCCCTTTCGCGGTGTGTTTTTCTGGTTAATATTTTTAACCCTGATGTTGCCGGTGGAAGTGCGGATCGTGCCAACCTATGAGGTAGTTGCCAACTTTGGCATGCTCAACAGTTACTCCGGTTTGATATTGCCATTGGTGGCATCTGCTACCGCAACCTTCCTGTTCCGGCAGTTTTATATGACAGTGCCCGATGAGCTGGCAGAAGCTGCGAGGATTGACGGTGCCGGGCCAATGCGTTTTTTCTTCGATATTCTGTTGCCAATGTCACGCACTAACATCGCCGCGTTGTTTGTTATTTTGTTTATCTTCGGCTGGAACCAGTATTTGTGGCCATTGCTTATTACCACTGACCCGGAGATGAACACCATCGTGATGGGTATAAAGCAGATGATCCCGTCGGGTGATGATTTGCGTAACTGGCCATTGATTATGGCGACCGCGCTGCTCGCGATGCTGCCACCGGTGCTGGTGGTGGTGGTGATGCAGAACCTGTTTATCAAGGGTTTGGTTGATACCGAAAAATAATATGGCCACCGTCTCACTCAATTCATTGAAGAAATCCTATGGCCGCGACGAGGTGTTGCACGGTATAGATATCGATATTGCTGACCGCGAGTTCGTCGTGGTGGTCGGGCCGTCCGGATGTGGCAAATCTACCCTGTTGCGGATGATTGCCGGACTGGAAACCGTCACCAGTGGTGATGTATTGATTAACGATACCGTTGTTAACCAGCTTGAACCGATGGATCGCAACATCGCCATGGTGTTTCAAAACTATGCACTTTACCCGCATATGACCGTATTCAATAACATGGCCTATAGTCTGAAAATTGCCGGTACTCCAAAGGCGGAAATAAAGGAGCGAGTAGAGCGAGCCGCGCAATTGCTACAGCTGACTGAATACCTGCAACGCCGGCCGCGCCAGTTGTCAGGTGGTCAACGACAGCGAGTGGCCATGGGCAGAGCAATTGTAAGAAAGCCTGCGGTTTTTTTGTTCGATGAACCGTTGTCCAACCTCGATGCCAAGTTGCGGGTGCAGATGCGCCTTGAAATCCGTAAGCTGCAACGAGAGCTCGGAGTTACGGCGGTGTATGTTACCCATGATCAGGTCGAGGCAATGACACTCGGAGACCGACTGGTGGTCTTGAATGATGGCTACCTTGAGCAGTATGGGACACCTATAGAGTTATACCAGCGGCCGGCTAGCCTGTTTGTTGCTCAGTTTATTGGCAGCCCCGCAATGAATATCTTCGAAGGAGTTGCTGACGGAACCTCGGTGATGCTCGATGATGGTGTTCAAATTAATACAGGTATTGCAGCGACCGGACGGGTAAAACTTGGCGTCAGACCCGAGCATTTTGTTGCTGACAGCAATGGCGCATTTAATATTCGCACGTCGATGCTTGAACAACTCGGCTCGAATACACTGGTGCACGGTACGCTCGGGCAGGGTTCCGCCACGTCTGAGTCTTCCAACGTCGTAGTCAGCCTGCCGGGCATTCATACCGAGGCGATGACTGGCGACAGTATTCGCGTCGGTGTTGCGGCGTCCGAGTTGCACCTGTTTGATGCTGATGGTAAGCGTATCGACGCGTCACGTTAACAATCGCCCAACCGCCAGAGCAGGCAGCAACAGGGCTGTAACAGCAATCGCAAGCAACTACAAGGACAGGTAAAAACAATGACCAGTGTGCTTGTTGTGGGTATGGTCGTTGTCGACTTTGTATTTACAGTGGACACCATGCCAGTCACGGCGGAGAAATACGTCGCCTCGGATGCATCCATGGTCGGGGGTGGCGGTGCTGCCAATGCTGCTGTAGCTATCGCGAATCTGGGTGGACACGCACAATTGTGCGGGCGCATTGGCGATGACATGATCGGCGGTTTGATTGTCAGCGACCTGCAACAATATAACGTTGACTGTACGCTGTTGCAGCGTACTACCGGTGCCAGATCTTCCTACTCGTCGGTGCTGATCGATTCCGCCGGTGAGCGTTTGATTGTCAATTATAGAGGACAAAATCTGTCTGACGATGTCGCTGCGATGAGCCAATTGGCCGATGACAGCGCACGTCAGCCGTCCGCTGTACTAGCTGATACTCGATGGCGCAAGGGGGTAATTGCTGCCATGCAGCTTGCCCGTCAACTGGGCGTGCCCGGAATACTGGATGCCGAGGCGCAGACTGACGATGAGGCCTTGCAGCTGGCATCGCATATTGCATTCTCAAAGCAGGGATTGGTGTCATTGACCGGAAACACAAATCTTGAGCAGAGCTTGCTGGCTGTTGCAGAAACCTACAAAAGCTGGTTATGTGTAACAGATGGTGCCAATGGTGTGTATTATCTTCAAGACGATGCAGTGCACCATGTGCCGGCGCCGGTAGTTGAAGTGGTAGATACGCTGGGTGCAGGTGATGTCTGGCACGGTGCTTTCGCGCTGGCGATGGCAAATAAGAACAAACACAACACAGTCGGGCAAAAGGAACGCGATGCGATTCTCTTTGCCAATGCAGCTGCATCCCTCACCTGTAGTCGTGCAGGCGGTGGACGAGTCAGTCCGACGCAGGCTGAGGTTTATTCATTATTGAACTCGACGCAGATACAGTGAGCCCTGGTCGTCCACACAGTTGTCCACACAGTCGTCCACTTGGTGAGCTGACAGATATATGAGCGACAAGATTGGTATATTACCTCTGGCGCGGCCCACTTTCGATGTGCCCTATGCTGAAGAGCAGTTTGCTGCAATGCAGGAGCAGCTTGATCGAGTGGTGCTGAGCGGCCAACCGGCCGAACTGGTTGGTGGTGAAGCGTTGTTGTTCGATGCAGAGCAAACTGAATCCGCTATTCAAAGGCTTAAAGGCGAAGGCATCGATCAGCTATTGGTGCTGCAGCTAACATTTACCGATGCAGCAATGCTGGTTCGAGCATCAGAGCAGATCGACAAACCGCTATCTATATGGGCAATCCCGGAGCCAAGGCTGGGTGGGCGGCTGCGATTGAATTCGTTTTGCGGTTTGAATCTGGCATCGCATGCACTATCGCTGAACAATACCAGATTCAGTTACTTGTATCAGTCGCCGACGGAAACTGGCAGCGGGGCGCTTGCTGAACTGCTGGGAGGTAAGCGCGTTACCCGGCCGATACCGGTTGAGTCCTCTGCCGGATTAGAGTCGGATGCAGGTCGCGATGTCGTGGCGGCCCTGCAAGGCAAGCGTATTGCCAGAATTGGTGAGCATCCAGATGGATTTGCAACTTGTGTCTATAGTGCGAGGGATGCAAAACAATTAACAGGCATTACTATTGATGAACTTGCGCTTGACGAGTTGTTTGGCATGGCCTCAAAGGCGGACACAGATCGTACGGCCGAGGTCGCACGACAGGCGGAGGCGGGCTTGTCCGGACTTCAGCTGGTTGATCAGGAGCAGCTGAATCGATCCTACAAATTAAAGGTGGCGCTTGACGACATACGGCAGCAGGGCAGCTATGATGCATTCGCTATCCGCTGTTGGCCGGAAACCTTTACTGAGTATGGCGGTGCGGTGTGTGGACCGGTATCAATGTTGGGTGAGACGCGAGTCCCCTGTGCGTGTGAAGCTGATGTCTATGGAGCAATGACCCAGTTAATGCTGCAAAGTATAGCGAATGCGCCCGTGTTTCTGGTTGATCTTGTTGATCTGGATGCAAGTGATAACTCGGGCGTGGTTTGGCATTGCGGGCAAGCGCCGCTGTCGATGGCAGATACCAGCGTTGAACCGACGGCGACCATTCATACCAATCGAAAAATGCCACTGCTCTATCAGTTCCCGTTGAAACCAGGGCGAGTCACTTTTGCTCGATTGTCGCAGGCTAACGGAGATCCAAAACTCATTATTAGTGCTGGCGAAATGTTAAAACGCGATATGGCCTTTACGGGTACATCGGGAGTTATACGGTTTGATCGAGACGCGGACACTATACTGTCGCGTGTTATGGATTCAGGTGTGGAGCACCATATGGGGCTGGTGTACGGTGATTACGTCGACCAGTTAAAGTCTGTTGCTGCGAGCTTGAACCTGCCGATTGTAGAGTTGTAAAACGATAGATCTGAAATATGAACAGTGTTGGAACGTGTGGTGCTCGAGCTATTCGATCCTTAATTTGTTGTGAAGGAAAAAAATAATGACAGGGCGCACCAGTCGTGTTTACCGACGTCGCGACAACAAGAAATTAATCACCGATGAAGATATCTATCATATGCTGATGTTGCACAAATACCAGCGTCTGTCTCTGCGGCGTATTGCGCAACGGTTCTCTCTAACGGAATCTGAGGTAAGGACCATTATTGGACGGCGCACAGGTGGCAGTTGTTGCGGGTAGGGTAAACGGCGCTAGTGGGCCGTGCGGAAAGTTCGATAACACTTTTCTTCGCCACAGTTGCCATAGCGGCGTTGACCTGTTGTCCAAAGCACGGGGTCGACGTAGGCCCTGCTATGCCTGCATTTTTTCGCCTTGCTCTGACAACTGTGGCTGTGAAAAGTTTCTCACCGAACTTCCCGCACGGCCCACTAGTGCACACCTGCAGGTTTAGGTGTTTTTTGACGATCCGGTTTACGGCGACTCCTTTTTCTCGATTGCCTCTTTCGCTTATATTGCCTAGTACTATCGTGCAAAGGTTCGCTCTTTGGGTGTGGCATAATCAAAAAGATAAGAAACAGTGTCCATAATGTATCCAGTGGACGAAACAGTGTGTCTTCAGTCAAATTATAAACGAACACAAACAGGGCGAGTGTACTGCTGACAATACTCTGCAGTGATAATGAAGATGAATATCTGTATAGATTTATAAAGAGCATCGACAGGACAATACAGATTGCGATTACCGCAGCCGGCAGACCCAACTGTGTTGACACAGTCAGAAATCCATTGTGAGCATGGACAATTGGCGTATCGCCATCTCGCACGCCAAAATATTCATAGTGGTTGTGAACAGCAAGTTCATTATTAGGATAGAATATTGTTCCAAAGCCATGGCCAGCAAATGGCTTGTCAAGGGTGAGCCTCCACGCCTCCGCCCATATTTCGGTTCTATTGGTTAGCGTTTCTGACCTCCCTACCAATTGTGTTAAATCTGCCAATCGTGGGTCAATCAACAGGAATAGCACAATTCCCAACGCAAAAAATACCGGTAAAAATAAAACAGTGAATGAAAACCAGCGTGCCTTTTTTGACAGCAAGTACAAAGTAACTACAAACGCACCTGCCAGGAGAAGGGTGACAAGAGCAGTCGCAGACTCAGCCTTATGGACTACGATCGCTGACGCGGTGGTCGCAACAATGATGAGCAAAACATGACGACGCCCTTTAGTTTCCAGATAGTAGAAAAAGCTGTAAATCAGGCAAAGACTAGCGAACATGCCTAGTGTGTTTTTATGGAAGGTAAGGCCTTTCCATGGCAAGACACGATTGGACGGGCCAACACCTACTTCGGGCACCGCAATTTCCACAACCATAGACAACACTACGTAGAGCGATAGAAAGTAAAACGTAAAACTAATAAACCGGCTGTTTCTTAATGTGTAGGCAATTCCAATGGCCAGCAACAGTTGCCCTGAGAGATGGAGCAAACGCTTGGCCGTGGAGATCTGATCAATCGTCCAAAACGTTGATGACAACGCAATCGCGACAAGCACAAGATATAGAAAGTTTCGCTTTAGCAGTTCAGTGGGTGGCACAACGCTAAAAAGTCGCACTACCAGAATAGCGGCACCAAAATACAACACGACCCAGACAATCTTGTGTAGATCAGCATTCTTTATTATAACGCCAGCGCCATCTTGCGATATAGCGACAAAGAGCAAAAAAATAGCTAATACTTCAGGCCAAACTGCGCCTTCAAATTTGCTTGCAATCCATTTATTCAAAATACTGAACCTACATCAAGGTACCCGGATTTGATCTGAGTACTAAGGGTGAATTCTTCTCCAGACATAACTGAATAGCTTTCCTGTCCTGTCCTTGTTAGCATTTATGGCTCGCCATAACGCCAGTGGCAGTGTTAGAAAATGGGGGGCTGCGAACCATGCATTGAGCCACGGAGAGCTGATCTCCTTTTCTGACTTCAATCGGTAATTTCGTGCTTTCATTTCCTTTTTGCATAAAAGGTTGATTACAGCTAATTCCGTTTTACTAAGTGTTGATTGCCAGTAATCGCTGGTGTTTGAACTAAATCCGACACGAGACTGGTATCCATTGAATGAAGAATTAGCCATAGGAATGTCGAGCATTTCAGGCTCAAACTTTTCCCCTAGCCAGTCTGTGATATCTGATAGGCATTGTTCAGCCTGACCGACGAGATCTTCGTAGCGCACTACTCGCACCACATCCTCACCAAGTCTTCGACGTGCTTTCATTGAGGCACGAGCTGCACCGCGCCACATGAGCGCCATGATCACAGGGTGATAGGAAGCCTTTGACCGGTTGTATTCGCGTCGCTGTTCCGGACTGCTGTCGACGCCGACCCCGGTGATTCGCTCGCTCCACTTGCTATAGCTTGCGACCATTGCACGCGGGTCACGCAGAATGCAAATTACTTTAGCGCCCGCGAAACTTTGATGGATATCATAAATTCGAAATACATGACGAGGGGTTTTTTCGCCCCAGCGAGTCTTGTTGTGTCGCCTGGCGTCCAGTTCGCAAAATGCCGCAAAGTAGCTGTCACAATTGACTACTCCACTTTTGCTGTCTGAGCCACTCAATTGCAGCGCAGCCTGTTCAACTTCATCACGTGATAGCCAGCCTTGACCTGGTACGCCAGCGTACCCAAAGGGCTTGTGCGATAGCGCTAAAAACCAATCCAGAATCTGTTGGCGCTCAGAATCAGTCAAAATTCCATTTGAACATCTGCCCCGTAAATCATCAAACCAGTGAGTTTCTGCGCTGATATGAATGCGTGAGTGCAAGCTCAGCGCGCGTTGTAACATGGTGGTACCAGACCGAGATGGCCCGACCACAAACACCGGATTCGACTGCACTATTTTGCCACTCTGACTTTTGCCTCTTGCAGAGGAGGGCTGGCCACTATCAGTACTAACTATATTCATATGTTTACAGCGCTGCATTGAATCAGCTGCACACTCCACTAAAGCCACACGGTTGCTGTCTTCGCAGGCTCAGAGAGACCAGAGAAGATTTCACAGTGCCCGTTCTACCGCATTGCAAAACTCGACACCACAACAAACACAGACATTTCTTACCGTATAGTATATTTGAGTAGTTGATGAAACAGGCACTGAAAATATTTTCGTAACGCCAGCCAGGTGGGCCACAGTCTTTGATAGTAAATACAATTTGACGATGTGTTTCAGATACTTGTCAAGTTTGTACGGGCACGAATCGATGTTCCATGATTTGTAATTTTTACACCGACTGTTCAAGGCAGACGTCATTCCTCTACCTTGCCCAGCATCCTCTGTGGATGCTAACACGTACTTCCCAATTATTTCTATTGATCAGTTTATAGCGGTGAACACGACAGGGTAAGGGGTGACGAGAAGTGAGGCTGTGTGGTGCAAACAGACCTTTAATGTCTCACTAAAGATACACTGCTAACACTGAATCATCGAGTCGTCGTATGTAGAATTATTAAACAGTGTTTTATTTCATTCAATACGTTGCTGGACACTTTAGTAACCGCACGAAAAAATACTGACAATGCATCTCCGCGCATGTAGTATCGAGGACGCAGTGGCAAGATGTCATGCAGTAATCGTTCACCGGGTTGCTCGGTGGACATTTCAATGGAAAATAAAGACTGTATCCATAGAAAGTATGTCAACGTAGTGGTTAAGTAGTGGCCGAGCTTAGCCGGACAGGTTAAACGCTTAGGGATGTAAGCGACTTTTCAATAGATTAAATTTACCAATCTTGGGATTTAGTTTTTTGTATTCGTGCGCTTACCGGTATTTCGCTGTGAACCCCAGGCATTTTCTACTCGATTTCAGTAACTCCTCAACTTTTTCAATCGCAAAAGAGAAGGTATTCGAGGCACTCAGTGCCGAGTACAAAACGATTGAAATCGATATTGCCGCAATAGAATCTGCTCATTACCGTAAGTTCTGTTCACTCGTTCGCGAGAGCGGTATTAAACTGTGGTTTGTCATCCATCAAAATCAACACACTGAACTCGCATTCAATTCAGCGCAACTCGCGGATGCTTCAGGTGTCACCTACGTATTTAGTGAAATCTTAACTAAGGATGATAAATATTTCCTCGCTCGCCTGGGCTCGAAGTTAAAGGCTGTGCGCTGTAAAACAGAGGATCCGGCACGGTATCTTCCACTTGTAAAATCCTTACCTCTGTCGTTTCAAAAAATACTCGAAACGGAGTTCTCATACTTGCCAAACCCGTCGAATTCCGATTGCGTTCTTATTCACGACGTTATTAGTGCGGCTAAAAGTAAATTACCTTCACTGGTTGTTCTCCCTCCACGGCACACGGATGTTCCAAACCCTGATGTCAGTAACAACAGAAGTATCGAACCGAATTACCCGCCAGTGGCTGTAAACAACCAGCAGGCAGAAAAACCGAAGGTGTCAGTTGTAATACCGACATACAACAACTGGAATCAGCTGCGCCAAACACTACTTCAATTTAAGGAGCAAACGCTCTGCGAGTCTGGTTTTGAGGTAATAGTGGTTGATGATGGCAGTAGTGATGATACGAAACATAACCTGTATCCGTTACTCAAGCAGCTGGGTCTTCGCAGCACCTTGCTTCGACATCCAAGGGCACGCGTTCGTGGACGAGGAACGAAAGGATATAGTGCTGGTATCGCCAGAAACTACGGTGTCAAACACGCCAGCGCCGATATCCTGTTTTTTATGGACAGTGACATCATAATCGCCAATACAATGCTGGAAGATTTGATCGAATTGCATAAAAAATTCGATGTGATTCAGGGTAAACGTTTTGAGTTAAACAGACGCGACTCCAAACAGCTTCGTTCCTACGATCAGATCTCCAAAAAAAGGCGCACAGATCTTGAGGATTCCGTGTTTTGGGGCTCCTTTTATAACGATCACGACAATAAGACAAAGTGGGTTGATCAGCCAGCGCCATGGCGTTTTGTTTGCTCGCACAGCCTTTCAATTAAGAAAGCGCACTTCATGCAATCTGGAAGATTCCGCAGCACATTCTGCCACTATGGGTTCGAGGATACCGATTTGGGCTATCGATTATTCCATACTGGCTTTGATAAATTTCATCTGTACGCAAAGCCGGTATATCATTGCTATCAATCAAAATCTCTATCCGAGTACAGTAACTCACACTGGAAGAAACTAAAGGTACTTAGAAAGTCAGCTCGAGTGTTTTATAGAAATACACTTGATGAACAGGTTTTTGAGTACTGCGAGCCCTATTTTAAAACTAACACGCCAAAGACGGTAGTGCGTCACTGGTTGTATACGATACTGCAGTCTCTTGGACAGCATCGTATTTTTCAAAAATTTGTATATGCTGTATTTCAGGCAAGAGCGAAGACCGAAAAAAGCCGTAACGCTGCCCCTCTCAGGCACGAGGCCTAACCGGCTGATTCACAACGCACCTGACCAACACCACAATGTCCTCCCTGCTAACTAATTCCATGTGGATGTTTGGATACCGAGCCCTGCGCCTTGGTTCGGGTTTTATCCTCGGTGCGTGGCTCGCGCGCCACCTGGGCCCCGAAGATTTCGGTATACTTGGTTACAGTATTGCGCTGGTGGCGATGATTAACACCGTAGCAGGTATGGGTATCTGGGACATAGTAGTTTCAAAAATAGTACAAAAACCGTCGAATACGAATTCCATCCTGGGTGCGGCACTCTGCATTCATTTAACTTCCGGGCTCATTGGTTACGCGTTATTACTTTTTATAGTTTTTAAAGTCCACTCTGATAACGAGCTAATCATACTTGTCGCCAGTACGCTTGGACTCACCATAGTGCTATCGGCACATCAGGTAATAAAAATGTGGCTGGAAGCCAGCCATCGAATTCGGCACACAGCCTGGGTCGACTGCTGTTCATACCTCCTGATTATTGGGCCCAGGATATACCTGTTGGTATTCGAGTACCCGGTGATCTATTTTGCATGGCTGCTTGCAATTGAATCGCTAATAGCAACGCTGATGTATGGCGCAATTCTAGCGCGGACATCGCTGGGCAAAGCACTTCAATTCAAACTTCACGCTGTAAAGGAAATTTTAAAGGAGTCCTGGCCTCTATTGGGGGCAGCGCTGTCAATTGTTATCTACATGAAAATCGACATGGTGATGCTGGGCAATATGTCTAACTCCAGCGAAGTCGGATTTTATGCAGTAGCTGCCAAGATCAGTGAGATATTTTTTTTAGTGCCGACAATTATAAGTGCAGTGTGGCTGCCAAGTCTTGCCAAACTTAAGTCTAGCGATGCAACTCTTAACGCTGCGGTTCAGAAAATCCTGGATTACTTTATAATTCTTTCACTGGCTATATCATTTGCGGTAAGTATTTCCAGTATATTTCTAATCGAAATTATATTTGGTGCTGACTTCAGTAGATCCTCCGAGATACTGGCGATATATATTTGGAGCTGCCCATTGGTATTTATCGGCATTGTTGGCGGCAAGTGGTACGTCCTCAAGGGCCTGCAAACTATTACTCTATTTAGAACCTGCGTAGCGGCTATCGTGAACGTGTTTTTGAATTATCTGGTTATTCCAGACTATGGAGGGGTGGGTGCAGCAGTTGCAACTTTAATCGCTCATCTTTTGGCGGATTATCTTCTTGATGTGTGTAATCAAAAGTCCAGAGCGCTGTTCCGGATGAAGACGAAATGTCTTTTAGGAGTTAATATTTTATCTTTCCTTTGGGGCAGGGTTCAAAGCAGTAAAATTCTGGGTAATAGTTAGCTCAGCATTCTGTCGATGCCTTAAGCAGGTACCGCCGGGCTACAAGTCGGCTTTGCAGGAACAGAGCCTGCTGCGTTTGATCATCCATCTAAATGGTTGTTACGACTGGGGTAGTCAAGGTTATAGGCAAGGTTATTAGCAAGTTTATTAGCGCGAAAAGATGAGCACATTATTGAAGTTTGTTTTCCTGTGTGGGTAGTTTGTTTAGGCTGTGATCAGCAGGTGGCTATATAACTGGCATCCCTATGAGGTAGGAAAAATGCTGAAATAGTGTTAACTGACACCTTCTCGCATTGTAGTGCTTGATGCAATTGCTGTCCTGTGCAGAGCCGCATGCAAGGTGGCGTAGATGTCGGAGGCCTGGTAATTCAGTCAATCCGGAGTGTCTGTTTTTGCTCATAGTGGAATATTGTTTTCCGGGATCGTGTTACTTCGATGGATGTTGATTGTCCAATTAGTGCAATTACCATATGATATAACCACGTGCAAACAAAGGAATGCAGTAATGCCGACGATTACTACTAAAGACACCATTACCATAGCGCTTTCTGTAAAGGACCGGGCTACTTCGGCTTCCTGGTTCAAGCAGCACCTTGGTTTCGAGCAGATATTTGCCGCAGATGAAGCCGGCTGGACAGAGCTTGCTACAAATACACCGGGTGTAACCATTGGTTTGGGTGATGCGGAGGATATTACGGGTGGAGGTACTATGCCAGTATTCGGAGTAGATGATTTCGATAAGTCACGAAAGGCGCTAGAGGAGGTTGGTGTTAAATTCGATGGAGACACAATCGAGGTTGAAGGAATGGTGAAAGTGGCAACCTTTTATGACCCGGATGGTAACGGCTTAATGATTGCTGAAGACTTATCTGCTGGCTGAACGTGCATTTATGTCTGGTGCGAGGTTGGTTTCCAAAACAGCAGAGCGTCTATTTGCCATATGATAAAACAGCGCGTCACATCTCGCATTATGAGCTCGGCACGTGGCGGGCCACGTTTTTCGCTCTATTAAGCAATCTGTTTAGCGCTATTTTCGCTGACTGGTAAATCCTCATGGACAGTACCAGCTAGTGAGTTTGAGCGGCTGATGCTACTGTTGCAGTGTTTTGCTTAGCGAACGATAGTTAATCGCTCGACCAGTTCAAAGCTCTTCGGCTTAAAGCTTTTCGGTTTAAAGCTCTCTGGTTTATAGCTCTCTGGTTTAAGGCTCTCCCGCTTAGGGAGAGGCGCTTATTATATTATTTGTTTGATCGGTGTTATCGCTGTGAGGCGTTGGTTCGATTTTACCTGGCAATTCCTGCTCATTTAATGCGAAGCACTGGAGATGGTTTTCGGCTGTATAGGTTATGGCCTGCAGGTAGCGGTGCCATCCCATCCGAAGCCGTCTCCGTCGGAGTCGATGCAAACACCGGAAGAGGCGCCGGAAGATGTTGCTGAGCTGGAAACAGAGCAGGTCGCATAGCCGTCCCATCCGTATCCATCCCCGTCTTCGTCTACACAGAAACTACCGCTGGTGTGCGGATTTTCCGACACACTAACCCTGCATGAACTGTGGCCGTCCCAACCCCAGCCATCACCATCCGGATCAACGCAAATTGCACCGGATGGTGCGTTTGAGGTAATTGCGTCAGTTTCGGTCGACGCTGTCACTTGTACGATACAGGATGCAAACCCATTCCAACCCCAACCATCTCCATCGTCGTCAAAACACTGGCTATCAGACGCGGGTTGCTGGTTAACAGTTACACTTGATCCGGCGCTTGCTGTACCCTGTCCCTGCTGCGTTTGATACGTAACAGTGGTACTTGGTGTTGACCGGTTACCATCGTTGTCTACCGCGATAACATTGTAGTGGTATAAAGTGCCACCTTGGATGTCGATGTCCCTGTAGACTCGTGAGTCGCCGATCCAGCGCCCAACCCCATTGCGCACCAGTTCGTAACCTGCGATCCAGCCATCGGTATCCTGTGACTGACTCCAGTTGATGGTAACCTCATTCGTGCCCGACGCTTGTAAATTAATTCTGTTTGGCGCATTAGGCACTTCCTGCGCTGCGGCAACAGTGTGTAAAGCCAGGCCGACTGACACCATCAGGTAGCGTAATGAACCGCGACGCAATGAACCGCAGCGCAATGAACTGCAAATAGTGCAGGACGTTATGAAAGACTCTTTGGGCGTGTCTGTGAACATGCTGTTGTATTCCTTAGGTGTCGATAGCTCTGGCGATGCACTCTCTATATTTTGCTGTTGTTAGAGCCGCGGGTGTGTAAATGCGAACCAGCAGTATTTCTCAAAAATGCGCTAAGTTAAATCCAACAATTGGTGTAGTGTGTAATGACCGGCTACTCTAGTGCTTAAGTAGTAGTTAAATCGTGCCTCACTCTTTGTATATCTTTCGCAGTATATAAAATATATTTATTGATTCCATGTATTTAACAGAACTTGAGAATATATATTTTCTGTATAAAAGCGAATCTGATTTTGGTAATCCATAGGAAGAATGTCTATTGACTTATCATATCTAATCTTTCAAAGTAAAAGGTCATGATGTGATCTGGTTTGCAGTCAGAGCATGTCGGGAATGACGTACATCATGGAATGAGGCACCTGCTATTGATGCAGCTTGTCGGGATTGTTGAAAGTGTTGGAGGCACCATATATGGAGTGTAAGAAGCCGTCAGTTCCGGTCTTCCTGAAGGATCCAGGCGACTTCGCATTGCGTCAGGAGCTCACTGAGGTGGCTATCGTTGATGAGCGAACCTGTCTTCGACAGGCAATGGCCGCATCGTTGCGAAAAAAACTAAAGCAGAAGATTATCGCGGTTGGTAATCCGAACGAGCTTGCGAAATCACCGCTTACTAACGACAAGCCGGAAAAAGTTGTTGTTATTTATGCAGCGCAGTCATCGCATGATAGACGCGTGCACGCAGACCTTGCCCAACTTCGATTCACCTACCCGTCAGCGAAGCTAATCCTGTTTTGTGATAGCGCGTACGGGTTAACCGCTCCCCATTTTCAATCTCTTTGTATCGACGGGATTGTGCCGAGCAATTATGAATTTGATCAATTGCTGGCATGCATCAAGGCGATTTTAACAGGAATCCCGTTTCTTCCGGTTTGTCCTTGTGAAAATTCTATCTATCGCGCAGAAAGCGAAAATAGCTGTATCCCTCTGAGGCAAGATAGCGAGAAATCCGATAGTAGTTACTCTGCGCCCTCGTGCATTGAGGACGTAAACCAGGCGGATAAATCAAAATGTTCCGGCGATGACTGCGATTGCGGGGATTCTCTACTCGGATTGTTGACGCCGCGTCAGCGGGAAGTCATGGAGTATATTTTGATCGGTAAGTCTAATAAGTGGATAGCGGCCGAACTGAATCTGTGTGAAAGTACGGTGAAGGTCCATGTTCACGAGATGATGAAACGTCTGGGAGCTACCAGTCGCACGCATGCATGCTATTTGATCAAAAAATAATCTTTATATGGTATTGGTAGGGTATTAGATAGATTTGAAGGCTATTCAGAGAGCTATTCAGAGAGCTATTCAGAGAGCTATTCAGAGGGCTTGGCAGAATGCTTTGCAGCAATTTGGTGTGTCAGAGACTATACGGGGCTATCATCGAAATCGAAACTGTCGTGATATACCTATCGATAAAGTGTAGTCTGTTGCATCATCTGTCAGGCCCATGGTTGCCGCTGCAGATAAAAAGGTTTGTCGCCCGATAACCGACGATGCTCCAAAGGTAAAACTTGCAAAGGAAGTGTCGGTTCCCTCTATGTCGTCGTCGTCAATAGACAGCTCCCCTATGAATGTTTGGTCAAAGGAAAATTGCAGAGAAGTACGAGGACTCGCGGCGAGTAGCGTGCTGATACTGAATTGAGTCACCTGGCCGGCCTGCACGTTGTCCTCTTCCTGAGGAAAAACAGAGGTTACACCAGCGGTGAAAACCAGGGGATCCTGACGTTTGGTTGCGGTGAATCCCGCGATGAGCTCATTGGCTCCACTACCTGTGAAGCGAGTATTGGATTCAGAGCCAGTGTCTGTATTCAATCCGGCACTAATAAGCAGATCGGGTCGACGGCCTTTTTCCGCGAATACCTTTTTAACCACGGTTAGGCTGACATCTCCTAAACCGCTGATGTCGTCGTTTTCACTGCTAACCTCGGTACCTGCGAGTGTTAGCCTCTCCTCTCGATCATCCGAAACGACGGGTAAATCTATATTCAGTTGCGCATCGAACGGAAGGCCGATTCGCAGATCCAGTATTGCGTCAAGATTGTTATCCCTGGTTTCGGACACCCCCGCAGCAGTATTGGTGCTGCCATCATCTGCGGTGACGTCAACAAGCACCGGAGTAATCCGGGCATCGAAGGTATAGGAAATGTCCAGTCCGGCTTCTACTCGGCCAGGTTCCAACAGCAATGCGTCAAGTTGAACAAGTGTCCGTTCCAACGCCCGAGTCGCTGCGTCTTCATCTACATCGAAGCTACCCGGTGCTCGCGTGGTGCCAGTATCGGAATCATCGGTGGTGTCTTCTTGTTCATTGGCTGGTTTTTGCTGAGGTCCTGACTCTGCGCCAGTTTCCGTATTAGTGACGGAAGCGTCAGGATCTTCGTTCTCTCGTTGAACGGGATCAACATTAGCCGCTGTAGTGTCTGGCGACGAAACGGCAGGCGCGCCGGTCCTATCGGGGTCTGTAGAGTCCGTTGTTTCACTAGTGAATTGTGGTTGCTGAGGTGCCCCGGTATGCGGTTCGCTATCGGCAGTCGGTAGGCGCTCCGGCTCACGATCAACGTTTTCCAGGGTTTTGCGAGTCTCGCTAAACGACAATTCAGCTTGTGAACGACTTTCTACCGCAGGGGTGCTGTCTTCTGATGAGATTGAGTCATTTGCGAGGGCTGACTGCGCTGCATTCACCTGAAAACAAACTTGCTGGTCACCGCATATATCATCTACCTGCGAAGTTACGGACGGGTCCGGGGTGTTGTTTCGCAAATACCTGGGGATTAACAATATGTCGCCAACTTCCAGGCTCCCGAGATCCGCAATTTTGTTGTACTCTGCTACCGCTCCCCAGGTATCCCTGTCGAAGCGCCCAAGCACTCGAGCGACGATCAACGATAAGGTGTCACCGGACTGGACTACGACGGTGATATCCTGATTCTTGTCTGTGTTTTCCTGTGCCGATGTTGCAGTCGGTGTTACAGCATTAAAGAAAGGTACAAATACCAACACCCGAACTACGTTCTTCAATTCAAGGCTTAAACTCCAGTTCCACAGCTCACTGAAACACATACTTATCCCTCGTTTATCAGCTTGTTCTAGTTCGGCAGAAATCTGATCACTCTGTAGAAGTGGTGCAAGACAATGCCGTATGAAGCCTCGCGGTGTTTACCTGAGCATGACGAAATCGAGATCGTTTGGAATCAACAGATTACTGGCCAGGTCTGTAATGGTATCCGGTCTGCTTACCGAAAAGCCTACCCGTCCAAACTCGGGAAACTGAATCCATGCATCCATAAAGGTGTCCACCATAAGTGTTCTGTTACCCCAGGCCGGATCGGCCACCAGTATCCGGTTACCTGCCTTTCCACGAAAAACGACGAAGTGATTATATCCATCTATTTCGACTGGTATAATAAGGGGAGCCATATCCAGTAGGTTTTCAAGTGTCAACTGACCAAAACCTTCGCCTCTATAACCTCGCCTTTCTACAAATCGCTTTAGATCAAGAAGGGAAAATCCTTCTTTTATTTTTAGTAGCTCTGGATTTTCGATATACTCCGGCCGGTTAACCAGTTCCAGCGCCACCTCTTTTTCGGTGAGCTGAAATCCATGCTGGAAATTCAGCAAAGTAGTAAGTGCTGCGGCCCCGCAACTAAGATCCCACTGTTGCATAACAACGTTTTTTTGGCGATTCTCCAGCAGCGATACTACCGGTGCGCGGTTGGCGTAAATCTGCCCGGAGTACATGACCAGAGTAGATAAAAGGATCAACGATAAATTATTTAACCTGCAAACGCAGAAGTGCGTGGTCGCGTTGTAAAGTCTTGCTGCGTGATTCATAACACGGTCCTTTTGTCGTGAATTGTTCGCTTAAACCACAGTCAGTAGTGACATAGTACCATTGCGGGAGTGTAAAATTAGGTCCTTTCAAAAATGCGTTGTATCTGCCTGGCGCTAGATGTGTTTAGCCGGGAAGTTCGGTAACCACTGACGCAGTGAAGCGACATTTAGAAGTAAACATTCGCGCAATGTCGAATCCTGGTATCGGATTTCTGGAGAAATCTATCAGCAGAGAATCTGTCGTGCACTGAACCAGTACTCAATATATAGACTAAAAAACCTGGGCTTATGCCCAGGTTCTTTTTTGAACCACCTGCACATTGCAGGTGTAGTTACCGTGCAGCGTTAAACCTACCTGCGACCAAAACGGCGGAATGAACGCGAACTGGCACTCGCACCAGATTCCGTTGCTACGATGAAGCTACCGTTCACATTAAGTCCGGAAGACAGGGTAAATGCAGATGCGCGTTGACCATTGGCCGTAGCGTCACTTGCACAGAAATTTCCCCCACATGCTACGCCTGAAGAGGCGCTGGCGGACACATTTCGTGATCCGGCACTTACTCCGTCGAGCTGTGAATTGGTCATAGGAACCGGGTTACCTGCAGATGCAGTAGCAACCAAAGTAACCGCTAGAACGGGGGCTAACAGCAAATTTCTCATATCGAGTTCTCCTTGAGATAAGTTTCATTATGGACGCAGTTTTCCGATCGATAACCGACATACAGGGATCGGATATGCCGATTGAATTCGGCAACGAGGAGACTGGTGAATTTCCGGCGTTTTCACAATACACAATTAGTTGAATACGCAGCACGGATAACTAACACTTTGTTTGCATCAACTAAGTATACATAGCTGAACAATAACCGGCGGGTATATGCTTCAATGATCGTAACTCAAAAGGTGATAGACAATGAGAAAAATAGCCCGCAAGTGCTCTCCGCTAGCGCTATCCGGTGTTGGTATTTTTATGCTGGTTACAACAAGTTTTGCCGGGGAACCTGTAAAGCTTAATAGTACACAGCTGGATAGTGTATCTGCGGCTGGTGTGTCACTGCGTGTCAGTGCAGCTGCCCGGCCTGCACGTGGTCCGGTAAGTGAAGCAACTACGATCGTGTCAGGAGGTAGTGCAGGTGATGACAGGGTCGAGTTAAACTATGCGGTGGGCGCTGGTGTTTCGGCTGCATGTTGCGGTGACTCGTCCTCCTCGGTTGATATCGAACGCAGTGCAAGCTCAAATCGTTCTATCTCCGTTGGGCAGAGCACCACTCACAGTCTCAACTTCGGAGGATCTGTTTCGCTGGGTTTTGGAGGTGTTGGTGAAGCTGTAAAAAGATAAAGCGGTGGTACTGTGAACACCAGGATCTATGAGACACACTGAGGTGCTCTTACACCCCTTCAATCTCTGGTGGGTTCGCTGAGCGAACCCATCTTACTAGTTCTCGACGGAATTAGTGCTTGGCAGAGTAGCCTCAGGATTAACATTCACCTGTGACTAAAAATCTCGAAATCGAAATAAGAATGAGCTGGATTAGGTGCCGGCCATAGTGTGGCTACAAACGTGTGCGGGTAACCAGTGTGATGTGTGCATGCTCTCGTTGTTCTATCACGGAGTGGCGATGCTTGCTGCCCTGGCGGTTACTGTGCTTTTTGTCGCGTTTTTGCTGCTTTTTGTTCCTTTTATGATTCTTGTTTTTCTGGCTATTGGCAGGTTTTTTTTGCGAAGTCTTTTTTTGTTTATTTATGGCTTTTCCACTGCGATCGTGCCCAACGATGTTTGTTTCAAGCGAATGTCCGAAATCCAGTGAGACGATTTCCTCGTCGGTTTCGAATCCTGCAGCCACTGATGTAGACACTGAGCTGCCGCGGGCAAAAGCATCAGCCTCAGCGATCGATACGGTGTAAATGTATCCATTCTCGTCAGGTTCGCTCACCGTTTTGTTAACGCTTGTGAATGTTTCTGCAAGCGGTTTTTTACCATCTGCCAATGCTACAGCATCAACCGTGATATTTACGAAGCCTGCAGAAATGGAATCGAGCGTTGCATCACTCAGTCTCAGCGGGTTCGCAAATGCTGATTGCAAGCCCCCCAGCAAAAAGGAACAAATAATCAGTACAGATGTGCGTAGCATTAACATATCTTTCCCTGAAGTTGTATTGGTAGTGACGCCAAATCAACGTGGCGAACGAGTCGCAAATTTACTACTAAAGTAAAATATATATAAACACATTTTGTGGATTTGTGCACTGTTTCACATCGGGTTGGGAGGATTCTAGATCTCGTGCGAGTAGGGATATCTGCACAGGGCGGTTTGATCGCGCAGCAAATGGCACGTTCAAATAGCAGCATACGAAGGTGATCTGCGATAACGGAGAATATCAACACTGTTTCCGACACCAAGGGAATACCCTATTTCAGTCATTGACTGTTAGCTATTTGTACTTCAGGTGTTCGCGGTAAGTGTATATGTTTTGTATAGCGTGCCTACATGGAATCTCGCTCGTTGATTAGCAGCCTGACCGTGGGTGCGTTGTAGTAAATCCAACGGGGCGGAAATGGTAACCGCCAGATTATTATCACCGACACTTGTGCACCATTAGTCAGGTCAAGAGCCAGGTCGACAAGAGTCCGGAGTAGCGTATCAGAGATATCTGCTTATAAAGTACTAGCTGCTGTCAACCGCAAGCAGGTGACTATTTGTTTGATAGAAGCCTATGCGCAACTCATGAGCCTGAGCCGGCGGGATATGTGGAGTAAATGGTATGTCCGGTCGAGCCGCAGGGTTGCTGCCCGAGGATGATTGACCTATTGCGGTATCAATAGTTAGGTTAGCAATTATGATTGATTTTGCTAAAGAAGGATGACTTTGCTCGCCAATCGACCTTAAAATCTGACTCAAAACCGCACTTCCCCGAGACGACCCTCATTCTCGGGCAGCCACCTGTGCGAGTCGGTACAGTGTGTTGAAGCTCATCTGGATTTTGACCCGGGTCGATATTGTTGCTATGTACATCTGCTCCTTCACCTCATGCACGGCTCGGCTCGCTAGATGTCTGCACTGAAGTGACCGGAGCGAACGTGCGCCTTGCGAGAAAGTATTTTATCCACTATAGGTATTCATCACCTTAATACCCGCTTTATGTTTGAGGATCAGCATGGATGCAAGCGATGATAGCGTCGTTCGTCAGGGCGCCACAGTAACCCCGGTGGTTGGTGCGTCAGTTGATGCCGATCTCAGTCAGCTCGACAGCGTAATTTCGGGCTCTAACGTAAAGGCTGATAATCCGGCCGCCCCGACAGGCACAGGTCGGTCCGATTCAATCGGCTTCACACCGTGGTCTTTACTGCAAATCGGCGGCAATTTAGTTTCCAAACACTCCAAGTCAGTGACTCTGGTCTGTACGGTGCTTGTGAGCGTTATAACGATAGTGCTGTCAGTCCGCGAAGTTCAAACCTCCCGTGAGAATTTTAGAATCGAAATGGCAGCGCAGGCTCGATCGACTTCTGCGTTGCTTTTCAACGACTATCTAAATGAGTTGCGAGTAAACTATCCGGATGCACATAAGGGTGGCGAGCTGGATGCTGCGGCCGCTCAGTTTCTTGGGGCGCAGACGCAGTTTATTTTAAACGGCGTCAGCGATCACAAGTTCAGGGCGGAAATTCTTACTTTTCTTGGTGTAACCCGTTTAAGCGCAATGTTAAAACCAACGCTCTCTGCGGGAAAGATAGAGGCACCGCTGTCGCTGGATGGTATGTCCTTTGATAACGGTACAATCAGAGGCGATTTTCAGGAAGGGTTGTTTGCATGGAACTCCTTCAGGAATGTCACGCTGGATAATGTTGCATTCAGCAATGCGTCGTTGCAATACACAGACTTCAGTGGCGCCACAATCTCCCAGGGTAGTTTTGCCGGTTCTGAACTTCGATGTGTGTCTCTGGCCAATGTACAAATTGTTGCCAGGATGCCAAGTTTCAAAGGGGCGAAAATTCATCATGCCGATTTGCGTGGCTTATCTATCAGCAGAGATATTATTGCTACTGACGGCAACTCAGCGGATGGAAGTCAGAAAGAACGTCTGCTGGCAGGGTTATTTAACGGTGCTGAATTTACTAGCGTCTTGATGGATGCGGAGGTTGCGTTGCATCTGAATGAGGTGCAGAGAGAGCAGGTCATAACTGATAATTCAATGGACTATGAGCAGTGGATTGATCATATTAAGGGTACCCGTCACTGTAACAATAACCAGTCATGAGGCCGGAGAATGCTACTCCGGTACAGACAGAGAAAAACAAAATGCGTAATATACTATCTGACATTTCAATGTACATCGCCGTTGGCGGCATGTTATTTATCGCCGCTTTTTTGCCTGCTACCGCAGTTGCCGAGTGCACCATTAACGGTGTTATTTATCCGGAAGAGGCAGTCGTCAGCGAATACCAGTGTCAAAACGGCGAGTGGATCGAATTGGTAGAAGGGAAAAACACAGACTCTACCAATACCAGTACAGATTCGATTGATTTGGATACTGATAAGGGCATCGACAGCGACACGTAGTATGAGGCAACCGACTATCCTGTTATGTGCAGCCAACTAATAGTGCTCAAGAAAAGATCCATCCCGAAGTCTTGAGAATATAAGATGCTCACTGAGAACTGAATGACCGGGCGAACTATGGCAATTGTGACTCCGCGTGACTTGTCCGATCGAATTGATTTCTTGGCATTACTTAAATTCCGATAGAATTTCGCGCTTGGTTCTCACCAATGCATTACTTGTTTTTGCTGCGATATGGCCTTTATTAACATATGTTAGCTCAGCCCCATCCTCTATATCTTCGAATATTGGGGCTAACGAGGACAAACCCAGGACTTTCCAGTTGCATATTCTCCCGGATGCGGTCTCATAGCGAATTGAATAATTATTTCTACCAATTTTTATCGCTTTATCATACGCCTTTTCAATAGAAGGCGCCTGGACCAAAATAGAATTCACCCAGTTTAAGCATCTACGATTCGGATTGGTTTTATCATCTCCTGCCATTTCTGCTCGCTCAACAATATCAGCAAGGTACCAATCTCCATTGTTCTTTATTTTCTTTGCCATAGTACTCGTTAAGATTGGGAATATAATTTGATGCTGACGACTCAATGCTGCGTATAGTGTAATATGTAAATGAAAGTATTGGAAAGTGAATTCATGGAAGGAACGACTATACATATAAGCGCGAGACTTTCATGCCTTCTCTTAACACCCTATCGTTATTCAATTCTCTGTAAAGATTCTACTGCTGCGTGTATTGCAGTACGTATTTACGTTAAACAAATAGATATAATATCCTAACGACACTACCGACTATCATAATTGCGATAAAGCATCTTAAATAATTTATTTTGTACACTTTTTTCATCCACACGAATTGAAGAAAATAGAGACAAAGTACGATAAATACGATTAACAGGATTGCTAATTCTCTGGACGTATTTTCAAGTTGTAATTGATATCCTTGCAGAAGCCCGTCTCTTTTTGTAAGAGTATAGATGAGATAGATAACGATACTATGTATTGGATATATTATCCCGATGCTTATGATCCAAAATGCTGAAGTCTCTCTCAATGTGGTAGCTGCACCTAACAATTTAAGCGCAACGTGCACGGCAGCCATCAGAAAGAGCGAAAAACTCATCACAATTATTAGTGATACTAGCTGTGCCACCAACTTGCCTGCGGTATCCAGGTAAGGTAAATAGGATAAATAAACAACTATTAAACCCACCAATAGTATTTCAATAGCCAAAGGCAGAGTTGTAGTTTTTTCTGTTGTGAACTGCGGGATATAATTTATGGGAGATTTGACTGTCTGGACGAATACACGACCGTATAGCAGAATAGCAGATAGTAATCTGCCGATAAGAGGAAGTTTTAATATGACTTCAAGCACATTGCCGCTACTCACAGAAAGTCCCCATTACAGTGAACTATGAATCATAACGTCTGGTTCAACGCCAGTTCAAGCATGGCTACATAGCCATGCAATGTGTGTCTGCGAACATATCAAGTTCGGCAGCTTGTGAGTTGTCAGCGTAAAACTGCTTTTATGATCATTATAACTCCATTTCTATATATTTCTAAAGCTATATAGTAAAGTTCAAACCTGCGTCGCTTAGTTTTCATTAAGATATTTCGATGGAAATGTGGCGCAGACTTAACAAGCCAGGGCGCATCACTGAAATTTTTATTTAACTTTATCGGACGAATGTGCCTCAAGCTCGAATGTAGCAAGGATGAGTCTTTAAAACAAATGCTAATACACAGAGTAGGACTTTTAAAATGTTGGTGTCGTTATTGGTAAATCCTTACTCGTTAACAACATCCGTGAATTAAATGAATATATGTTAGTCATCTTCGTGCCTGAAGGCATCATAGCCCTTGTCTCAATGCTCGATCGGTTCAAAATTGCCAGGATTGATTTCGAAGCTATTGGTGGGGGAGATCTGACTAACATTAGCAGCCTAAACACCTTTCCTATACTCTTACCCGCACCTTCACTCAATCTTCACTCAATGATTTATCAAACTTAATCATTCTTGTTGCCCATTTCAACAGCAAGTTGCGCCGGGGTTTTGGACTTCAGAAATAACCATGGAATGTCGTTTATAATACATGTAATTTCCTGAGTGTCACTTGTATGGCTCCCAATTAGTGATGTGGCCTTACTACGGATAGTTTGTATTTTGGCTCTGACGCTTACATTTTGTATTGCGCCAAAAACATAGCTGGAAGAGTCATTGATGTTCTCTTCCGGATATCTTGAAATAGATATACAGTAGTAAGAATGCGGCTGTAGTCTTACCACGTGAACCTTTCTACGTATGCTCAAGAAGAACCAATATTCATCATATTCTTGAACGGTGTCAGAGACGATGGATACCTTGTGCCGCTTTGCCTCAGCTTTGGAAATGCCAATTACCATAGAAACTTTGTTGCTCTGCTCAATTCCTGCTTGTGTTTTACACATGACGTTGCGCTCAGTCGCAGTGAAAGTGGTGTTTGCATTGTGGTAAAGTTGGACTGCTGCAAAACCACAATATGTATACCGCGTACACTGTCGGTTCTGTAGCGCCTTGTTGTACTAAGCCGCTGCGCGGCAGAAAAAAATAGCAAAAGAACTAATCTCCTGTAACCACTGCATATCGCTGTGGTATTCACTAAACAGGAGATATCCATGTCCCCCAAAGAAAAACAGCGTTTTAATCGCCAATACAAAAAACACCTTCAAGCCCTCAAGCTTCAGGGTAAAGCTGCTTCAACTATCGATGTGTACTCCAGAGCTGTGCGTAGACTCGTTGCACGGTTTGATCGATGCCCCGACAGACTGACTCGCAAGCAATTGACTCAGTACTTCAGCGAACTCGTCGACTCCCACTCCTGGAGCACTGTTAAAACTGACCGCAACGGCTTGCAGTTCTTCTGGACTCACGTGCTGAATATTCTGGGGCAAGTTGATCACCGATTCTGATTCAAGGTGATCACGCAT
>CAYMVV010000049.1:0-43078 GCA_964393885.1 uncultured Granulosicoccaceae bacterium | reverse complement strand
CAATTTCAGCTGACGCCACCGATGCTACTAACCCGCAGGGCGTATGGCAATATTCAACAAATGATGGCGCCGACTGGTATCCACTCGATGTACGTGATGCCAGTGAAGCACTGCTGATAGATAGTAATGATCGACTGCGTTTTTTACCTGCACTCGACTATCATGGCGCGGTACCGGCGCTGACAGTGTATGCAGCGGATGACACCTACACTGGTACGACGACAAACGGCAATTCGCAGGCGCTGGTTGATGTCACCACACGTGGCGACAGTACGCCATTCTCGCTTAATCCGGCAACCATTGTAAGCGACATCATTTCGGTGTTTGATGCACCGGTGAATCAGGGGACATTACCTGCTGAAGCCACAGTGGTGGAAGACGAGCTGTCGGTACTCAATCTTGACAGTATAAACCTTGACGAGAGAGACGAGACAGGCGCACTGACATTGCGACTGCACACGACCAGTGGTGGACAGTTAAGCTGGATTGATAACCCAGCTTTAACGTTTACCTCAACGGGTGGTAGTTTAGAGATAAGCGGTGAAGCAGCAGCCATCAATAACTATCTGTCTGGTGGGGTCATTAGCTATCTGCACAATACACCAAATACCTTTGGCCAAAATGTGGACCGAATTTTTGTAGCACTAGACTACGATAACGGCTCGAGCCTACTGGGCGACATCAATATTCATATCTCCCCGGTCAATGATGCGCCCACCAGTTTTGATGTTAACGTTCTGCAACTGAATGAAGATTCATCGCTGGCGCTGACGCCATCCATGTTTGGCTTTACTGATTCGGCAGATAATCACAACTTACTCTTTGTGCACATCGTATCTTCACCTGCAAATGGAGGTCTAAGCCTGGATAGCAGCGAGGTGTCTGACGGCGCACTGGTGTCTGCCAGTGATCTTGCTGCCGGAAACCTGGTATATACGCCGCCAATAGATTCCTTCGGTTTTGGCTTTGACCGACTCACATTCCTTTTACAGGATGATGGGGGAATCAGTAATAACGGCCAGGACACGAGTAGTGATGTCAGCGAATTAGTTTTTAACATTACCGCAGTTAATGATTTTCCACTATTGAGCACCAACCCGCTGTCCGCGATTCGTGGCGAAACGCATACACTGGATATGCTCAATATAAATGCATTTGAACCCGATGTTGATTACGCTGATGTGAACATAGAAGTAACGGCCACGCCAGTCAATGGAGTGTTATCCCGGGACGATATCGATCTTAATGCTGGAGATGTTTTCAGCATAGGGGATCTTCAAGCGGGATTAATTCGTTACGCCCACAACGATCAGAACGCTCAAAGCGACAGTGTCGGGTTGACATTGCGTGACCAGGGGCCCGATGCCACTGGAGTAAGTCAGTCCGCGGTCCTGACGATCAATGTGCAGGAGACACATCCTCACATTGAGCCGGACAGTGTATCTGTAAACGAGCATCAAACCGTTGTGATCCCGGTGCTCGATAACGATATGGTTGCGGATGACCCTCTGGATGAAGGCAGTGTCATCGTTCTGCAAGCGCCGCTGCATGGGAGTGTATCCGTAGACAGCAGTGGCGCCATCAGTTATGCACACGACGGTAGTGAAACAACAGCTGATTCGTTTACCTACACAGTGTCGGATACCAGTGGTGATACTGCAGACGCAGGTACGGTGTCAGTGTCTATCAATCCGGTAAATGATAGCCCGGCAGTAGATACAGCCTTCTTTGTGGGTGAGTACCTGCATCGATCACCTGCGATACCAGTCGCCTCTACACTGGTAATCAGCGATCCCGATGACACACTGCTGCAGGCGGCTCGCGTCGCGATTAATGACTATCAGCCAGGTGTCGATATACTTGACCTGACTGTTAACAACTCGGCCGCCAACAGTTCGCTGAGCTATCATTTTGACACGCTGGCCGGAGTGTTAACGGTAAGTGGTGAAGGTAGTGTTGAGCAGTACACAGAGGTACTGCGATCACTGACATACCAGAGCGAGAGCACGCCGGATACAACAGTGCTTACTCGTCAGCTACAGATTTCTGTCACTGATATGACCGGTGCGAGCAGTGCGGTCGAGACGGTACAATTGTCGTTGTCCGTACCGGAGTTTCCAATAACGGTGACGACAGCCACCACTGCACCACAAACCTATCTCGAAAATGCACCCGCGCTGGTGATTGATCCAACCATGGCTGTCGAATCGCTCGATAGCCGAAAGATCACCGGTGCTACATGGACATTTACGGGTAATTATTCGTCGGACCAGGATCAGCTGGTATTTTCAGTTCTATCCGGAGTTACCGGGAGCTGGGATGCTGCGACTGGCACGCTCTCCCTGAGTGGCGAGGCTGACGCAACAGTGTACGAGTCAATATTGAGCAGTGTCGCTTATATCAATAATAGTGATAACCCTGACACTGCGACCCGGACGCTATCGCTGGTGCTTGAGTCAAGTTCCGGACAGTCAGATAGTGTGACCCACCAGATCCAGGTCCTGAGTGTTAATGATGCGCCAGTGCCAACCGGAGGACGTGTTGCGCTGCTTGACAATACCGTTGTCGACATTGGTATAGAGAATTTCGGATTTGTTGATCAGCCAGAGAACCATAAACTGACATCAGTCATCATCGAGAGCCTGCCTGCATCCGGTCAATTGCTCTATCTCGGTGCTCCGGTGAGTGCCGGGCTATCAATTGCTGTATCCGATGTTGCGAATGGCAATCTGACCTACACACCCGCCCCGAATCCCGCTGACACATTAGCCGCAAGTCAGGTGTTCGAGGACAGCTTTAGCTATCGGGTAATGGACGACGGCGGTACCGCAAACGGTGGTGTCGATCTCTCGATAGCTGATGCGACTATGCAACTGCTTATTGCCACTTCCGAGGCTCCGCCCGAGACGCCCACTGCCAGCGTTAATCACTTCAGCATTGCAGAGAACGCCGCGGCCGGATCCCTTGTTGGCGTACTCGACGTCTCTGTAACCGACCCTGTATTCACAAAGTTGGATCAAGGCAGCTTTGCGGATGCCAGTCACGGATTGCCGGATGTGAATCGATATGCTGCAAATGGTGAGCACCTTGGAGATACTATCGGTCAGTGGCGGGTTGTTGAGGGAAGCGTCGATCTGCACGGTTCTTTCTGGGGTCGTGGCCCCGCTGGTGGATTAGCCCTCGAACTCAATGGTAGTGAACCAGGCACTGTCACTCAGTCGTTCGATACGGTTGTCGGCTCGCGCTATAACCTGTCATATGTAGTCTCAGGTGATTTTAGAGCAGCATCGTCCGAGAGTGTGCAAATGCTGGTCAGTACGGGCAGCGTCAGCGATATAGTCACCGTAGGCATGCCGGATGAATGGTCTGAACAAAGCCCGCAATGGCGTCAGGAAACAGTGTCTTTTGTCGCCACCGAAGCGGTTACAACACTACAGTTTCAGTCATTGACACCAGGTGGGAGCGGGGCGTTGATCGCGGATATCGAGGTTCGTGATGATGTGCGCTTCGAACTATTGTCTACAACATCGCCTTTTGCAATAGACGAGGCCGGTAAAGTTACTGTTGCCGATACAACGCTGGACTTTGAAACACAGCAATCCTATCTGATCGAAGCAGTAGCAAATGCCGCGGAAGGTAAACAAAGCGCCTTGTCACTACAGATTGATCTTACCGATGTCAATGAAAGCCCTGTACTGCATAATCAGCGACAACCTCAGTTGGTTATCGGGGATACCGTAGTGATTGATGCCACTCATCTTGCCGCCACGGACGTAGATGAATTGCACCAGTCGCCTGACACGGTTTTATATGTGATCGATAAGCTACCGACCGATGGATCGTTAAGTGTTGACAGTGAAGAACTTTTGGTTGGTGACAGTTTCTCTCAGGCAGACCTGAACAGCGGGCGTGTAAGCTATACACACACGGGTGTCAGCGCGTCAATCGATCAATTCGAATTTACAGTGACCGATGTTGATGGCAGCACCGACAATGCGAGCGATGAACTACTGATAGAGATCCGTGATCCGCTGACAATTACCACCCTGAGCGAATGGACTTTGCTGGAGCAGGGCAGTTTGACGTTGACCTCAGATCATGTTGATCGCGATGGAGGTTTCGTTGATGATACCGACTTGTTAGTGGTGCTGACGAGACAGGCGGAAACCGCGATGGTTGCGGATGCTGCAACAGGCGGTCTGCTTGACGAGTTCACTTTGCAGGACCTGCAGGATGGCAAGGTTGAGCTTCAACATGATGGCACCGAACCGCGCGCAGACAGTCTGGAATTTTCCATCTTTCGAACCGACGCACAAAGTCCGCTATTTCTTGAATCCAGCACAGTGGTACTGAGCATTCTCGATGTTGCCGATGCACCATCCGCAACAGACAGTACACTGGCCACCGACCAACTGACCGCAGTGACAATAACCGATGAACAACCGGGTTTCTCGGACGCAGATGATGGCGACTCTCTGGCGGCGATTCGTATTGTCGAAGTACCACAGAGCGGCACACTGCAATTAAACGGCGTTGCTATCGGTGCCAATCGCACAGTTCCCGTGTCAGCGTTGAAAAGCGATATGCTGCAATATGTGCCGGATTCATCTGCAACTGAAGCGCACACGGTTGATATTGTGTTTACCGTAGTGGATGACGGTAATCTGGACAATGGTGGTAGCAATGAATCACAGCCTTTTTCAATTCAGATTGCAGTCAGCGATCTCGAACTGGCTGCGGCTAACCAGAATGAAGCAACCGATGTAGAGGATCTTTTTATTGAACTAGCGCCTCAGGTTCAGCCAGAGACCAGCGACACCGGAAGCGGTGTGCTCGGTTCGGCAAGTGCTTTAAGTTCCACGGCTTCCGTCACGGGCAATGAAAATCCTGAACCGCAAAGTGAAGGTAATAGCGCCAGCAGCGATGAACCGGCGTTTGAATTTGCTGAAGACATCGATGCAAGGCAAACCAGAACAGCCGATTTCAGGGATGTGATCGTGCAACATGCATCGACGCGCCAGATCGAGCGTACAGTTGATGATGCAGACACAGAGAATGAACAAGGTGAGCTCATAATTTCATTCAACGCCACCGATATAAATGCTGTTTATGATGGAAGGTTGCCGAAATCAATACAATCGCTGGCTCAGGAATTAAACAATATAAAAGACCAGGTCAATGGGACTGACATACGGGTATTCCATATTGGAACGCTGACTTTCTCAGCGAGTCTGAGTCTGGGCTTTGCCTTGTGGATTCTGCGCAGTGGATTGTTCCTTAGCACCGTAATGGCAACGGTACCATCATGGCGGATGTTTGATCCCTTGCCAGTATTGGAAAGCGCTGATGGTGATGACGAAGACGACAGTTCTGAATCTCTGGAGTCTATGGTCAGGCATCAGCAGACAGCCGACCCTGAAGTGCACACAGAAGATGAGTCTGCGGAGACAAAGGCGGCGGAGAAAAAACGCTAGTCGATTCGGTTACAGACGCCGGATAGTCGGTGTCTGTACCAGGCCAGCAGCATGCAAAGTAACATTATTGTCGCTGGATACAATAATGAGTACAATCGTGTTCCCCAAAAAGTACCATCTAATGCGCGATTAAACGCGTGGAAACACGGCGATGAAATACCCGGTATGAATGCCAGTCAACCACCACCCATAGACCTCAGCCGACTCGACCAGACGCAATTCATTGAGCGGTATGGCGGTCTCTATGAGCATTCTCCATGGATTGCAGAGAAAGTCTGGACACAAATACAGTCACAGCACAGCATCAGCGTCGACGCGTTGGCCAGCAGATTAAAAGAAACCGTTGACAGCAGTACAAACCAACAAAAAATGGATTTACTTTGCGCGCATCCTGAACTTGCCGGCAAAGCGGCAACCCAAGGCACACTCACTGCTGACTCCACAGAAGAGCAATCTCGCGCCAGACTCGATCTTTGCTCCGCGCAGGAGTATGAGAAGTTTCAGCAGCTCAATGCTGCCTACAATGAAAAATTTAAGTTTCCCTTTATTATGGCGGTTCGGGAAAGCTCGCGAGCCGAAATCCTCGAGGCGTTCGAAATGCGTCTTCAGAATGCATCGCAAGACGAGTTCGAAACCGCACTGGAACAAGTGCATCGAATAGCCCGGTTACGGCTACAGGCAACTCTTACCTCACCATCAGAGCAAGCGTAAGCAGCGATTATGTCGACCACTAACGATGAATCCTACCCGAGAGATCTGGTCGGTTACGGTCAATCTGCACCGCAGGCCGATTGGCCAGGTCAGGCCCGTATAGCACTGCAATTTGTTATCAACTATGAGGAAGGCGGAGAAAACTGCGTGCTTCATGGAGACGAGTCCTCCGAAGCATTTCTGTCCGAAATTGTAGGTGCGCAGGCTTATAGCGGTGTGCGCCACATGAATATGGAATCGATATACGAATATGGTTCCAGAGCGGGGTACTGGCGCCTGCACAGGTTGTTCACGGAGCGCGAGATTCCGGTTACGGTATTTGGTGTTGCAATGGCACTGCAACGCAACCCCGCTGTGGTTGAAAGCATGCTCAACGCACAATGGGAAATTGCCAGTCATGGTTACCGCTGGATTGACTACCAGCACCTGCCTGAAGACCTTGAACTGGAGCATCTAACAAAAGCCATCGAAATTCATACACAAGTGACCGGCGCGCGACCACAGGGCTGGTACCTGGGCAGATGCAGCCCTAACTCACATCGTCTGGCGGCAAAATACGGTAATTTTCTCTATAACGCCGATACCTATGCCGATGAACTGCCGTATTGGGATTACCAGTTTGAGCAGCCTCAGCTAATGGTTCCCTATACACTGGATGTCAATGATATGAGGTTTGCGACACCACAGGGGTTTAATTCGGGTGATCAGTTCTACACCTATATGAAAGACAGCTTTGATCAGCTTTACGCCGAGGGCGAGCATCAGCCGAAAATGATGTCGGTAGGATTACACTGTCGATTGGCGGGTCGGCCTGGCAGGGCGGTAGCGGTACAGCGTTTTCTGGACTATGTTAGAGAGCACGACAAGGTATGGCTGACAACCCGACTCGACATCGCAAAACACTGGCGTTCCAGCATGCCTGCGGAAAAAGGGAACGTTTAATCAGCGCTTTTATTTGCGCACCTGAGCTTTTGTTTGGTGCATGATTTGGTGCATGAATAGACGAAGTGAAAAAAACGCTAGTACAGTTTTTGCCCGAGAATAGTTTTCATCGTCACCATCACACAGCGCGTCACACAGCGCGTCGCAACACCTGTATTTACAACGCGGCCACCCGGTCAGATTGATGGGCATGCAAAGAATCAAATTTAAATGAATACACTGACAGTTGAGTTGCTGACCAGGGAAAAGTTCGAGGCATACGGTGACGTTATTGAAATAGCGGGTAACGAACCAGTATCGATCAATAGCGGTAACTGCCAGCGTTATACCGATCTGGCCCGTCTGGATATGTGTAGCACCGGCGCGCCCGGCATCAGTCTTTTTGATGCAAAAGCGTATTGCAGTCCGCATACGCTGATTTACGTAGAGCGTCACCCGCTGGGCTCCCAGGCATTTCTACCGACGTCCTCTGATCCCTATCTCGTGGTGGTAGCGGATGATCTGGCGGGCGCAGCACACGCTCCAAAAGCATTCATCACTGATGGTTATCAAGGCGTTAACTACCACCGTAACACCTGGCACGGTGTGCTGACTCCCATCGTCAGGCAAAGCCTGTTTATCGTTGTTGACTACATTGGTGAAGGCAACAACCTGGAGGAATTTAAATTCCAGTCACCTTACCTCATACATTTTGATCTGCACTGACGCGAAATAGAAACTCGAATGGCCGCTAACAAAAATCAGCTCGACCCCGACAGACTGCCAACGCGTGTGGGCGATGTTCCTCCGCAAAGCGCTTTGATGGATGGGAGAGCTATTGTCACAGAGGCGTATACCGTCATTCCTCGCAGTTCAATGACTGACATAGTAAACAGTCGCCTGCCGTTTTGGGAAGACACACGTCTTTGGGTACTGGCATCACCTGTTGGCGGGTTTTGCCAAACGTTTTCTCACTATCTGATGGAGGTGGAATCGGGAGGGGGCAGTACCACGCCCGAAACGGAGGAGGGCGTGCAGTCCACTTTGTTCGTGACGACTGGCAATTTAACGTTGACAGTGAATGATGAATCACACCAACTGCAGTGTGGCAGCTATGTTTACCTGCCGCCAAGTGCAAACTGGGCTTTATTTAACACTGGCGAAGATCAGGCCGGCTTTCACTGGTTTCGTAAACCCTATCAATATGTCAAAGGTCTGGAAGAACCTGATGTCATCGTGGTTCAGGAAGGCGACATTGAGGCATACGTAATGCCCGGCAGTAATGAAGGCTGGTCAACAAAACGCTTTGTTGACAAAACAGATCTTCGTCACGACATGCATATCACTATCGTCAGCTTTGAACCTGGCTGCGTCATACCGTTTTTAGAGACACATGTTATGGAGCACGGTTTATATGTGCTGGAGGGTAAGGGCGTGTACAGGCTGAATCAGGATTGGATAGAAGTTGAGGCTGGAGACTATATGTGGCTGCGCGCTTACTGTCCGCAGGCCTGCTATTCAGGTGGAGACGGCGTATTTAAATACCTGCTTTATAAAGATGTTAACCGGCATATGGTATTTCCCGCTCGATAGTATTAATTTTATTCAATTGCCTCGCGAATGATCGATAAAATGGCACCGCCGGAAAACGCTCACAACAGTACAGACTCTGCCACACTTTCTCCCGGTATTCATGGATTAACCAATGACAAAATTAACCACCCATGTTCTGGATACTGCCAATGGCATTCCAGCCAGAAACATGACCATCCGACTGACCAGATTATCCGCTGATAAGCGCGAACTGCTGGTAACGACGCACACAAACGACGATGGTCGCTGCAACGAGCCCCTGCTTGCCGGGGAGTCTATGCAGGCCGGCACCTATGAGCTTGAATTTGAAGCCGGACAGTACTTTGGTCAGGATAACACTACAAACAGCTATCCGTTTCTGGACACTGTCGTATTGCGTTTCGGCATCAGCGACCCGCTGTCACACTATCATGTGCCATTGCTAGTCTCTCCATACAGCTACAGCACCTATCGGGGAAGCTGACTGTGACGGCCTATTTACTGGAATGGGTAAACCTGCTGGGTCGATGGGTACATATGATCACGGGGATTGCCTGGATCGGGGCATCCTTCTATTTTATCTGGCTTGATAATTCGCTTGAAACGCCCAGGTCAAAAGAGGATCAGGACAAAGGTGTCTCTGGCGAAGTGTGGTCAGTCCATGGTGGTGGTATGTACCACGCGCAGAAGTATCGGCTGGCTCCGGCAAAGTTGCCGGAGCATCTGCACTGGTTTAAATGGGAGGCATACACCACCTGGATCACCGGCATGTTTATGATGGCACTGATGTATTGGTACGGTGCGGAGGTCTATCTGATTGATCCAGGCGTTGCAGCGATTTCCAGACCGGTGGCCATCGCTATCGGTATAGCGGTTATTGCCTTCGGCTGGGTTGCCTATGATCGTCTGTGTGAAAGCGATATCGGCAAGAATGAAAATGTGATGGCGGCCATTCTGTTCGTGGCATTGACTGCTATCGCCTTTCTTCTGTGCCAGGTTTTTAGTGGCCGTGGCGCCTATATGCACTTCGGTGCCATGCTTGGCACCATCATGGTTGGCAATGTATTTTTTGTCATCATACCCGGACAAAAAGACCTCGTGCGGGCAAAGGAGGAGGGCAGGGAGCCTGACTCGATTCACGGTATACGGGGTAAGCAACGCTCTGTCCACAATACCTATTTTACACTGCCGGTATTGTTCGTGATGATCAGCAATCATTATGCGATGACCTATGGCCATCAATACAACTGGCTGATACTCATTGCGATCACACTGATCGGTGCGTTGATTCGAGTCTACTATGTCGCAAGACACAAAGGCCGTGCGTCGCTGGCTCCGGTCATCGCTGCCGCTGTTGTACTCGCGGCACTGATAACGCTGGTTGCGCCACGCCAGTCTGTACCGCTATCAGCCATGTCCGGCGATAGCGTCGAGATTGCCACGGTACAGAAGATTGTGGTGGAGCGCTGCAGCGCATGCCATGCAACAGTGCCTTCGCAGCCCGGCTTCCAGGCGCCACCGCAAGGCATTGTATTTGAAACCGTGGAGGATATTACCCGGCAATCGATGGTCATACACCAACAGACGGTTGTCACCAAAGCCATGCCGATCGGCAATCTGACGGGGATAACCGATGCAGAAAGAGCAACTATCGATATCTGGTTCAGGCAGCAACAATAATGATGAATACTCGCATTTCGTTCCTTAAATTTGTACTGGTTTTTGCTCAGTTTGGGGCTCAGTTCGGGGCTCAGGTCAGTGCACTCGTCATTGCACAGATCATTGTTTTTGGTCAGATGGCTCACGCGCAAACAGCGCCTGGCCCGGAAGAAATATCCAGCTACACCGGATTGCATCTGGCTGCATTCGACGGCAACATCAACGACGCCCGCGCGCTAATCAAGGATAACGCAGATATTGAAGCGCGCGATTCGGCAGGCAGGACACCGGTTATCATTGCCGCGTTTGCATCCCACGAGGACATGGTGGAGCTACTGGCTGGCGCCGGTGCAGATCTAAATGCGTTTGATAACCAGGCATATGATGTGGTCACGATCGCTGCGGTGGCCGATGATTTTCCCATGCTGGATCGTGTGCTGGAGCTGGGTGCCAATGCCGGTAACGTCACCAGCCCATATGAAGGTACTGCACTTATTGCAGCAGCACATTTGGGGCATCACAAGGTTGTCGACCGACTGCTGGAGGCGGGAGCACCTGTCGATCATATCAACAATCTGCAGTGGACAGCACTTATTGAAGCCGTGGTTCTGGGTGATGGTGGACCCGATCACACGGAAACAGTGAGACTGCTGCTACAGGCAGACGCCGACAAAACCATTGGTGATTCTAACGGCGTCACACCCCTTCAGCACGCGATGAACCGCGGATACGAGGAAATGGTGAAACTGTTAAAAGCGCGCTAACTGCAATACAAATAGAGCGAAAACGAGTAGAGCGCTATGGCAGCACCTATTAAGCCAGCGGGTCGCCCCGTTCGATTCGAACCCCCACGTCCTTTGAGTTACTTAGAGCCCCGGGCTTGTGTACGGTCAGGCGGACCCACGGCACTTTAAATTCGATCATAATGATCTCTGCCAGCTGTTCCGCAAGCGTCTCAATCAGCTGGAATGAGCTGTCGGTAATGAATTGCTCGGCGCGTTTCGACACCGCCTTGTAATTCAGGGTGGCGTCGATATCATCTGACGTCGCCGCTTTGGCAATATCTGCGGCCATTTCAATATCAACCGAGATTGTCTGTTTTTGCGTGCGCTCCCAGTCGTAAATACCGATGATCGTTTCGGCACGCAGATCCGAGATAAAAACAATATCCATAGCAACCGTGTGTAACCCATTATTGAGGGGCGTATGGTAACAAGGATTAGAGTGCTTTTTTCTTTTCTGAACCTGCGGTCAGATAGCTTATTGTACTCAACGCGGTTCGCTTATTATGAGTAGTGGACGGATGGCGTCGGGGTCCGACGATGGCAAGTCCGGATGGTGGCAATGCCAGGATGAGCGAAATTTTCTGCACTTGTGCGTCTTTTTTGTTTAAATTTCGCCCTTAAATTAATAACTCGGTAGAAGCGGAGATCCTACATTTGATTGTCAGCAGGCGTGCCACGATTCGCAACTCGATCGGATTAGCAATATCCGGAGTTCTGGGTGCGCGCCTGTCCCCGCTTGGTGCTGCACCGCAAGACGCTGCAAAGCTGCTTGCTGAATTTACCGCAGATGTCACTCCTGTCGCAGGGTCAATCACCTTTACGGCCCCCGAGCTTGCTGAAAATGGCAACATCGTGCCTGTCGCTGTGTCAGTAGACAGCCCCATGACCGATGATGACTATGTAGAGTCTGTGATGATTGTGGCCGAGGAAAACCCGAATCCGGAAGTCATCACCTTCCATTTTACGCCGCAAAGTGGCCTTGCGTACGCGTCAACCAGAATGAGGCTGGCCAAAACCCAGAATGTCATTGCAGTAGCAAAAACCAGCAACGGATCAGTGTTTATTGATACGCGCCATATAGAAGTAGTTATCGGCGGTTGTGGCGCCTGAGCCGGAGAACAGACCATGGCAAAAGCAAGAGTGAAAGTGCCGAAAACTGCCGCTGCCGGCGAGATTATCACCATCAAAACGCTCATCAGTCATCGGATGGAGTCCGGGCAGCGCACGGATGGAGAAACGGGCGAAACAATACCCCGGAAAATCATCAACAAATTCAGTTGCGAGTTCAACGGAAAAACGGTGTTTAGTTGCGACATAGATCCGGCTATTTCCGCAAACCCTTTTTTACAATTTAATGCCAGAGTACAGGAGTCAGGTACCTTCAATTTCACCTGGACGGACGACGATGGCACTGTTACCGAGGCGACTCGCGATATAACCGTTAGCTAGCCAGCATCCCACAGGCACAAAATTGTATGCTGACCTTACGCTTGGGGCGCTGGTAGACAACTGTGTCATGGTTACTATTGAGACTTTATGAAAGCACTTTTACTGGTTGCGCATGGCAGCCGACGCGAACAGTCGAACGACGAGATCAGGCAACTGGCACAACAGGTTGCTGCACACAATGCCAACAAGGCGGATTATACAGCGTGCGCATTTCTGGAATTGTCAGAGCCCTCGATACCGGACGGCATACAGCAATGTATCGATCATGGCGCCACGCAAATCGAGGTATTCCCCTATTTTCTGTCCAAAGGCCGACACGTGGCAGAGGATGTGCCCGAGCTGGTGCTGGAGAAGCAAGCCAGCTGTCCCGACATAGAGATCAGGATCAGCGACTATTTCGGATCCCGGGAAGCGGTGGTGGAGTTACTGGCGAGGGAAGCTGCTGCTTCTATTGACACGTGAGGCCTGGCCCTTAACGGATAGGTCTTACCGGAAAGCCCTTAACCAACAGCCCTTAACCGATGGCTAATCACCTGTCATAACCATACACACCTGGATAATTAACATTGACGCCGGCCAACAATCAATTTGCCGCCCGGGTGTTTACACTGCAGTATCTGAATCCTGCCGGAGGACCGCTTGAACAGCATTGAAGTAGATGGAAAAATACTGGCCACAGATGAAGAGGGATATCTGGAAAATCTGTCAGACTGGGAGCCTGCTGTCGCCACCGCGATGGCAGAAATCGACGACTGTGAGCTATCGGTTAACCACTGGGAAGTTATCAATTTCCTGCGTGGCTACTACGAGGAATATGAAATAGCGCCTGCGGTTCGAATCCTGACCAAGGCGATTGGCAAGAAGTTGGGTAAGGAATACGGCAACGCAAAATACCTGTATGAACTGTATCCTAATGGACCTGCAAAACAGGCCTGTAAATATGCCGGATTGCCCAAGCCAACAGGGTGTGTATAGACCCGCTCATCGGAAATGCGCTCTGACATCTCCAGGCAGACATCCGATGCAGATTGCCTGTACTGTGTTTAACGATATTCCTAGTAAGGAAAAATGCCAATCACAACTGCACGCGTAATGGCACGGTTGCAATCACCGCATAAGCGCACCGCTATATGCTGATTAGCGCGCTCATCTACGTTGCGACGTGTGTTTTTGTGGTCGGTGTCGGGCGCAAAATCATCCAGTACGCCACCACACCGGCACCATTAAAAATTCCAACCACACCGGCACCCACCACCCGATCCGGTGTAGTTTGGCGAATGTTCAAAGAGGTGTTTTTTTTCGAGAGTCTGTTCAAGGCCTCAAAATTTACCTGGCTCTTTGGATGGCTCTTTCACGCGGGGCTTTTTGTCGCACTGCTTGGGCACTTGCGGTACTTTACCGAGCCGGTATGGGGTTGGGTGGTGGTAATAGCACCACTGAGTAAATACGCGGGCATGGCGATGATAGCAGGGCTTATCGGGCTGCTGGCAAGGCGTTGTTTTGTAGATCGGGTGAGGGTGATTTCGGCACCGTCGGACTATCTGATGCTGGTGTTAATACTAATGATCGCCGTGTCCGGATTGACCATGCGTTATGCTTTCCACGTAGATATTATTGGTGTCAAACAGTATACGCTTGGTTTGCTGCGGCTGAACATCGGTAGTTTTCCGGGCGGTGGCGTGCTTATACTGCATCTTTTGCTGGTTGCTATTTTGTTGATAATTTTTCCGTTCTCGAAGCTGCTGCATGTACCCGGGCTGTTTTTCAGTCCGTCACGATACCAGGTTGACAACCCCAGAGAACGTCGACACGCGGGTCGCATCGCCGGTGGTCGGTCACTGCATAAGCCCACTTCCTCTGTTACCTCGCTGAATCCCGGGGCTATCAAACCCGCGGCTAACAACAGCCAGTCAAAAAGCGGCCCGGCCAGTGGCTAAAAAGCCCGATTTTGATGTTGCCGAACTTGGTGATTACACACCGGTACCGCCCGTGGAGGAAGGGGCGATGGCGCATAGCCAGCCCTATGCTGCGAAACCGGAGCACAACGAGGCGCTGGGTTTCCCGGGTGAACTGGTTGATAACTGGCAGCAAGTCGGCGTAGCCAAACTGGGAGAACTGGTCAAGGATTCACGGGCGTTACGCGTGTATCTGGATTCGTGTGTCAAGTGTGGTGCCTGCACCGACAAGTGTCATTATTTTCTGGGCACGGGCGACCCTAACAACATGCCTGTGGCGCGACAGGATCTGGTGCGTTCGGTTTATCGGCGTCACTACACGGTCGCCGGCAAGTACTTTCCCTGGCTGGTGGGCGCTCGCGAATTCGACGAGGCAATGCTCGATGACTGGTATAAGTACTATCACCAGTGTTCGCAGTGCAGGCGCTGTTCGGTTTACTGCCCGTACGGCATCGACACCGCCGAGGTCTCGATGGCGGCGCGCGAAATTATGGACAGCATTGGCAAGGGCCAAAAGTACTGCAACGAAATCATCGGCAAGGTCCATAAGCTCGGTAACAATCTGGGGCTGCCGGAACCGGCTCTGGCGGACACACTCGCAGGTCTTGAAGAGGACGTAGAAGAGGAGATTGGCGTAGCAGTCAAATTTCCTCTCGATGTAAAGGGCGCCGATGTATTGCTGGTCACCCCGTCGGCCGACTTTTTTGCCGAGCCGCACATTGATGGTCTGATTGGTTATGCAAAGGTGTTTCATCAGGCAGGCTTGAGCTGGACCGTTTCTTCGCACGCCTCGGAGGCGGCCAATTTCGGGCTTTTTATTGGCAGTCAGGAGAATATGCAAAAGGTTGCCATGCGTATTCGCGAGGCGGCACTGGAGCTTGGCGTAAAACGCATTGTGTTTGGCGAGTGCGGCCATGCGTGGCGTGTGGGCTACAGTTTTTTAAACACGCTGGTGGGGCCGTTTGACTTTCTTGACTCACGCTATCCGGTGCCACAGCACATAGTAGAAGTAACACATGATCTGATGCAGCAGGGGCGTTTAAAACTCGACAGGGCCGCCAATGACGACAAACGTATCACCTTCCATGATTCGTGTAACGTTGCGCGAGCATCGCGTATGGGTGAGGTGGCCGGTGGCCAGTTCACATTGCCACGCGAGGTGATCTCCGCCTGCTGCAATCACTTCTTTGATATGCCGGCAGACACCATTGGCGAGGCCACTTTTTGTTGCGGTGGTGGCGGTGGTCTGCTTACCGACGATCTGGTAGAACTGCGGGTTAAAGGGGCATTGCCAAGAATGCAGGCTCTCAAAGACGTCCACGATCAACACCGGATTACCCATATGGCCGCAATATGTGCCATTTGTAAAAGCCAGTTCGCCCGGGTGCTGCCGTACTACGGATTCGAAATGGACCAGGTGATCAGCGTTCATCAACTGGTCGGTGATGCGCTGGTGTTTGAAAATGAAGTGTAAACAGGCGGATCGCGTTCTGTCTCCGGCAGTAAGCAGTGCACCTGTTGGGTGGCTAGTTTTTTTGATGACAACGCTCGGCCAACGCTCTGGCCAACGCTCTCGTGTAGTAGAACCCGGTCAACATTGACCATGATCGCAAATAGACACCGACATGCCGCCACAGCAAATCTGCACCGTCAGACCGGTAAGGGCCCGGTGCTGGTTGCTGTACTTTTACTTATAATAGCCCTCGGTGTTGCGTGGCTGGCACACGCAGCACAGCAGCCAGAACCAGTTTTCACGACAGCACAAGCAAACGCAGCGGGACCGGTTATTCCGCCGGCAAAGGGTGATCAGTGTGTTGCAGACACCGCACTTATGCGCACCGACCATATGGACCTGTTAAACCATCAACGAGACGAGACTGTCATCAAAGGCATTCGCGATCAGACGTTTTCACTGGTTGCGTGTGTCAACTGTCATGCTCAGACAAGCGCAGACGGGACACCAATTCGCATAGATGCTGAAGGCCAGTTCTGTCAAAGCTGCCACCAGTATGCAGCGGTTAAGATCGACTGTTTTAGTTGTCATGCCGCTCTGCCAGAGAAGGCATCAGACAGTCTTGGACAGGCACCAGCGTTTCCTGTTAAGCCACTCGGAAATAACGATGACCACGTTGCAAACAACTGACAATTCGCAGCTTGCGCGACGACATTTTTTGCAAAAACTCGGCTTGCTGGGTGCAGCGACCGCAGCGTCCGGTTACACATTGATTGAGGTGTCGGCCAGGGCACAAGGCGTGGAGCAAGGCGTGGACCAAAACGGTCAGTCTGCAACTCAGGCAGCGTCATCGCAAAAGCGCTGGGGGCTGTTAATTGATACATCCAAATGCAGCAGCGGCTGTGATGCCTGCGTGCACGGCTGTAACACGGAGCACGGCATCGACGACAGTGGCGATGACGCAACCCGGGCTCAGTGGATACGAAAGATTGACCTCAAAGACAATTTAACCGCGAGAGAAACCTCGGTTCCGATGATGTGCCAGCACTGCGACCCAGCGCCTTGTGTGGATGTATGCCCGACCGGTGCATCCTTTAAACGCGCCGACGGTATCGTGCTGGTGAATAAGCACACCTGTATTGGCTGTCGCTACTGCATGATGGCATGTCCGTACAAAGCCCGCTCCTATATACATGAAGTGCTGACAGATCAGAAACCCTCCGCGCCCAGAGGCAAGGGGACTGTTGAAAGTTGTACGCTCTGTGTTCACCGGATTGATCGAGCCAATGCGCTTAACAACGAACACAGCGACAGCAAATCCGCAACACACGTGCAACCTGCCTGTGCGGTGGCGTGCACGGATGAAGCGCACAGCGCCATATTGTTTGGTGATCTGAATGACCCGCAGAGTTTAATAAGAACCAAAATAGATGAGATAGGTGCCAGTCAGGTACGCGCTGACCTCAAGTTAAATACCGGCGTTCGGTACCACGGACTGTGACTCTCCAGAGCGCATCACTCTGCCTCCTGCGCTTAACTGCAATTAAAAAAGCCGTTGAAAGCACGGACAGGCGCACAGTTACCGACGTCACTTTGTCCCGGAATATCTGTCGGTCTCTATGAGCACTGAGCATTACAGCCATCAATTATTGCAACCAGCTAAATCAGGCTACGCGTTGCTGCTGGCTGTGCTGTTGGCTATTACGTTGATCGGCGCTTACTGCGCTTACAACATGGAGCACATCGGCCATAGTATTACCGGTATGAATAACCAGTTTGTATGGGGGCTGCCACATGTCTTTGCCATATCACTGATTGTTACCGCATCGGGCGCGCTAAACGGTGCAACCATGGCCTCCGTGTTTTGTGTTGCTGTGTATCAGCCCTATGCACGTTTGTCAGTTGTTCTGGCACTGGTGTTGCTGGCGGGTGGACTGGCAGTGCTGGTGCTGGACCTCGGGCGACCGGATCGACTGGTGATCGCGCTTACCACTTACAATTTTCGGTCAGTATTTTCCTGGAATATCTTTCTATACGGCGGATTCCTGCTGGTCGGTGTTGTTTATCTATGGGTATTGATTGATCGAAAATTCAATCGATTGACCGGGGTCGTGGGTAGTGTCGCATTTGCATGGCGCATCGTACTGACCACTGCCACCGGCTGTATCTTTGGTTTCCTGGTGGGTCGCAGTACCCTTGATTCTGCGATACTGGCGCCATTGTTTATTGCACTGTCTTTTGTCATGGGTACAGCGGCACTGGCACTGATTATGACATCGGTGGCACGATGGCAGGATGCCACACTGTCTAGCGCTGCAATCAAGGCGCTGCGAAAACTGCTGTTCTGGAGTGTTATTGCACTGTTGTACTTTTCGATCACCTACCATCTAACTAACCTGTACATCGAACAGCATCAGACTGATACCGGACTGTTGTTCAGCGGTTCGATGGGCGTGCTGTTCTGGCTTGGGCACGTTGCTATCGGAGTGATCCTGCCGTTGTCTATACTGGCGTGGCCATGGATAGCATCATCACGAAGAACATCGAGTCCAAATTCAGGTGTTAGCGAAAACACCTTGTCGGTCAGCCAACTGCTGTCGGCCTGTGGTGCTGCATTGCTTGGTGGTGCTGTGCAGGTTTATGTTATCGTGATCGGCTCACAAAGCGCTGCACAGGAGTTGTTTCCGGGTAAAACCGTTATCTCGAGTTCTTTTGGAGACGCCGGATACCCCGCGTATGCAGCATCGCTCTGGGAGTGGGGGCTTGGCATTGGCGGGGTTTCGCTGTCGTTACTCCTGTTGATGCTCTTGTTGAGAATGCTTCCGATCTGCCCCCGTTTTGTCGCACACCATGCGAGCTCCTGATGTTCAGGTGATTGGTCGAAAGACCTGCTAAGTGGACTTGCTATTGTTTTGAGTTATTAGTTTTGACTTACATGTATCGGGTCAGGATTCAAACCATTTTAGCTTGTCTCTCAATGAAACCACACCGCCAATAATTAACAGGGTAGGTGCACTCACATCACTGCGCTCCACTAACTCTGGCAAATCTCGCAAGGTGCTGGCAAGTACTCTTTGTTGTGGCTTGGTACCCTGCTCAATGAGTGCGGCCGGTGTCTGTGCTGATCGGCCATGATCCACCAGCGCCCTGCAAATTGCGTCGACGCCGGTTAGCCCCATGTACACAACAATCGTTTGTTGAGGATCAGTCAGTTCCTGCCAGTTCAGGTTAATGGTGCCATTGCGTAAATGCCCGGTCACAAAAATACAGGATTGTGCATGATCGCGGTGCGTGAGTGGTATCCCCGAGAATGCTGCACACCCGGACGCCGCGGTAATACCGGGTACCACTTCGAAGGCGACCTGCTGGTCAGCCAGCGTTTCAATTTCCTCTCCACCACGGCCAAAAATAAAGGGATCGCCACCCTTTAGTCGCACCACACGTTCGTACTTGCCCGCCAACTCAACCAACAGCGCATTGATAGAGTTTTGAGGCAGTGCATGATTCGCCCTGGCCTTACCGGCGTAGACGAATTCTGCTTCGGTGTTACACAAGGCCAGTATTGGCTTGCTGACCAGACGATCGTAGACCACAGCGTCGGCATTTTTTATACGCGACAAGGCCCGCAGGGTTAGCAGTTCCGGGTCTCCCGGACCGGCGCCGACCAGTGACACCAGTCCGCTGGCAGCTTTAGCGCCGACCAATGCTGATTGATGGTCAGGCAGCTGAGCGTCGATGTGTGTGGCGGAGTCAGATAAGGATGCAGTAGTAACGTCAGGTGATGTCCCGGGGATGGGTTGCCAACTGCTGCGGTTTTCGTGCCCGGACTCAGAATCTACCTGAGCCTGTCGCTCTTTATCATTGTCTTGTTGTTCAAATAGATGTTCTCCAGTGTCCGCACTGTCGTCTGCAATTACATGGCAGAACAACTGGCGGGTATCGCATAGCCTTTTGATCGCGTTGTTTTCGTGGCTGGAGTGACAGGCCGCAACGACCAGCCAGCAGTCGTCCAGATCGGTATCCGTAAAATGTCGATGATGCACAACCGCATCCGCCTGCGTGGGAACTGGCTGCTCGCTGATTATGACTACCTTCGCCTGCAGCGTCGCAAGCTCATGTGCAAGCTCAACAGCACGCGGATGAAAGCCGACGATCAGGCACTTACGGTTTTTCAGGTAAAGCGAAACGGGGAGTGATTGCATGAGCGCAAGTTTAACAATTTGAGTGGGGAATATTGGTTCGTTTTTTACTGTGTCCGCAGACTGTGGTTCACAGATTCGTGATATGTCCATTGCAAAAGGCCACGCGATTATTCTGCTGCCGCATTCAACCATGTTCACCACGGAAATATAGATTGATGGCGACGCCGCGTTTCTTCTGGACCAGGCAATAAACGCGGTTAATCCAGTGCAGCTAACTGAACAACGCTATTTTCGATATAATGAGCCATGTCCGAAAACGAACTACGCTTTTACCCACAGCTACCATCAGTATCGAACGCCGCGCAAGACCGGTCAAACACAGGCGCTCCTCCAGACAGAGCGCGTTTGGAACCTGCGACCTGCACGGAGGCGGAGCCGTTTGCGCTGAGGGTTCAGGACGACAGCATGCAGCCGGAATTTCGCACAGGCTGCATCATCGTTATCGATCCAACCGGCAGGGCAACTGATGGCAGTTACGTACTGGCTGATGACGGGACGAACACCGATGATGCCACCGAAGGCCTGGTCTTCAGGCAATTGCACAAGAATGAGCAAGGTGGCTGGACGCTACGCGCTCTCAATGACCAATACATGGACATCCAGACTCCGGACGATCTGCGCAATATCATTGGCGTCATTGTGCAAAGGGCAGGGGTGCGGCGCAGTTACCACAAACGCTACGACTAGCGAGCCGCTGCCCGTGTGTTCCCTGTCATTGCCGGTGGTGTTACCTGTGGTACAAACAGGCGATGTGCGCATAAGCTCGTTGCGCGAACTGCCGGCTAATATTCCACGACTAAACGCCATATAATAACAGCCGGATCCACGCAAGACCTGGCCAAGAGTCATCGAGGACAACTATGAACAAACTGAACAGGCGCCAATTCAATACCATGGTTGGTGCTTCTGCCGCCTCACTGGCCATACCATTGAGATCTGGTGCTCAGGCAAAGTCCAGAGTGGTTGTCATTGGCGGAGGGGCTGCCGGTGCGACCGCCGCACGCTATATCGCCAGGGGCGCTGGCGATGCAATTGACGTTACACTCGTGTCAGCGTCCGATACCTACACCAGCTGTTTTTTTTCCAATCTGTATTTGGGAGATTTCAGATCGTTTGAGTCGATTACCCACAGTTACGATACGCTGGCCAGTCGTCACGGGGTTAACGTGGTCATTGCTTACGCCACAGAAGTAGATCGTGCTGCTAGACAAATCAAACTCGAAGATGGCTCGAACATACCCTACGATCGACTCGTTGTGGCGTCGGGTATTGACCTCGACTATGACAGCGTGCCCGGGTACTCTGCCGAAGCGGCAGAGATCGCCCCGCACGCATGGCAGGCGGGCCCGCAAACACAGCTGTTAAAAACCAGACTCGATGCGCTGGAAAATGGTCAGGACATTGTGGTGGTGCCACCGACTAATCCCTATCGCTGCCCTCCGGGTCCCTATGAGCGTGTTTCGATGATGGCTCATGTGTTGAAAACCCGCGGACTCACCGACAGTAAAATACTGGTCATCGACCCGAAGCCGAATTTCTCCAAACAGGGGCTTTTTCAGGAGGGTTGGGATCAATACTATGGCGATATGATCGAGTGGTATGGCCCGGATGTTCACGGCGGAATCGTTAACGTCGATGCGGCAGCGGGCGCGGTGGAAACTGATCTCGACGTGTTTGAAGGTGGATTGCTCAATATCATTCCCGCGCAAAAAGCCGGTGTTATAGCCGCCGCTGCAGGTCTGACCAATGACACCGGGTTCTGCCCGATAGACGCATCTACCATGCGCTCTACGCTGGACGACAATGTGTTTGTAGTGGGGGATGCGAGTATTGCGGGCGCCATGCCTAAGTCAGCGTTTTCAGCCAACAGCCAGGCGAAAGTTGCCGCAGCCGCTATACTGGGTGATCTTACCGATTCCACCGTTTTGCCAGCCACCTACAGCAATACCTGCTGGAGCCTTATCGCAACTGACGACGCGGTGAAAGTTGGCGCCCAATACGAACCGGTCGACGGCAAGATTGCATCGACATCAACATTCATCAGCGCAACCGGTGAGGACCCGGATCTGCGCAAGGCAACCTACCAGGAATCGATCGCCTGGTACGAAGGTATCACCATCGATATGTTTGGTTAAACTGCCAGGAGCATCCACCCCGGCAGCGAGCCTGCGGTAGATCATCTGTTCTCGCACAGTCGATCGCAGGCCGTCCAATCAGATAACCGGCTGATCCACTGCCGGTGCTACAGATTAGCTGTTCGGATCCACAATCAAAAACCCGGAACCTGTACAATCCGGTACCTGAACTGCAGTAATTAATTATTCGTCTTACAAGAGCTGATTTAGCAAGGTAACTCAATTGGAACGCACTGAATTGGAAAACAACGAATCAGAACCCCGGGTGGCGATTGTAACGGGCGCTGCAAAGCGTATCGGTGCGAGTATTACCAGAACGCTGCATCAAAGCGGTTATAACATGCTGGTGCATTACCGCTCTGACAAATCTGTCGCCACTGACCTGATCAATGAGCTGAACGATATTCGCGCTGATTCTGCCATCGGCGTACACGCTGATCTAGTGAGTGACAGCGCTCCTGACGAACTGGTGAGTGCTGCTGTAGATCATTGGGGCAGGCTCGATCTGTTGGTAAACTGCGCATCACAGTTTTTTCCAACGCCCGTCGGCAGTATCTCGGCGGAAGTCATACAAAGCATATTCGCCAGCAATGTGCAGGCGCCACTGCTGTTGGCACAGGCCGCGCTGCCGCATTTGCAGTCAACCGACGGCTGTGTGGTAAACATCGTTGATATTTACTCCGGCGTGGTGCACAAGGAGCACCCGGTCTACTGTGCATCGAAAGCGGCGTTAGCCATGCTAACGAAATCACTTGCCGTAGAGTTTGCACCCAGAGTGCGAGTGAATGGTATTTCCCCGGGCGCGATACTCTGGCCTGATGGAGACGCAGAAATAAGCGAGCAAAAAAAATCCGAGATACTCGGCATTATTCCCCTGGCGCGTATGGGCCACCCGGATCAAATCGCCGGCGCAGTAAAATACCTGTCGAGCACTGACGCGGGTTTTATCACCGGTCAGATTCTGGCGCTGGATGGCGGCAGAACGCTGTAGGTTCACTGCGGTCGGGCAACCATTAGCGACCGATAGTAACCACGCTAAGCGCCTCGAATTTCTCTGGCGCATCGGCTTGCAATTGGTGGCGAAGCTCGTTTACTGAACGGCCGTATGCCGGATGAACCAGTTCGCCGGCCACATCAGCAAGAGGCTGCAACACATAGGCTTGCTCCAGTATTTCCGGATGTGGCAATGCGATGTCACCGGATGATTCTGGCTCGCAGGTCTGTGAACCATAGATCAACAGATCAAGATCAAGTGTTCTGTCTGAGAACTTGTTTGCCGTGCGTATCCGGCCATGAGCCAATTCGATTTCGAGTAGCTTGTCGACAACCTCCTGCAGCGGCGTGTTTGTGTATCCGGCTACGACGGCGTTTAGAAAGTCGGCGCCGCTCATGCCTACTGGCGGTGACTGGTACACGGGTGATAGCTGGCCTTCATCAAGCCACTCCAGTAATTCATCTCGAGCGCTCGCCAGATGGTGAGCCGGATCAATATTACTACCCAAACTGATATAGATATCAACTGCAGGTTTCAATTCGTTTCTCGCATTTGAACACCGGGACACAAACAGGGCATTGTCATCTTGCAGGTTGCGATCAAGTGTCTACCGGTAACTTGTGCCCTCCACTTAATTATAGAGAACATTCTTAATCTGGCGGTTAAAGTAACCGGTGCGGTATCAAACCCGCTAGCAAGTTGCGCAATAGCAGGCAGATTTACAGACCAGCCTCAAGATAATTCAGTGCCGCTCCTGACTCAATTGCCGAGCGTGCCTTGTCGGCTGCTGCCGGAAGATTCGATGCTTTACCGCAGTGCCACAGTATTACCGCGGCGCCGAGTACTGCTGCATCCTGAATAGCGCCTGTGGTGCCAGACAGCGCCTTGCGTCCTTCCTCTGCACACAACTGTGACAACGCATTGAGATCCCATTTCATGCCGACTGGACTGCTGTCGGGATTGGCCGGCGTGAAATCTTCGGCTATGTCGGCTGCACGATAATCACGTTGCAGCCCCATGGATTCCAGGTCGAGGTCGAACTCGTCGTAGTCCCCTGAGTCGTTATCGTTTGAATCAATAGGCTTTTCGGTATACCTAACGACGTGTGCCCGGCTGCGAAACGAGGGAATGATGCCACCTTCAGTACCACGCACCAACAGCAATGAATCGTAATTAACATGGCGGGCCAGCATGCAATAGGTATCGCGGTAGGGCTTATGAACATAGCCGGTAACCAGGTGAGTTTTAGCGCGGCCCCTGATCGGGCAAACCAGCACTTCTGTCGTGCTAAGTACCGGACGCTTCACAATACGCGCGCGCAGATCGTTCAAATTGTGCAGCCCCGGGCACATAATACGCTGGTCAATATAACCCCAGCCAATATCCGGGTTCGCAAGTCGTTGCGCTGTTTCCTCGACGCTGCGCAGCGGATTGCCCCCCAGCGCTTTAATTATATTATGATGGTTAACTCCGTACTTTGGACCTCCCAGCTCGACACCGTGCGAGTAGGCATTGACGCCGCAGGCCGCCAATACCGGCAGGACAAATAACGAACCCTGCAACGTTCTGTTGAAACCGTTGTAGGGGTCGGCTATTGACACAATGTCATCGACCTCTGCGGTAACAACGGGTGTTCGATCCTGCAGCGCATCCATTACGCCCTTGAACTCATTGTTTGTTTCGCGCTTCATGCGCAATCCGATCAGAAACACAGCAGCCTGTACAGGATCTGCCGACCCATCCAGTAATGCGTGCATGACTGCACGGGCCTCTTCATGCGAAATGTTCTTGCTCAGTTCAGGACCGGTGGCAACACGCTGGATGACAGAGCGCATCAGTGCTGCATCGGCTATCGTATAAGTAGCTGGCGTATGAGAAGCTGGGTGATTGATGGCGGCGCTCGATCAGGCAGGTTCAAGAGTGATGTAGATCACTTTGTCGATGACCGTGACCGGATAGGTCAGCAGGTCATCCTCTGCGGGATCGTCAAGTACTCTCCCGGTGGTCAGTTCAAAGCGACTACCATGCAACGGACATTTTATCTTTGTGCCCGTCAGATTGCCATCGCACAGGCGAGCATCCTCATGTGTGCACATCTCGTCAGCGACGAACACGCCGGCTTGTGTGTTGGCAACAACTACGTTGCGATCAGCAAGTGAAACACAGCGCATCTCATTGTCAGGAATATCATCCAGATTGCACACCCTGACTTGTTGTTGGTTACCCATTGTGTGTTGCTGCTGACTGTCGCTTCAGATCTTCTCAGTATACCGCACACGGACAAGCTGCCGAACGGTCGCCGAAGCGATTTTTTGGAATAGCACTCAAGTCCCGGCTTTCTATTCTGGGTACCTGCAACCAGTCGCATGTGACTGACGCGCGACGTGGATTGCGTTGTACAATTAGCCGAATGACTGATTCTACCAACGACATCGACAGGCAGTTAAGCGGTGGCATCGAGGCGTTCGAGGCCAATGAATTTCAACGAGCCTGGCAAATCCTCAAGCCGCTGGCAGATGCGGGTTTTGCACAAGCCCAATACCGTTGCGCCATCATGATTCAAAACGGCCTTGGCGTTGCAGCCCGTCCAGCCGCAGCGGCAACTCTGATGCGTGCCGCGGCAGATCAGCAACTGGCCCGCGCACAGCATGCCATGGGGATGATGTTCCTGTTTGGTGAGGGCGTGAAACAGGACGCTACAGAAGGCATCGCCTGGCTTGAACAAGCCGGAGCGGGCGGACTTGCCGGTGCCTGGTCAACCCTTGGGATGATCTATGATGAAGGGCAGTGCGTTGACAAGGACATCGACCGGGCGCGTGACTGCTATCAAAAGGCAGGGTTTGATCCAGACGAGTTTGTTTAAATAACGCTCAATGCTCGAGAATCAGTGCCCATCAATCTATGAAAAAGTACAGGCCGAGAACGCGCGCACGGCGATCTCAATGCGGACACTTAGTCACAGATTCGATACATCGCATGACTGCGGTTGAAGGTATGGGGTCGAACTTCGCTGGACCAGCGGCCCGTTTCCACCGCATTGGCCCAGGCGTCACTGGCAACGATCGATGGATCATCGATTTCATAGTGCGCCACATACCGTGGCGTCGGCGCATCAACCTGCTTTACTTCACCCGCCATCGCAAATCCGAATGACTCACCTTTGGCGCGGGTCACTGAGTGTACGCCGTCGACCGCCATCAGGTAGGGCACGTGTTCGGTATCATAGACTTCGTTAAACAGTGCTTCATACTCAGGCTCTACATCCATCGATACGGTCAGTAAATAGCGAGTGGTAATGGGCATGTTGACTCCTCGTGCCTGGTGCAATGATCGTGTGAATGTAGTTTTACTTCGCCGACAGTCACCTTAATCAAGCGTCGGCACTCTCAGTTCAACCGGATTTATGGTAACCGATGTCATCCGGCCGCACTCGAACAAAATCGCGCAGGTATCGCCAGTTCATCGTCGCGTTACGGGGGGCTATTCGACGCGCCCGGTACTCCACGACATTGAGTCCCCGAGGCAACCCCTCGCGCATTAATAGAATGTGATTACCCGAAATGTATTCTATTTCCCTAACACTCTCACACCTTCCTTTGTTATCGCGCCTTTAGATATTCGTTAGATATTGGTGACAAAATATTATGAATTGGCGGAACTATTTTTCTCACACTTGCGTGGCTCTGTCACTATAACGTTAGCTAAATGAACGTCGATGAGTCAGAGCAAACGCACGCGCGTTTGTCGTTTGGCGATTACTGACTGCTACGGTAATAACAGCGCCTGCAAACGCTATAAAATTCATTTATTTAAGAGCATGGAATCATGAGAAATCCGAACAACCTGGCTGCCGGCCCGCGCGCTTTTCGTCGCGCAGGCGGCCTCGCCAGTGCTGCTGTATTCTTGTCTCTGGCAGCTTGCACGGGTGATACGCTCGACAACATCCAGAGCGATTTGGCCAATGGCGAAGACGTAAATATTAACCTGTCCACTAATGACGATGGCGATCTCGTCATTGGTTTTTCAGACGATGCCGGCAACACACCTGTCGATCAGCCAGCGCCAGCGCCTGCACCAGCGCCGCCGCCTGCACCGCAGCCAGATTCAGAGCCCGGTTCGTTTCAGGTGACATTCACCAACCTCACCGGTGGTCAGTTAATGACCCCTCCCGTTGTCGCACTGCACGATCCTTCAGTGCATCTGTTTCAGGTAGGTGAGGTTGCCAGTGATGCGATTCAGGTTATTGCCGAAATGGGCAACAACGGTCCCCTGGTAGAGTTTGCTGGTGCCAACCCGAGCGTAGTAAGTGCCGCCGGTGTTGCAGGTGCCGGACCATTCGGACCCGGTCATCAGGTATCACTGAACCTGACGACGTCAGAAGCCGGCCAGGTTTTTAGTGCAGTAAACATGCTTATCTGTACTAACGATGGTATTTCCGGTGTTGACTCGGTCGCACTGCCAGATGGCACTGATCCGGTCGTATTACTGGCAAGACCTTATGATGCAGGCACTCGTATCAACCAGAATGACTCCTACTCTTTTTTTCCACCTCCGTGTCGAACCCGCGCTGACGGCACAATGATCGATGTTGTCGAGGCACCTCTCGAATCACCGCGAGTCGCGATTGGTCCTCATGCTGGTCAGAGCGACACCCCCAACACACCAGCTGGCAACAACTGGGACTTCGCTACCTCTGATGATGTCCTGATGATTGAAATTGTGCGGACTGACAGCACAGACGCTGCAGGCGACGATGGAGCGGCGGATCCCGCAACACCAGAGACACGCACGTTGACTGTTACGCTGACTAACACGGCTGAATTCCAGCCCATGACTCCACCAGTCGTCGTATTGCACAACGCGCCAACTGCTGACAACGGCGTTAGACTGTTTGAAGCTGACCAACCTGCCATCGAGCCGATCATTCAGATTGCTGAAAACGGCAACAACGCTCCATTGGTTGAGTTGCTGGAAAGTCTGGAAGGCGGTCCCGTCAGTGCATTCGCTGTAGGCTTCGCTGATCCTTCTGCCCCGGGCCCTCTGTTACCTGGCAACACTGCCAGTGTGACTCTGGATCTGGCATCCGAAGACCAGGTTATGTCGATCGTAAGCATGGTGGTTTGTACAAACGATGGCTTCAGCGGCGCTGACTCGCACACCTTGTCTGCCGACACCACTGAAACATTCACACTGCCTATTTATGATGCAGGTTCAGAAACCAATGTTCTGACGCTTAACTACTGGGTACCACCGTGCAGCCCGGATGGCGAGAGTCCCAACATCACTGACGATGAGAACGGTTCTATCGCATTGCATCCGGGTCAGAGTGGCGCGGAAAACCGCGATTTCGATTTTGAAGCCGGCACTCGTTACCTGGAAGTGACTATCACACGTAACTAGGCCAGTCCTGGAGTGTGTTACGGGCGTTGTCCGACTCATCGGACAACGCAAAAAAACAAAAAAGCCGCTACTTGAGCGGCTTTTTTTGTGAGTGTGTCTTTGGATGTGTGTCCCGTTGAATGCTCTTTGCATGTGTCCCGTCGAATGAAGAACATCACCTTTGAAAAGTATTCTCAGCTCAACAGCGCTGCACACTCCAAAGCGGCTACAGGCTATTGATGTCAAAGGATATACCTGGAGTGCCGTGCTGTAAAAAACGGGTTTGATACCTATAGCTTGGCCGTCGCACACTGCCGGTGTGCGGTTGCACCGCAATCGGCGTTGCTGTCTAATACATCGCTGTAAAGCATTTTCCCGGTAATTCAATGACCACTGCGACGGTATCAGCCTCGCCTGCGCGTCTGCGCGAAATCCCCTACAACTACACCTCATTTTCTGATCGCGAAATTGTCTGTCGGCTACTTGATTCGGCGGCATGGGATGATGTTCAACTGCTTCGCAACAGTCGCCGTACAGGTCAATCGGCGCGCATGCTGTTTGAAGTGCTGGGCGACATCTGGGTGATAACCCGCAACCCCTATATACAGGACGACCTGCTCAGCATTCGTCGCAGACGCAAAGCACTGCTGGACGCACTGCATCACCGTCTTGATCAAATAGATGCTCGACAGGATGGCGACGATACCGCGCTGCGGTTGCTGAAGCGCAGTCGACAGGCCGTACACGACTTTGAGCAATGGCTCAACAACACAATTGTGCTACGCAAGCAGGTTAAAAAACGTCTGCTCAAGGTGACCGCACCGGGCAACATAGACTTTGGTGGCCTGGCCCGTGTGTCCCACGTCACCGATGCGACCGATTGGCGGGTGGAGTATCCACTGGTTGTGGTAACGCCCGACGATGAAATACAAATGCAGCACGTTGTACGACAGTGCATCGCCGCCGGACTGACGATTATTGCCCGTGGCGGCGGCACTGGCTACACCGGTGGTGCCATACCACTGCACGCTGACACCGCTGTTATCAACACCGAAAAGCTCGACCACATCGGCACCGTACTGCCCCGGCAACTGCCGGGCGTTGAACAACCGGTGGCAACCATACGCTGCGGCGCAGGGGTGGTTACCCGACGCGTATCCGAAGCCGCCACAGCGGCAGATTTGGTGTTTGCAGTTGATCCGACCTCGCAGGATGCCAGCACCATTGGCGGCAATGTCGCCATGAACGCCGGCGGTAAAAAGGCCGTGTTGTGGGGCACCACGCTCGACAACCTCGCCAGTTGGCGAATGGTATCGCCAGACGGCGGGTGGCTCGAGGTACAACGGATGGCGCACAATCTCGGAAAAATACACGACCAGGCGCAGGTTGTTTTTGAGGTAACAAGACGCGACACGATAGACGGACCTGCCATCGGTGAGCCTGAAATTCTGGAATTTGCCGGTAGTGACTTTCGCACCGCAGGGTTGGGCAAGGACGTCACTGATAAATTTCTGGGCGGATTGCCCGGCATTCAAAAAGAGGGCTGTGATGGACTGATCACCTCGGCAGAATTCATATTGCATCGGGCACACAACCATACACGCACTGTTTGTATGGAGTTCTACGGCCATGACCTGCACTCGGCCGTGCCCGCCATTGTCGAAGTCAAAGATACCATCGACGCATTAGCCGATGTGATGCTGGCCGGTCTGGAGCATCTGGATGATCGCTATATAAAAGCAGTAGGGTATAGCCCAAAGGCGTCGCGCGGGCAATTACCACGAATGCTGTTACTGGCAGATATCGTCAGCGACTCTGAAGACGCGGTGGCAGCGGCAGCCGCATCGATGGTTCGTATCATTAACCAACGCGATGGCGAGGGGTTTATCGCCGCAAGTCGTGAGGCCAGAGAACGATTCTGGGCGGCACGTTCACGTACAGCGGCGATCGCAGCCCATACCAACGCGTTTAAAATTAATGAAGATGTGGTGATACCGCTGTCTGCGCTGGCAGAATACAGCGAAGGCATCGAACGCATCAATATTGTTCAGTCCATTCGTAACAAGCTGCAAAATATAACAGCGCTCGACGAGCTTTTTCAGCAACCGCTGGCACTGCAGTTAGCTGGCGACGATGACACCGGTGGCGAAGAACAACAACAGATTGACGAGCAACACAGAGCCGCCGCTCAGACGCTCATCAAATCTGTACACAAGCGCTGGCAGTCCCTGCTTGAGCGACTGGATCAGCCACTGGCAGACTGTACTGATTTGATAGACATTGATGTTGCCGATCAGACAGGCCATACCCTGCTACAGGCCTTCCTGCGACGATCGGTTGTCGTCTCTTTGCGCACAGAGGTAGAGCGCCCGCTGAAGGAACTGTTCAATGGCCGACGCTATCAGGCACTGCGTGCACAGATAGATGCCATTCACGCAAAGATCCGCCCCGGCAGATTATTTGTTGCGTTACACGCTCATGCCGGTGACGGCAATGTACACAGTAATATTCCGGTTAACTCCGATGACTATCACATGATGCAGACTGCCGACGGCATGGTTGATGAAATCATGGCGCTGGCAAAATCGCTTGGTGGTGTTATTTCCGGGGAGCATGGAATCGGTCTGACCAAAATGCAGTATCTCGATGACGCCAGTGTCAGGCGTTTTGCCGAGTACAAAAATCAGGTCGATCCACAGGGCCACTTTAATCGTGGCAAGCTGATGCCTGGCTCAGGTTTACAGATAGCCTATACACCCTCGTTTCGACTGCTAAAGCAAGAGTCTATTATTCTGGAGCAAAGTGATCTCGGCTCACTGAATGACAGCATCAAGGATTGCCTGCGCTGTGGAAAGTGCAAGCCGGTGTGCAGCACGCATGTACCTCGCGCCAACCTGCTCTATTCGCCACGCAACAAGATACTCGCCAGTGGTTTGATCATTGAAGCGTTTCTATATGAAGAACAAACCCGGCGCGGTATCTCGATCAGACACTTTGAGGAGATGAACGATGTCGCCGATCATTGCACCGTGTGTCATCGCTGTCTGTCGCCTTGTCCGGTTGATATCGATTTTGGTGATGTCAGCATACATATGCGCCGCATACTGACAGAGCAGGGTAAGCGTAAAAGAAAAATAGGTACAACGGCGTCGATGGCGTTCCTCAATATGCGCGACCCGGCAACTATTAATATCGCCCGCAAAGTGATGATTGACTGGGGCTTTACGGCTCAGCGCGCCGCCAACACCGCATTTGGAAAAATTCCAAAGCTGTTCAGGCAGCGCAACGCACCACCGCCAACAACTGCGGGCAATGTTGGGTCGGTGGAGCAGGTAGTACACTTTGTTAATCGCAAACTGCCGTCCAAAAAATACCTGCCGACCAAACCAATGCGATCCATCCTCGGTGTCGAAGATGCCTCGTACATCCCGATACTGCGTAACCCTGCAGTGGTTGATGAGAACAGCGAATCGGTATTTTACTTTCCCGGTTGTGGATCGGAGCGTTTATTTAGCAAAGTAGGGCTGGCAACACTCGCCATGCTCTACGATGCCGGTGTCCAAACCGTATTGCCCCCGGGCTATCTGTGTTGCGGCTACCCGCAAACTTCATCCGGCGATCACGAGAAAGGTCAGGAGATAACAACCGACAATCGGGTGTTGTTTCATCGCGTTGCCAATACGCTGAACTACCTGGATATCAAAACCGTCGTGGTATCCTGCGGCACTTGTATGGATCAACTGTTGAAATACGAATTCGAGCAAATATTTCCACAGTGCAGACTGGTTGACATACATGAATTACTGATGGAAAAGGGTTATAGCACTGACGGCGTAAAGGGTGTGCAGTATCTCTATCACGACCCTTGCCACAGCCCGATGAAAACACACAACCCGCTACAGGTCAGTCGCGCGTTAGTGGGTGAAAACGTCACCCTGTCTGATCGCTGCTGCGGTGAGGCGGGCACCTTTGCTGTTGCACGCCCTGACGTGGCAAACCAGGTGCGCTTTCGCAAGGCCGAGGAACTGCAAAAAGGCGTTACTGCCTTAACCGGTTCGGCAACCGCAAGCAACGGCAATGTAAAAATGCTGACGTCCTGTCCTGCCTGTGTTCAGGGGCTATCTCGCTATGAAGATGAAACCGGTATTGAAACCGACTACATCGTGGTGGAAGTGGCTCGGCAGGTTCTGGGAGAAGACTGGATTGACGGCTTTATCCAGCGTGCGCAACACGGTGGTGTAGAAAAAGTACTGCTATAACTTCGGTATTAGCAGTACGTGTATGTTGGTGTATGTTGGCGTTGTTGGCTGCTTCAAAATACGAATCCGCCTCAAATAAACTCATTGACAGGTTTGAATTCTGGCTCCCGGGCGTCGTCAAGGCGGGCAATAAGATAGTTAACCAGCTTTAATCCACTGTGGGACTGCCCGTCCTGTTCATAGTACAAACCGACATGAATATGTCTGAGCGCAGGGTACCCGTCTGATTCGCCAAGCACTCGCATTTCCGGCCCCAGTGAACGTTCGGTCATGGCACTAACGCCGATACCCTGGCTCACAGCATTCTGCACACCCGATATGCCCGGGCTGGTATAGGCCAGCCGCCATGCACGGTGCTCGGATTGCAGGGCCTCGGTCATGCGTTGTCGGTATTCGCAACCTTCTCCATGCGAGACGAGCGGCACTGGTGATTGCCGGTGTACGTTGCTGTCTTTGGCTGCTACCCAAACGGGACGTTCCAGCCAGGCGCGCGCCAGAAATTCCGAGACTTTTTCACTGGACATAGCAACAACAACATCGAGCTCGCCTGCGCGGAGACTCTCCAGTAAAACTGAACTCAACTCACACCGAATCTCGAGCTGGATTGTCGAGCTTTGTGCAGCAAAATCAGTCAAAGCGCCCTGCAGAAAAACAGTCGAATAGTCCGTAGGGAGGCCCACCCGGACCAAACCCGACTCGCGATTGCGGCGGAAGTTTCCCATTGCCTCATCATTGATGCTGAGCATCTGACGCGCATAAAGTGAGAGAATTTCACCTTCCGGTGTAAGCTTTGGCGACTTGCCGCTCATACTGACGAGTTTTACCCCGGTCAGTTCTTCAAGCCGGCGGATCTGCAAACTAATGGCCGGTTGTGTTCGGCCCAGCTTCTCACCGGCCAGCGTGAAACTACCCATGTCTATCACGGTTACCAGTGTTCTGAGCAGATCTGTTGGGAGGTTGACGACAGCCATATCGGGCAATTCGCAAGTGCAATTGCGAGCACTATATAGTGGTCAATTACAAATGGAAAATATAAAAACTGATCGTGACACAGATGTGCGATCTGAATGGCATCGTTTGCGAAGTACACTGAGACACACCAGCTCACAGCACCAGCTCACACCATAAGAATAATTAATGAGCGTATTAAAATTGCTTCTTTGACCACCGCGATCTCAACAGGGATAGTTGCGTCCGTTAAAAGCATTCAATTCGGGGGTCATCTGATATGCAACGCGAACGTTTCCAGGACTACACAAACAATGGTCAAAAGGCCAATGGTACGTTCTCGGCAGTGGAGATGCAGCGTCGACAGGATACCGTGCGCAAGCACATGGATGACAATGACATCGATGCCGTGTTGTTCACTTCTTACCATTGCATTAACTACTACTGCGATTTTCTGTTTTGCTCCTTTGGACGTCGCTATGGGCTGGTTATTACTGCTGATGACGCCACCAGTATCAGCGCAGGAATAGACGGCGGTCAGCCATGGCGGCGTACATTTGGCAACAACGTCACCTACACCGACTGGAGTAAAGACAATTACTTTCACGCGGTCCGAAAACTTGTGGGTAGCGCCAGACGCATTGGCATTGAATTCGATCACGTCAGCATTGATCTATTGAATCTGTTGAAGTCTGAATTTCCCGGTGTTGAATTTGTCGACCTGGCTGCGCCTTCGATGCGCCTGCGTATGATCAAATCCGCGGAGGAAATCGCTCACATCACAGAGATGGCTCGCATTGCTGACATCGGCGGAGCAGCCTGTGTTGATGCGATAGCGGTAGGTATTTCAGAGCGCGAAGTCGCACTGCACTCCACTGCTACTATGATCAACGAGATTGCGAAGAGCTGGCCTGAAGGAGAGCTGCTTGATACCTGGACCTGGTTCCAGTCTGGCTTGAATACCGATGGTGCACACAACCCGGTCACCAGTCGCAGGATTGAGCATGGCGACATCCTTTCTCTGAACTGCTTTCCAATGGTGGCCGGCTACTACGTGGCACTTGAGCGCACGCTGTTTGCCGAAGAAGCCAGTGATGAACACATTCGCCTGTGGCAGATCAACTGCGCGGTACATGATCGAGGCAAAGAACTGTTGATACCAGGTGCAAAGTGCTCAGATGTTGCCAAAGAGTTGAACGAAATGTACGCAGCTGAGAATCTGTTGCACTATCGATCTTTCGGCTACGGGCACTCATTTGGTGTGCTGTGTCATTACTACGGCCGGGAGGCGGGTCTCGAATTGCGCGAAGATTGCGAAACGGTGCTTGAACCCGGGATGGTTGTGTCAATGGAACCGATGATAACCATACCCGATCATCTGGCGGGTGCAGGTGGCTATCGTGAACACGACATACTGGTAATTAACGAAGCTGGCAACACAAATATCACGGCGCATCCTTATGGACCAGATCACTTGATCGTTAAAGGCAGTTAGTGCTGAATCTGTTATTAAATTCAACGCGATGCACAAGATGATTTTCAAATACAGGTGTGGCATTCTTTTTTGCCCCACCTTTAACAGCTGCTTATAGCAGCTGCGTAACATCGCTAATCGAAAGCTGCAATCCGGTTATTAATCTGTTAACGAGCAAGGCCTCTTAATGTTTCTAAGTGTTTTCGATATTTTCAAAATAGGTATTGGCCCGTCAAGCTCACATACAATGGGGCCAATGACAGGGGCGGCGCGTTTTATTGATGCTTTGCGTGAACTGGTAAACCAATCGGCAACACAGCCTGATGCCTCGCCTGTAAAGCCTGCTCGTATTGTGGTGACGTTACACGGTTCACTTGCCTTTACCGGTAAAGGACATGCGACAGACAGAGCAGTCATTCTTGGCTTAACAGGCTTGCTCCCCGATTCCCTGAACCCGGACGATGCCGAACGACTGGAAACTGAAGTGCGTCAGCAACGGCGCATCATGCCGGAAGGACTGGATGAGATAGCCTTTGATCCTGCAACCGATTTAATTTTTGATTACGGCCCCGCATTGCCGGGCCATGCTAACGGGCTGGTATTCAACGCCATGGATGCCAATGACGCTCTGTTGTTAACAGAAACTTTCTACTCGATTGGTGGTGGTTTTGTTGTCACCCATACAGAACTGTCTGAATCACTCAAGGGAGGCGGGCATGATTTGGAAGCCGCCAAGCTTGAGCAAGGTTATCCCTATCCGTTTGGATCTGCGAAAGAGATGCTGCGCATGGGGCAAGCGTCCGGGCTGAGCATAGCGCAGATGAAACACGCCAACGAAAGTGCCGCTCATACAGGCAGTAAAAAACTTAACAAAAAGCTAGATACGCTGTGCCATGCAATGAACGCTTGTATTGATCGTGGCTTGCAGATGGAGGGCGTATTACCGGGTGGTTTGGGTGTCAAGCGCAGAGCACGCGCTATTCATCAACAGCTGTTGGCCGAGCGTGGTCGAAATATGTTGCAACCTCACGCCGAGAACGATTGGTTGTCAGTCTATGCAATGGCAGTGAACGAGGAAAACGCAGCAGGCGGCCGCGTAGTAACTTCGCCCACCAATGGTGCCGCCGGTGTGGTGCCCGCCGTCATGCGGTACTATAAAGATCACTGTGTTGGTGCAACAGAGGCAGGTGTTTCCGATTATCTGTTAACCGCTGCCGCTATCGGTGGATTGATCAAACACAATGCATCCATTTCAGGTGCGGAAGTCGGCTGCCAGGGCGAAGTGGGTTCTGCATCCGCGATGGCAGCAGCGGGCTTGTGTGCTGCACTCGGCGGGTGCAATGAACAGATAGAGAACGCTGCTGAAATCGCGCTGGAACATCATCTGGGCATGACCTGTGATCCGGCGGGTGGTCTTGTGCAGGTGCCGTGCATCGAGCGCAATGCACTCGGAGCAGTCAAGGCTGTGTCCGCAGCCTCGCTGGCACTGCGCGGAGATGGCAGTCATTTTATGCCTTTGGACAACTGTATTGAGACGATGCGCCAGACCGGTCTGGACATGAATCACAAGTATAAGGAAACTTCGCTGGGTGGCATCGCCGTGAATTTCCCGGCGTGTTGACATTATTGATCACAGGAATCATCGTGTTCACAAATGCCACCGCTAAACCACTGGCTGGAGAATTTCAGTCAATGCCAAAGTCGTGCTTTGCGTCTCCGCATTGATATCATCTGCTGTACCCAAGCGTGATATGTAAACCCCGCCAAAGTTAAAAGGGATAAGTCCATGCAGACTCGCAGTGCTGAACTGATGGCTTTTTTAAACTCATTGCACAGCGCTATTGCCGAACGCGCCGCCACCGAAAGCGATGAACGTCAGTGCATTGAAAAAATCATGCGAGCGCTTCAGGTAGAGCAACCATCGGCCTCACCACAACCGGGTTGGCTACCCGTGTGCGATCTTATTGATGAAGCTGTCAGCAACGTTACCTTAAATGTCGCAGAGAAAAACACCGGGCAAGCGACTGCGTCCAGTTCCAGTCTTGTCGATCATGCGCAAGCACTGCTGGCCCTGTCACCACAACTTGCCTGGTGGCATCGCACAGCTGACGTTGTGCCAGGCAGTGCCATGGCCACAGGCCATGCAAATGCGATGGTCATTGGCAGCAGAGGCCTTGAAAAAAGCAATGATGTGTCGGTGGGCATCAGCCTGATAGCCCCTGACATCCAGTATCCCGAACATCATCATCCCCCTGAGGAAGTGTACCTTGTACTGTCAAAAGGTCATTGGCAGAAAGGCGGCGGCACATGGTTCGAACCCGGTATCGGCGGACTGGTGCACAACCCGCCGAATATCATGCATGCAATGCGTTCGGGCTCGACACCTTTGCTTGCTACCTGGTGTCTGTGGAACGGCTGATTCAGATGACAGTAAGTCAGAGTACAGAATAACCATCTGTTATCTGTTATCAGCCCTCTGTCATCTGTCCCGGATACCAATTGCAAGTAAATGAGAAAGTCACTAACCTGCACGCATTAACCAACCTTCAACAGGATACACAATGCGACTTACAATTTTTACTGCCACGCTGCTGGCAGCGGCTGGTATTGCCAACGCTGACGCACCACAAGTTCCATCGGACGCACCGTACATCGTCCTGAGCCAGAACCTCGATGAGCCAAACGGATATGGCTTTTGCATCGATACCTACGGGCCAGGACAGTCAGATCTGTTGCAGACCCATTCCTGCAAACCACCCAGTGAGGGCGAGCCGCGCGATTATGCGGGCAATGACACACGTTTCGAATACAACGCGAGCACCTCGCAGATCATGTCCTACCCGTTTGAAGGTTTCTGCATGCAGGCCCTGATCGCCAAAGGAAAGTCAGAGTTTGCACTGCTGGAATGCAGTGACCATCCGCGCCAGAAGTTTATGTACGATGCAGAGGATCAGACGCTGCGTTTGCACGAGGACAATGAACAATGCGTGGTGGTCGAATCAGAAACAGTTCCGGCAGGTCCATGGGTGAAACGGCCGCTCACATTGCAAGCGTGCAGCGAGATCGATGCGACACTAAAGCAATGGACCGTTGTTACCGAGTGATAAATCGGGCCCGAGCGCAGCCACCAACCGTCTCTTTCGTTCTTCTTCGACATTAGGTAACCCGATATGAAATATGCCGCCATTGCTGTCGCCACTTTGACTATCGGGTCCTATGCTCACGCGCAGGGCCCAAGCTTTTCCACTGGCCCGGCCGATGTCACGCATCCGGGGCTTTTGGAATGCCTCCCTTCGGGTGGTCGCGCTCCGCGCATCAGCGCGGTCGGCACGATTGATTCCGATAATGGCGAAACCTGGACGGTACCTGCCAAAACGCAGTTTCAAACAGCACCAAAGGCACCTGACTTATACAACGAATGCAATGACGTCAAACCCGACAGCATAGCGGATATCGATTGGTCAGCTATCCCGGTGTTGGATGCGGGTGGCAGCGAGGAATTCACCGCTTATCTTTTCGCCGACAACTATTTCGAACTGTACGTCAACGGCCGGTTACTTGCCGTTGATCCTGTACCGTTTGTCCCGTTCAATTCCAACGTCGTACGGTTTAAGGCGGAGCGCCCGGTGACCCTTGCGATTAAAATGGTCGATTGGGAAGAAAATTTAGGACTTGGATCTGAAGCGTCGGGGGGCAGCCCGTTTCACGCGGGCGACGGCGGTCTGGTTGCCCATATTCAGGACGCTGCCGGTAAAACTGCGCTACTCACCGATAGCGACTGGCGCGCACAGACCTTCTACGTTGCACCACTGAAGGACGTGAATTGCCTTAAGGTCGACGGCCCCGTGCGCGACAGCTCCGCCTGCGATACATCGGACGCCGCTGATGGTATCGACTTTTCAGCTGCGCACTGGCCAATCCCCGCGGAGTGGATGACAGTAGATTTCGACGACAGCAAGTGGCCACAAGCAACAACCTTTACTAACGAAACCGTTGGTGTGGCCAACAAGCTCGCCTACACAAACTTTGCTGATGTGTTTGACACCGAAGGCGCAGACGCCGAGTTTATTTGGTCCTCCAATCTCATCTTGGACAACGTCGTTCTGTTGCGTCGCACTATCGATTGAATGGACGACAGTAAACAACAAGATCAACTGTAAGTCATACACCCGCAGTTGGTATGAGTAAATAATACCTGCCGGGTAGAAGCGGGGAAGGTCAATCGAAATTTAACGTGCTTTGGCCAGCCTTGATCCCCTATATTTTTCATACCAGCTACCGACTTTACGTTGTCGTATTCACCCCTGTCCTGGGCTTCGTTTTGGTGTATCGATCTCAGGTAGCCATGGCATAGCAGAGTCACACCAGACCTGGAAGTGGGGAGGGAGTTCAGCTCTTTCTGTTACCGTGCCCATACGCAGGTTTTTTGCCTTTGGCTCATCGCCAACGGCTGCAGCATAAAGCCCGGATCCGCAATTGCCGCAAAATGCCTGCTCGCGCCGATTGCCACTGTCGCCAACCTTTATATAGATTTTTGGCTGCCCGCCAAGCAGCGTGAAGGCACCGGGCTTTACAATACCGACCGTACGAAAGGCTGAGGCAGAAATTGACTGGCAATCCGTGCAGTGGCAAATGCCGACAGACTCCGGATCCAGCTCTGCCTCGTAAGTGATAGCGCCACAATGACACTGGCCAGTGATTTTCATACGGTTGTGCGCTCTATGTTCTCTGGTTTGGTCACTGTTTTGGTAGTAGTTGCACGGTATCACAATACCGTGGTAGTTAAATAAACCGTTCTAATAGAATGACCAATAAGCATCTATTAAATCGTAAAACCGTTACAGAAACTTGAGTTAAAACCTGCTGTTGGCTTCTGGCCGGCTTAGCCGCTACAGGTGAAACTGTTACCGCCCCTGTTCAGTCACAAAGCCCCTCAACAACGCCCAGTAGGCATCACCGCCGTCCTGCCCGACTCCGTGCCCGGCATCAGCAAAGCGCTCCAGCTGTCCGACTCCGGGGGCGAGGTGTGCCAGAATAGTTTCGGCGCATACCGGTGGCGTGATTGGATCGTCATTGCCGCAGACCACCAGTGTCGGGCAGGTGATGCGATGCAAGTCTGCACGAAGGTCAAATCCATCTGCTGAACGTGCTTTGCGGTGGAAGTCTAGCGCGACAGCATCATGGGTAAGCGTGGTGTTGTGCAGCTCTGCAAAGCGCGGGTGTTTACGGTACAGCGGGTAACAGATTTGCTGGTATGTTGCGTAGGCGGTATCACTCGGGTTTGACCAGTAATTCTCCGCGGCTCTTCGGGCAGCACTGCCGCCAAGCCGCTCAAATGCGTTGTATGATGCTTCAAAATCCATTACACAGGCAGTGGACAGCAAAATCAGTGCGGTGGGGTGATCCGGAAACTGTGTGGCGTATGATTGCGCTACCATGCCACCGAAAGAAAGCCCCAGCACCACAGGTTTTTGAATCTCCAGTGCATCGCAAAACGACTTAATATCCTTGCCCCACTGTTCAAGTGTCCAGTGCGAACGCAGTCCGTGCTCGCTGCGTCCATTGGCGCGATGATCCAGATAGATGATCTGCGCAACACTGGCAAGCTGGCTATACAGGGGTTTGAATACCGAGTGATCCGCACCTGGTCCACCGTGTAAGAGAATTAACGTCGGTTTGTGTTCAAGACTCTCTTCAGACGCTTGCAGTGCTGCGCCTTCCACATCAAACCATAAACGCACGCCGTTTACTTCAATTCGCATGTCGGTATCTATCTGCTCGACTTTGTGCTGAAAATTAGCACAGACAGGCCAGTTTAAAAAGATCCGGAAAGACTATTACTGATTTTGAAATTTTAAGAAACTGCCTGCACTCATTTAACATAACAAATGATACGCGTACTATTATAAGTAATCGCAATGTGTGATACATCGGGATCAGAGAAAGGGCGAATCTAAACGAGCAGATCAATCGTAAGTTATACGCCCACAGGGGTTTGCGCTGGCCGTTCGCAATGTAGTTCATGGCGAGCCGGTAACAAATAAAGAAGCACTTGCCGATCCTGAAGCACTCGCCTTGTTCGAGCATAGTCCGGGCTTGGCATTGTACGATGCTTGTAGCTGCGCAGTGCTGCACAGTAATGCCTGTCCAATTATGTTGAGCTTCAATGAAAGGAATGTGCTAAACGAAATCTGTGAGCGACAAGTGAACCTGTGAGGCTGGCGCAGTTCCAATATAATTATGTTCGCAAATAGAGTCGATCTGAAAGTCTATGTGCGTTTCTGTCGATCACTATGCAGTTGGGCAGTAACAGAGTATCGGATTGAGATTTATCATATTCACCTTACTAGCCGTATGGAGACGTAGATGCGTTGGTTGTTAAGTTTTATCGTCATCGGTTTTTTTCAAAGCGTATCGCCGGTGTTTGCAAGTGAGAGCGCACTGGCTCCTCCGCCAGAGCTGCAGACGTATCGTGCCTGGGTAGATGAGATGAAAACCCTGCATCGCGGACCGTTTCGGCGATTGAGATGGTTCTGTAATGATGGCACCGTGTTCCCGCCGAAACCGTACCCCTGTGCGGAACGAGGTGGCGGTCATCAGCATGGACAGTGGAACGAGAAAACCCTCGAACTGCGCCAGCAGGGGTACCTGGTGGCCAATATACTCGCTGGCCAGAATGCAGCAGAGCTGGCAGATGACCCCGACTTTCGAAACATCTATGCCCAGTTACTGATCGAGCGTTTTTTGGTCAGCGCTGACGATGGCTGGATTCTACGACGAGCCTTGTTTTATCGAGGTGCCATTCAGGAGGAAGATGAACGCGCCGTGGCTCGCGAGCTACTGGTAGAGCTGGCATCTCGCGAGCAGTGGATCGGCCCAAATTATACAGCTCTGCGGGTAGGTGTGCGAATGCTGCCACATGGCAGCAATAGCGCGTCGATTCAAAAGGTCCGACAGGTATCAGCGTCGTTGTCAGATCGCGATGACCAATTCAAGCCATTGCGCGCCAAAATTCATGGCAGCCCGGGTGCGGAGGATGCGGCCAGCGTGCGTGACTATGCAAAAAAGCTAAAGAGTGACACGCAAAAGCAGCCCTATCTTGATCTGGCTGACGAGATTGATGCGATCTACCAGGCAGCACCGCTGGTTAGCACACTGGAGGACATGGCAGCGAGATACACAGCGGCGCCATGGCTACAACAAATGCTGCGACAATCCGCAGCGGCGCTTGCCAACGAGGGGTCTGCCGGTGACCGCTTTATTGCCACCGGGCAGTTACTGGCTGACCTGCGCCGCGCCTTGCCACGCATCAGATCGTCAGAGGTTCGGCTGCAAGTGCTGGACTTCAGCTTGCGGGTAGAAATAGAAAATTTCAGCGCTGCATCGCAATTGCAAGCTGAACTACCGTTTGCAACACGCTTACAGCAACTGGCCATTTTGAGATCTGCAGGACAGGCGTCTTTTGGTACTGGTGTGATCAACTCGCGCTTGCTCACCGAGATGGAAAAGACGCTTGATACGCTGGCGGCAGACAAGCTTCCACTTGACCAGTACCTGCAGGGCCTTGGCTATCTCGGGCGCGCACCGGGGTGGGGGACCCAGACCCTGCGAATGCACTTTTATGAATCCATGGAGAAGCTGGCGCAGCTGGAGCCTCTGGCTCTGTTGTTTATTCAGGATCAATTGCGGGGCAGTCCGCTACTGGTGT
>CAYMVV010000048.1:8669-44463 GCA_964393885.1 uncultured Granulosicoccaceae bacterium | reverse complement strand
GGTTAGTCTGGTGCGGTATGATTCCCCATCTTGAATAGTCCGGGTTAAACATGAAAGTTATCGATGCTCACCACCATTTTTGGCAACCAGCCCGCGGTGACTACGGCTGGATGCCCGTGGACGATGCCGTGCTAAGCCGCTGCTATGCCCCGAAGGATCTGGCAGCGGCATTAACATCTACCGGCGTTAGCGCAACTGTGTTGGTACAGGCCGCACAGACAGTCGAGGAAACCGAATACCTGCTCGGTATTGCCGATGCCACTGATCATGTTGCAGCGGTAGTCGGCTGGATAAACTTTGAAGACCGGTCGCAGCTGACTACCCTGCAACGCCTGGCGGCACATCCAAAATTCGTTGGCGTCCGCCCGATGATTCAGAACTTGCCTGATGATGACTGGATGCTGCGAGACGAAGTACAGTGGGCCTATCAGGCACTGATCGATCTTGACCTGACTTTCGATTGTCTGGGCTTCCCACGGCACCTGAAGAATTTTCACACACTACTAACCCGCTATCCGGAAATGAGATCGGTCATTGATCACAGCATGAAACCGCAGATTCGCACACACAGTGACTCGAATTTCAAATTCTGGGCGGATGGCATAAGCGCGCTCGCGGCTGACACGGTGTGTTGCTGCAAACTATCCGGACTGGTTACCGAAGGCGACGACGACTGGTCCTACCAGATGCTCAAACCCTATACGGATCATGTGATCACAGCCTTTAGTGCGCAGCGAGTAATGTGGGGATCAGACTGGCCAGTGGTGCGATTGCGCTGCGAATATGAAGACTGGTTTGCACTGGCACAACGCCTGACCGGGAACCTGCCCGAGACTGACCGGGAGTCGATATTTGCGGGCACCGCTGACAATTTCTATAGATGCCTTGCATAACCCCCTGTATAAAAGATGATCAGCGATAAAATGATTGCCCGCGACAGCACACCGCTCGCCGTGGCGAATACTTCTAACGCTTCACATGTGAGGGAAACTCACGACCATGCTGATCGACTTCTTCTCTGTTCACAAAGCCAATCAGGATTCCCGGCGGCTCTTTGCCGTCGGTCATCTTTTCTACCTTCTCCGCGGTTACCGTTGTTCGGTTGTGATGTTTGCGGCTCCATTCAAAGTGCAGTTCTGCCAGCCTCTCCAGTTCGCTGGCAAATGCAGGGTCTGTCGCCAGATCGGTAAGCTCATTCGGGTCTGTCTGCAGATCAAACAACATCGGTCGCATTTTTTCTACATGTATGTACTTCCAGCGCCCGTCAAAAATCATCACCAGCCTTGCATCACCCTGGTCAACACCAACAGCGCGACGTGCGTCGCGGGTCGCGTAGTCGTATTCCGATACACAGTATGTTCGCCAATCTTTAGCCTCAGACACCTGTCCATGTAACAGCGGTGCGAGTGAACGACCTTCGATAAGGTGCGGCTTGTTACTGCCGCCAAAATATTCGATGAACGTCGGTGCCAGATCAACCGCTTCCACCAGCTGATCGGTGACAGTACCACGGGTAGAGTCAGCGATTGAACGCGGGTCGTAAATAAGCAACGGCACTCTGGCAGAGCAGTCGTGAAAAAGGTCTTTCTCACCGAGCCAGTGATCCCCCATGTTATCGCCATGATCAGAACAGAAAACGATCATGGTGTCGTCGATGCGGCCGCTCTCTTTTAGATAGGTAAACAACCGGCCCATTTGATCATCCAGTTCTTTTATCAACCCCATATATACCGGGGCCACGAGAGCACGAATATCGTCTCGTGAAAAGGTTTGACTCACGCGCATGTCCATCCATGCCTGCATCAATGGATGGTCTGACCGTCGCTCCTCTTCAGAGCGGTTAGGCGGCGGCAGGTCAGATGCGCTGTACATATCGTTGTAGGGAGCGGGTGCAAGATACGGCCAGTGCGGTTTGATATAACTCAAGTGACAAAGCCAGGGCTGATCACCCTGTGCCTCGATGTATTCGATGCCACGAGTTGTCAGCCAGGATGTTTCGGAATGTTCTTTGGGGACACGCGCAGCGTACGGAGCGTTTTCCAGCATCCAGCCAGATACCGGTTCACCGTGTGCGTCAATTGCGGTATTAGCCCACTCTTCCCAGGGATTCTCACCATCCATGCCGTGGTCGCGCAGATACTGATCGTAGTCCTCGCCATGTCGGTTAGGGTAGAGGGTCGCGTTAGTGCCATCGTCGCGCACGAATACATCAAAGCCACATTCGCTTACCAGTGCGCCTATGGTGCTTTGCGGATCAATACCCAGCCGATTCATGCCTTCGACATCCGGCGTCATGTGGGTCTTGCCAACCAGTGAACACCTGATACCCAGTTCACGCAGATGATCACCGAGCGTTGCCTCCCCTACCCTGAGAGGAAAACCGTTCCAGGTTGAACCGTGACTGCGCACATAGCGCCCCGTATAAAAGCTCATGCGACTGGGACCGCAGATCGGGCTTTGTACATAGGCTCGATCGAAACGCATCCCCTTGTTTGCCAGCCAGTCAAGATGGGGTGTGTCAATATGTTCGGCACCGTAACAGCTGAGGTAATCCCACCGCAACTGATCGGCCATTATCCATAAAACATTCAATTCAAGTTACCTTTTAGCCTGCATTTTTCATGAGAACAATCTGTCATTTTAAAATTGATCATGAATTCAGTGCAAATACTATAAATAAAGACATAAAGCCAAATTCGCAGGTCGCCTCATGATTAACGCAGGTTAAGTCTGTCGACTTGTGTCTGTAAAACCCGCTAGTCTACTCGTCGCCCCCACGGGCCAAGCTTTAGTGCTATCGTCACAAACGCACCATAAACAACTACAGCTGCGGCTACCAAATACAATACGGTGTTGATCGACGTTGCTGAGGTCACCCAGAACAGGCCTGTCGTTACAACCAGCAGCCTTAAAAATGCACCAAGGACTGGAAACCCCAGTGTGTTCAAGCCCTGGCTGCCAAAGTAACAACCAAGCCCGAGCGCGAAGAATACATAGGTCGGGGCGACAACTCTCAATGACTGGCTACAGTGTTCTATCACTTGCGCATCACTACCAACCAGGCCACACCAGGTACCCGGGAACAGCGCCAGCAGTAAACCGACACACCCCACCAGCACGGCATTAATCAACACACCGCGCCACGCTATTGATATTGCACGGTCTCTCTGCCCGGCCCCGACATAGGCACCCACAATTGCAATCAGTGAAGAGCCAATGCCAAATATAACAGGCACCATAATTAACTCCAGCCTTACTGCCAGACCAAACCCTGCCAGCCAGTCTGTTCCAAAGCGACTAAACAGTACTGTCGTTACCATTGCATAGGTAATTGTCATTACTGATTGACTGGCGGCCAGCAGGCCCTGCTTTAAAATGCGAGTCAGTGTTTGTAACTGAAAAGCTGCCAGGTTAAATCGAACCGGTTGTCCATTGCGACCGATGCACCAGATAGATAGTACAAGTGCGATCAGATAAGACCCGGCCATGGCAAATGCCGCCGACTTCATGGCCTGGTCAAGCGTTGCAGCCTCATTCGGTATGATCAGCCACGCAAGCAGCGTATAGGAAAGCAGCAAGGTGGCCGCAATCAACGCCGGGCGTACCATGTCACCACTGCCACGCAGCACCGAGCACAGCATATTAACCAGCCAGTACGCAGTAATGGCGGGAAAGATCAGCGTGGCGTAGCGCTGCGCCGCCTGAACCACCGTGGCGCTGTCACTGGCGTAGTTGTATAGCAGCGGGCCAAACTGAACCACCAGCAGCCACATCAGCACACCACCGACAACAGAAATTAATACCGCACAGACCAGCACCGCACTGGCCTCTTCATAGTCACCCGCACCAATTGCCCTTGCCGTGAGCCCGCTGACTGCACCACCAATGGCACCTGCCGAAAACATCGCCGCCAGTATGATCAGTGGATAGACCAGTGCTACCGCTGCCAGCGCATCTGCACCGGATGATTTAAGGAAGCTTGCCTCAATTAAACCGGGGAGCGAAAACAGCAGCGCACCAATGACACCGGGCACGGCAAGACGAAACATGGTCGGGCCCAGTGGCGCACCAACCAGTGGCGATGTTTGAGACATGAAAATAACCCTGAATGTTTCCCGGTGGGTGGCTTGTCAACTGCTTGTGAATTTGCTTGCGAATCTGCTGGTCAATTCGAGCGAGATTGACGGTAGCCAAACATGACTTCAACCAAACCTGCCATCACTATTGCAACAGCGCCAAGCCATTGCATCGGCACCATGGTTTCTTCGGGCACCAGGAGTGATGCACTCAAAATGGCCACAATGACCTCGGACATGGTCAGTATACCGACTCGACCCGGAAACAGTAACTGGGATACTCTGAAGATAATTAAAAAGCATGGCAACAGTATGCAGATCGACCAGAACGCAGCAGTGGGAAAGGCGCTTTTTAGCTGCTCAACAGCCGGCAACGGGTCAGCGTGAAAGCTCCATGCAAATAACGCCGATATCAACGTAGTCGACAAAAAGATAAAGGTGGTCAGCGGCAGGATCGGAATGTTTGACCAGCGATTCAGAATCGCAATACCGATAGCCCAGAAAACCCCTGACAAGAAACTGCACACATCACCAAAGTTTATTTCGTAGGTCCCTGCGGAACTGTCTGACAGAAGCAACACCATACCGCCAAATGCGATAACGATGGCAACGATACGTGCGAGCGTCAACTGCTCTGACAACCAGACAACACCAATAATGGTGGCCCAGACCGGCGTCAGGTAGTACAACAGTGTGGCTCTGGCAACTGTAGTCTCTACCAAACCGGTTGCGTACATCGTAAACGCCATACCGATCATTAACGCAGCCAACAGGGTCGGCCATATAACGTGACGAAGTTTGTCCGAGTAAAACAAAAGCAATGGACACAGCAACAGTAACGGACAGGCGTTAAAAAATACAACGCTCCATGAGCCTGCGATGCCGGTCTGCTCTATCGCGCGCAGCGGCCACCAGTACAAACCCCAGATTGCCGCGCTAAAGGCAAGTGCCAGACTCAGTGTTCTCTCTGAATACATCAGCCAACGCATACCGCCACAGCTATCTACCTGTCAGACGAACAACCCGACCCGGCCCTTCAACTGCGATATATATATCGCCATCGGGCCCTTGCTCTATCGCTCGCACTCGGCCTATCCCGTCAAGTAGTGTCTCCTCGTGCACCACCTGGTTTCCATCCATTTCCAGTCGACGCACCTGCGCAAATTTCAATGAACCAACCAATATGTTCTGCTGCCACGCCGGAAATTTTTCACTGTCAATAAAGCTCATGCCGCTTGGCGCAATGGAGGGTACCCAGTAGACTATGGGCTGTTCCATCCCGTCTCTTGCCTGTTCATCGGTGATTGTGGTTCCACTATAGTTGACACCGTAGGTAATCGATGGCCAGCCATAGTTCTTGCCGCCAGAGATCAGGTTCAGCTCATCACCCCCTCTGGGGCCATGCTCATGCGCCCACAGATCACCTGTTTGCGGATGCACAGCCATACCCTGCGGATTGCGGTGTCCATAGCTCCACGTCGCGGTTACCGCATCTTTTGATTTAACAAATGGATTGTCTTCAGGCACACGTCCATCGTCGTGCAGCCGGTAGACCTTGCCAAGGTAGTTAGTCAGGGTTTGCACCTTGTCTCTGTTACCACGATCACCGACAGTCAGATACACATGGTTATCTGCGTCGAAGGCGATACGTCCACCGTAGTGCCGCTTTGAGGAATAGTTTGGCTGTGCCTTGAACACAAGCTGCTGGTCAACCAGTGCATTACCCTGCAAGCGGGCGCGCATTAATGCCGTGTTGCCACCACGACCGGACTCGCCTTTCAGTTTTGGTGAAACATAGGACAGGTAGATCCAGCCATTGCTGTCATACTGCGGATGCAGTTCCAGATCAAGCAATCCCCCCTGTCCACCGGTGATCACTTTGGGAACACCGGCAACCGGTTCAGGTAATAACTGATCGTCGCGAATGATCCGCAGTTCTCCACCCCGATCGGTAACCAGCAAGTCACCGTTTGGCAAAAACGCCATCGCCCAGGGAATGCCAAAGCCGCTGGCAACCGTGCTCAGCGTAAATGTCTGTTTTTCGGATTGAATAACCTGCTCGTCATCGGCAACAACGTGTTTTGCCGCTGCAAGCAGGCAAACGACAAGCACCGGAGCGAGTAATTTATGAGCGTATTGAGTAAACATAGCTATCCCGTTAACTGATGGATGTTTTGACCCTGTTAACCGACAAGTTAACCGATTGCACCGCACGCTTCCACAGCTTTACAGATCAGCACATCGGTAATGGTTAGTGTAGCCAGCAGTCACTGTGCGTCGCACCACGATCAGCGAGCTGCCACCTCAGTTCATCTTATTCTAGCGTGGCTTCTGTCGAGGTTGCTTTCGTGGTTTGGCTCTGGCAGTTGCTTCAGCATTGAGCGGGTCGTCCGGCCATGGGTGTTTCGGGTAGCGGCCGGACAAGTCTTTTTTAACAGCCGGGTAACTGTTGTGCCAGAAGTTGGCAAGATCCTCAGTGATCTGCACGGGTCTGCGCGCAGGCGACAGCAATTCGATTTTTAACACGATTCGACCATTGGCGACTGACGGGTTTTCGCGACAGCCAAACATCTCCTGCAATTTGACTGCGAGCACCGGGTTACCGTCACAGGCATAACGCAGCTTGTGATGTGAACCACTCGGTACGCGGTATTTGACTGGCAAGCACTCATCCAGTTGTTGCTGTTGCCGATAGTCCAGCAGCGAGGACAACACCGGCAACAATTCCATTTGCTTCAGCGACTTTAATGTACCGAGGTTATCAAGCCACGGTAACAACCAGTCAGATAGTGTGGCCAGCAGGGTGTCATCATCGACCGCAGGATAGGCACTGTCACTTCCTTCCAGTGCGCGCATACGATTAACCCGAGCCTGCCACTCACGCACGTCATCAGTGAAGCTCAGACAGCTCAATCCCATGCGCTTCACCGCAGACAGCAGTGCTTCGGCACGTCGAGCCGGATCCACTTTGTTAACCGGTTTAGATTCAATTACAGTCTGACCGACAGACCAGCGCGTTTCCGCCACGACTCGCTCGACTTTGTTGTCCCATTCAACATACTCGACACGGGTAACAAGGTTTGCACACCAGCGGGTTATCTCTTCCGGCTCTACCGGCAGTGCTGAAAAAACTCTCAGTTCGCGACCGGCACCACCCATCTCTGCGACCACCAGCCACTGTGCTTGCGCCAGTGAGTCCTCGTTGTGGAGCACCGCACCGGCACCGCTACTGAGCTGATAGCGAGCGTCGATACCACCGCGGCGTTTGGCTATACGGTCAGGGAATGCCTGCGCAAGCAAGACGGCGAACGGCGGCACATCAGTGTCGACAACATTTTGCGCTGGCAATAACTTTACTAACTGCTCGACACGCGCGGTGTCTTTCGATGTCCGTAGTAACGTCGACAAATCCGCACCTCGCCGCACTGGTCGCTCTTCCAGCAGCACTGCCAACCGACACGCTGCTGTCGCTGCATTGCGTTGACTTGCCCATAACAACATATGACCAAGCCGCGGGTGTAGCGGCAGCTTTGCAACGGTACGTCCGTACTCGGTCAGACCCTGCGCCGGTCCTGCGGGTTTTGCGTTTTTCTGCGGATCGCCTTTTTCAGCAACAGCACTGCCGTCATCGTTGTAGCCGGTACTGCTGTTCCCTGAATCGAGCTGCCGTGCGTTGCCGGACTCGATCGATTCTGGTGCCTCTGTCTTAGCTTCAGTGGAACCGGCAGGTGTCCATATCCCCAGTTGTCGCAATAATTGTTTCGCACGCATGCACGCACCATCCGGTGGAGCATCAATCCACGGTAACTGATTTACCTCTACTGCTCCCCATTGCGCCAACTCCACCAGTAGCGGAGACAAATCAGCGCGCAACAACTCGGGCTGCCATCGTGAGGCACGTCGACTGTGCCCCTCCTTTGACCACAGCCGATAGCAGACACCGGCTTGTGTGCGCCCGGCTCTGCCCGCTCTTTGCGTTGCACTGGCCTGGCTGGCCATTACGGTTTCAAGCCGCTCGGTACCACTGGCACCATCGATCCGTGCGCGACGTTCAACACCTGAATCTACAACTATCCGTACACCGTCTATGGTTATCGATGTTTCCGCAATACTGGTGCTGAGAATCACCCGTCTTGCCATCCCGCCAGGCGTGCCAGCTGTTGCGGCGCGTTGCTCGCGAGTCGATGTACGACCGTGTAAGCGATGTAGCGTGACACCTTGCGGCAGGCGATCTTCCAACAAGCGCGCTGTCTTTTCAATTTCCGCAACACCCGGCAGAAACACCAGCACGTCACCATCATGTTCTGACATCGCCTGAACGGTTAACCGGGATGCCGAAGTTTCTATAGCGTCGCGACTTTCACCACACCAGACAATCTCCACCGGATGCTGCCGGACATTGCAGACTATCGGTGCGTCAACGTCGATGTGTTCGCACAGCGCTTCACCATCCAGCGTTGCCGACATTAACAGCAGGCGTAAATCGTCGCGCAGGTTGCGTTGTACATCGAGACAGAGCGCCAAACCAAGATCAGCATGCAGACTGCGTTCATGAAACTCGTCGAATATAACCACCGTCACCCCTTCGAGCAGCGGGTCATTCTGCAGTATGCGAGTTAATACACCTTCGGTTACCACCTCGAGCCGGGTATCGGCGGATACTTTCGTGCTGCCACGCATACGTAAGCCGACAGTCTTGCCGACAGGCTCGCCGAGTTGCGACGCCAGTCGACTCGCCACGTTTGCGGCCGCCAGTCGACGCGGCTCCAGCAGCAGGATTTTACCCTCGAACCCTGCGTTCAACAGCGTGAGCGGTAAACCCGTGCTCTTGCCGGCACCTGGTTCAGCCTGCAACACCACATTACCCTGAAGCAGCGCATCGCATACCTCTTTTGCTACGGCCTTGATTGGCAAACTGCTGGATAGATCAGGATTCATTGTTTAACGGCGATGACATGGGGTACCGGATTACACTGGTGTGCTGTATCGAATAAAATGTGCAGATGAGAGCTTGTCATTCTACCAGTTACCCCAAGCGGCAGTGGAACTGCAGAATAATCTGCTATGGCTCTCGTCACTCGTCTAAAGCACCTGTAAGCTGCATTGCATATCCTTGTAACAGCACAAACTAAGCAGACACATGAACGACATGCAAACAACCGGGATGGACTACAAAACAATCAGTGCCGCCGATTTTGGCCGTTCTCTAAGCGGTATCGGGTTGAACATACTGGTCCGGGATGTACCGGGGTTGTGTACCTTTCTAAAGGATGTATTCAAATTAGAAGTGCACCGCCAGTCAGCGGATTTTGCGATTGTGTCCTACCAGGGACAGGTATTTCAGTTACACGCCGACCACACCTATCATAGCCACCCACTACCGTCACTGCTACCGGAGAACGGCGCACGCGGTGGTGGTATAGAGATAAGACTGTACGATACCGATCCGGATGATGCAGCAGCCCTCGCCGAAAAACACGACCACAGCGCGACACTGCTTGAGCTACCCACCAACAAGCCACATGGACTCAGAGAGTGCATCATACTGTGTGAAAATGGCTACGCGTGGACACCCAGCCGGCAATTGTCTATAGACGAAGAAAAAGCCGTTACATGAGCAGGCAATACCGATGAAGCGCTGACTTTGGAGTCCTGGTCTCAAGTATAGTTGCGAGCGGGTCTGCTGGAAGCTAGAGACTGGAAACTGGAGACTAGTGACTGGACGTAAGGCGCTCGAATGTCGTCAGCAACGAATTACACAATTCAATATTTCGGGCGGAACCGGCGACCGCTGTCTTGGCATCGTTACCCAGTGCAGATGATTTCTCTCCAAGCTCCGCCATATTGCCTGATTGCCTGGCCAGCAGGTCCAGCATCCGGGATCTCTCGTCTTTGGTTTTTTGCAGGATATCTTTCAGCTCACTGGCTTCACCGGTAACTTTCAAACCATCTTCTGCCAGTTTTCGGACAGCCTGCTGTAATACATCCATATTGGCGTTGAAACCATCCGTCAACGCCGAAAGCTCGGATACTAACTGATCTATTTCCTTTACAAAGCCACCTGCAGATGCCGCCAGCAAATTAATTTCCGAGGCCACGACGGCAAATCCATTACCTTCGTCACCGGCATGACTTGCTTCTATCGAGGCATTGAGCGCCAGTATATTGGTTTTACTTGAAATCCCTCCGATCTGGGCTGCCATTTCTTCAATTTCCGCAAAACCTTCCTTCATCATCCCGACTGTGCCAGACGCATTGACGATTAACCTGCTGGCATCATCGACATCAGCAACTAAATCAAGTGTCTGTTCCACGTAACGCACCGCAGTATCCATCGCGCTCTGAGTGCCTTCGAGTCTTTGATGCCCCTCCTCTGCTGCCACTCTTGCGTCTTTAGCCAGCCTGCTCGCTTGTGCTGCAATTTGTCTGCGTGCTACCGATGCTTTATTCACCGCTTTGGCGTTTTTTTCTACCTGCCCGATTATTGCGCTGGCCTCGCCCAGACCTTCAACCATCGTGCCTGCACTATTTGTTGAATCTGCTGCACTGTTACCCGGCATACTGATCAGTTGCAATACACTGTCGACCAATTCCATATTAGCAGCAGAACCGGTTATAGAGGCCTTTACGCCTTCAGACAGGGTACCCATATGTCGATCGATGAGTTCCATCGATTCTTTCTGATGCACTGCCTCCTTGTTTGTCAGATCAGCGTATCGGGTTGCCTCTGCAATAATCGTCGAGATTTGCTCCAGATTCCCCCTGGTTTCGCTACCACGCTCACTGGCTTTTAGCAGATGACCATGAAGTACCTGCGTTCGATCAGTCATTTCATCAGCTGCTTTGTACAAGCGAATGATCGCTTCACGAATACTATGTGCATGACTTGCAGATTCTTCGGAGAGCAGTTTTACCTCGTTGGCAACGACGGTGAAATTGCGACCTGTTTCAGAGGCTCTGGCCGCCTCAACTCTGGCCACCAGCGATACCATATCGATATTCTTTGCCGTTATAGAAATATTCGAGGCCAGTTCCTCAATTTTTCTAAAGCAATTTGCAAAGCTTTTTATAGCGTCTTCAACATCGCTAATCAGTCCGGTACCCTGATCTACTGCTGATGTCATCTGTCGCATACTGTCCAGTATTTTTCTGGAACCGGCCAGGGTATCTCGATTAAGTACAGTAATATCTATTACATTTTCTGCCAGACCATTGGCAACACGCGCCAGCTCTGATGCCGTATTTGCAAAAGGCGCTCGTTGTCTGGACACATGATTGACTTTGCTGGCGTTGTCGTAAATCGTGTTACTGAGCTCCAGCGACTTTTCATACAGTGCGTCCATGACTCACTCCATCTCTGCTACAGGCATGACACCGTGTTCAGAGAAACAGCCGACAGAAAAATTGTGGATAACTGAAACACCACAGGGAGCTCTGCAGATCACATACACTCTACGCAATGAGGGCAACTGGCTGAGCAACGATCCATAGGGTAATTGCCCTTCGTGATTGACTGCATTTAATAAGGTGCTGTATTCCGTTGCCGCGAGATGTTCGCGATTGTGTTTCAACGGCCTTCGAAAAATATGCTGCATCCCTGCCGCCATTATGATCATCTCCGATAATCCCCAAAGAGCAAGGAGTTATTCCATTCAGGAATAATGTCACTACAAACAGCGACTCGTTGGTCTGCGATTTGTTAGATGAACATCGTTGTATTGAAAATCAGCTCTGCCAGTGACCGGACAATCCTTGTCAGGTCTGGCGATCTGATCGACTAACAAGGCATTGCTGCAATTTACGCTCCCGAAGCCAAACTTGCCAGGCCAGTACACGCTGAATCCTGTATTTGCATCTGACAGAACAGTCAACTGCTTGCGCAGGGCAGCTCCTGTTTCTATTCGGTGTTATCAGAGCGCATGCTCCCAAAGAGCGGTGGTCAAAGAGCAAAGGTCAATGATCAAAGGTCAAAGAGCAGTGATCAATGAGCGATGGTTTATAGGCGGTGGATAACGGGCGATGCTTATAGGTCTATGCTTAAAGGTTTATGCTTAAACGTCTCCGCTTAAAGGTTCGTATTTAAAGGCCCAGGCCTAATGGGCCAGCAGCGCCTGCAAATGCTCGACAACCCGGTCAAGCTGCTCTTTTTCGATGACAAGCGGAGGTAATAAGCGCAACACGGTCGCGCCCGCCGGCAACGCGATCACGCCTTTGTGCATCAGGGCCTCCAGCACCGGTTGCGACTTTCCTTTTAGCTCAAGACCAATCATCAAACCCTGTCGCCGGATCGATCGAACCTGTGGCAGATCAACAGACATCAGCTTTTGCTCGAAATAGTCACCCATCTCTGTGGCACGCGTGGCCAGATCTTCATTCTCTAAAACACTGATCGTAGCCAGGGCAGCCGCGCAGGCAATCGGATTACCACCAAATGTGGTTCCGTGCATACCGGGCTCTACGTTGATCTTGTTGCTGAGCAACGTCGCCCCCATAGGTACCCCACCGGCTACTGCCTTGGCTATCGTCATCATATCCGGCTGAAGATCGTGGTGCTCGCAGGCAAAGAATTTACCGGTACGGCAAAAGCCGGTTTGAATTTCATCGATAATCAGCAGTGCGCCGCGCTCGTCGCACAGCTTGCGAACCGCAGAGATATAATCGGCGTCAGCTAAATTGACTCCCCCCTCTCCCTGCACCAGTTCTAGCATCACAGCCGCTGTTTTTTCAGTTACTGCGGCGTCAAGCTTTTCTATTTTGTTTAACGGCACATAGCTGAACCCGGGAATCAATGGAGCGAAGGGATCGCGATACTTTTTGGTGAAAGTAGCGCTGACGGCGCCCATGGTGCGACCATGAAAACCGCGCATGGCGGTGACATATTCAGTACGACCGGTGGATACCCTGGCAAATTTCAGCGCCGCTTCGACTGCTTCGGTTCCCGAATTACACAAATAGGCGCGGTTGATACTGGCCGGCGCTACACTCACCAGTTTTTCAAGCAGCAGCGATCGCTTATCGTTGTATAGCGTATTGGGCACCACCATGAGCTCGCCAACCTGTGCCTGCAACGCAGCCACTACTGTCGGATGGCAGTGGCCGATGTTTGCAACGCCGATACCGGCCGCACAATCGATATACTCATTATTGTTTTCATCAAACAGTATTGCACCCTGCCCCCGCACCAGCACGACATCGCGTTTCGGGTAGAGAGACAATCCGTATTCTTGTTCGAGTGTTCGATAGTCAGAGGATGTCATCGTAGCCTCAAAGTGTACGGCAGCTTTTTCTGTCCGCTGCCTTAATAGGTGTTAAGCAAGCCGTTAAGCACGTAGTTAAGCTGGCTGGATAACCGTGCCACACCCTGCCACTGCATCACGCAACGGGTGCTCGGTGCGCCCATCGGCAATGATGACACGCCCGGGCCCTTGCTCAAACAGTTTAGTCAGCGCCAGCATCTTGCGCTTCATGCGTCCTTCAACCTGCGCTTCGCGGGCAGTGAGCTCGGCACCGGTCATGTTAGCAACAAGACTTGATTCATCCGCCGGATCATCGAGAAAACCAGGTGCTTCAATAAACTGAAAAATGCACTCGGGTTCTGTGACGCCTGCCAGACAGGTTACAATGTCATCGTTTTCAGAGTTAATCGCAAAGCCATTTTCATCAATGATCGGGATACACAGTACCGGGTTGTAGCCATTGTTGAGTAACAGATTAAGGAGATCCTGATTAACGGTTGCCGGCTTGCCTGAAAAGTCACGCTTGATCAGTGTTTTGCCGTTTTCCCGGACGCGAATTCCCTTGTTACGCTTACCCTGGATCATCTGACCATCGATACCGGACAACCCGATTGCATTGACTCCAAGTTTCTGACAACTCTCAACGATGCGTTTGTTACGCAGTCCGGCATAGCTCATCAGAATTGCGTCAATAGCATCTTCGTCGGAGAACACACTGCTATACCCTGACACAGAGGTCAGTGTGGTTTTTTCCATACCAAGTTTTTGCGCTACCTCATCGCGCAGGGCATTAGCGCCGTGCACGATGATAAATGGCCTGTCTGCAGCGGCAAGGTCTGCCACAATGCCTTCTATATTGATTGCCGCGCCACCGCCAATTTTTACAATGTACACACGCTATCCTGTGGTTGGTTGATGTTTTAACTGAAAGTTTGAACTGCCACTTTAAGCAAGAGTTTTGAACGAGAGCTTTGAACGAGAGCTTTGAACGAGAGCTTTGAACGAGAGCTTTGCACGAGCATGGCCATGCCAGCCCGGCGCTTTAAACCACTGCGGTGGTCAGGTTAACGACGGGCTCCCAGTGCGGATTCACATCACCATTGAGAGTAAATGGTTCCGAGCAAACACGCTCGACGCCTGCATGTACTGACCGATGCATCTGAAAATAGTCAGGGTCTTCATTGTAGGTGGAGGATACCAAACATTGCTTGCCGTCTGACATCAGTATATTCATTGCTCTGACATACTGTGTGCGACGATTGATAATGGTCACGGCTTTGTCGAGCGCTTGCAGCTTATCGCCCTTGTCCATGCGTCGTATGTAATTGAATATTTTCTCGGCGCCAATACGCCCTTCTGACTTTATTTTAACGCCTCGCAATTCACCGTTAAAAATAAAAACGGATTCACCATCGGTGAATGGCATATTGTTTTCAACTGCAATGCCTTCATCGCGGAACGCACTTCTGGCATGCACCAGCAGTGTTGTTGTGCTTGCAAACTGCGTCAGATCATCCTGCCAGACCGGCTGAATATTGTGATAGTGCTGCCACGGGACCCCGCTGTTATTGCCGTCAGCGGTATCACTCACACTGTTATCAGCCCCACTTGTTTGAGAACGAGAGGTTTGAGAATCAGAGTTTGCGGAAGATTCTGTAAGCCACGAACAACCCCAGCCATGCCCCTGATACTCACGGCTGTGCTGTGCTATCGATGCAAAGGGACGGAGTTCGTCAGCAATAGCAAAAGGCATTTTGCTGCGCACCAGCAGTATTCTGCACATAGTGTACTCGGCGACTAATCTATCTAAAACAATGCAGGCTAGACCGGATGCAAGCCGGGAAATTCAAGCCCAAGCGTCTCTTCAAAACCAAGTGCGATATTAAATGCCTGGACCGCCTGCCCTGCGGCACCTTTCATTAAGTTGTCGATGGCACTCACCACTACGAGACGATTACTGTGGGGGTCTGTTTCGAAACCGATATCGCAGTAATTGCCACCGGCCAGTAACTTGGGTTCGGGGAAGCGATGGATACCACTGCGCTCTTTTACGATACGAATAAAGGGTTCATCTCCATAGGCGCCGCGATAGAGTTTCCAGATATCTTTTTCAGCCAGTGACTGATTCAAAAACACATGACAAGTGGCCAGAATACCGCGCACCATTTCGATGGACGTTGCAGAAAAATGCAGCGTGTTTGTGTTGAGTTCCTGCTGCATCTCACCGACGTGTCGATGCCCTGTAGGCTTATAGGAACGCACAACACCGCTTCGTTCCGGATGATGGCTCGCATCACTGACACTGTTGCCACCCTGGCTGGAACCGGCTTTCACCTCCACCACTGCGGAGTCAACCAGACCGGCCTGATATAAGGGATGCAGGGCCAAAATGGTGGCAGTGGCGTTACAGCCGGCACTGGCTATGCGCTTTGCCCCTTTCATTGCCTGACGATGCAACTCGGGTATGCCATAGATAAAATCGGTCAATCGCTGCGGGCACTCGTGCGCCTTGCCATACCACTTTTGATAGCTCTCGGCATCGTTTAAGCGAAAGTCTGCCGACAGGTCAATCAGCGTATCCGCCAGAGCTTCAAACTCGGACAACCTGCGCATACTATGTCCGTGCGGCAGCCCCAGAAACAGCACATCGCAGGGCTCCAGCTCATCGATGGTAACGAACTTCAGTTTGGTCAGTTTGCGAAGGTTCGGGTGCGTTGTGGCGACAAACTTACCCGCATGTCGCTCAGAGGTAACCTGACAAATCTCAACCTCCGGATGAAACAGCAACACACGCAAAAGATCGCCACCGGCGTATCCTGAACCACCAACAATCGAGACGCGAATCATCGTTGTGACTCGCGAATGGCGTAGCCGACGATTTCTGCAGGGATATCGACCCCCGTAGTATCGACGCTGTTTTTAAATTCCATTGTGTAGTTAACTTCGTTGACCAGGTAGCCGTCGTCGGTCTCAAACAGATCAACAGCTACCACACCACCGCCACACGCCTTTGCCGCCTGCAATGAAATCTTCTCAATCTCGGGGGTTACCTCGCACTTACTGGCGACCGCCCCGCGAGCGGTATTGGTGATCCAGTGCTTCGAGGTTCGGTAGATGGCCGCAATGCAGTCATCGCCAACAACAAAGCTTCTGATATCACGATCAGCCTTGGCGACATACTCCTGAATATAAAAAATAGAATGGTGATAGCTGCCGAGCACCGTCTTGTGTTCCAGTATGGTTTCGGCGGCATCGCGGTCGTTAACCTTGGACAAAAGGCGACCCCAGGACCCCACTGCAGGTTTTAATACAACCGGATAGCCGAGTTGTTCAATTGCCTCAACGGCGGATGCTTCCGTGAAGGCGACACGGCTTCTCGGCTGAGGGACGTTGTTTTCACTCAATGCGGCGGTGGTTAACATTTTGTCACCGCACACACGTGCTACATCATGGGTGTTGACGCAGCGAACGCCGGCACTTTCGAACAATCGAAGTGCATGCAATGCCCTGGAATGGTTGATTGAGCGTTCGAGCAACACATCGACATCCGGTGCACTGTTGAAATCCATGATCAGCTTGCGATCATCGATCATCACCGGTGTGACGTTCGCCCGCTTAAATGCATCGAGCAGCATTTTTTCATCTTTGCGAATTAAAGAGTGCAACAGCCCGATTTTTTTTACGCTGCCAACAGCGCCGGAAGCACTCACTCGCCCCAATCCTCCTCAGCTTCGGGCGCCTCGCCGAGCTTTACCGGTTCAAGGCTCAACACCTCCAGCTCGCAACCACAGTCTTCGCAACTCATGAGCTCGCCAACAACAGTGTCTGCTGCTATTTCCACTTCTGCGTCGCAGACGGGACAGTTTGCCATTAGATTCTCCAAGGGTAGCTGGTCAAATCGTCAATTCTTGCACGCCTGTGCGACGCTGTACACACCTGCGTTATCAGAGGCGTTATCAGAGATAGCAGATTTGCTATTCAGGTCAACTCTGGTGGCTCCTCGCAGCCACAACAGGACGGCAGGCACAGGGTAATTCGCTGATCACTCTGGTGATCACTCGGGTTTAGTGCACTGCGGTATACTTCACACTGCAGACTCAGCGAAACAGATGTTTCGTCTGTAAAATTTCACCTAATGGTCTTAATCTGTGTTCAGCCAATATCCCTGCTCTGTCACAAGCTCAGCCACTACCATACGAGCAACCATTAAGAGCGACACCACCTAACGCAAGATGCAGAGCGACAAGCAACATGCAGAGCAAGAGATCACATGATTAAAACGCACATTCGCAAATGCCTTTGCCTGGCAGTTTGCTCGTGAGACTCTTGATAGTACCGGACAAGGGACGATCATTTTCCAGTGTCAGGCCCGAGGCCGAAATCTACCTGAGTCTGGCCAGAGCCGGACATGAACTCACGCTCTGTGTTGATCCTCAAAGCGCCTACCTTGCCCGCTACCGTGAGGCCAGTATCGATTTGCAGGACCTGCCCTATGGCAGCAAACTGGTGTGGAAACACATAAAGCAACTACGCCATCTGATCCGATCCAAGCGTATTGACGCCGTCTACGCCACAACGTCCAGAACGATACCAAACGCTGCGATGGCCTGTATTGGAACGTCAGCAAAAATGGTCGCATACAGAGGCACAACCGGAGGCCTGTACCGCACTGACATCAGCAACTATCTGGGCGTTTTGAATCCACGTATCAATGGTATCGTGTGCGTGTCGAAGGCCGTTGAAGACCATGTAAAGACACGCGCCAGAAAGTCAATCCGACCATTTGTGTCGACCATTCACAAAGGCCATGACATTGCCTGGTATACCGAGGCCGCAGCCGATCTGGCAGAGTTTTCCAGCGACAGCAGCCAGTTCAATGTGCTGTGCATCGGAAGCCATCGACCCTACAAAGGCATGCAGTACTTTATCGAGGCACTCAGTCAGGTAAAGGATCTGCCGCAGCTGCGTGTGATTTTGGTCGGCAACGGATTCGACAAGCCTGAATTTCAACAACAAATCCAGGGCACCGGCATGGCAGACAGAATTTCCCAGCCCGGGTTTCGGCAGGATGTACCGCAGATCGCAAAAGCATGCGATGTTATGGTCGCACCTTCGTTGCGAGAGGGACTGCCACGGGCTGTGATGGAATCACTGGCCAATGGTACACCGGTCATTACCGCGGCCAATGCGGGAACGATGGAAATTATAGAAGATAACAAAAATGGCTATATCGTACCGCTGGCAGACCCTGCGGCGATCGCTGACAAGATACGCTTTCTCTACCAAACGCCGGATGAACTGCAGCGTTTAACAGACAACGCAACAGATGTGATTAATGGCAGGCTGTCGCACCAGAGCACCGTTGATTCATTTACTGACTACTTTAAACGAATCATCGCGCATTAACCCACTGGTAAATCATATACGCCAATAGCGCAGTTTTTTGCGCATTTTTAATTGCCGTAGTATGTCTGGTTTCTTACCCGCCAGTTGCGACTGGCTGGCTACCGCGTCATCAATGGCGTCGAGGGTGCGTTGAGAAGACAGGCCATCCGTATAGGGATGAACTCTCTGTCCGAAAGCCGCAATAGACCGCATTAACTCGGCGGGTTTGCTAAAGGCCTGACTCAGCGTCAGCTCCAGCTCGTTTTCGCTTGAGATGTTTAACAAGTGGTCGTCCGGTGCAATATTATTAAACGTTACAACCGGCTTGTTTAACAGTAAAAACATAGTAATCACTGATGAGGTATCACACAGCATGACGTCCGCCTGGCGCAACAGCGGGTTGATATCATCTGTCTCAACCACGGTCAGATGTTCAGAGCTCAGCGCCTGGTATTTTTCTACCGTCTGACGCGACATTTTAGGGTGGAATTGAACAATCCAGCGCCACTTGCCTGTCCGGCTTAGTTGTTTAACGGTGTCATGTAATCGTTCAGCACAGGAGAGTCGCCGCGAAAACGTCGAGCAAAACAACAGGGTGGGTCGAGTGTCATCTACCGTGTGCCTGTCTGTGAACAAAGCGTCCAGGGCACACCAGCCTGTCTGCGTGACAAAATAGCTTCGTGGCGGTGGCGACAAGGATTCAAACATGCTCGTGGACTCAGGCCCTTGTGTGCAATACAGATCAAAACAGTTCCTTATTTTGTAGTGATCGTTGCGCCCGCGTTTGTCGAGCTTTCCGGCATCAAAGCCGTGAAAGACGGCCACATTGATACCGGGTAAAAAGGTGGGAGCGATGTTCCCGGGGAATATCGTCGCATCTGCCCGATAGGCAAACACTTCATCGAGGCTGGCCAGCTTGTTTTCGGTGCTGTGCAGATAGTCGGCGGACACCTGACCTTCCAGAAACCAGGCGACCTCGTCACCGCGTTCCCGAATAACGCGCTGCAGGGGCCTGAGAATTCCATAACCATAGTTCTGGGAGATATAGAATAGATATCGTTTTCGGTTCATGGGTACAATCAATCGAACCTGATTTGCTGTCTGATTATTTTTTACTCGTTGCTCGTTACTCGTTGGGTATCGCGTATTGCGTATTACACGTCGAGGCAGATCAACGCAACAGCAACGCGGAATATTCATCACCACCATTAACTTACCACATAAGGACAGGCCTTGAATCCCATCGTGAAAAATGTGCTGGCGCAGCTCCAGACAGAGGGCAACAGCAGTATCAAGCTGCCACCGGGCTTCAACTTCGCATTCGATGTCATTGACTACCAGGCCGATCACGATGACAAGCTGGCCTACATCGCCGTCAACGCCGATGGCAGCGAGATCATCGAGCACCGCTTCTCCGATCTAAAGCAGCGCTCGGCGCGGGTCGCGTCTGCGTTGCGTAACCAGGGAATCGACAAGGGCGAATTTGCGATTGTTATTCTGCCGCGAATCCCGCAGTGGTATGAGGTGATCATCGGTTGCATAAAAGCGGGGGTCGTGTCGATGCCCGGCACCAATCTGCTGACTGCAAAAGACATCGAGTATCGCGTTAAGAAAGCGGACGCGAGCACCGTAATCGTCAGCGCCGAGCACATTGAGAAAATCGACGCCATTCGCGCCAACTGCCCAACGCTGAAGCATTTCATAGTGGTTGGCGATGCCTGTGACGGCTGGGTCAGCTACGATGAGGCTCTGGCCGACGCCGCCACCACATTCAGTCGCGACGACGCCGGCAGCAATCGTAACGATGATCTGATGATGGCCTATTTTACATCAGGCACAACATCCGATCCGAAGCTTGTACCACGCGACTACAGCTATGCACTGGCGCACCTGGCCACCGGCGCATTCTGGCTGGACCTCAAACCCGACGACTTACACTGGACACTGTCTGACACCGGTTGGGCCAAAGCCGCCTGGGGCATGCTCTACGGGCCATGGATCATGGGCAGCGCTATGGTGCTTTTTAACGGCACCGGCTTCGATGCCGACCTGCATCTGAACCTGATTAAAAAGCTCGGCGTCACGACTTTCTGCGCACCACCCACTGTGTTCCGCCTGTTTGCACAAATGGAATTGTCAGACTTCGACCTGTCATCCATTCGCCACACCGTCAGCGCGGGCGAGCCGCTCAACCCGGAGGCAATCCGCATCTGGGAAGATGCCACCGGCACCACCATTCACGATGGCTACGGCCAGACAGAAACCGTTAACATTGTCGCCAATCGACCGGGCATCGAGGTGCGCCACGGCTCGATGGGCAAGCCGGTGCCCGGCTTTGACGTGCAGATCATCGACGACGATGGCCAGCCGGTCGCTGATGATGTCATCGGCCACATCGCCCTTAAAGTAACCGAACCGGCTCCGCCCGGTTTGTTCGATGGCTATTACGACGGCCGCACCGAGCGCAACCGGGCGGCCTTTAAACACGGTTTCTACTACACCGGTGACACCGCCACTCGCGATGCGGATGGCTATATCTGGTTTGTCGGTCGTTCAGATGACATCATCAGTTCAGCCGGTTATCGCATCAGTCCATTTGAAGTGGAAAGCGTGCTGATGGAACATCCGGCAGTAGTCGAATCCGCCGTAGTCGGCAAGCCGGACGAACTGCGCGGTCATATCGTCAAGGCCTTTGTGGTGTTGGGCGAAGGCTACAGCGCGAGTGACGCATTGACGCAAGAGATACAGGATTTCGTCAAAGCCACTACGGCGCCCTATAAATATCCGCGTGAAATCACTTACCGCGAATCACTGCCGAAAACCATCTCGGCTAAAATCAGGCGTGTGGAACTGCGGGACGAAGCCTGATTTGGTTAGGAAACCCGCGGCTGCTTGTGTGTTATCCCTTGCTACCGGAATAGTGCTACAGGAATAGAGGCTTTACAGAGGTAACCGCTCTAGAGAAGCAACCGTTCTACAGAGGCAACGTAGTTTTAGTCCGCTGTTGTCGGTTCTCCAGCCAACGGTGAGGTGAGCGCCATAGCAAGCAATTCTGCGACATGTATCGCCTTGCGATCCGCACCATCGGCTATTTGATGACGACATGAGGTTCCGTCAGCGATGATAAGCGTGTTCGAGTCTGCTTCGCGTATTGTAGGGAGTAAATCAAGCTCCGCCATTTGCAATGAGGTTGCTGCTGTATCGCGAGTATAGCCAAATGCACCGGCCATTCCACAACAGCTCGTTTCAATAACCTTGACTTCCATATCAGGGATCAGGTCCAGACACTGCTGCACTGATGAGAAAGCACCCAGTGCTTTCTGGTGGCAGTGACCGTGTACCAGCACGCGACTTACCGGGGCATGCAGTGCCCAGCCCAGGTTGCCGCGCTCGTGGTCCTGCATAATTAACTCCTCCAGCATAAAGGCGTTGTCTGCGACGAGATTGGTGTTACTGCCAGGTATCAATACCGGGTATTCATCACGCAGGGTTAACAGGCAACTTGGTTCCAGCCCGACGACCGGCACTCCCTTTTCCACCCATGGCAGCAACGCATTGACCATTCTGTTCGCTTCCTGCTTTGCCTGCTTCACCATGCCAGTGGCAAGGTAGGTGCGCCCGCAGCACAGCTTTCGAGCACCCGGTGCGCGGGCGATATTTACCCGGTAGCCTGCGGCTTTCAGAACCACTCTTGCCGCACGCAGTTTTTCAGGCTCAAACCAGGTGTTGAAGGTGTCCGCCAGCAACACGACATCCTTGTTCAAATTGTCGTTAGCGGATGTCTGCCCCGCCGTTGTTACCGCCTGATCATCAGGCGCATCGGTAAACGGCGATGATGACCAGCTCGGCAAGGGCCGACTGGCGGTAAATCCGGTCAATGGCTCCAACACTCGAGCAAGCGCCGGTGATGCGTTGCGCAGGTTTGCCAGTCGACCCAGTTTTGCCACCACTGGCGCATAGCGCGGCAAATGCGCAATCAGACGTTCATGCAGTGTATGACCCCTGGATCGTGCATGAGCCGCCAATACTTCAATTTTCATTTTGGCCATATCGACACCGGTCGGGCACTCACTCTTGCAGGCTTTACAGGATACGCACAGTTTCATTGTCTCCTGCATTGCTGTCGAGCTCATCGCACCATCGCCTAGTTGGCCTGACATTGCCAGACGCAGTGTATTGGCCCGCCCGCGGGTAACATCTTTTTCATCTTGTGTTACGCGATACGATGGGCACATGACGCCGCCTTTCATCTTTCGACAGGCACCATTGTTGTTGCACATTTCAATAGCGCCCTGCAGCCCGCCATTGGCACCACTCCACTGTGACCATTCAAGCGCCGGTTTGATCTCTATCATTTTGTAGTCTGGCGGATACCGAAACAACGCACGATCGTTCATCCGTGGTGCGTTGACGATCTTGCCCGGGTTAAACAAATTGTCCGGGTCAAACAGATGCTTTACCGATTCAAAGGTGCGCACCATGTCGGCACCAAACATCTTGGTGTGGAATTCGGATCGGGAAATTCCATCACCGTGCTCTCCTGAATGTGACCCTTTGTACTTGAGTACCAGATCAAACGCTTCTTCGGCGATCTCACGCATCGTGTTAGCGTCTTTTTCGAGCTTCATATTCAGTACTGGCCGTACGTGCAGACAGCCAACTGACGCATGGGCATACCAGGTACCGGGGGTACCGTGCTTATTAAAAACGTCAGTCAGTCCCGCGGTAAAATCTGCAAGATCCGGTAGTTCGACTGCACAGTCTTCAACAAATGACACGGGTTTACCTTCTGTTTTCATCGACATCATGATATTCAGCCCGGCCTTTCTCACCTCTCCAATGCGAGCTTGCATGCCGGTATCGATCGCATCTACCACGCCGCCACAGTGCGGGCCTGTACCGTTCCAGCTAAACCCGAGATCGCCCATGCGTTCATGCAACAGTGACAGCTGTCTGAGGTTTTCGTCATGCGAGTCGAATGCGAACTCCACCAGCAGAATGGCAGCCGGATTGCCGCGTACAAATTCTTCAACTGATGATTGATACATGTCAATTTCGCGTGCGAGTTGAATCATCGTGCTGTCAACAAGCTCAACCGCGTGCGGGCCAAGCTCTACAAGATGTTGTGTGGCATCCATTGCCTGATAGAAGCTCGGGAAGTGGCACACGCCGAGGACTCGATCTACCGGCAGCGGCGACAGTTTTAATTCGAGCGCAGTAGAGTATGCCAGTGTGCCTTCCGATCCCACCAGCAAGTGCGCCATGTTGACGGTGTTCGATGACGGCACCAGTGCATCGACGTTATACCCGCCTACTCGCCGCAATACATTGGGAAAGCGTTGATTGATGTTGTCAGTTTCTTTCGCGACCAACGTTGACAGTGAATCAAAAAGTAATTGCTGGTTACCTGCCAAACCGCTAGCCGACGGGTTGACCTCGCCGAAATGCATCGCCTCTCCGTTCGGTACCAGCGCATCAATCGAATGCACGTTATCGCGCATCGTGCCGTAGTGGATAGAACGCTGACCGCAGGAATTATTTGCCGCCATTCCGCCAATGGTGGCCCGTGAAGCGGTAGACACATCGACTGGAAACCACAGTCCATGAGGTTTGAGCAGACGGTTGAGTTCATCGAGCACAATGCCCGGCTGAACCAGACAGCGGCGGTTGGCAACATCCAGCTCGAGCAGTTGATTAAAGTGACGGGAGTTGTCGATGATCAGGCCTGAATTCACCGTTTGCCCGCACTGTGATGTACCGCCACCACGAGCGGTAACCGGGGTTTCGAACTCACGTGCAATTTCGATTGTGGTTTTGATATCTTCCCGGTTGCGAGGGACCACGACACCGGCAGGCATGATCTGGTAGATCGACGCGTCGGTGGCGTAGCGGCCGCGGGTAAAGCTGTCGACGTAAACATTACCGGCCACTTCCGCACGCAAGCGCCTGTGCAATTCAGCGTTCAGGTTAATTGTCATTTGCTCTTTGCTGTCACTGCCATTTACTGCAATTGATCATTGCTCTTCACTGGTGATCGCGCTTCACACCGGTATAACCGAATGATGAATTCATCATTCATAATTAGCAAATTTGTTTGAAGGCTGAGCTCTGCATTCGAGGGAGAACAAAGCAGGTATGAGGCACTTATCGTTGTTGAAGCCCGAGGATCGCACGTGCTCTGTCAGATACTGCGACAGTACCGCACAGCTGCTGATAGTCCGCTACAGGTGAGGTATCGAACTGCACAGCAGCGATAGAACGCAACCGATCTGTATCAAAGAGATCAAAGCTAAGACACTGGCCAATGTCCTGACCGCAGTTAAGACGAGTTTGCATTATCACGCCGGTGTATCGCATCAACATGGGGCGTGCAGTTCGCACTCAATCGTTACCTGAGAGTTACTCCGTGAGCAAAGTTTCGCGCCACAATCTGCAGCTAATTTTATCGTGCCCTACAGGTCAGACGTCTGGTATCGAATTCGGCTGGTTCGTAAAGATGCATAAATCGGTCACCATTGAAAATCTCGAAGTCCTTCAGGAAAAAAGGGCGCGTTTACCTCTCGCGCCGATCCCTCTCGTCCCTCTGGGCTGGTTGCGAGTCCCGCTTCTCAGCGATATCGACCTTCCCGAATCGATCGCTGCAGCGCCGCCTTTTTTGTGATCACTACTTATCAAAGAACGATTGATACTGCGCCAACAGTGCCGCATCACGGCCTCTGGCCCCGGCATAGTAGATTTCGTCTCTGGCTTTGGTAATGGCAACCCCGTCAAAACCATTGTTAGGGTTGAAAGGCATCTGTTGTATCTGCTCCTCTGTTGGACCGGTTGTTGAACTCGTCTCCACTATTTCCAGATCTGCTACATCAACCTGGCAGGGCGAGGCGTCCCACGCGCTTGTTGCGTCGTTAATTGGAGTGACGTAATCGTCGGTAAAAAATAACAATCGCAGAGTGTAGTTAAGACCGCCTTTCTGGATTCTCGACAGAAGATCATTGCGTATGCAATCAGGGTCATCAGGGTCACCAGTCAGTTCTGATGTACCGTTGTTTGCGGAAGGAACGAGCGTTGGCTTGAAAACGAAGTCTCCCGCCCGAACGATTGAGCTCCAAAACTGGAGCCCTGCCGGGCTCGGCGGGACCGGTACGACTCGACCGGTGATAAGTTGCGCCATTCTGCTCGCTTCATAAGGGTGTATTTGATTATCAACTAATCTTTGTTTTATGGTTTCCTCGCCGGTGTCGATCAAACTTCGTAAACCTTCGCCGGTCACCTGCTCGGCCACCATGACTTCTGCAAGACGAATAAACTCCTCTATGTCCCTGGCCAGCAATCCAGGGCCGCTGGTCATCAGGAGATCTGTTTCACGTTTGTTTGGAAAACTCTTGATTGATATTGCACGAACATCCGGGTTCTTATCTCTAAACGGAACCCCTTGCCCGTTAGAGAAGCGAACAACAGCTTTGTAATCTCCGGGCGTTGTAAAAGGACCTATTCGAGCGTGCGAGGGAAGGTCTGCCTTCACCGTCAGTTTGGCCGCAAACCCCAGCGTCTGCTTTTGGTGAAATACCCTCCCTTTCCTGTTCTCCATATTGGGATTGGTGGACAAGTTTTTCTGCAGATCCAGCACCTTGGACTGGTAGCGTTCTATCAGGTCGGGTGAGGGAGTGTAGTTGTCAACCCAGCCCAGGCTGGGCAACTGGTTTCGCCTCCTTTCCGACAAACCAATCATCGAGTTTTGATACAGCTCATCGCGGTGTCCTTCTGTAATTCTCTCCAGAATTCCGAAGAATGCCTCAGACTCGGGATCCGTGTTCTTTGAAAGATTGGCTTGAATTTTTTTTCCGTCTTCAATTTCCTCCAGAGAAAAGCCATCCTTCCTTGTAACCGCTACAAGCTCATCGGAAACTTCTTCGGACATAACACTGGCGCCAGCGAGTCGAAGACGGGTGTAGTTATCCGATAATGTTGAATGACTGTCTAGATCTGTTCTTTTCATGCCTAAAACCTCATGCCTAAAACCCGCTGGAAAATTACTGAAAACGAAACGAAAACCTTACTCCTACGAAAACAACGAGTCAACAATCGATTGCAGGCGAAAGAGTTCAAAGAATCGCCACAGCGTTTGGTCAGATAGCCCGACGTTTTATTTAGTCACCCCGGTGTAAAACAGCCGCCTGCATCTCTGATGGCCAAATAAACCTGCCATGCAATATTCGCGATAATTCGTGATAGCACTTCATTGTCGCCGAACAGCGACTGACGCTTTGATTTTCTATTTGTCCTGAACTTTATTGCCGGTATTAACTCTGAGACAGTTGTTGTTTTGTTAGAAATGTGATTTAAAACTCCATCACCTGAAACAGCAGGCTTAATTTTTTTTGACCGAAAAAGCGTACTGGCCCGGTAATCTGATGAGCAACCACGGCTGCATTATGTTATAAAATCCAAAGCCTGCGACCAGACACAGTTGAGCAAATCTTTTTGTTTTGATTGCGCTTTATCAACGCGATAAATTGGTTCTTCGATCAATTCATTTTGACCACCGGCACGAACTTTCTATAAATGGACATGCAGATAAATGACATGTCAACTTATTTAGGGCAATCCATCGATTGTTCGCTCTTTTTTAGACGTCCACTCATTTGTAATGGTGTTAGGAATAAGCATGAAATTCACCGATCTAAATCTCCATTTTAACCCAGGTACGCGTCAACACTTGTGGTCAGAGCTTTTGACACACAGCTCGACCCTGGCGGATAAATCGCGAAACGCCTCCGTGATTAAAAAGGCGCACACCACAGCATTTGACACGTTGCGAAACTTGTCCAGGCTGGAGACCCTTTGGGCTTTTCCCGGCTGCAGGAGATTCTCAAACCTGTACAAATTACTCGACGAGGAAAACTTCGAGGAGTTCTATTGTGAGGTAAAAAACATATCCCATCTTATAGACAGCAGGGAATATCGCAGGGTAGCGATTGAAGAGGCGCGTGGCCACGCATCGGAAGACGTCCACTACTTTGAGGTCCTCGTCGTAAGCAGTTCAGCCTCGGCTACCGATGATTATTTCTCTAAAACTCTGGGTAAATGGGCGTCAGATCAAGATGAATTCGTCTATAAAGTCGTAGTGGTATCAACTCTGGCTGAGGCGTTGGTTGCCATTCTTATGAACTACGATATTCAGAGCGTCATTGTACAAGACGAATTTTCTATCGGTTCAGGAAAGCTGTTCGACCAACTCGTTAATCAACCGGCATTAAAGGCCCTCGAGTCTGCGATCTGTCCCGATGATAATCCTGCTTTAATGCTCGGGAAATTCATACGGGATATACGACCGGAACTGGACCTTTTTCTTTCCACGACTGTTTCACCCACGAAACTGGCTGGCACTTCCAATTACTTTTCACGCTTGTTCCACTATTACGAGAATACAAGCGAACTGCACTTGAGCATCCAGAAGGCTGTTGGACGACGTTATAAAACCCCGTTCTTTGACGCCTTGAAAACCTATAGCCGCGAACCGGTCGGTGCATTTCACGCATTACCAGTGTCGCGAGGCAACTCGGTTTTCAGGTCACCGTGGATGAAGGATTTTCATGAATTTTACGGCAGCGATATTTTTCTAGCTGAAAGTTCGGCCACCACCGGCGGTCTTGACTCGTTGCTTCAGCCCACGGGCACGCTTAAACAAGCACAAATCAAAGCACAAATTTGTTTTGGTTCAAAAGAAACTTATTTTGTTACTGCAGGTACGTCCGTGAGTAACAAAGTCGTCCATCAGGCGCTCACAAAAGACGGCGATATCGTACTCATGGACCGGTCGGCTCATGAGTCTCACCACATGGCTCTCCTGGTAACCGGCGCTAGCCCGTACTACCTCACAGGCTATAGCCTGGACAAGTACTCAGTAGCCGGGGCGGTGCCTTTGAAACAAATTAAAAAAGCACTTATCGAACTGGATGCACAGGGGCTTCTTGACCGAGTCAAGTTGATTACGCTCACTAACTGCACTTTCGACGGGCTGGCATATAACGTTGAAAAATATATGGAAGAGATCCTCGCAATAATACCAGACGTGGTATTTTTGTGGGACGAGGCCTGGTTCGCTTTTGCTCGCTTTGTGCCAAGCTACAGGCAACGAACCGCCATGCATGTTGCAGACAGGCTCAGGCAGAAATTTGATTCAGACGAGTACCGAGAACACTACAAGCACTACAAGACGGAATTTCTGTCCAAGCATCCCAAGCCGGACGACGCCTGGATCGAGCACCCGTTATTAGCTGATCCAAACAAGGCTCGTTTGCGAGTTTATTCAACGCAATCGACACATAAAACGCTGTCCTCTTTCAGGCAAGGGTCGATGATCCATATTTGGGATGAGGATTTTAATAAAAAAAATAGCGACCAATTCCACAAAGCGTATCTTACACACACCACGACATCGCCAAACTATCAGATACTGGCGTCACTTGATGTGGCCCGACGCCAAGTTCACCTGGAAGGCTATGAACTGGTACAACGCAGTATTGAAATGGCTTTAATTATCAGAAATGCCATCAATAGCCACCCAAGCCTCAACAGCTATTTCTACGCACTCGGCCCGGAAGATCTCATACCGGAAGAGTATCGAAACTCAAACGTTGCAGAAGTCGATCCGGATAAAGATGCTCAGGGGATAACCTCTGCGTGGTCAACCGATGACTTCGTTCTGGATCCATGCCGTATCACCGTATATATCGGGCAGACAGGAGTCGACGGATTTACATTCCGCACCGAATATCTGGCTAAACGATGCAATATACAAGTCAATAAAACAGGACTTAACAGTATTTGCATCATGACGAACATCGGCACAACGCGCAGCTCTGTTGCCTATCTCATCGAATCCCTGATTCGCATGGCGAAGGAATTTGCCGACAATGATCGCGATTTCTCCACGGAGCAATGTCTGAAATTTAGAGCGAGACGTGAGCGGGTCACTCGACCTCAACCACTACCTGATTTCAGTAGCTTCCATCCGAAATTCGCAACTTCAAAGTGTCGCCAGCTGGGACAGATAAGACAGTCCTACTTTGAAGGCTATGAACCGGATAACGTCTACCACTGTCAACTCAACGAACTACAAGAATTACTCGACAAGAAAGAGCCGGCGGTAGCGGCAACTTATATCATCCCGGTCCCCCCGGGGTTTCCAATTCTTGTCCCTGGTCAGCTATTAGATAAGCCCGCAGTGGACTTTTTAATGTCGCTTAATCCAGGTGAGATTATCGGCCTCGACGCTGAACTCGGTGTTCGGTTCTTTAAACAAGAATATCTTGGCGATAACGCGGCTAAGGTTGCGGAAAAAGACAGGTCGAACAACGTAAAGGCAGCGAAATCCAAGAAAGAACCGGTCAAGATCAATATCGATTCAAGCATTGCATGAGCTGACAGGGAGTGCCGATGCTACGCATCCATTGAGGTGCGTAAGGCGCTACAAATAAAAAAGGCCGCTCAAAGAGCGGCCTTCGGGTACTCTGTCACCTCTATTTTAGTACCCCGGCAATAACTGCTCAGAAGAAAACTTGTAGCGATTGTTCAGTCAGGTGGAGACGCAAAATTTGCGTCTGTTAGAATAGATTCGCTGCCAGGTCGAAATCTAACCTTGATTATCTTTCTGGAGATTCTTTCTGGAACTGGGACTATCACGGTTTATCGCGATACCTGTTACTCAGACCGGAACCCCTACTCTGCCCTGTGATAATGAAGTTCTATACCATCTGGAACACGACACCTGCAACACGCCAATTGAGCCAGTCAGCAGGAGGGTTGCCTGGATATTTAGCCACATCGTCAGCCAGAATAGCCCAGTCCGCTTTTGATTCACACCAAATTTCAGAACCTACAGTAAGTCCGGAGGTATCACCGATCGTTCCGCCTTTGACAAACAACAGACCGTCGAATTTTTCCGCATAGGCATCCGCCTTTTTGCCCAGTCATCTTTATCTCCATTAATAAGTAGGAAACGCAACACTGATCAAAGTGTGCAACTTATATTGCCCTATTGGCTAAAAAAATACTCCCATTACGAGGCTCAACTCCTATCTGAGAACTACGCCAGGGCGCCTTAACAGATTGTTCGATTGTTCGAGGCAACTAAATCGTGATCGCATTGGGGCCTGGTTTTACCCTCCCCAATGATTAACTTGTACAATCGATGGGTGGTGGGGTGGTCGATGGGTGGTGAGCTGGTCGATGGGTGGTGTGCTGGTCGATGGGAGGTGGGCTGGTCGATGGGTGATAGCAACGAACCACACTGACATTGAGTACATTAGATATAGCTCTGAGTAATCACAAGCCATCGAACGGTCTATCTCATCACTTCGACAGAGCCTCTAGTTATACCGCCATAGACTACAAAAAAGCGTTGTCCGAAAGTGATAGAAAAATTAGGGTGAGTCGCAAAAGCTAATATTGGGATACCGCCGCAGCTGAGAGTTTCCTTGCATCGATCAAGAAAGAGTTAAAATACCGGTCCCAATTCAAATCATGGCGTGAGGAAGCCACTGTTATATTCAATTGTATCGAAGTATTTTACAATCGAATACACATGCTTTTGAAACTCAGTTATAAGAGCCACGTACAATACAGGCGCTAGATTCGTCGAGTTGCCGCACTTTCCTCTGTATAAGCGTCAGCTCAAACCGTTTTCCTTAATCGTTACCCGGACATCTGACACACAAACCGATCGATTGTACGAAAATCAATACTTGCGCAGCAAAGAATATAGGAAGCCACCGTCATACGGCCAATCGGCCTGCCTTGCGTTCCAAACTGGTACGTATTTCACCATTTATGCGTCGCGACTATCCAATGTTAATAATCATGGCATTGGAGACAAATTGATCACAGCATCGTAGACGCGAAAAATATAACATTGTTCAACTTGATCAAAGCCAGATGCTGCCACAAACTAGGTAGTATGGTGTTTAGGCACTGCGAATGGGAGCTTGTTATTTGGCTTGAAGGCTTAACTAGAAATCAAACTCGACAGCAATAGCTCACAGACAGGGGTTAAGCCCTGATTTAACCGAACGCCAAAGTATTTTTCGAAAACACAGGTTAGATCTAATTTATTTTAATGCTAATCCGATCGGTTTGGTTGCCTGACTCATTTGTAGTGTTTGTAATTCAAATTGCCCTGGATAGAAAAAACGATTGACGGGCTTCGAGTCTTTCATGGCTCTGGGTCGACAGGAGTGAAAATGGCGCGTAAAAACAAGGGAACGAACCCTAAAAAAAACGCTGGGACTGTTAAAGATAATAAAAACGAGAACCAGAACCGTGTTGATGGAATGAACACCGATCAGAAATACAATCAATCTCGCAAAAGCGCGGATTCCGTTGTATTGATCGATGCAGACGAATTAGCTGGCCACGCTGGCTCCCAGGATGTACATCGCCCGGTAGTGGACACAAATGTGAAGCCGACATCCAGCGTTACCGCCCACAGTGTCAGTAACAATGCCGTAGCCATTACCGGAGCCAATACCAGTGCATCCGGTTGGACCCGGACTGCGTTACTGGAGGGAACCCGAGCTGGAAAAATGCCACGTCCGTGGTTCCCGAAGTGGGGTTGGTGGTTTTTACCTCTCGCATTGATCGCAGGGGCACTCAGTGCATGGTGGGGAATTCGACACATTGAGGGCCAGGTTCAGGCGGCGGCGCCCGAGATTCTCAAAACGGCCGGGGTTGATCCCTCCGGTCTCACTTTCGATGCGGACTATCGGAATATCGCAGTGGCCGGAGAGCTTCCTCACGGTGTCACCATCGATGAGGTAGAGAGAATACTCGAAGAAAGTACCGGAGCCGGCAATGAAGATATTCGTCTGGCCACGGTGATGGCAAGCGTAGCACCTGCTCCAGAGCCACCACCAAAGCCAGATCCGGAGCAAGTTGTCGTCGAACCGACTGGCGAGATATCTGTCACGGCTATCTCTGACGGACAGTCAATCACTTTGTCCGGTTCTGTCCCTGATCAGGAACACGCCAGTACATTATTGACCGCTGCTGCACTGGCAGTGGGTGAGGATAACGTGGTCAACAAACTCAGCGTGCTTGGCCTCAAGCCGTCAGCACCTGACCCAAAGGCACAAATAGATCGATTGGCACAGGTGCTACCACAGCTGGGCGACGGAATCAGTGCTGCAGAGCTCGCACTTGGTGACGAAAAATTCAGTGGCAATATTGATGCGATAGACACCAGCGCGAAAACACAACTCGATCCCATCGTAGCGACAGCAAGTGATAACCAGGTAACAGTATCTGCAATAGAACCCTCGTTAGAAGTCGATATGTTTACCTACTACCAGGGTCAGCAGATTGTTTTGTACGGTGAAGTGATAAGCGACTCACAGAGCCAATCCCTGTTTGCTGCGGCAGCTGAATCAGTCGGTGAAAACAACGTGTCCAACAATCTTCTGGTGCTGCAACCAAATAGCGAAAACCCTGAGAGTGATGCGAGAATCGCATTGCTGAGCGAAACGTTGCGCCAATATGACGGCTTGCGATCGGCAGAGAGCAGGCTCAATGCATCCGGCCTTTATTTACGGGGCGTCGCTAAAAACGACACCGCAATGAGGAACGTCGAGCAAACACTGCAGAGCGGGACAGATGAAAGCCTGACAGTAGACAGTGAAATTACCGTACTCAGTATCGATAATGAATTGAGCTTGCTGCAAGAAGAGTTCGACGTTTTGGCAAGCGAGATCCGCGAAAACGTAGTCTTTGCCACCAACTCGGACGAGCTTAATGTCAAGGCGACCGAAGCGTTGGATAAGGTGGTCGACGCGATAGGACAATATGAGCGTCCGCGCATTACGGTATCCGGTCATACCGACTCTATTGGTCCGGCAGCTGACAATCAGGATTTATCCGCACGTCGCGCTTCAGCTGTGCTGTCCTATCTGGCTGCAAAAGGCGTGGATGTCGCGCGATTGCGTGCTATTGGTTTGGGAGAGTCACAACCTATTGGCGACAACAGCACCGCTGCCGGACGGCAGCAAAATCGACGAGTCGAGTTTAATGCCGTCGAAAATTTTTGATTTAAGGCCGCACTTTTGTAAATACTCTGACAAGTATTCATAACTATATGTAGCAAAATAGGAGGAGCAATAACCATGATCTGGGCATTGTTCGAAGTTATACTTCCGCTTTTACTAACGTTTATCCTGGGACTAATCACGGGCTGGTTGTTGTGGCGATGGCGTCGCCGTCGCATCACGGCCAGTGAATGGAATACTCATACCGATGCAGCCAATGCGGCGACAGAAAATCTCGAATCTATTCGCGCAAAGCACGATGAAACAGTGCAGGAGAACTCTCGTCTGTCTACCATGATGAAAAAGATGGGGGCTAATCTAGACAACAAAAATGTGGAGCTAACTAATTCCATCGCGAGAAATGTCGAACTCAAAAACGAGGCGGTAGCGGCGACCGAGCTAAGAGCCCAGCTGGAAGAATCGAAGTCTTCGATTACCAATCTGCAAGCGCAGGTAGCAAATGCTGCGCACAGTGATAGCGAACTGGACAGCGTACGCAGCCGCAATATTGAATTGGCAGCTCAACTGGGCGATGCCAATACCCGTATTGAAGAATTAGAGAGAAGTAAATCACAGAGCGCGGAGCTTGAAAGAAGTTTAAACGCCGCGAACGAAAAGCTCGCAGCGACTGAAAAGTTCCAGTTACACGCAAACGACCTCGAAACCCGGTTGAATTCGGCGACAATGCAACTGGGAGACTTTGGTAAAACGCAGTCCGAGATAATAAGCTTGCGAGAGCAGCTGGCAGCCGCAAACAGCAAGGCAAGTGAGTCTGAAAATGCGACGGCAAAGGTTGGGCGACTCGAAGCTCAATTGCGAGCTGCGGAGGCCACCGTGGCGGCTTCCGAAGGGCTGGTCGCGGAGCTTGAAGAGCAATTAAAGCAGGCCAGTGAGAAAGACGAGGAAGTCGAGAAGCTTAAAAGTCAGACAGCAGATCTGACGAAACAGGTTAACGACGCCCGCGCCCAAAGCGACGAGCAAAGCAACGAGCTTGCAAACGCAAAAGCGCGAGTTGCTGAACTGGAAGCGAAGGCTTCGCAGCATGGTGAACAAGCTGAACTATCGAACACCGAACTGGCAGAGTTGAAGAGGCTTCGTGCCGAGAAGAGCGAGCTCACAAGTCAGCTGACAGAGGCACATTCACATTCTGCGGATCTTGAGAACTCTCGCACAAGAACCAATGCGCTCGAAGCGCAACTCGAAGAGGCCTCCAACAAAGCAGCGGACAGTGAACAACATCGTGCGCGCATTATGGATCTGGAGCATCAGCTCGAGGCCTGTAAAAAACGGTCGGAAGAACTGGAACAGGCTCAAGACTCGAACTCATCTAATGATGTTCTGGCGTTGAAAGCAGACATTGAAAAACGCGATCAAACAATCACCGATCTGGAGCGGCGGCTAGCTGAAGCAGGTGAACAGGATCAGGGAGTACAACAGGATGATCAGGGGCTACAACAGGATCAGGGACTGCGACAGGAACAAGACAGTCCTGCCCACACTACTGGAAACTGGCGGGATACCGGCCATTGGAAGAAGGGTATAACCAAACTGGGTACTCCGGGAAGTGACCACAAAGATGATCTTAAAGTCATAAACGGAATCGGAGCCAAGATGGAAAAGCTCCTGAACAGCTTTGATATACAGTCCTGGGAGCAGCTGGCTGTGCTAACAGATGAAGAAGTGCAAAAGGTGGATGCTGCACTGGCTGAATTTCCAGGCCGAATCAAGCGCGATGAATGGGTCATGCAAGCTCAGGAAATCATGGCCAATGGTCATGTCGCACCGGACAAGAAGTCAAAGAAACACAAAAAGCAGACCACGGCCAAGCCAGTCGAAACTGAAGATTGGCGCTCAGGTACGACCCACTTTGGTACACCCGGTTCTTCACATCGCGATGATCTTAAAAAGATTAATGGCATTGGCCCGGTGCTGGAAAAAACCCTGAATGACTTTGGTATTCAGTCGTGGGAACAACTGGCCGAACTCAACGCCGAGGGCGTTGGCAAAATAGATCAGGCGA